>CALLFZ010000021.1 GCA_938010045.1 uncultured bacterium
AGAATGCCCACCTCCGAGGTGGTGCCGCCACTGTAGGTGTTCATGCCGTCGAGCGTCATCCAGCCGGCCCCTCGTTTCAAAAGCCCCCCAGTGCCGCCGATATTTCCAAACAGCCGCTGTGTCGTGGCGTTGGTGATCACCAGCGCCGCATTGTTATTCAGCGTCATTCCATCGGCGAGGACGCCTTGACCGCGCAGCTCCAGCAACGCGGACGAGACCCCGTCGCCCACGGTCAGCGCCGTGCCATTGGACACAACCAACGAGCCGACTGTGAGCCGACCGCTGTCCAACTGCAACGTCCCGTCCGAATTGGTGACGCTCAGGGTGCCGCTCAGCTCCACCGTTCCGCCGTTGATGACCCACTGGCCCCTCACCAGGCGCGCGTTGCCCAGCAACATTGTGCCGGCGGAATTCGTGACATATCCGACGCCCCATGGGGTGTCGGTGGAGTTGTTGCCGATGACAAAGAGCGCGCCGTTGGTCGCGACGAAGTTGCCCCCAGCCACGTGCAGCGCGCCGGTCGAACTATTGCCGACCACCATGTTGAGGTTGGAAATGTTCTGATATCGGCCGCCGGTGATCGTGAACTGAGCGCGATTCTGGTTCGTCCACACCACATCTCCAACATTGAGTCCGCGCATGTGAATCAGCGTGCCGCTGGCGATGTTCAAGATGCCGGTGGCGTATTCATAGAAGCTGGGCGCTTTCATTCCCACCGTCAAAATCGCCCAGTTGGTCACCGTTCCGCCGTCAATGTTCACCACGCCCGTTTCGCGGGCACCAATCTGCCAGTGCCCACGAATGAGCGTGCTGCCGCCGCGGAAGTTCATCGCCGCCACCGTGCCCGCGACGGCCCCGTCGTATCCAAGCTCGAGGTTCGTTCGATGGTCATACACCCCGCTGGCCTGCGTGAAGGTTGAATTGCGATCGATTCGGCTTTGACCGCTTAAGACCACAAAGACGCCGTTGTTGGTCAGGATGATTGCGGCCGTGTTCGCCATGTAGAAACCGGCGTTGGTCACGTAGCCACCCTCAATCACTAGCGTGGCGGCAGACGGATTGTTCAGACTCAGGCCGTGGTCACTATTTCCGCCAACGCCGCCGGTATTGGTGACAGACAGCCACCGGCCGGCCGGAACGCGGTAGATCACATCGCTACCCTGCAGCCGAATCGTTCCCAGCACGAGCGACGTATTCTGCGTAACCGCATAGGGTCCGTTCACTGTGAAGAACGCGGCATTGTTGGGAACCAAACTGTTGCTCCAGCTTGCGCTGTCGGTGAAATTGCCGCCGGCAGTGTTCAACCAGGTGCTCGTCGTCTGCGCTTGCACCGATCCGATTGCGCTTACCGCCAACGCAACCGCCAACCTGACACATCGAATCCTCTTCATGAACGATCTCCCGCAGCTCTCCATTGCGCCTGCCGTATTCTCTCGGTCCACTTCGCCGATCCGATACCGCATCGTTCAACCCTTAGCGCAGCATACCCCACCTGTTTTTCTCAGTCAAAAAGAATCGCCCCCACCGCGCGGCCAGCCAGCCGGACCTCGGGCACGCCAGATTCGCTTTTCGCCCCTCCGCCCGGCAGGCTGACTGTTGTTCCAGCACGTAGCGTCGGACCAGTTGTCGCCGCTGAGGTTGAGCCATGTGTTGGTCGCGATTTGGGCGAACACGGGACGGGCAATCCCCATGACGCCGGAGAAAGGGATTACCCTCACACGTCGCCACGAAAGAGATCCAGTCTTCATTGCTCAAATCATGCGGGGATATACCAACGGGACTGCATCACCGTCAAGGGGATGCCCGCTTGTTTGGGGGGAGCATTCCGATTGGTCTCCTGTCGAGGCATTGGCTGACAAGATGGGAAAATCATGGGAAAAAGTGAGGACCGAACCGCGGACTGGGATGCGATCGAAACGATGGGCGAGTGTGCGGTGCCCGTACGTGGGGTAGTCGGCCGGGTGCAGGTCTGCGGGCGCTGCCGGGCGCGGGGCTGTGGAGTCGTGGGACAGTCCGGACACACGGATCCGCGACGATGATCCGCGAAGCCCCATGAACGGCCGCGTGCCGAGGGGGCGGGTACGTTCGCGGCTCCGACGGCGGACCGTGCAGGGAATCGTCGTCCCGACGGTTCGGACACATCTGGCGATTCCGTCGGGGCTGTTCGTATCAACCTTCCGGCAGAGCAACTGCGGGCGGTTGACGCAGGCGGCGGATCAGATTGGTCGGCACTGTCGGCCGATCGGGATCGGGGCGCAGTCCGATCAACTCGAATGGGATGGGTTCCGGACCGAGGCAACCCGGCGCCCGCCGGCCCGGTTTGAGGCGGAAATCGCCCTGCTCGGGGGCGACAAATGGTATGTCGGACTCTGAGAAGACCGTGTTGTGAACCCAGAGGATGGCGCCCGGGGCCCGCCAGCCGAGCATATCGCAGCGCCAGATAAAGTTCCGCAAAATGAAGTTGCGGTTCGGGTGCTCTGGCAGGTCCGCAAGGGAGGGGTATCGGCGAAGGAACAGGTCTCGATGAACTTGCGGTCGGTCGAGCGCGCCTGCGATGTACTCGCGCCACCGCGACTCGCTCCAGGGGGAGAAGCTCACTGCCGCGGGCGCGAGCGCGATGACATTGCCGTCGACCTCGTTATCTTTCCCACCGTGGATTTGGATACTGCCGAATACATTTCGGGCGCCGGCGCCGCAGCGCAGAAAGATATTGCCGCGGATCAACACACCGGAGATGGCGTCATCGAGGCGAATTCCCGCGCGGCCAACCTCGGCGGTCATTGTCTCGCCGGGATGCCGGCCGATGTGGTGCCAGAAGTTGTGGAGGAAACGATTGCCGCGGAAGGTGGGGTCGCCCCACATGTCCACGCCGCCCTGGTCATCGGATTCGGTCACGACATGACAGATCTCGTTCATTTCGACGAGATGATCATTGCCGGCGACGCGGATGGCGCTGCTGCGGATGTCGTGGGCGAGGCAGTGGGCGATGCGATGGCCGACGCCAGCCAGCGAGATCGCGGGGGTGTAGGTTGGGTGGATGCGCGAGAGGTGATGAATGTGGCAATTCAGAATCTGGTGGGCGCCGGGCGTGAGGGTGCGACGGTCGCCACCGGTGACGTGGATTCCGCCGCGGCCCATGGAGACGATATCGCAGGATCGGACGATGTTGGAGAGGCCACCGTCGAGGCGGATCGCATCGCCGGCGAAGTGGCGGATCGTGCAGCCGGCGATCCAGAGGTTCGTGGCGGCGCGGAACTGCAGCGCATCGTGGGCGCCGTATTCCCACATGAGGCCAACGAAGGCGACATGGGCGAGGTTGTCGGCGCGCACCATGGGTTCCGTGCAGGCGGAGACGACCCATTCGGTGTTCGTGCCGGCGTCGGCGGGGGGCAGCGCGACGATGCGGCGAGCGTCGGGCAGCATTGCCCATTCGCCGGGTCGGTCAATTTCGCTGACGGCATTTACGGCCGCCCACAGACCGCCCGGCTTGAACCCATAGCGGTGCCAGGGTGGCGCAAGTTCGATCCGGTGCGCGTCGGCGCGGATCGCGGCGACATGCTCGTAGGAATCGGCCCAGCGGTGGTGCCAGTAGCCGTGGAGCAGGAGGGCCGGCTCGTGGGTCCAACGGGCGGGGCGGTCGCCCTCGTAGCCGATGATCCCTTCGGTCATCGCGCCGGTGGGGCGGCCGTGTGCGAGCACCGGATGGGTGCCATGGGCTGCGGCGAGAGCGGCCCAGGCGTCGTTGGGCCAACGCGAGCGGGGCAACGCCGATCCATTGGCGAAGAGTTCGATCGTTGGATGGGTCCGAAATCCGTGGCCCGAGCCGTATCCGCCGAGGATCAGTGGGGGCAGGTTGGTGAGGCCATGTGCGGCCAAGTCGAATTCGACCAGACGGTCGGCGACAGCTGAATCGGCGAGGCGACGGACATCGCTCGATGGAGAGGAGGGGCGAACCCGAAGGCCGCCATCGAACCGTGGCGGCGAGGTCGGATCGAGCGCGCGCCAGACGACGGGAGCGCCGGGCGCGCCCGAGTCACGGGCGTCGAGCGTGAGGGTTGTGCGGACGGGATACCGCCCTGGGGCCAACCAGATCGTTGCGCCGCCGACGGGCCATGCCGCGGAGGCGCGCCGGCGTCGGAGCGCGTCGCGAGCGCCGATGGCGGTGGCGAAGGGGCGTTCGCGCGTGCCGGGATTGGCGTCGTTGCCATGGGGGGCGACGTAGAGTTCGATCGCCGGTGGGGGCAGTGCGGGCTCGGGAGGGAGCCGGTCGCGGGGCCGGTCCGGTTCCGAATCCGCGAGCAAACGTTCGGCCTCATCGCGATGGGTGAGCGGGGCGCCGTCCAGCGCGAGCACTGCGCGGAGGTGCTCGCGCATGGTCGCGAGATCGCGGGCTTCGAGCGCGAGGCGGGCCAGCGAGAGCAGGACAGTGCTGCGAGCGGCGGGAGCGGCCTGCGGGGCGTCGAGAATGGCCTTGGCCACCCTGCGGGCAGCGGCCGCATCGCCGGATTCGACGAGGACGGAGAGCCGGGCCAGCTCCAGGTTAAGCTGTTCGAGGGGGTCGAGACGCGCCACGGCGGCCAGGCGGTTGAGCAGGTGGGTGGGCCAGGCGCCGGCCGCCCCGTCGCGGATCATGTGGCGCAGTTCGTCGCGGGCGTGTCGGCTCCATTCGGCGGGCGCGTCCGGGCGTTCGAGCAGGTCGAGGAACGCATCCGCGGCTCGCGCGGTGAGGCCCGCGCGCACCGCGAAGTCGGCCTCGAGGCGGCGCGCCGCGAGTCGGAACGGCATCGGCGCGATGGTGGCCGCTGCGCGCAGGTCGTCCAGCCGGGTCAGCGCCTCCGCAGGTGGTTCCCGCCGCGAGGGCACAGACAGCGAATCCCAGAGTTCCACGAAGTCCACGGCGGGCGTTTCCTCGGGCGCAATGAGGCGCAGGCAGGCCGACGGGGACAGCGCGTGGGTGAACAGATCGGCGCGCTCGAACGCCATGTTCAGTGAGCCGACACCTGCGTCGGCGTACCCAATCGCGAGCGTGTTGCGCGAAGGGACGGTGTAGGCGTTCGTCATCGTCCGTTCGGCGACCGGCCATCCGTCAACGTACAGCCGCATCCGTTGGCCGTCCCACGTGGCCGCGACATGGAGCCACTGACCGAAGGAGACCGGAGGCGACACAACCGTGACGGCGTGAGGGGCGGTCGGGCGTCCGATCGAGAAGGCGAGGGTTCGGCGCGGGGTATCGGCCGTGATTCGAAAACCGTCGGAGTAGCCGTTGCCGACGGCGATGATCGTGCCGTTCGACGCTCCGGCATTGCCGAGGATGGCGCCTTGTCCGTCAATGCGCACGCGGAGCGCGATGGAAAAACCGCCCGTGAGATTGGCGTCGAGGGGGCCGGTCAGGGAGCCGCGGTCGAGCCGCAGCGCCCGAAGATGGGGAGAGCTCCCTTGGACGAACTCGGGAGGCGGTGGAGTGGGGCCGCCCGTGCGGTCGGCGCGGTAGACGAGGGCCGTGCGGCCGGTCAACGGGTGGACGGCAATAGCGCCCGGTGGGGAGTCGCAGGGCACGGCGACGATTGTGAGCGCCGGCGATGGCAGCGGAGGCGCCGGCTCGGGCGGGACGGCGGGCGGCGGAGGTCGGCACGCAGAAAGGAGGGCCACCGGCGCAAGCACGCCGACGGTGAAGCGCAGGAGGAGGACCCGGTTGACCACCGTGAGGTTCATGCCCGGTCAGTCGGGGGGGGTATTGGGGGAACGCGAGCCGAGGGTTCAGCACTCGATCCTCGCCGCGTCGAGATGTGACAGCCGTGAAGCATACCTCCTGAGTTCGGTTGGCGCGACATTGGCGCGCGCGAAGATGGCCGACGCCTGTCCGCGGGGCGATCCGCCCTGACGACGCGCTATCGCACCTGAGGCAGGATGACCCAGAGCGCTCCCGTCGTCAACAGGAGAGCGGCGCCCAGCAGCTCGGCGTTGAGGTGAGGGTAAGGGCGCCGGCGCCAGGCCGGGTCCCACGCCTCGGGCCGGCGGTGGAGAGCTCGACCGATCGCGATCGCGGTTGCGAGCGTAGCCGCATCTGCCGCCCACCGCGCGAGCACATTGGTTCGCATTCCGAGCCCCATTCCGACGGTGATGGTGAGCGCTAGGGCGAGCGTGGCGCTGGCCGGCAACCAGGGCGGCGGAGCGGGGCCGCCTCGGCGCATGCCGAATTTCAATAGGCCCGCGAGAGTGAACGTGGTGGCCGCGGCGACGAGGATACCGGCGCCGGGGACTGCGTCGGCCAGAACGATTTTCCACACCCCGATCGGCGTCGAACACAAGCCGAGCGCAAGTACGGCGCCGATCGCGAACGCGACGGCCGACCGACGCCGCAGCGTGATGAAGCGGCCATCGGTTCGTGTCTCTTCGAGCGCATGGAACATCAGCGTGTTGCCTGCGGCATGGACCGCGATGGACAGCATCGCTTCCGCCGAATGGCCGCGGCTCATGAGCCATCCGATGAGGCCGGCGGAAACCACGGCCGACGCGACGACGCAGCGTTTAGGGTCGGCTTCCACGAGCGAAAACAGGGCTGGAATGACGACGGTGGCGGCGGCGAGCATCTCAATCCAAAGGCGCACATCTTCGAAACCGGCGGCGGCTGCGGGCTCCAGCACTCGATTCTGAAGGCCCCACAGACCGGCCATGACCGTAAACGAGCCGAGCAAACCCGACACTGGCGTGGGGGCGGCGGATTGACAGGTGAGTAGCCACGTCCACGCGGGGACGAAGGCACTTTTCAGCAAATAGGCCGACGCCAGCAGCAGCAGCGTCCAGCGCTGGTGCAGCGGGTCGGCCGCGAGAAACGCGGGCGCGAGCGGATCGCGGAACCCCGCGCCGGTCGCATAGAGCAGCACAATGCCGCCGAGCAATACGACCGAACTCAGGGCGCCGAACAGCATGTACTTGATGGACGCGTAGAACCGCCCCTTCGTGCCGACCAGCACATAGGCCGCCATGACCATGAGCTCGTAAAAAACGAAGAAATTGAATAAGTCGGCGGTGACGATGAGTCCGCTACACCCGCCCATGTAGAGGAGCAGCAGGAGCCGTTGGGATGGAGTGGCGAATTGGTCCAGTCGGGCGGCGGCCGCGGTGAGCGGCAACAGGTAGGCGAGCATGAGTGGAACGCGTTCGGGTCCGAACGCGAATTCGATGGCGAGGGGTGTGTCGCCGAGCACCGCGCGCCCGCCGATGCCGCGGGCGGCGGTGATCGCGAGCCAGAGCCCGGCCACGATTTGGAGGCCGATCGCGGCGATGACTGCGCGTCGGGAGATGTCCCGCCGCGTGGCGGCGGCCGCGATCGCGAGGATCGCCGCAAAGGGCGGGATCAGCGGAAACCCGGTCAGCAGGCGGGGCTCAATCATGGAGCTCCGAGCCGGACACTGTGCCGCGTTCGCGCGCGATCTGGACGATCAGCGCGAGCGCGAGCGCATTGAAGCAGACGCCGATCACGATCGCCGTGAGCATGAGGGCCTGTGGCAGGGGGTCCACCATCGCGGTTTCGGCGGCCGGATCGAGGATCGGCGCGCGGCCACGTGTGGCATAGGCGGCGTCGAGGAACGCCAGGATGATGGTGCTCTCGATGATCGCGAGGCACATCAACTTGCGGACCAGGTGCTCGGACGCGATGAATCCGAAGGCGGCGATCGCGATGATCAGGACCTTCATCGCTGTTCTCCGAGGTGGCGCAGGCCGATCACCGCGAGCGTGACGACCATCACCTCAAGAAACGTGTCGGCGGCGCGGGGACCGAGGTAGATGGCCGTCACGAGATTGCGAATGTTCCAGCGGCGCGCCAATGGAAGAATGTCGGCGGTCGCGTCTTCGTGCCGCGGGGGGGTGGGCGGCATCGCGCACAGAACCAGCCCGGCGAGGCCGACGGCCAGCGCGGCCGTGGCGGCACGGGTGCGGGCGCCCTTCATCGCGGGGGGGGCTCCATCAGCCGGCGCACGAGCAGGACAATCGAGCCGGCCACCTCGAGAAAGATCCCGAGATTGAGCAGCCACATGAGCACATTGGAGAAGAGAAGGCCGGGACCGATCCAGGCGGCCGGATCCGGGAACGGACGGCCGGTTTGAATCCAGCCGAGGGCCAGCAGGACGGCCAACAGCCCCAACCCCGCCAGTTCCATGTGTTCGAAGAGTCGGTCGGAATAAACGCGCCGGCGCCAGACCAGATCGAGCACGACGACGATCGTTCCGAACGCGACGCCCGCCTGGAAGCCGCCGCCGGGGGAGTTCGCGCCGTACGAAAAGAGCTGGAAGCTGAAGACGACGATGAAGGGCAGCAGGAGCCGCAGCGTGGCATCGAGGATCGGCGAATCTCGGAGGTCCATCATGGAGGGGGCTCTCCAGAGACGGGGAACGGCTCGGCGGGGAGCAGGGCCATGACGGCGATCGAGGGATCGCGCAGGTTCACGCCATCACGTGCGCATAGTTCCACGAACTCCTCGGCTTGGCGACGCTCGGGGACGACCACAAGCAGCGTGCGATTGTAGGCGAGGTTGTAACCGAACCAACGGCCGACATCGGCGAAGAGCGGGAGGGTCTGGCTCGCGAGGTTTTCGACCGCCTCGCCGTCGAGAATGGTGGCGTCGAACAGCCCGACCTCGATGAGGGCGTTCACCGCGGTTTTCAGATGCCGTTCGTCTTTCAGGATGACGAGCAACAGCATGAACAGCCTCGACTTAGGTTGTCAGACCGAGCGTGGCCGCGACGCGTTCCGGTTCGCCGGACCGGAATGCGGCGGCTTGGATCGGATCGGACAGCAGCCGGCTCAGTCGTGCGAGCAGCGTGAGGTATTCGCGGCTGCAGGATTCGGGAATCAACGCACAGACGAACGCATGGACAGGCACGCCGTGTCGAGCGGCGAGAGGAGGGGACAGCAGCCCGATCGAGAGTCGGATGCGGTCGAGGTCGTCGCGGCGCGCGTGAACCAGCGTGATGCCTGGTCCGATGGGTTGTTCACGCAGGTCTGCGGGTCGTGGGCGGGGTGCGGCCGAAGTCGGGCCGTAGGCCGCGGCGATGAGCTGTTCGAGCAGCACGTCTCGCGCGGCGGGCGGTAGGCGCAGAATCTGCGCAGGCTCCAGATAGGGGTGCCAGTCACTCATCGGGCGGCTCTCCGACGCGGCGGATGGCGACGAGCATCACGATCGTCGAGAGCCCCGCGCCGAGCGCGACTTCGGTCATCGCGACGTCCGGGGCGTGAAGCCACATATAGTGGAGGGAGAGGATCGTGCTGAACAGGCTCAGGCCGAGCATCGCATGGACCAAATCGTTGGCCCATACGACGATCGCGGCCGCCACGGCCATCAGACTGAGCGCAACATGTTCCTCGATCATGAGGGTGGAGCTCCGGTCGGAGGAGTGTCACGGTTCGCGGCGTGGGCCACCGCGATGATGTGGGGAATCATCGGCGCGGTCGCAAAGATGAGCACGACGATGAGAACGAGGCGGGCTGCAGCGTCGAATTCGGCGCTGCGGGCGGCGAGGCCGAGCAGCACGGTCGCGGCGCCGGTGACGCCGCACTTCGTTGAGGCATGTAGCCGCAGGTAGAGATCCGGAAGCAAGACGGTGCCGAGCGCACCGAAGAACACAAGTGCCAGTCCGATTCCGATGACGAGACCGCTCATGGCGAGGTCTCCGGGCGAGACTGTCCGCGCAGACGCGCGTACGCGATGGTCTCGGCAAAGGACAGCACGGCGTATACGGCCGCGACGTCCAAATAAAAGGGGCGGCCGTGTTCGACGGCGTGCAGGCACATCGCGAGCACGACCTGGACCGAGACCAGCTGCAGCGAGATGACGCGATCCCAGAGGGTTGGGCCGACGAACAATCGAACGAGACTGAGCATGGCGGAGACGGCGAGGAACGGCAGCGTCCAGTTCATCCGACCGTCCGTTCGAGCAGCCGTTCGATCCGGTCCTTGATCAAGCGGCCGGCATGGATCGAGTGGCGGCTGGCGACGTTGAACCAGTGGACGTAGAGGCGGCGGTCGCGGGTCCAGAGGGTGATGGTGCCCGGCACAAGGTTGATGGAGTTGGCCAGCAGTGTCTGGCCGAGGCGAGAGCGGAGGCGAGTGCGAAGCCGCACGATCCCGGGCTCATAGCGGCCCGTGAACATGCGCACGATCAGCTCGACGCCGGCGCCGTAGCCTTCCCAGAGCAGGACCGCCAGCAGCCATGGAAGCGCGACGATGGCTGGGCGCGGCCGGAGGCCGGCCAGCGGGCTCTCCTCATAGAACACCGGCGCGGCGAACAGCGCGGCGGCCAGCGACAGCATCGCGGCGCCGGCCAGCGAGGCGGGATGCAGGTCCCGCGTGACCGCGATCCAGCCGGCCATGCACAGGCCCGACAAGATTCCGGTTCGCGTTGCACTCGCGGTCATCGGTACGCTCCCGCGGTCACCGCGTTCGCAGGCGGCCACCGCATGCACTTGGTTGTAGCCCGGAGCTGGCTGGATGAAAAGCGTCACGCAACGGGTGGGAGCGTGCCGCGGGGGTGGGCGCGCCGACGGCGACGCCGGCGACGTGCGGGAGAGCCCGGCATTCGGTATACTGGAGCTTTCGGGCACGGATCGCGGGTCAAGGGATTGGAACCGCATGAACGAGCGATACAACTTTGCGGAGATCGAGGCGCGCTGGCAGGCCTATTGGGAAGAGACCGGAGCGTTCGCGGTGGATACCTCCGACGCGACGCGCAAGTTTTATTGTCTGGTGATGTTTCCGTATCCCTCCGGCACGCTCCACGTTGGGCATGGCCGCAACTACATCATCGGCGATGCGGTGGCGCGGTACCAGATGATGCGTGGGTGGCGGGTGCTGACGCCGATGGGGTGGGACGCGTTTGGGCTGCCGGCGGAGAATGCGGCGAAAAGCCGCGGGGTGCACCCGCGTGAGTGGACGCTCGCGAACATCGCGCAAATGAAGCGGCAGATCCGAAGCTGGGGAGTGGGCTACGACTGGTCCCGCGAGATCGCGACGTGTCATCCCGAGTACTACAAGTGGACCCAGTGGATCTTTTTGAAACTCTATGAGCGGGGGTTGGCCTATCGAAAACTCGCGCCGGTGAACTGGTGCGAGTTCTGCACGACGCTTGCGAACGAGGAGGTCCGGCCGGACGGCACATGTGACCGCTGCGGGCGTCCGGTCCGCAAGCGCGAGCTCGAACAGTGGTTTTTCCGGATCACCGAGTATGCGCAGCGGCTGCTCGATGACCTTGCGCTGCTCGATCACTGGCCCGAGCGGGTGCGCGCGATGCAGGCGCACTGGATCGGCCGGTCGGAGGGCGCGCGGATCCAATTTCGCGTGGCCGAGACACAGGACCCGTGCCCGATCTTCACGACGCGGCCTGACACGATCTACGGCGTCACGTTCATGGCGATCGCGCCCGAGCATCCGCTCGTGGCGAGCCTGATGCGGGGGGCGCCACGCGAGGCGGAGGTGATGGGCTTTGTCGAGCGACAGCGGCTGATCCCCGCCACGGAGCGCACCGCCGAGAGTGCGCCGAAGGAAGGCGTCTGTACCGGGTTTCATGTGGTCAACCCCTACACGGGCGAGCGCGTGCCGCTGTGGGTGACGAACTACGTGTTGATGGACTACGGCACGGGCGCGGTGATGGCCGTGCCGGCGCACGATCAGCGCGATTTCGAGTTTGCGCGGCGATACGGTCTGCCGATCCGCGTTGTGATCCGTCCGCCCGACCGCGAACTCGATCCGGCGGCGATGGAGGCCGCGTACATGGACGACGGCGTGATGATCAATTCCGGTCCGTTTAATGGCCGGGGCAACCGGGAGGCGATGCCGGACATCATCGCGCTGGCGGTTCGGCAGGGCTTCGGCGAGGCGGCCGTGACCTACCGGATTCGCGACTGGTTGATCAGCCGCCAGCGGTACTGGGGTGCGCCGATTCCGATCATTCACTGTCCGAGCTGCGGCGCGGTGCCCGTGCCGGAGTCGGATCTGCCGGTACGGCTGCCCGATGACGTGGACTTCCGGATTGAGCAGGGCAATCCGCTGGCCGCGCACGAGGGGTTTGTGCGCGCCACGTGTCCGAGGTGCGGCGGGCCCGGCCGGCGCGAGACCGACACGCTGGCCCAGTGGTTGTGTTCGTGTTGGTACTTCTTGCGCTACATCAATCCGCGGTTGCGCGAGAAGCCGTTTGAGCGCGGCGACGTGGACCGCTGGCTGCCGGTGGACCAGTACATCGGTGGCGTCGAGCACGCGGTGCTGCACTTGCTGTACTCTCGGTTCATCGTGAAGGTGTTGCACGACGCAGGGTATGTGTCGTTTGTTGAGCCGTTCCGCGCCCTCTTCACGCAGGGGATGATTTGCAAACGCAGCGACATCGATGGGCAGCTCCACAAGATGTCCAAGTCCAAGGGGAACGTGGTGAGTCCCGACGAGTTGATCCGCGAGTACGGCGCGGACACGCTGCGGCTCTACACGTTGTTCATCGGTCCACCCGAGAAGGACGCCGAGTGGAACGATGATGCGGTCGAGGGGGCGTTTCGGTTTCTCAACCGCCTGTGGCGCCGTGTGTATGAGACACGCGCGACGCTGGCGGCCTCGCCGGGGCGGCCGGCCCGGACGGACGAGTTGGATGCGGAGACGCGCGAACTGCGGCGAAAGGTTCACGAAACGATCGCGAAGATCACCCGCGACATGGACGGCGCGTTCCGGTTCAACACCGCGGTCGCGGCGATCATGGAGCTGTTCAACGCGATCGAACGGTTTGCGGTGGATCCCGGCGCGCGTCCGGGCCGTCGCGCGGTGTACCGGGAGGCGGTGGAATCGCTCGTGCTGATGCTCTCGCCGTTTGCACCCCACATTGCGGAGGAATTGTGGCGCGAGCTGGGTCACACGGAGAGCGTGCTGCGCGCGCGCTGGCCCGAGGCGGAGGCGGATGCGATGCGGCGCGAGGAGGTGGAGATCGCCTTGCAGGTCAACGGCCGGGTGCGGGGGCGCATCTGGGTGAGCGCGGGCACGGACCCGAAGACGATCGAGGCCGAAGCCCTGGCGCACCCGCAGGTCCAGCGGTGGATCGAGGGCGCGGTGGTGCGCAAAGTGGTCGTGGTGCCCGGCCGGTTGGTCAACATTGCGACCGGCTGAACGGCCGACGGGTGGCGGGCGATGGCGGCAGCGCGTAGACCCTGGTCCCCGGGCGGTGCCGGGCTGGACAAACTGCGGCCGTGGTTCACCTTGAATGCGGCGGAGGTTCGATGGCTGTGCGCGATTCTGGCGCTGATTTTGCTCGGCGCGGTGGTGAGGGTGATCCGCCAGCGCCGCGCGACGCCGTCACCGGTGGCGCCGCCGGCCCCGCCGGCGCTGGAACGCTGAGCGCCGAGCTGGCGCGAGGGCAGTGCCGCCACCCGGCGGAGTGGGAGCCCCACGCCGCGACGTGGCTTTGCTGGCCGCACAGCCGGAAGGACTGGCCGGGCAAGCTGGCGGCGGTCCAGTGGGACTTCGGCGAAATCGTGCGGCGGCTGACCCCGTCGGAGCCGGTCTGCATCATAGTGGGGTCCGCGCAGCACGAGCGATGGGTACGGCCGGTGCTCGAGGCGGAAGGGGTGCCATCGGATCGCGTGATGTTCCACCGCATCCCGAGCGATCGGAGTTGGGCGCGCGACGCGGGACCGATCTTTGTCGAAACCGAAACCGGGTTGGCGGTTGCTCACTTCGCGTTCAATGGGTGGGCTCGCTACGACGACTGGCAGCGCGATGCCCAAATCCCGCTCCGTGTGGCGGACGCGCTGGGACTGCCCCGCCTCGAGCCGGTGCACCGCGGCCGCCGCGTCGTGCTCGAAGGCGGCGCATTCGACGTGAACGGGCGCGGCACCGTGCTCACCACCGAACAGTGTCTGCTGGATCCGGCGGTCCAGGTGCGAAACCCGGGCTTCACGAAAGCGGACTACGAAGAGGTGTTTGCGCGCTGGCTCGGCGCGACCACCACAATCTGGCTCGGCCGCGGCATCGCCGGGGACGACGACACCCACGGGCATGTGGACGATGTCTGCCGATTTGTGAGTCCTACGACGCTGGTGCTGGCCGTCGAGTCGAACGAGCAGGACGAGAACTATCTGCCGCTTCGCGAGAACGTGGAGAGGCTGCAGGACGCGCGACTGGCCGACGGCACCCGACCGACGGTCGTGCCGCTGCCGATGCCGGAACCTCTCACGTACCAGGGGCGGCGACTACCGGCCAGCTACGTGAACTTTTATATCGCGAACGAGGTGGTGCTGGTTCCAACCTTCAATGACCCGCGGGATCGGATTGCCCTCGGCATACTGGCCGATCTGTTCCCCGGACGGACCGTCGTGGGCATTCACGCGGTGGACCTGCTGCTGGGGCTTGGCTCGGTCCATTGCCTTACCCATGAGCAGCCGGCCGCCGCGGCGCCTCGCTCCGCTGCACAATAAACCTGGGCGCGCCACGTTCTGTGAGATTGAGACAGCGCGCAGGCCGATCCAGCAGTTCGGACGGTTGTCAATTCGAGACGGCGACTGTGCCTGTCCAGGTAGGAGAATACTGCCGATGACGAAGTGGTATGTGTGGGCTGTGGGTGCCGCGGTTGCCGCGGCGTGGGCGATGACGGCGTCGGCCGCGCCGGAAGGTCGCAAGGGCGGCCAGGGAGCGGGCGGGGCGGGGTTTGCGAAAATGGACGCCGATGGTGACGGCACGATCACGTTCGAAGAATTTTTGAAAGCACGCGCGCCGGCCGACGACGAGGCAAAGAAGAAGGCCGGAGCCGTTTTCAAAAAGATGGACGCGAACAGCGACGGCAAGGTCACGAAAGAGGAATTCGCGGAGTGGATAAAGAACCGTCCGCAGCCGAAGAAGCCGGATGCGAATGCTCCGGCGGCGGGCGGGAATAACTGACGTTTCCCCCTCCGACCCGGGCGCCCGCGTCGTCGTGTGCGAACGACGCGGGCGTTCTTTTTTCGCGACCATCCCCTCCGCACGTTCGATTGTCAGGATGGCTCGCCAAACGTTCGCCCCGGATTCCATCGGCTTGCGCCGAGGCGCAACGGCGCCGAAGCGGGAGCGACTCTGCCGAGAGAGCGGCGGCGGGCGCGGGCTCAGCTCTCTGGCTGCCCATCCGGAGAAGACGGCCCCGCCTCCCCGGGGGGGCATGCGGTTCGGACCGCATGGATGAGGTCGGCACGGGCGAATGGCCGGGCGAGACGTATGACTTCGATGTCTGTCGGTATCGAACCGTACGGCTCGCCGACGAGGACGACCGGCGCAATTCGGCGGATCGCACGCAGCTCGTCCGATGAGGCGACGAGTTCGCCCCCGAGAACGATGCCGTCCACGCGACACTCCGGAGAACGAACGGCGGCGAACGCATCCTCCATGTTGGCAAAGCTGAGGATGGAATAATGGGTGGCCTGAAGCATCCGCGTGATGGATTCGCGCAGTCGGTCATCGCGCTCGATCACCCAGAGATGGCGCGTGGGGGGCGGCGTCGCGGGGTGGGGCGACGGCGGGCTGGCGGCGGGGAAGAGCAGTTGAAACGTGCTGCCGTGGCCCGGACGGCTGTTCACCCGGATGCCGCCGCCGTGGCTACGCACAATGCCGAGCACGGCGGGCAGGCCCAGACCACGGCCTTCCATGCGGGTCGAAAAGAAGGGATCGAAGATACGCTCCATCGTATCGGGCGACATGCCGGGGCCAGTGTCGCTGACGTCGAATCGAACATACAGGCCAGGGGGGAGGGGGGCCGAGCTGCCCGGCCCCGCATCGGCGGGTTGATCGAATCGCTCCGTGGCGGTGACGATTTGGATGATGCCCGGCGAGTCATCCAAGGCTTCTGCCGCGTTGGTCACTAGGTTCAGAATCGCCTGCATAATGCGAGAGGGGTCACCCCGGATCGGCGGTAGGGAGGATGCCAGTTTGCAATCCAGATGCACATTTCGAGGTAAGGAGATCGCGATCAAGTGGGCCATATCCTCGATCAGGTCATTGAGGGAAAACTCCGAGACGGTCAGCCGGCCGCGCCCCGCGTAGTCCAGCAGTTGGCGGCACAGCTCCGAGCCCCGTCGCGCGGCCTGAATGATCCTGTCGAGATGTTCGCAGGCCGGATGGTGGGCGGGGAGCTCCGCACGCGCCAGATCGGCGCCCCCCAGCATGGCCATCAGGAGATTGTTGAAATCGTGCGCGATGCCGCCGGCGAGCCGGCCAAGACTCTCGAGCTTCTGGAGTTGCTGGGCGCGGTCCAGCATCTCGCGTCGCTGCCGTTCCTCTTCGGCTCGCTGGGTGATGTCGGTGACGAACATCGCGCAGCGATCGTGCGATACGGAGAACACCCGAACATCAAACCAGCGATCGCGGGTGAACAGGCGGTCCTCGAAGCGCGTGCTTCGATCGTTTCGCAGAGCCTCGAGGACCCGTTCGAGCCAGGCCAGCGACGAATCCGGCCAGGCGTCCCGGACGAGACGTCCAATGCAGAGCTGCGCGGGGCGACCGGTCATTCGTTCAAAGGCGGGGTTGAGATCCACGCATCGCAGGTCGTGGGGACGTCCCTCCGGGTCACGGACCACGTCAAACACCGCAAGCCCGTCGGTGGTCTCGCGGAAGAGCTGCAGATAGGCGAGTTCGGATGCGCGCAGCGAGTCGGCGAGGCGGCGGGATTCGGTCAGGTCGCGTGTGAGCGACACGAGCCGGCATGGCGAGCCGGCTGCATCGTATAAGAGGGTGCTGCACACCTCCGCCCAGGCGAAGGCGCCATCCGGGCGTGAGTATCGTTGGACGATGCGACTGTGTCGTCGGCCCGAGGAAAGGAACGCGGTGAACGCCCGCCGTTCCGATTCATGGTCTTCCGCGGCGGTGAACGCGAGAAAAGATCGGCCTTCGATTTCCGAGATCGGCCGGCCGAGCAGGTTGGCGAAGTGAGTGGTACAACCAACAATGCGTCCGTCGGTATCTGTGACCACCAGGCCCAGACGCGCGACATCAGCGAGATCCAGGAGCAGTGCGGGCAATTCGCCTTGGACGGGAACGGGATCGCCGGGGCGCGAAACCGCCTCTGGAGGGGCCCGTCCTGCACCGTGTTTGTCGCCACCCAACTGGGGCTTGTCGTCCACCGTTGGAGGTCTCCACTGGCTCCGTCGGGAGTTGCCAGCCACTAATTCGCGCGCCGGTGATTCCCGGGGAGGCGTGCGTCCATCTCGTCGGCGCGATAGACACCGACGATCGCCATATCGTCGCGATAGTGGCGGCGATGCCGAACGAGTTTGAGCGTGGCGTCAACCAAGATGGTGGCGAGCTCGGGCCAGTAGTTGAATTCGTCGTCGGGGATCCGAAGGTCAGAATCGGCGAAAAAGCCGGCGAGCCAGGGCTCGAGGTAGGCAATTTGCCGGTCCACGCGAAAGTTGGCGCCGTCGAGCTGTGCGCGCAGATGCGGCACGTAGACGCCGTCGGTGAGCAGGAGCAGGCAGTCGTTTGGTCCGAGTGGCTCGATGGGCATGGACCGCGTCAGGAGTTTCCGGTTGTGTTCTTCGGCGCCCAGGCCCAGAAACGCGTCGAGCTGCTTCGTGTGCTCGAGAAACTCCGCGCGAAATAGAGTCAATTCGCCCTTGGTTTCGATAAGGTGGCCGAGCGCGTTGTGGTCGGTGGTCAAACAGGTGACCTCGAACTTGCGCCGACCGTCTGGGCCGCGCGGTCCGCGGCGCAGCCGATAGGCGCGGCAGTCGCCGAGCCAGAGCAGGCGGCCTTCGAGACCGAGGAAGAGGGCGGCGGCGATACAGAAGCCGAAGGCGGCCTGATCGTGCGATGTGCGGAACGTGAAGATCTGGCGGTCATGCCACAGCAAATGGTCGCGGAACTGCGCCTCGAGCTCAGCGAGCGGCGTTGAATCGGGCAGTTCGAGCACGCGCGCGGCGTACCGGTTCAACACCCGCATGTAGTTGCGCCAGCGCAGGCCCGCCGGGTGGCCGATCATGTCCGCCACCCCAAACAGCGCGCGGTCGCGATGACGGGCGGCGAGACAGAAGTCTGAGGATCGCCACGGGTGTGTAAAGGTGAAGTATTCCAGCGATGGTTCCGTGGCGCTCATCAGCGCATTTCCTGGCCGCCGGTGACGTTGATGGCCTGACCGGTCATGTACGAGGCGGCGTCGGATGCGAGAAAGACGAGCACGTTGCAGACATCGTCGTAGGTGCAACCACGTCCCAAGGGGACCTGAGCGATGTAGGCCCGCCGGACATCTTCGATCGTCCGAGCGCCGGGGACCTTACCAGCCCGCAGATACTGGACGAAGAGGCCGCGTTCGGGGTCGGTCCACAGCGGTGAGTCGAGGAGGTTGCCGGGGCAGATCGCATTGACGCGGATCCCGTGGGGTGCGAGTTCGAGCGCGACGCTCTGGACCAATCCGATGCCGCCGAACTTGCTGGCGGCGTAGGCGGAATTGGCGGCGCTGCCTTTTTTGCCGGACTTCGAATTGATCTGGATGATGCAGCCCCGCCGGCGCGGAAGCATCGCGCGGGCGGCATGTTTGAACGTGAGAAAGTTTCCGAATAGGTTCACGTTCATGACGGCCCGCCAGTGGTCCGCATCGGCTTCGGCGATGGGCTCCGCGATCAGGATCGCGGCGTTCGCGACGGCGATGTCCACGCGGCCGAACTCCGCCAGCGCGCGATCGAAGAGCGCGGAGACGTCGGCCTCCGAGGTCACATCGGTGCGCACCGCGATCGCGCGGCGACCGCTCTCGGCGGCAATCGCACGGGCGGCGGCGTCGGCGGTGTCGGCGCGAACATCGGCGATCACGACGTCGCAGCCTTCCCGCGCGAGCCGCCGGCCGATGGCTTCTCCAAGGCCCTGGGCGCCGCCGGTCACGACCGCGATCTGACCATCAAGTGTAGGATGCGTCATCCTCACGAGCCTCCAGGCATAGGGGAATCGGATCCACGCGACGGCGCAAATGCCGCGAACAGCGCCTCTTCGGCTTCGCGCGTCCATACGCCGTCCGCGAGCCGTTCCGCGGCGGCGGGACACCGCTCGGGCAGTTCTTCGAGGCGCGTGAGGGGTAGCCCGCGGCAGTGCGGGTAGACGATGATTTTGCCGGCGATGGTCTGGGTTTCGACGGCGCGGATGCCATCGATGGCGCCGTCGAGACCGGACACCGCGGCGACGGAGACGTTGGTGTCGAGGGCGCCGGATTCGACTTTCGCGAGGACCGCGCGCATGTCATCCATCACGGAGCCGCTGGTCCCGAGCAGGTACACCTGCCGTTCGACCAGCGTATCGAGGTCGATTGGGCCGCTGTGGTCCGCGGGGATGCCGGCGAAGATGTTGACGATCGCACGGGGCGCGGACGATGCGACGGCGGCGGCGACGAGCGAAGGGGAGGGGACCATGACGACCGAGTAGTCGAAGGGGCCGGGCCGCAGGCCGCGGCTGGAGTTGTAGGACTCGTACACGGCGCCGTGCTGTTTGGCCCGCGGGCGGGCGATGCGATCCAACGCCGCGAGCCGTGCGGCGCTCAGGTCGCAGGCGACCATCGTGAGGCCGACGACGCCTTCGCAGATATCCCGCACGACGTGCATGACGCCCATCGGGCCGCCGGCGCCGATCACGTGCACACGGTTGTTCGGGCGCAGCTCGCCGCTCTCCGGAATCGCCTGCATGGCATCGGCGGGGTCGTGCGAGCGCGTGCCGGTGAGCCGTAGACCGCGATAGTGGATCGCGCCGAGCGCCACGTTCACGGGGCGGCCGAACCGCGAACCGCCGAGGACGATCAGCAGCAGGCCGCCGTTGGCCATGCGCCCGAAGACCCGCTCGACCATCTCGGGATCGTGGCCGAAGTACATCACGTCGTCGTAGGGCCCCCCTTGCGTTTCGGCGAGGCTGTTGGCGCGCTCGGCGGGGATCGGCCAGCGGGCCGGGACGGAGAGTCGGGAGGACACCCACGTCATGCGCGCCGGCCGCGGCCCGGCGAGCAACAGGCGACGGAGCTTTTCGATGTCCGGCGTGGAGTCCGCGATCACGAGCAGGCGGCCGTTCTCCCGCAGGGTGCGGCGTTCCCGGGTGCGATAGGACTGTTCGACGCACGCCCATGGTTCCACCAACGCGTAGGCCGAAGCGGACCGGGCGCCTTCCGGGGCGCGCAGCAGCATGCTCTCGCCTTCGGGCGAGGTGATCAGTCGTTCGTCGAGCAGCACGTACTCCTGCAGGGCGCCCTCGAAGTTGTAGCCGAAGGCGCCGTTCGACGCCTCGGTGCGCAGCCAGCGCCAATCGGCCTGAATGAAAAAGCGTTCGCCGACCTTGTAGCGATGCACGCCTGGCCCGACGGCGACGATGCGCACGACCGGCTCGTGACCCGGCACGGTGGGCTGGTCGGCGGGGACGTAGCCGGGGAACGCGGCGAGCACGGCCGGATCCACGCCCGATATCACGGGTCCTTTTCGGACGTGCGAAGAAAACTGTTTCAGAAGTTTCTGATCGGAATAGCACAGCCCGACCGCGACGACCTCGGCGAGAAACTGGTGGGGACCCGGCGTGGGAACCGGCTTCGACTCGTTGAGCACGAGCTCGTCCGGGCCGACGAGTTGAACCGCCCGCTGCGCCGTCGGGATGCCTCGAGAGTGTTTCCTCATGGTGTCTCCGTCGCGGTTCGGCCGCCGCCGAGGCGGCGGGCCGCCCAGTCCACAATATGGCGGGCGCACTCGAGCTTCGTGATGCGCCCCCATTCGGTCCATTGCAGCTTCGGACCGGCCTCGGCGCAGGCGAACCACGCGGCGTCGGCGCCGATGCTCTCCGGTCCGTTCAGCACGATCAAATCGAAGTGTTTTGCGGCCAGCTTGCGCGCGGCGCGCGCGCGGCCGTCGCCGGATTCGAGCGCGAACCCAATGCGGTATTCGCCGGGACGCGGCGGCAGGGAGGCGGCGATGTCGGGGGTGGGGATGAGGCGGAGCACGCGGCCCAGCCGATCCCGCGAAAGCTTGCCGCGCGCCGGCCGGGCCGGCGCCGCGTCCGCCACGGCGGCGGCGAACACGATCACGTCGGACGGCGGTGCGGCGCGCGCGGCTGCGAGCATCTCACGCGCGGTGGTGACGGAATGGAGTTCGATCGCGGGATGCCTGGGAAGCAGAGCGGGCTCGACGGGGCCGCTGATGAGGAGCACGCGCGCGCCGCGCCGTGCCGCTTCGAGCGCGATCTCGCGCCCCATGCGGCCGCTACTGGCGTTGCTCAGGTACCGAACCGCGTCGACTGGTTCCCGCGTGGGCCCTGAGAGAATCACGAACCGTCGGCCGGCGAGGTCGAAGCATCCGGCGAGCACGTCGGCGATGATGCGGTCCGGCTCGGCCATCCGGCCCTCACCCTCCGCGCCACAGGCCATCGCGCCGGATTCGGGCCCGATTCGGCGCCATCCGGCGGTTTCCAGTCGTTCGACGTTGGCGCGGACGACGGGGCTGGACCACATCGCCGGATGCATCGCCGGCGCCAACCACCGCGAGCAATGGCAGGGCAGCGCCAGGGCGGAGGCGGTGACGGCGTCGTCCGCGATTCCGGCGGCCAGCTTCGCGATCGCGTCGGCCGTGGCGGGACACACCAGAAACACATCGGCGCGAGTGGCGGGCTCCAGGTGGGGGTAGAGGTCCAGGCCCTCTGTCGAGGTGCCCTCCGGCAGCAGATCGAGGCGCACGCGACGGCCCGTGAGCGCGGCGAAAGTCAGCGGCGCGACGAACCGGGCGGCGGCCGGTGTCATGGCCACCGAGACCTCCGCGCCGGCACGGACCAACCCGCGCACGACCTCGGCCGCCTTGTAGGCGGCAATGCCGCCCGTGACGCCGACGAGCACACGAAGCGAGTATGTGGAGGAGCTCACGCCGCACAGTATCCTAGGAAGTCCGCCACCCAACTTCAACATGCGGGGTGACGGGACCTCCGTTGGATGGACCGGATGAGCGCGGTCCACTCCGTGCGGGGCGCGCCGGGGCCACCGGCGGTGTCGGACCCGTTCTGATCCGGCCGCCGCGGTTCGCGCGTGAATCGACCTCGGCCGCCGCGGGCGGGGCCGCTCAAATACCGTACACCTGCCGGAGCTGCTCCTCGGTGGGCATGGAAGGATAGTATTCGCCTCGCGGTCCGATATACTGGCCGCCTTCGGTCATCCGCAGTGTCACCGGCGTGCGAGAGCCGTTTGAGTTCTGGATCCAGACGGTGGTGTAGAATTGCTGCTGTTGGAGATGGTCGACCCGCCGCTGGAGCTCCGCGTGCTGCGCATGCTGGCGGGCGAGTGCGCCGCCGACCAATGCGCCGGCGGCGGCGCCCAGGGCGCGGTCATGGCCGCTGCCACCGAAATTGTGGCCGAGAATCGCGCCGAGTCCAGCGCCGATGCCGGCACCGAGGGCGGTGGCCTGGGTCGTGGAGTCCGGTTGCGTTGTGACGCAGCCCGCGGCCAGAGTCGCGGCGGCGATGGGAGTGAGCCATTGGGCCATTCGTTTCATCACGGATCCCTTTCCATGCGGCCGGGTGTCCGCGTTGGGGTCCGGCCATCCGCTTGAAACTGACGCGGCGGCCGCCCCAGTATTCAAACCCGGCGGGCGCGGCATGTGTGTGGGGGGAGCTTGCACGGAATGAACTGGTTGATTTTAGAGGCGAATGAGTTGGAGGCGGACGGTCGCGCCCGATTGACGGATGAACGCGCAGACCATGTGCGGCGCGTGTGGACGATACGGAAGGTGACGCAGGTTCGTGCGGGGCTGGTTGGGGGCGGGCGGGGCTGGGCGCACGTGGAAGAGGTCGGGGCCGCGGGGGTGGTCCTCCGCTGTGAATTTCCGGAGCCGCCGCTACCTCGCTCGGGTGTTTCGCTGCTGTTGGCGATGCCGCGCCCGAAGGCGGCGAAGCGTCTCTGGGCACAACTTGCGGAGCTCGGCGTCGAACGGGTGTGGGTGACGTTGGCGGAGGGAGTCGAGGCGTCGTACCTTGACAGCCACGCGCTCGACCCCGGCGTGATCCGCCGGCGTCTGCGCGAGGGGATGGCGCAGTGTGGGGAGACGCGCCCGCCGGTCATCGAGGTGATTCGGCGATTCGAAGAGGCGGTGCGCCGAGTGGGGGAGGAGCGACCGGAAGCGGAGAAGTTGGTTGTGGACCCAACGTTTAACGAGCTGTTGCGCGAGGGCAAGGGCCAGCCGAGGGTATTGGCGATTGGTCCCGAGCGGGGGTGGTCGGTGGAGGAGCTGGCTCGCTTGCGGGCGGAACGATTTTGCGGGGTGCATCTGGGGCCGCGGATTCTCCGCGCCGAAACGGCGTGTTTGGTCGCGCTGGGCCGGTGCGTCGGTGCGGGACGACCGTCGGCATGAGCGGCCGGAGGTCGTGCCGCAGGCGCGACGATCGGGCGGGTGAGCTGCGGCCAGCCGCCCGCGCTCGATTTGCGCGTTGCGACCGAGGCGCTCGCGTCCGCGGGGCGTGACTTCGAGCGAGAAACGGACTATACAGAACTGTTCCGCCGTGACGGCGGGAGCACACGTATGAACTGGATTTTGCGAAAGATCCTCGGAACGAAGAACGAGCGCGATCTCAAGCGCATCCGCCCACTCGTCGAGCGTATCAACGAGATCGAGCGCGGGTACCAGTCGCTGACCGATGAGCAGCTTCGCGCGAAGACCGACGAATTTCGCGCACGGCTCGCCAAGGGCGAGACGTTGGATGACCTCTTGTGCGAGGGGTTTGCGGCCGTTAAGAACGCGTGCCGGCGACTGTGCGGGCAGACGATCGAAGTGTGCGGCCACCCGATCCGATGGGAGATGGTGCCCTTCGACGTGCAGTTGATCGGCGGCATCGTGTTGCACCAAGGCAAGATTGCGGAGATGGCGACGGGCGAGGGGAAGACGCTCGTCGCGACGATGCCGGCCTACCTGAATGCGCTGACAGGGCAAGGGGTGCACATTGTCACGGTCAACGACTACCTTGCACGTCGTGACTCGCAGTGGATGGGGGCGGTGTACCGTTGTTTGGGGCTGACGGTCGGTTGCCTCCAGAACTCGATGGGGCCGGCCGAGCGGCGTCGGATGTACGAGTGCGACATCACGTACGGCACGAACGCGGAGTTCGGATTTGACTACCTGCGCGACAACATGGCGCTGAGGGCCGAGGATCAGGTCCAGCGTGGCCACGCGTACGCGATCGTCGACGAGATTGACAGTATTCTGATTGACGAGGCTCGCACGCCGCTCATCATCTCCGGCCCCGCGCCGTATTCGACTGAGCAGTATGTACGGCTGCGCCCCGCGGTGGAGAAGCTCGTGCGTCGGCAGCGAGAGCTCTGCAACGAGATGGTCGCGGAGGCGAAGGCGCTGCTCGAAAAACCGGACCGCACCAAAGAGGACGAGGAGACGGCGGGCCGGCGGTTGTATCAGGTCAGCCAGGGCATGCCGAAGCACAAGCAGCTGCTGCACTTGCTCGAAGACCCGTCGGTGCGTCGCATCTTCGAGAAGGTGGACTCCATGATGCTCACCGATATGTACAAAGAGGAGGCGCGCGAGCTTCGCGAGGAGCTGTTCTTTACGATTGACGAGAAGGGCAACGACGCGAGCCTCACCGAGAAAGGCTGCGCGGCGCTGAATCCGGACGACCCCGAGATGTACGTGCTGCCGGATCTGGCGACGGAGCTCTCGCTGCTGGACGGCGACACGACCCTCACGCCGGAGCAGAAGGTTGCGAAGCGTCAGCAGCTGCAAGACCTCTTCGCGGAGCGCAACGAGCGGATCCACGCCGTGGACCAGCTCATCCGGGCGTACGCCGTGTACGAGCGCGACGTGCAGTACGTCGTGCAAGACGGCCAGGTGGTCATCGTGGACGAGTTTACGGGCCGTTTGATGCCCGGCCGCCGGTGGAGCGACGGTCTGCACCAGGCGATTGAAGCGAAGGAGGGGGTGCGGGTCGAGCGCGAGACGCAGACGCTGGCGACGATCACGATCCAAAACTACTTCCGCATGTACAAGAAGCTCGCGGGCATGACCGGCACCGCGGAGACCGAGGCCGACGAGTTCCACCAGATCTACAAACTCGACGTGGTCGTGATCCCAACGAACCGGCCCGTCCGGCGGGTGGACTACAACGACCGGGTCTACAAGACGCAGCGCGAGAAGTACAACGCCGTGATCGAGGAGATCGTCGCCTGCCACGAGCGTGGCCAGCCGGTGCTCGTCGGCACGACGACCGTGGAGCATTCCGAGATCATCAGCCGCATGCTGCGGCGGCGCGGGATTCCGCACAATGTGCTCAACGCGAAGAATCACGAGCGCGAGGCGGAGATTGTGGCGCTCGCGGGCCAAAAGGGCGCGGTGACGATTGCGACGAACATGGCCGGCCGCGGCACGGACATCAAGCTGGGCGACGGCGTGGTGTGGCTGCCGCGCGAGGTGATTGAGTCGCAGTTGCGGCTGGACGATCTCTACGACGGACAACCGCTGCGCAAGCATCTCGAAGAACGGCCTTGCGGGCTACATGTCATCGGCTCTGAGCGGCACGAGGCGCGGCGGATTGACCGTCAGCTCCGGGGGCGCTGCGCGCGGCAGGGCGATCCCGGGTCCTCGACGTTCTACGTCTCGCTCGAAGACGACCTGATGCGTCTGTTCGGCTCCGATCGAATTTCGCGGATCATGGAGCGGCTGGGCATCGAGGAGGGGGAGGTGCTCGAGCATCCGTGGCTGAACCGCTCGATCGAGACCGCGCAGCGGCGAGTCGAGCAACACAACTTCGCGATCCGCAAACGCACGCTCGAGTACGACGACGTGATGAACACGCAGCGGAACATCATTTACGGGTTCCGCAACGAAGTGCTACACGCCCAGGACGTGCGGCAGCATCTGATGAGCATCGTCGAGGATGTTGCGTTGGCCCGCGCGGCGGTCGCCGTGGACAACGGCGACGACGGTCGGCGCGAGTTGGTCCAGTGGGCGAATCTGACGTTTCCGATTGGGCTCAAGGTGGAGGATCTGCCGGCCCAGGGCGACGCGGACGCGCTGGCGCGGGCGATCGTTGAGCGGGTCGAGGCCGCCTACGACGTCAAGGCCCGAATGGAGGATCCGCTGGCGCTCGCGGAGCTCGAGCGCCAGATGATTCTGTTCGCGATCGACGAGCACTGGCAAGAGTACCTGCGCAATCTCGACGCGCTGCGGCAGGGGGTGGGACTGCGCGCGTACGGCCAGCGGGACCCGCTCGTCGAGTACAAGCGCGAGGCGTACGACCTGTTCTCGGATCTGATGGACAAGATCAAGGGGGACGTGCTCTCCCGGATGTTCCGGTCGGCGACGTCGCTCGAGGCGTTCGAGCGCATGATGCGGGTGATTCCACAGACCTTTGTGCACCCGGACGTGGGCGGGCTGGGCGGCGCGGCGGCTCTCGCGGCGAGTCCCTCGGGCACAGTGGTGGACGAGGTGATTGAGGCGGTGAAGTCTGCGCCGGCTCCCGCGCCGAGCGGACCAAAGGTGGGCCGCAACGATCCGTGTCCGTGCGGCAGCGGCAAGAAGTACAAGAAGTGCTGCGGCGCGACGAAGGCTCCCACGGGCGCTGCGGGGCAGAGGACCTGAACGGCGGACGGTGGCCCATGGGCCTGGCGGACACCGCAGGGGGGCGGTTCGAGCGACTGCGCGCCGCGATCCTGAGGGGTGGGGCGGTCGCGGGTTCGGGCTTGCTGTTGTGGGCCGCGTTTCCTCCGTTGGAGTGGGCATGGGCGGCCTGGGTGGCGCCGGCGCTGCTCGGAGCGGCGGTGGCCGGGCTCACGCGCCGGCGTGCCGCATGGCTCGGTGTGTTCGCCGGGCTCGTCGCGTGGGTACCCATGCTCACGTGGATCCGCTGTGTCACCACCGCGGGCTGGCTAGCGCTGGCCGCCTATTGCGCGCTCTATCTGATGCCCCCCGCCGTCGTCATGGCTCGGCTCGCTTCGCCGGGCGCCTTGGAGCGACCGTTCGGGGCGCTGGCGTTGTGCTGGGGACTGGCAGTGTCGTGGGCGGGCTGGGAGGTTATCCGCGGCGAACTGTGGACGGGCTTCCCGTGGAATTTCATCGGCGTGAGCCAGTTTGCCAACACGGCGCTCATTCAGCATGCGGAATGGGGCGGCGTACCGGCCGTCTCGTTCCTCGTACTGTGGGGGAACGGCCTGTGGCTGGCCATCGCGCGCTCCCTCGTCCGACGCCGGCGCGCGCCGACAGCCCGCATGGAGTGGGCACTCGCGGGCATCGTGTTGGCCGCCGCCTACGTTCACGGTAGTTCGCTGGCCGCCCGCGTCCAGCCGTCCGATCGGGAGCTGCGCGTGGCGCTGATCCAACCGGCCGTACCGCAGAACGAAAAATGGACCGCCGAGAGTTTCGATCGGATGTATGCGCGGCTGGCGGAGCTCAGCCGAGCCGCACTCCACGGCGCGCCGCACCTCATTGTGTGGCCAGAGACCGCTCTGCCCGAGGTCTACCACGCCTCGGGTCCGGCGCAACGACTGGTCGCGTCCGTCGTCACCCACGGAATCCCTTTGCTGGTCGGCGCCCTCGACAGCGAGACCGCGGCCAACGGGGAACTCCGTCATTACAACGCCAGCCTTTTGGTGGGGCCGGAGGGCCGCTGTCGCCGTCTGTACCGCAAGCAGCATCTGGTGCTGTTTGGCGAATACGTTCCGTTCCGCCGCTATCTGCCCTGGCTGGGGCGGCTGGTTCCGATGGAGTACGACCTCCATCCGGGCGAGGATCCGGTGGTCTTTGAGCTGGACGATCCGCCGGTCAGGTTTTCTGTGCTGATCTGTTTCGAGGACACGATCTCGCGGCTCGCGGCCCGGGCCGTGCGGCTCGGGGCCAGAATGCTGTTGGTGCAGACGAACGACGCCTGGTTCGACGGCACGAGCGGTCCGCGGCAGCACTTGATCCAAAGCATCTTCCGAGCGGTGGAAACCCGCGTGCCGCTGGTGCGCTGCGGCAACTCGGGCGTGACCGGCTGGGTGGATGCGCTCGGGCGCATTGGCGGCGCAGCGGGGGAGGCAGCCGGCACGCTGCCGGTGACGGGGCCGGATGGTCGGCCGCTCGAGGGATTTTTGATCGCGACAGTTCCGTACCGAGCGGCGGGGGACGGCGAGACGTTGTTCATGAGGCGCGGACCGGTGGTGGCAGGGGCGCTGGCCGTGGCCGCGCTGATGATGAGCGTGGCCGATTTGGCCCGGGTGGTCGCTCGCCACCGTGCAGGCCAGCGGCGCGCCTAACGCCCCCGGCCAGGGAGGGGGGGCGACACGCCGCGGCGTCCTTCTCGTCCAATCATGGGAGGGACGGCGGCGGGAATCGTCCCAACATTGGATCGGGTGCTCCGCGAGCCCCGATTGGGTGAGGCGGACCGCTGGCGAGGGTTGTCGCGGCGAACGCGCCGACGCGGTTGGCGGGGGACGCTGGGTTTGACCGGATCGCGTAGCGGCGATAGACTTTGAATTTCGCGCCCGGGAGATGGAATGACGATGAAACGTACGTATCAACCGCATCGGAAGAAGCGGCAGCGTAAACACGGGTTCCGGAAGCGAATGGCGACGCGGGATGGCCGAACGGTGCTCGCGCGTCGGCGCGCGAAGGGGCGGGTCCGCCTCGCGATCTGAGCATGCCGGAGAGCGCGGGATGGACGCAAGCGCGGCGTCGGGTACGGCGGCGTCGCCCGACCGGCGTCTGCCGCGCGCGCGGCGTCTGCGGCGGGCGCGCGAGTTCGACGACGCCTACCGCGGGCGCAAGGTCGTGGGGAGACACATGGTGATGTTCGTCCGGCAGGCGGCCGATGCTGCGTTGAGGCTCGGCGTGGTCACCGGCCGGCGGATCGGCGGCTCGGTGCAGCGCAACCGCTGGCGGCGGCGCCTGCGCGAAGTGTTCCGCTTGGAGCGGCACCGACTGCACGGCACCGCGGACATCGTGCTCGTCGCTCGCGCCGGCGTGCGCGAGCCGCCGTTCGAGGAGTTGCGGCGGGAATTCCTCGACCTCGCTCGGCGGGCGGGTTTGTTGGGCTCGGAGACACCGGGATGAGGGCCGTGTTCATCGCGTTAATCCGGCTGTATCAGTGGACCGTGTCGCCATGGCTCGGGCCGGCCTGCCGGTTCGAGCCTTCGTGCTCGAACTACGCGGTCGAGGCGATGTACCGTCACGGCGTGGCGCGCGGGCTCTGGTTGGCCACGCGAAGGCTGCTGCGATGTCATCCGTGGCATGAGGGCGGATGGGATCCGGTGCCGGGGGCCGAGGGGGCCGGCGGACACGAACGGACATGACGAAAAAGGACCTCCCCATTTTTTTGTTGCTGTTGGCGCTGATCCTGCTCTTGCCGGTCATTGACCGACGGTTCATCGCGCCGTGGTTCACGAAGCGGGCGCCCGCAACGGCCACCACGCCCGAGCCGGAGTCGGAGCGGGGGCGGACCGAGGCGCGCGTGGCGGGACCGCCATCCGCCGACGCCCCACGGATGGCCGCCACCGAGGTGGAGGAGACACCCGAAGGGCCCGCGATCGAGAGGACAATTTCGAACTCAGTGCTCGCGCTGGTCTTTCAGAACCGCGGCGCAGCGCTGGTGGAGGCGCGACTTCCGCGTTATCGGATGACGCTGGACCCGCAGAGCGGTCCCGTGCGCTTGGACTTTCGATCGGCGCCCGCCATGGTGTACGAGGGGCTTCGAGGGCTGGGCGAAACGGCCACCATGGAGGTTCGTTCCTGGACGGAACGGGGGACCGTCGGGCTGGTTTTCGAGCGAGTCACGCCGCAGGGATTCCGGTTTCGGCGCACGGTGGAGCTGCCGTCGGATGGCTACCGCGTGCGGATTGTGGACTCCTTTACGAACGAAGGGGCGGCGGCGGTGTCGCTCGACAACGTATGGGTGCGGCTGGGGGAAATGGGCTATTTGCCCGGCGAATCGCGCACAGCGGGGCTCGAGTATCTCGGGGTGGATTCTCTTTCGCCGGGCGAGCCGGTCACGTATTGGGGTCGCCGGCTGCCCGGGTTGTTCTCGATGGCGCCGGACGGGCGGGTGCCGGCGACGATTGCGGCGCCGTTGTTGGCGGAGAACCGGCCGGCCGAATGGGTCGCGGTGAAGAACAAGTATTTCGCACAGATTCTCCAACCCGAGGAGCGGTTCGAGAAGCTGCAGGCGCGGCTGCGGCGCGAGGTGGCCCCGGATGAGGGGCGAAAGCCGAAAGTGCGGCTGGTTTCGGTGGCGGCGGCCGCGAAGTGTCCCTCGCGCACGCTCGAGCCGGGCGAGTCGTGGTCGCTGAGCTACGATTTCTTCGTCGGCCCCAAGAAGTACGACGTGCTGCGAGAGCTCGATGCGAAGCGGGTGGATGTGCTCGAGTTCGGGCGATTCGGCGGAATCGCGAAACTGTTGTTGAGGGCGTTGAACGGTTTGTACAGGCTGATCCCCAACTACGGGGTGGCGATCCTGCTGCTCACGGTGCTGATTCGAGTGCTCTTCTGGCCGCTCACACACAAGAGCACCGAGAGCATGAAGCGGATGCAGGCGCTGGCGCCGCACATCAAGGAGCTGCAGGCCAAGTATAAGGACAATCCGCAGCGCCTGAACCGCGAGACGCTCGAACTCTACCGCCGGCACAAGGTCAATCCGCTCAGCGGGTGCCTGCCCGTTCTGGTTCAGCTTCCGGTTTTGTTCGCGCTGTTCGTTGTGCTGCGCGGCGCGATTGAATTGCGGTTCGCCTCGTTCCTCTGGATCCGCGACCTGAGCGAGCCCGAAAACCTGCTGCGGGGGATGTTGCCATTCGGTCTTTCGCTGAACCCTCTGCCGCTGGTGATGACCGCCCTTCAAGTGTGGCAGACGAAGCTGACGCCATCGGCCGGCGATCCGGCGCAACAAAAGATGTTTCTCTACATGCCGGTGCTGATGCTCTTTTTCTTCTACTCGTTCCCCTCGGGCTTGGTGTTGTACTGGACGGTGAATCAGGCACTGATGATTGGGCAGCTTGTGCGTCGGCGCGCGCAGGTGGCACCGGCTTCGGGAGGTTCCTCGTCATGAGTGCGGACGGAACGGCCAGGGAGGTTGAGCAGATCCGCGAACTGTTGGCGGGGCTGTTGACGGCGATGGGCTTTGCGGCGAGCGTCGACGCGCGGCCGCAGGGCGAGTGCGGTGTGCACTTGACGGTGCGTTCGGAGGAGGTCGGAGCGCTCGTCGGTCCTGATGGGCAGACCCTCGATGCGCTGCAGTATCTCATGAATCGTATGGTGCGCCGGCGGGTGGGGGATCCGTGGTTCTGCATTGTGGACGCGGGCGGTTTTCGCGAACAGCGGCAGCACGCGATGGCTTGCGAGGCGCGGGACATCGCGGAACGCGTGCGAAGCACCGGCCGTCCGTTCACGTTCCCGCCGCTGAGTCCGGCCGACCGGCGCACGATCCACCGTGCGCTCGTGGACGATCCGGAGATTGAGACGGTGTCGCTCGAGCCCGCGGTGAACGGGATGAAGCGGCTGATGGTGCGCCGTCGCGCCGCGCCGAGCCCCCAGGGAGCGGGCGGCGGCTCGTCCGAACCGGCGCCGGCCGGTTGAGGCCTTCGCGCTCGAGTCCTCGAACGCGATCAGCACTCTGGCAGGAGTCTCCCGCATGAGTCGAGTGTCCCGTTGGAAGTCGGTCGGCGCGCCCGCGGAGAGCAGGGCGGTGTGCGTGGATCTGGGCGCGTTTGAAGAGATCACCGGTACGCCGATCTCCGCCGTGCCGCGATGTGTGAGGCCTCTGATTGAAGGGGTTCTGCGGCGGTGGAGCGAGGTGGAGCGCGCACCGGATGTGCTAGCGGTACTGGCGGGGCGTTCCTCGGGGGACGTCGAGGTGGAGGTGCCGTTCTGGCCCTCGCGGGTGCTGTTGCAGGACTTCACCGGAGTGCCGTGCGTTGCCGATCTTGCCGCGCTGCGTTCCGAGGTCGTGCGGCGAGGCGGGACGGCGCGTCGTGTGGAGCCCGTGATCCCGGTGGATCTGGTGATCGATCACTCGGTTCAGATCGACGTGGCCGGATCACCCGAGGCGCTGGCCGAAAACGTGCGCATCGAGTTTGACCGCAATCGCGAGCGATACGAATTTCTGCGCTGGGGTCAGTCCGCCTTCGGGCGTCTGCGCGTGTTTCCGCCGGGTCTCGGGATTTGCCATCAAGTCAACATGGAACATCTCGCCGAGGTGATCCGGCTGGAGCCGCGGCCGGACGGCCGGCGGGAGCTGGTGCCGGACACGGTCGTCGGAACTGACTCGCACACGACAATGATCAACAGTCTCGGCGTGTTGGGGTGGGGGGTCGGCGGAATCGAGGCCGAAGCCGCAATGCTCGGCCAGCCCATTCCGTTGGCGCCGCCGCGGGTGGTGGGGGTGCGGCTGATCGGGCGGCTGGCGCCCGGCGCGACGGCGACCGACGCGGCGCTGATGCTGACGCAGCGGCTGCGCGCGCACGGCGTGGTGGATCGCATGGTGGAGTTTTTCGGTCCGGGCCTCGATTCGCTATCGGTGGAAGACCGCGCGCCGCTGGCGAACATGGCGCCGGAGTATGGTGCGACGACCGGCTGGTTTCCGGTGGATGCCGCGACGCTGGCGTATCTGCGGCGGACTGGCCGTACGGAGGACCTCGTCGCGCGTGTGGAGGCAGGAGCGCGCGCGCTTGGTCTGTGGCGCGAAGCGGGCGCAGAAGAGACTGCGCGGTACGAATCGGTGGTGGAGTTCGATCTCGGTGCGGTCGAACCGAGCCTGGCGGGACCGCGTCGGCCGCACGAGCGGCTGACGCTGGACGAGGTCGGGCGCAGTTTCGAGGCGATGGTGGCCTCGGCCCAGCCGGCGGGCGTGTCCGCCGCGGGGCGCGCCTCGGGGCTCGACCACGGCGCGATCGTAATCGCCTCGATCACCTCCTGTACGAACACCTCGAATCCGGCGTTGCTGGTGGCGGCGGGCCTCGTGGCGCGGCGGGCGGTCGAGCGTGGCCTGCGCGTGCCGCCGTGGGTGAAGACCTCCTTTGCGCCGGGGTCGCGAGCCGCGGCGGCGTTTCTCCGCCGGGCGGGCCTGCTCGGGTATCTCGAACGGCTCGGGTTTCACATCGCGGCGTACGGGTGCGCGACGTGCATCGGGAACAGCGGGCCGCTGCGGTCGGAGATCGAAGAAGAGATCCGTCGGCGCCAGCTCGTGGTCGCGGCGGTCCTGAGCGGTAACCGAAATTTCGAGGGGCGGATTCACCCGCTGACGCGCGCGAACTATCTCGCCTCGCCGCCCATGGTGGTGATCGCGGCACTGCGCGGGACAGTGCGCGGCGACTGGCGGCGTGACCCGGTGGGGTTCGACGCGACGGGCCGGCCGGTGGCGTGGGCGGACCTGTGGCCGTCGGCGGAGGAGATCGCCGAGATCGTCGGCGCCTGCGTTCGGCCGGAGGACTTTGTCGAGGCGTATCAATCGTCCGCTGCGATGCCATCGGAATGGACCATCGGTGCAACTGCAACCGCGGACGTGTATGAATGGCGCCCGCGCTCGACCTATCTGCGCGAGCCGCCCTTCGTGGTGGGGGTTCCGGCGGTCCCGCCGCCGGTACGCGACATTGAACGCGCGGCGATTCTCGTGGTGCTGGGCGATTTCGTGACCACCGACCACATTTCGCCAGCCGGCAGCATTTCGGCCGACAGTCCCGCCGGCCGCTACCTGATCGAGCACGGCGTCGCCCCGCGGGATTTCAACAGTTATGGTTCGCGCCGCGGCAACCACGAGGTGATGATGCGCGGGACGTTCGCGAACGTGCGGCTGCGCAACCGGATGGTGGACCGCGAGGGCGGATGGACGGTGCACGTGCCCAGCGGCGAGGTGGTTCCTGTGTTCGAGGCGGCGGAGCGGTACCGCGCGGAGGGGGTGCCGTTGGTCGTGATCGCCGGGCAGATGTACGGCGCCGGGTCGTCGCGCGACTGGGCCGCGAAGGGACCGGCGCTGCTCGGCGTGCGCGCGGTGCTCGCGCAGAGTTTCGAGCGGATTCATCGCAGCAATCTCGTGGAAATGGGCGTTTTGCCCCTCAGTTTCCCGGACGGCATGAACGCGGAGACGCTCGCGCTCACCGGCCGCGAACGGGTGACGATCCGCGGCGTCGGAGATCTTCGCCCCAACGGACCGGTGCGCGTGGTGGTGGAGCGGCCGGAGGCAGGGCGCGCGGAGTTCGATGCGGTGGCCCGGCTGAACAGCCGTCAAGAAATCGAGTACCTGCGGCACGGCGGCATTCTGCCCTACGTGCTCCGAACGCAGCTGCTGGTCGCATCGCCGGCGTGAGGGCGAGGGGACCGGCGCGGCGGCGCCGCGCGATCTGGACGTCCTCACGCGACCCGCGATGAGCGATCGGCCCACCTTCGCTTCGGCGAGCGGGGCGCCGTGTTGTGGTGAGCGGTCGCGCCCGCCCCCGGGGATCGAACTGCGGCGGGGGTTGCGTTAGCCGTCAGGCACAATCGCGCGGGACTGGGCGTCATAGCGGGTGCGTCGGCCGATCTCGTAGGATTCCACCGCCATGATACTGGCGACCGCGTGTTGGTAGCCGGCGTCGATCGGCGCGTTCGGTGTGCCGCCGGTGCGCAGGCATTGCAGCCAGTCGAGGAAGTGGTCAGGGCGCTCCACCGGCTCGACTTTGTTTTCCCCCCGGATTGAGCCATCCCGTCGAATGCCTCCCTCGGCGGTGTAGATCGGCGCATCGCCCCGATCGAGCTTCAACACGCCGCGGTCGGTCAGAATACGGGTCGTATTCCCAAAGCCATTTCCGAAGTTGGTGGTGTAGCTCACCATGACGCCTTCGGGGTAGTGCCAAAGTGCGTGGACCTGATCGGGCACGTCGAACTGCGGCACGTCGGTCCACGTGTAGAGGCCGCCGAGGCACACACAGGTTTCGGGCAGGCCAAGGTCGAGGATATAGTGGATCGTATCGAGGAAATGAACACCCCACTGCGGCACCGGTCCCTGGCTGAACTTGTAGATGCCGTACCAGGCCGAGTAGACCACCGCATCGAAGTCCACCCCTGTCACACCCATGAGAAACTGTTCCCAGTCCACGTCCTCGCGGCGCACCTCTTTTTTTAGGTAATTGAACCAATAGGGGCGCTCGCCGTTGCGGATCTGTTCGGCGCGTGAGGGCTGGCCGAGCTTGCCGCTGCGCATGAGCGCGCGGGCGCCGGTCGCGCCGGGCATGCTGCGCAGTTGTGTGCCGCACTGCACAATGATTCCGGCTTCGCGAACCGCATCCACGGCGCGCAGCAGCTCGGGCATTCGGTTCGCGATCGGTTTTTCGACGTAGGCGTGCTTTCGCGCGCGCGCGGCGGCCTCCAGTTGCGTGGCGTGAGCGTGGTCGGGCGAGGCGATCATCACGGCGTCGATGTCGTCGGCGTTGATCAGTTCCTGCCAGTGGCGGTGGACCCGCGCCGCGGCGCCGAACCACTCCTTTGCCTGTGCGGCGGCCGTTTCGGCCGCGACGCGCCACGGATCACTCACCGCCACCACCGCGGCATTTGCGGCGTGCGCATGATCGCGGATGGCCTTCATGTGAGCGCCGACACCGCGGCCGCCGCATCCGAGCAGCCCGATGCGAATGCGATCGTTCGCGCCCACCGCGCGAGCGCGCTCCGCCGCCGTCAGGCGCGTTGAAAGACCCGCCGCCACCGCTGTGACGCCGGTGCGCAAAAACGTCCGTCGCGTGTTCATTCGGCGAGCCTCCTTCGGAGTGTGCTCAATTCATTCGCAGCGCCGGCGTCGCTTCGCCACCGCGGCGGACCGAGACCTCCTCGGCCTCGCAAATGGCCACCGCATGCGCAGCCTCTCGCGCGGTAACGATGGAGGGACGGACACCCGCGCGCACGCACTCCGTCGCATACTCTAGCTCCGCTCGGTAGCCATCCGGCCCGGAGACCGCGATCGTCTGCGGTGGGCGCCCCGGCTCCAACAGGCGCAGCGCTTCCGCGCCGCGACGGCAGTCGTACTCCGCCGTGGCGCGCTCCCAGACAACTTGCCAAGACATCACAAAGCCGCAGCCGGGCGTCATCACCCAGCCGCCCTCGGCCGAGACGGCCGCGCCACTGCGCACGCGAAACACCGCGGCGACGTGATCTACCGCTCCGCTACGAACCACACGCCCGACCGCCGAGACGGCCACCGGCGGACCGAAGCAGTGCTGGATGAAGTCCACGTCGTGGATGTGCAGATCGAGCAGCGCGCCGCCCGATCGGGCGCCGTCCATGAAGTCAGGACTCCAAGCCGGTGGTTCGGCGAGGCGGGTGAATCGGGCGGCAATGACGTCGCCGAAGCGGCGGTCGGCGATCGCGGCCTTCAACCAGCGGTACTCCGGCCAGAACCGGATGACCATCGCGGGCAACAGAATGCCGCGTGACTGTTCCGCTGCCGCGGCCATGTCGTAGGCGTCGGCCGCCGTTCGCGCGAGCGGCTTCTCGCACACGACGTGTTTGCCGGCCTTCAGCGCGGCCAGCACCAGAGGTTTGTGGGCCACCGTGGGCACGCAGATGTCCACGATTTCTGTGGCCGGGTCGGCCAGAAGGTCGTCGAAGTTCGGCGTGAGACGAACGCGGACCGGATCCACTTTGAGCGGCGGACCGCCGCCAATGTTGCCCCCAATCGCAGAGAAATCGCCATCGGTGGGCAGGCGTTTGGCGTCGCACAGCATCGTCACACGCACGCCGGGCATCGCGAGCCAGTTGCGCAAGTGCGTGACGCCCATGAACCCCAATCCGACAATCCCAACGCCGATCGTCCGTGGAGAGTCCGCCATGAGCCAGTCCTTTCCGATTCTCACGCTGCAATCCAGTATCAAGCGGAATGTAGATCCCGTCAACGTTTGTCGAATACGGAGCCGGTCGGCAATGCAACCGCAGAAGGCAGAGCGCTCGGCGCTCGGCTGACGCGGGAGCGGTGCGCCAGAGGGACCGGCCTATGTCGGATTATGGCGGCGGGGGCGTGGGCGGTGGGCACGATGTCACGGCTGACCAGTCCGCGTGAAGTTGATTGCGCTGCAGACTGTTTTGAGGGGTGAGAGGAGGCGTTAGGATGCGGCTCAGAGTGCGCTGGTGCCTCTCCCCACCCCAATCGAAGACCGCGACAGGCACGAAGACCCCCAAACAGGTACTAAAGAGGCCCCGCCCGACAGTCTCCACTCCACGGTTGTAGGCCACCTTGTTTCGTATGACGAAAAAAGGCGGCGCGGATGGGAGGCAGCAAGGATTGAGGGTTCGTCCTTCTGGGTTTGCTGGCCTGGCGGCTCCAAATGGGGACAGGCACGTGGCGACGCTTTCGGTTTCCTAGGCCCGCTGCGTTCGGAGAGGTGCCTGTCCCCATACCGGTCCCCATAACGACTCCATGGGGTTGACGTGAGGCGACCGGCCTACAGTGCCCGTGCCCGATCGTGACGATGTGCCCCAAACGAGGTGCCTGTCCCCTGTGCCTCCTGTGCCTCGACGTGCCTGTCCCCAAGGGCCGTCCCAGGTGCCTATCCCTTGGGATCTCGCCGGGTTTACGGGCCTGTGGGCCCGAATCAGCCCGGCCTGCACTGACTGTGAACGGAGATGGGAGCTGCCCCGCTGGCTTTCCCTACCGTCGCGTTAGCCTTCGAATCACGGTCTCGGGATCTGCATCATCCCCACTCGATCGCCGTTGTGCGAGTTCCAGACTCTGCCTAACCGGCTGAGAGCTCGTGTGAGCTGCGATATTCGCGTCTGTCCCTGCCATCATTTGGACTGTGGCCCTCTCTCTCCGCCAGTAACTTGGCAGTCCGATGTGCACGCGCCTCACCCAGCCCACGCGCTCATGGAGCGCCGCCCCACCACCGACGTTCCCGCCATCCACGCCGCAGGCCACGTTCAGCCGCGCCGCAACACGCCGAAGAGCGTGTCGAGCAGCCGGGTCTGGATGAAGCGTCGGGGGGGGTGAGGAGGTCGGCAGAGTCGTCGAGGCGATCTCCACCGAAGAGCGAGGGGGTGAAGTCGAACTTCATGCGGGCCTTATCCACCGCGTCTCCTACCCGCGTCCGGAGTTGGATAGTCGAAACATTCATGTTGTTTGGGCAGCGGCGAGAACCACCGGCGAATGGCGCGGTATCGTTGGGGTAAACGATCTTCGCCTTCCGCCCGCGGCACCTCGTTGGGCTGCCGAGTCCGCGCCGTGCAAGCGGCGCCTTCTGCGTGCGGTTTGATTTTCGGCACGCTGACGTCATCATATCGAAGCTCGACGGCGGTGGATGTAGCTCAGCTGGCAGAGCGCCAGGTTGTGGCCCTGGGTGTCGCGGGTTCGAATCCCGTCATCCACCCCACGCCATCCGGGCGCGTTGCCGTCGGGCGGGGCTTGGAAGCGACATGAGCGGATCGGAGAGCAGTCGGTCCTGTGTGTTCTGTCGGATCATTGCGGGAGAATTGCCGTCGAATCGTCTCTTTGAGGACGACTCGGTCATTGCATTTTTAGACATTGCGCCCATTGTGAAGGGCCATGCGCTGGTGGTGCCGCGCACACATGTCGAACTGTTCACGGAGGTACCCGCCGATGTGCTGCGACCGCTGATGGAGGGGGCTCAGCGCGTGGCGCGGGCGATGGTGCGTGGCCTGGCGGCGGATGGGGTGAACGTGTTTGTGGCGAACGGCGCGTCGGCGGGGCAGGTGGTGCCGCACGTTCATGTGCACGTGATTCCGCGGTTTCGCGACGACGGCCACCGCTGGAATTGGGCGGCCGGCCGGTATGGAGACGCCGCCGAGGCGAAGGCGCTGTGTGAGCGGATTGCGGCGGCGCTGCAATGACGGCGTGGGCGGCGTGGGCGGGACGTGCGGGTTGAGGCGACACGATGGGGCCCGTGGTGGATTTTGACGAGGCCGTGGCGAGGATCCGCGCGCGCGATCCGCGCTACGATGAGGCCGCATATCAGTTCCTTCGTGAGGCGCTCGACTATGCGGTGCAGGCTCGTGGTCTGCCCGTGGGCGGCCGTCCGACCCATCTGACCGGCCAGCAGGTGTGCCACGCGGTGCGCCAATTGGCTCTGGACCAGTTCGGCCCCATGGCGCGGCGCGTGCTGGCGCACTGGGGCATCGAGTCCACCGAGGATATTGGCGAACTCGTGTTTCATCTGGTCCGCGAGCGTGTGTTGCTGGCCTCGCCGGACGACAAGCCTGAGGATTTCGTATCCGTGTACGACTTTGACGAGGCATTCCGCTTCCCGTTTCTGCCCCCGGTCGAACCGCCGCCGCGGCGGCGGCCTCGCCGGCGGCGCGGGTCCCGGACAACCGATCGGAGGCCGTCCCATGAATCGTGAACCCGAGCCGGAGCCGACGCCGTTTCTCAGTCTGCTGCAGCTCCTAGCGACGCACGCGATGGCGGCGCTGGGCGCGGGTGGGCCAAATGAACGCAACGAAGTGTATCTCGACCTGGATTTTGCCGCCCACGTCATCGACATTCTCCACGATCTCGATGAGAAGACCAAAGGGCGGCGGACGGCGGACGAGGACACCGCGCTCGCGGAGACGGTTTCAGCGTTGCAGTTGAGCTTTGTGCGGATGTCCGATCTCGCGATGCGGGCTGCCCGCGCCGGCGGTACGGCGTCAACGCCGGCGGGCGAGGGGGCCGCGGCGGGTCTCTCTGGGACACAACCGGCCGGCGAAGTGACGTCGGCCGGTGCGGGCGAGGTGGCACAGCCGTCCGAGCCTGAGTCGGAGCGGCAGCCCCGCTTTCACAAGAAATACGACTAGGGCCGCCGGCGCGGCGTGGGGGGCGGCGCGATGGGACGGCTCAAGCGGCCGCACCATTTGTGCAAGGAGGTCAGTGCGCGGTGGTGGGTCAGGTCGAAATGCACCGGCGTCAGCGTGATCCACCCCTCCGCGAGCAGTTTGAGGTCGGTGTCGGCGCTGGGTTCGTCGGTCTCGAGATAACCGTCCATCCAGAAGTACACGTTACCGCGCGGGTCGCGCCGACGGTGGAAGATTTCGATGAACCGCGATCGGGCCATGCGCGCCGGCACATAGCCACGAATGCGATCCCACGGCAGGTTCGGCACGTTGACGTTGAGGAGCACTCCGCGGGGGAGCGGCCGGCGGAGAAGCTGGCCGGCGAGCTCGGCGGCGGCGCGGGTGGCGCTGGTCCACTCCGGATTCTCGAAGGTGTTCAGGGAGATGGCCATGCTGGGAATGTCCAACAGGGTGCCTTCTGTCGCCGCGGAGACGGTGCCGGAGTACAGCACCGCAATGCCGGCGTTCGGTCCGAGGTTGATGCCGCTCACGATCAGGTCCGGACGGCGCCGCAGCAGCGCACACACGGCGAGCTTCACGGAGTCCGCCGGCGTGCCGCCGACGGCGTAGCCGACGAGGCGGCCGTCGTCGCGCACCGCGCGCATTTTAATCGGATCGGATAGCGTGATGGCGTGCCCGACCGCGCTGCGTTCGGTGTCGGGTGCGACCACCGTGACCCGTCCCAACGGCCGTAGGGCGCGAGCCAGTTCGCGGATGCCGGGCGCATGGATTCCATCGTCGTTGGTGACGAGGATGCGGGGCGGCGCGGCATGGAACGGGCGGGGGCTCATCAGTTCGCCCGTTCGATCAGCCAAATGCCCGCCGCCTCGGCGACGATGACGGGGATCCACGCCCACAGTTCCGGCCAAAGTTCGGGCCGGCCAGCCATGGACCGTCCCATCATGAGAAAGAAGTAGAAGGCGAACACCACCGCGAGGCTCACGATCACGCCCACGGAGGACTCTCGCCGCCGCGATTTGAGTCCGAGCGGGATGCCCACCAGCACCATCGCGCAACAGGAGAAGGACATCGCGAGCCGGCCGTTCATTTCGATCAGCAGGCGGGAGTAGTGATCGCGCTGCGCGACGTCGGGCATCGTAGGGTCGGGATCGGCCCCCATGATCATGGCCAGCAGTTCCGGGCCTGTAAAATCGGAAATTTTCTTCTTCACGGTTGTCTTCCGCATCAACTGGCCGAGGTCCACGTTCTGCCGGTTGTGTTCGGCCACCAACACGCGCGTTTTCAACGGGTTGGCCGGGTCGCGACGATCGGGTTCCTCCATCCGCACCTGGTAGAGGTCGAGAATGAGCCGTGGCGGAGGCTCTGGAGCGATCTGCACGACGCCCTTCCGCGCGCGGATTGTGCTGCGCACGGCGTTTCGGGCCGGATCCACTTGATGGATGACAATGTCGCTGAGATGGGTCCCGCTGCGCGCCCCGACGTACACGAGCAGACCCGGAAAGTCGCGGATCCAGCGGCCGGACTCGATGAGCTGCAGCGGGTCCTCCCCGGCGAGCTCAGTCAGCAGCATTCGTTGCGCCAGCCGGCTTCGCGGCGAGATCCACTGGGTGACCACGAACGCGGTGGCCGACGCCATCGTCGCAATGAGCAGCACGGGTGCGGCGATTTGCCAGAGGCTCAGGCCGCAGGCCTTCATCGCCGTGATCTCGCCGTCGAGCGAGAGGCGCGTGAATTGCAAAAGGGTCGCGGTCATCACGCTCATCGGCAGCGTGTACTGCAAAATGTACGGCACGTTCAGTGCCATGTAGCGTGCCAGCAGCGAGGCCGAGGCCCCACGGGCGACCAGGTCAATGGCCTGGATGACCGATCCGATCGCCATCACGACCGAGAACACCACGAGCGCGCCGAACAGATGCAGCAGATGGCCAGCGCCGATGTAGCGGTTCAGGATGCTCATCGCGCGGCGCCGCCGCGCCACTCCGCCGCGGCAACGGTGTTGGCCAGCAGCATGGCGATCGTCATCGGTCCCACGCCGCCGGGGACGGGCGTGATCGCCGCGGCACGCGAGGCGACCGACTCGAAGTCCGCATCGCCCACAAGACGATAGCCGCACGGGCGTGCGGGATCCGGCACGCGGTTGACGCCCACGTCCACGACCACCGCGCCATCGCGAATCATATCGCCACGAAGTGTGCCGGGTCGGCCGGCGGCGGCGACGACAATGTCGGCGAGGCGCGTGTGCGCGGCCAACTCGCGTGTGCGCGTGTGGCAGAGCGTTACGGTCGCATCGGCGTCGGGTCCCTTACGGCTGAGCAGGTGCGCCAGCGGCCGGCCGACGATCTGGCTGCGCCCGACGATGACGACATGGGCGCCGACAGTGGAAATGCCCGAGCGGCGGAGCAACTGGACAATGCCGTGGGGTGTGCACGGTAGAAACGCGGGAAGGCCAAGCATCATGCGGCCGACGTTGACGGGGTGAAAACCGTCGACGTCTTTCTCGGGGCGGATCACCTCGATCACGTCCGGTTCGATCGAGGAATCCGGCAGCGGAAGCTGAACGAGGATGCCGTCCACCGAGGGATCTTCGTTGAGCCGTTCGACCGTTGCGAGAATCTCAGCGCGGCTGGCGGAGGCCGGCAGATGCCACTCGCTCGAGATGATGCCGAGCTCCGCGCAGGCGCGGCGTTTCGCCGTCACGTAGGACAGAGACGCGGGATCGTCGCCGACGCGCACCACGGCGAGCCCCGGAGGACGGCCGGTGGCGGCGAGGGCGGCGACGCGTGGGCGAAGCTCCTCGCGAATTTGGGCGGCGACAGCGCGGCCGTCGAGCAGGCGGGCGGTCATGGCGGGGGATCTCCATCGGAGGGGGCGTCCAGCCGCCGCGCGAGGCCCAGCGCGCGCGCGGGGCTTGCGTGCGCGTGGCATAAGGCGATCGCTATCGCGTCGGCGGCATCGGAGGGCGGCGGTACGGGAAGGCCGAGGATGGCTTGAACCATCCGGGCCACCTGCGATTTGTCCGCCTGGCCCCGTCCGGTGACGCCCCGTTTGACCGCGCGGGGCGAATACTCGTAGACGGGCACGCCGGCGGCCGCGCAGGCCACGAGCACCGCACCGCGCGCCTGCCCGAGGGCCAGCGCGGTCCGGGCGTTGCGCGCATAGAAGACACCTTCGATGGCCACGGCGGCTGGCGCATGGCGGCGCAGTAACTCGGCGACCGCCTCGTGGAGGTGGAGCAGCGCCGCGGCGATGGGGCGGGCGGCCGGGTTGCGGATCCGGCCCAGATCGTCCACCGCCCAGCCGCGGTGGGTTTGCCGGATCACCGCGTAGCCGCTGCACCGCAGCGCGGTGTCCAGCCCGAGGATGCGGGCGGAATCGGCGCAGAGCGGCACGGCGTGCGTCAACCGATCTCGCCGAGCAGGGCCTCGTCCACATCGAGGTTGGTGTAGACGTTCTGCACGTCGTCCAGGTCCTCCAGCGCCTCGACGAGTTTGACGATTTCGCGGGCGACGGCCGGATCGGTCACCGTGACCCATAAGTCGGGCTGGAGGGTGACCTCAGATTGTTCAACTGGGAGGCCGGCCGCCGTGATGGCTTCGGTGACCCGCGCCAGAGCCGCGGGCTCGGTGGTAACGACGAACTGGCCATCGTCGCGCTCCATGTCGTCGGCGCCGGCCTCGAGGGCAATCTCCATGAGGCGATCCTCGGCCACTTTGTCAGCGGGCACGCGAATCACGCCGCGGCGGCGGAATCCGCGCGCGACGCTGCCCTGCGCGCCGAGGCTGATGTTGTGGCGTGAGAACAGGTGCCGTACCTCGGCGGCCGACCGATTGCGGTTGTCAGTGAGCACCTGAACGATGATGCCGACACCACCGGGTCCGAAGGCCTCGTAGATGACCTCCTCGAATGACTGGCCAGCGTCGAGCTCGCCGGTGCCCTTTTTGATTGCGCGCTCGACGTTCTCCGCCGGCATATTGACGCTTTTCGCTTTCTGGATCAGCGACCGCAACGTGATGTTCACGGACGGATCTCCGCCGCCCTGGCGCGCGGCGACCATGATTTCCCGCGCGAGCTTGCTGAAGATCTTGCCGCGCTTCGCGTCGGTCGCGGCCTTCTTGTGTTTGATCGTCGCCCACTTGCTGTGCCCGCTCATGCTGACGCTCCTTTCCGATCCGACGCCGGCGCCCCGGCCGGGGTCATTCCTCCTCTGGCTGGCGCGCCTTCTGCGCCTCGGCGATCACGCGTTGCGCAATGTTCGAGGGCACGATTTCGAAGCGGGAGAATTCCATTTCGAACGTGCCGCGTCCGCCCGTCATGCTGCGAAGCTGCGACGAGTACTGGAAGAGCTCGGCTTGCGGAACCTCGGCGGTCACCACCTGCATGCCGTCCTCGGTGTCCATGCCGAGGATGCGTCCCCGGCGCTGGTTGAGGTCTCCGGTGACGTCGCCCATGCACTGTTCCGGCACGATCACGCGCAGTTTCATGATCGGCTCCAGCAGCACCGGCTTGCTATTCATCATAGCCTCTTTCAATGCGCGCGCCGAGGCGATTTTGAACGCGATTTCGGAGGAGTCCACCTCGTGGTAGGAGCCGTCGTAGACCGTGACTTTCACATTGACGACCGGCGCCCCGGCGAGCGGGCCGGCGCTCATGGCCTCGGCCAGCCCCTTTTGCACGGCCGGGATGAAGTTGCCTGGGATCGCGCCGCCGACGATCGCGTCGACGAACCACTCCGGATCGCCGGGCGGTAGGGGCTGCAGGCGCAGATAGACCTCCGCGTACTGCCCGCGGCCGCCGGTCTGCTTCTTGTGTTTGTAGTGACCTTCGCCGCGGCCGGTGACCGTTTCGCGGTAGGCGATTTTCGGCGGGGAGAGCACGACTTCGAGCCGATTGTGCCGGCGCATCTTCTCCACCGCGACGTTGATCTGGGTGTCGCCCATCCCGGACAGAATGAGCTGGTGCGTGTCGGGGTTCCGTTCGAGGCGCAGCGTGGGGTCTTCCTCCGCCACACGCTGGAGGCCGGCCATGAGCTTATCGTCGTCGCCCTGCGTCTTCGGCGCCACCGCGTACGCCATCACGGGATTCGGAACGGTGATGGGAGGCAGGGGCGGTTGGGTTGGCGCAGCCGCGAGGGTGTCGTTGAAGCGGGTGGACTTGAGCTTCGCGAGTGCGACGATGTCGCCGGCGTGCGCTTCGGCGGCCTGGTCCTGCTTGCGGCCGTTGAGCACCAGCAGTGTGCCGATGCGTTCCTTTGTTCCTTGGGTGACATTGGCGACCTCGCCCTCGGCGCGCAACGTTCCGCCGAAGACTCGGCACAGCGAGAGCTGGCCGGCGAACGGATCAGAGATCGTGCGCCACACGTGGCCGACAAACGGCGCGCTCGGTGCGGGGTCCACCGGTGTGCCGTCCGCCGCCGTACGCGGCCGGTCCAGGGGCGTCGGGAAATAGCGCACGAGGCCGTCGAGCAGCTCCGGGAGTCCCGCGTCCGTGCGGGCGCAAACGGCAAACACGGGCACGAACGAGCCCGAGAGCATCGCCCGCCGCAGGCCGGCGGCGATGTCGTCCTCGCTCAGCGACTCGCCGCCGAGATACTTTTCAAGCAGCGCATCATCGGTCTCGGCGGCGGTTTCGATGAGCCGCGCGCGCGCGGCGTCGGCCTCGCCCGACGCCGCCGCGCTGTCGGCGCGGATCACTGCCGCTGCATCCGCGCCCGGCAGGGTGACCGGTACGCAACGCGCGCCCCAGGTTGATTGGATGGCCGCGAGCACGGCCGCAGGGTTCGCGTTGTCGCGATCCAGCCCCGTGATCAGGATGCCGCGGGGCAGTTTGAGCTGCTCACACAACCGCCACGCTCGCACCGTGCCCACTTGCATCCCGGCGACCGCGTCCACCGCCACCAGCGCCGCATCCGCGATGGCCGCCGCGCAGATCATCTGGCCCACGAAGTCCGCATAACCCGGGGTGTCGAGTACCACGAATCGTTCGACGCCGGCCGATCCGTTGCGACGCAGTTCGAACGGCTTGGACCAGACGGTCATCTTCCGGTCTTTTTCCTCCTCGGTCCAATCAGCGGCACTCGTTCCGTTGTCCGGCTGTCCCTTTCGATCGTTTCCACCGAGCCGGAACAGCAGGGCGTCGAGCAGGCTGGTCTTGCCGCTGCCGGAGTGACCGAGCAGCACGATGTTGCGTACGTTGTCGACCGGTATGTTTTTCATTCCATCGCTCCCGGGGTTTCGTCTCCGCAACGCCCACGCCGGACCGCCGCGGGCTGCCGGACAAGGGTGGGAGAGCATATCGGGGCGGCCGGAGCTTCGCAATCCGGTTCGGAGTCGGGCCGCAACAGCAGCCATTGAGATTCCCCGACGATGCGCACGCGCTCCAGACTCCATGGCGCCGGCACCGGTGGCGGCATGCGGGCGGACAACTCGAGCACCATCCGTCCGTGCGCATGCAGCGCGCGAGCGGCGGCCAACGCGCGGATGAGCTCCTCAGTCCAGCCGGGTTGGGCGGCGAGCGCGTACGGGGGGTCGGCGAAGATCAGGTCGAACGGGCCGGCGTGCAGATACCGCGCGGGCTGCGTCGCGTCCGCGCGGATCACGGTCCATCCAACCGGCCACTGACCGGACGGCGCGAGGGTCCTCAGGTTCGCGCGAAGTGTCGCGCAGGCGCCGCGGTCGTTCTCTACCCAACAGGCCGTCGCCGCGCCGCGGCTCAGTGCTTCGATGCCGTACGCGCCACTGCCGGCGAAGAGGTCGAGAATGCGGGCCCCGACCACGGCCTCGCCGAGCGAGGAAAAGACCCCTTGGCGCAGGAGGTCGGACGTCGGTCGTGTGCCACGGGGCGGCACGCGGAGCCGGAGTCCCCGCCAACGGCCGCCGGTGATGCGGATCATGCCCATCTCGTTCGCACGCAGCGGCCGCCCGCCTGTTTCGCGCGCCGCAACGCGAGATACGCGCGGTCGATGAGCGTGCCCCAGTCCGGTCTGCGGGTCGCGCGGGTCAGCGCGATGCCGGCGGACGCGGAGAGCCGGCGCCGGCGCAATTCCGGCTCCGCCGCGACCGCGGCGAGCGCCGCCCGCGCGATCCGCGCGGCGGTCCGCGCCTCTCCGACCCGCACGAGCACGAGAAACTCGTCGCCCCCGAGCCGGACGATGTCGGTCGCTTCGCCGACCGCGCGCACGAGCGCGCGTCCCAGGGCGACGAGGCACACGTCACCCGCGCGATACCCGTGAACGTCGTTCACGCGTGAAAGCGCATCGGCATCAAACAGCATGATCGCGAGGTAGCGACCGCCGCTTCGGCCCCAGGCTCGCGGAGCGCATCGGGCGAGCCACCGCCGGTTCCAGAGGCCCGTGAGCGGGTCGGTCCAGGATGCGCGGCGGGGGTGGGGCGCGCGGTCTTGGCGATGGGTAGCCATGCCGGGGCTAGGTTAGCGGTTGCGCAGATCGTGACAACACCGCTGCGGGCGGCTATTGTGGCGCCATGAACGCGCGGTGGGCAACGACCTGACAACGGGCCCGGCATGCGAAGGTTCATGGCGAGGACGGGCATCGGGAGGGTGGTGTGAACAACGGCGGCAGGTGGATCGGGTGGCGGCGAGTCGGTTGGGCTTGGCTGGCGGTGGCGCTCTGCATGGGAGTGGCTGCCGATGATCTGACCATCCGGCGCGAGCGGACTCGCCCGGCGGGTGGCGCGCCGACGGATCCCGAACTCCGCCGGCGCGAGCCGGCGCGACCTCTTGCGGGTGGTATGATCACGAACCTTGTGTCGCCGGCCGAGCGCCTGCCGCCGTTGATTCCGGTCTTGACGGCGGCGCCGCCGCCCGTGGCGACGGCGTCCACATCGGCCGCGGTGCCGGTGGCGGCCGCGACGACGTCGGAGACGTCCACCGCATCCGGCGCGACCCCTACGCCGGCGTCGCCGGATTCACCGGCCAGTCGGGCCGGCGGGTTTTTCTTCGAGCTGTTTCGGGATTCAACGGTTTCGACCTCGTCGCGGCCCTCGGCGTCGGTGGCTGAGCCACCTGCGTTTCGGAAGATGGAGGCTCCGGCGACAGAACCGACCGCGCGCACGATCGTGGTCCGCCTCGAGGAGGCGATTGCGCTGGCGCGGGAGCAGCAGCATGAACAGGCGGTGCCGCTGCTGGAAGAGATCATTCGGGAGGACCCGGGGGTCACGGCGGCGTGGGAGCAGCTCGGATGGAGCTACTGGGCGTTGGGACGCCGGTCGGACGCGCTCGCGTTGTGGCGTCGCCTGCTGTCGCTTGATCCGCGCAACGCCGCCGCCTGGAACTGGCTCGCGCGCGCCGCTGTGGCCGAAAACGACCTCGAGCGTGCGATCGAGTACAACCGCAAGAGTCTTGAACTGGCGCCGGAGAACCCCTCCGCGCGATACGATCTGGCCCGCGTGTTGCTGTGGAAGGGCGTTTCGGACGAGGCGATTCCGATGCTGGAGTCGTTGCTCGCGGCGGATCCCAACCGGCTCGATGTGTTGCTCGACTACGCGAAGGCGCTGACGTTCGCCTGGCAGTTCGAGCGGGCGCTGCCGCTGTGGCAGCGCTTGCGCGAGGCGGCGCCGGATGAAATCTCCTACATGGGGTTCGAGGCGCTGTGCCGCCTTCACACGAACGACGCCGAGGGCGCCCGTGAACTGGCGCGGCGCGTGCTCGAGGCGGCGCCGGACGACCTGATGGCGCTCGACGTGATGGCCTCGCTCGCGGAGTTCGGCGATACGCCGGCCGATGCGTTGCCGTACCTGCGACGGATGATGGCGGCGGTGGCGACGCCGTTCGAGAAAGAGCGGAATCGGGCGAGGCTGATCCGGCTGCTGGTCCGGCTTCACAAGGCCGAGCCGCGCGTGTACGGGTTGCGCGAGGCGATTGATCTGAGCCGCGAGCGGGTGGCCGACCATCCGACCTCCGTGGACGCGCGGTTGCTGCTCGGCGAGCTCCTGCTGATGGACATGATGCTGCCCGACGCCGAGCGCGAGTTCATCGCGGTGCTCCGCGATCGCAATCCCTACAACATCCGAGCGCGCAAGGGGCTCATGGAGACGTACCTCGCGGCGAAGGAATACGATCGCGCGCGGGAACAGCTCGCCGCGCTGAGCCGGTTCAACCCGCAGGACCCGTACCTGTTGTACCACCTGGCGCGGATCGAATCGGCGCGCGGCGATTTCTTCAAGGCCCATGAGGCGCTGCGCCAGCTCGAGGCGATCGGGCAGCAGGGCGCGGTGGCCGTGTTGCTCTACCACGGCCTGCTGCCCAGCCGGTATTTTCCCGAGGCGATGCCGGTGGACCGGTTTCGCGAGCACATGATCGCGCTTCAAAAGGCGCGGGTCCGCTTCGTGCGGTGCAGCGAGCTGCCCACCGTGCTCGGCGGGCGCGCCGGGACCAACACCGTGGCCTCCGTGCGGCCGGTCCTTCGCGGCAGCGGGTTTGCGCGGCCTGCGGGCGGCGCCCTGCCGTTGACCGTCGCGGTGAGCTTCGACGATGCGCGGCGCGACTCGATGCAGTACGGCACGCAGGTCGGCCGGGAGCTGGGGCTGCTCTTCTCGATGCACGTGCCAGTCGGCTACATCCTTCGCAACCATCCGTTCATCTGCACCTGGGACATGCTCCGGCAGTACCAGACAGAAGGCGCCTGGGAGTTCGGCGGTCACATGCTGGATGGCGCAATCCTCACGCCGGTGGACGCCAGCGGGCGCGAATGGCACGCGCTGCCCAACTTGATCTGGCGGGCCGAGCTCGGCCGCATGGAGACGCCAGCCGAATATGATCAGCGACTGGCCCGCGAGTTCCGCGAGAGCCGTGACATCTTGCAGCGGGAACTCGGTGGTCCGGTGAATTTCGTGGCCTACCCCTTCGGCGACATCGGGCAGGAGGACGAAACGAACGTAGAGGATCCGACCGGACGCATCCTCTACCACGCTCGCCGCAACTTCGAGGTGGGGTTCATCCAGAGCGTGTTTGGCTATGCGATCGCGGGCGACGATCCGCTGCTGTACCAACGCTACGAGCCGGCGCGATGGATGAACGGCCAGGACCTGCTGGACTATCTCTACGCGCATCATCCCGTGTTTCTCGCGCGGAGATTGCGCGCAGAGTACTGTGCGCTGGAGGGCAAGCTCTACGCCGCGCGCGACGCGATCCGCTCGTTGGAGGAAGCCGGCTATCCGGACCGTCCTTTGGAACGCGTCCGCACGTACGTGGAGGAACGACTCGCGGGCACATTCCGCGCACCGACGGGCGAACGGCCGGGGACCATCACGAAGTCGCCGTGGACCTTGGAACCGCGCAAACCCTATGCCGGTGTCGAAGGCGAGGCTTTCCGCGACAACCAGGATCGGGCGCATGGGCGGCTCTTCGGGCTCGCCGGCCTGAACATCACACCCAACTTGGTCCTCGAGGGACGCGCCGGCATCGGGCATCTGCAGCAGGACGTGACGGATTCGATCACAAATTCGATCGTTCGCCGCGTCGGGCGCCGACAAATTCCAACCATCGAGCTGAGCGCGAGCCGTCGCCGGCTCGACCTTGACGAGCGTGATGTTGGCGGTCGCGCGATGTTCACCTTCCCGAACGGCGTTTACGTGGCCGGCGACCTGCTTCAACGATCGTTTTCGGGGAATGTGAACCGGGACGTGCTCGCGGGCTCGCTCGAGAGTCAGATCCGTCCGGTGCCGCCGCTGGATCTGTTACTGCGGTATGAGCACGACATCGCGCCGTCCGCCCTCGCGGTCGCCGAGGACACCCAGTACGATATGTGGATGGGCGTCGCGAACATCCGGCTTCAGGATCCATGGACGCTGCTATTGTCGGCGATCCGGTACGATTTCACGGACGACAACGTCCGCGATCACCTCGCGGTGTCGACGTCGTGGACGCTGCACGAGCGGACCGGCTTCCGGCTCGGGCTGCGCGTGTCGTGGGACAGCGCCGATCACGAAAGTCGCGCGTACTGGACGCCGTATCATCTGCAGCGGTACGCGATCGAAGCCGGCTTCCGGGGCAATTACCTCCGCACGTACTACAATCTGCGTCTCCGTCTCGGTATCGGCCGCGAGGATGTGCGCCCAGAGGCGGAGGAGCGCTACCGGGCGACGGTGGTCCGCGCGCGCGAGTTGCAGTTCGATCCCGGCCCGCCTCCCGAGGAGGACTGGGAGCCGATCCTTGGCCTCGCCGCCTCGGTTCGCAAACCGATTGGCGACCACTGGGTGCTGAACGGCGAAGTGTCATACAACCGCAACCCGAACTACAACGAGATCTCGCTGCTCGGCGGGGTGCGATACAAGTTCTGACCCGCGCGCGCTCCCCATGCTGTTTCCGACGCTCACGTTCGCGGTGTTTTTTGCCGTGGTGTTCGCGGTGCAGTGGGCCCTGGCGGGCCGGCCGCGCGGCCGTAAGTGGTTCCTGCTGCTGGCCAGCTATGTGTTCTATGGCTGGTGGAACTGGCGGTTTCTCGGTCTGATCGCCGGGTCATCCCTGATCAACCATGCGATCGCGAGGGCCCTCGCGCGTTCGGAGTCGCCGCGCCGGCGGCGTGCATGGATCGCCCTCGCGACGGTCCTGAATCTCGGCGCGCTCGGCTTCTTCAAGTACTACGGCTTCTTCGTCGTCAATGCGTATGCGCTGTGTTCGTGGCTCGGCGTGCGCTGCGCTCTTCCGTTGCTCGACGTCGTGCTGCCGGTCGGCATTTCGTTCTTCACCTTCCAGGCGATGAGCTACGTGTTTGACGTGGGGGCCCGCCGCATCCCGCCCGCGGCTTCGCTGCTCGATTTTGCGCTGTACCTCGCGTTGTTTCCGCAGCTCGTGGCGGGGCCGATCGTGCGCGCGCGCGATCTGCTGCCCCAAATCGAAACGCCGCCGACCCCGGCGCGGCTCGACGTGGGCGGCGCCGCCGTGCTCATCCTCGGCGGGCTGTTGAAGAAAGTCGTCATCGCGAACTGGCTCGGCGTGCGGCTCGTGGACCCGGTGTACGACCATCCCGAGGCATTCGGCCGATGGGACGCGCTTGCGGCGGTCTACGGATACGCGGTGCAGCTCTACTGCGACTTCTCGGCCTACTCGGATATCGCGATCGGTGTCGCGCGGCTGCTCGGCTTTCAATTCCCCGGCAACTTCGACGCCCCCTACGGGGCTTCGTCGGTGCAGGAATTCTGGCGCCGCTGGCATATTTCGCTGTCCACCTGGTTGCGCGATTACCTCTACGTGCCGCTCGGGGGCTCGCGCGGCGGATTCGCGCGCACGGCCTTCTGCCTGATGGCCACCTTCCTGCTCGGCGGGCTCTGGCATGGCGCGGGCTGGAACTTCGTGCTCTGGGGCGCGCTGCACGGCACGTACCTCATCATCGAGCGGGCGATTTGGGCCCGGTACGGCGGCGCCGCGAAGGCGGTGGCACGGCTGCCCCGGTGGACGCGCTTCGCGCTGACGCTGCTGACGTTTCACCTCGTCGGGCTCACCTACGTGTTTTTCCGCGCGCGCGCCTTGGCCGACGCCCTGGAGTTGCTGAGCGCATTCTCGCGCGCGGGCGCGCCCACCCGGATCACCGCACCCCTCGTGGGCCTCCTCGTGATCGGATGGGCGATGCAGGGGTTGGACGGCCATCGCGCGGACGGTCTCGCGCGTCGCGTCGCCGCGATGCCGCCGGTGCTCGTGGGCGCGCTCGCCGCCCTCGCCGTCGCGGTGATCTTCGGACTCGGACCGCGCGGCGTCGCTCCGTTCATCTACTTCCAGTTCTAGGGGGAATCGTATGGGCTCAGAAGGGTCAGCGGGTTCGGTGGACGCCGCCGGACGGACGCGGCGCGACGCGGCGCGGACGGTGGCGGTGTTCTACCTCGCGGCCGCGCTGCTGAACGGCCCGGCCATCCTTCGCACCGCGGAGAGGCTCGAGCACGGGGGTGTCGCACAACAGTTTCTCGTCGCACTTGCGGGGCCGCTCGCACGGATCTCGCGCGGGTTGGGAGTGGACCGGCTCCGCGCGGCGGCCGAGCGGCTCGCGGACCGCTGGTTCGCGGAATGCCCCCCCGCGCCCTCCGCCGGATCGGCGCACTGACCGAGCCGATGGCGTTGTAGATGATCGGGAGACTGGGAACAGATCTGGCCCCACGGGCCCAATCGCAAGCCCGAGGGGGATCAGCATCTGGCAACCCTTTCGGTTCCCTGCGCCCACCTGCGGCCTTGCAAAATGGTGCCTGTCCCCATGACACCCCATGACACCTAGGCAGGTGCGACCGCCGCGGTTGGCTTCCCGCCCATGGGGACAGGCACGTGGGGACAGGCACGTGGCAAATGGGGACAGGCACGTGGCAACCCGATAGCCTTTGAGCTCATGCGACCGGTGATGTGCCTGTCCCCGACCTGCGCCCAGAGAGGCGAAGAGGTGCCTGTCCCCATGACGCCATGACGCCATGACGGCTCCATGAGGATTCCGCGTCGGGTGAGGCGAAGCGACTATGGCCGGGCACCCGGCCGACACGCCGTGCCTGCCCCCATCGCCTGCCCCCATCGCCTGTCCCCATCGCGCTCCCCATCGCCGGGGCACCAGAACCCGGGAGGTGCCTGGCCCCAACTGCAATCCCAGGTTGTGTGCCCCCGGGGAGGCATCAAAGCTGGCAGTCAAAGCTGCCTGTCCCCTGGGAGGCGCAGAACGCGTGTAGCCGTCCCGCAACGCGCTCGGGAGCTTCTCGGCCGGCAGGGTCAAGCATTTGCGTGTTTTGCGGAAGAGTGGAAAACACTGGCGAATGGCGCGGAGTCGTTGGGTGAGCGATGCTTCGATCACTTCGCCGAGGCCTCGATTGGCCTTTCATTCCCCAACAGCCCAATCGGCTCGCCGTTGACCGCATCGCCCTTCCAATGGAACTGCAGTGGAATGAAGATGCAGAGATTCTCGTGCGGTCGGATGTGGGCACTCACTCGGTCGAGGGGAGCGCGCGACGGTCGTCCGATCTCCAACACCATTCGCTTCAGCGGCTTGCCCGCTGTGCCCGTCTCCCGCAAACTGGATCCGTTCGGAGGTGTTGAACGATGCGACGATGGATGATGGCGGTGATCGGCGCGGTGGCGTGTGCGACGTCAGCCGGCGCGCAGGGCGCTGCGCGCGAGGTGCTCGTGTGCGGCGACTCGCTCATGCAGACGGTCTCGCGTTCGATCGTGCGACAGCTCTCCTCGAACCCGTCCGTGAAGATCACGCCGATCGTCTCCATCGGCACCGGCCTCGCTCGGCCGGACGTCTTCGACTGGCCCGCGAAGCTGCGCGAGGCGGCCGCCAGCCGGCCCGCCGCTGCGGTGATCCTGCTCGGCGCGAATGACGGCCAAAATCTGCGCACCGCGTCCGGTGCGGTCGCGGCGAACGGAACGCCGGAGTGGGAGCGCGAATACGCCGGCCGCGTGGCGTCGGTGCTGCAGGCGCTGAAGCAGGCCGGCGTGGGGCACATCCTATGGGTCGGACTACCGGACATGCGGGACTCGAAGCTCCACGACGACGCACAGCGGATCAATCGTCTCGTCCGGTCGGAATGCGGGCGGGTACCGGGCGCCGAGTTCTTCGACATTGTTCCGCTGTTCAGTCCGAAGCCCGGCACCTTCAGCTCCTACATCATCCGGTCTGGCGGCAAGGTCGTGCAGGTCCGCGCCAGCGATGGCATCCACTTCAACGCGGAGGGGGCGGATATTCTCGCGCAGGCGATTCGCGAACAGCTCGAAGCGAAATTGCTGAAGTAAGTCTTCCTGGGCCGGCCGGCGTCGCCTGCGCCTGCCGCGCCGCCGTCAAATCGTCGCCTCCAAGGATTGGATGGCTCGGCCCGACGGCGTTCCAAGCCTTGGGCGCCGGTTGCGATCGCGGGGCGGCGTGCGATGGCGCCCGACTGCGCGTATACTCCGCGCACGCGCCGCGGCAGGCGGACTTCGCCCTGGAGCGTGGGGTGGCCGATGCTTCTCTCCGAACTGTTGAAGGTTGACATCGTCGAGATGGTCGAGGCCGGCGAGTGGAACGAGCTCCGCCAGTTCCTCGCCGGTCAACCCGCGCCGGAAATCGCGGAATTGCTGAGCACCCTTGACCGCCGCACCGCATTGGTGGTCTTCCGGCTGCTGCCGCGGGCGCAAGCGGCCGCCGTGTTCTCTCTGCTCGACACCGATGTCCAGAACCGGATGATCGAGCATCTCGCCTCCGAAGACGTCCGCGAGGTGCTCACGCGACTGACCCCGGACGACCGCACCGCGCTGTTCGAAGAGCTGCCCGCCGCCGTGACGCAACGGTTGCTCGACCTGCTGCCCGAATCGCAGCGGCGTGAGTCTCTCACGCTGCTCAGCTATCCCGAGGGCAGCGTCGGCCGACTGATGACGACCGCCTGGGTCCGGGTACGGCCCGAGTGGACCGCGGCGGAGACGATCGAGCATTTGCGATTGCACGGCCGCGACAGCGAGACGATGGCCGTGCTGTACGTCACGGACGATCAAGGCCGCCTCACCGCCTCGATCCCGCTGCGGCGGGTCGTGCTCGCGCCTCCGTCGACGCTGCTGCGGGACCTGATGGACGCGGGTCCCGGGCCGGTGCTGCGCTCCATGCAGTCTGAAGAAGAGGCCGTCGCGATTTTTAAGAAGTATGACGCCCACGCGCTGCCCGTGGTGGACGACGACGGTGTGCTGCTGGGGATCGTCACGTCGGACGACATCCTCGCCGTCGCGCAGGCGGCCACGACGGAGGACTTCCACAAGATCGCGAAGGTGTCGCCGCTGGAGGGCAGTCTGCGGCGTGCGCGTCTCTGGGACCTGTACCGCCGCCGCATCGGATGGCTGCTCACCTTGATTGGCGTCAACATGTTCTCAACGGCAGCGCTCGCGCACTTTCAATCGGACTACGACCGCGACGAGCTTCGGTCGCTGCTCGTGGTGTTGGTGTCGTTTCTGCCCCTGATCATCGATAGCGGCGGCAACGCCGGATCGCAGACCGCGACACTTGCGATCCGTTCGATGGCGCTTGGGGAAATCCGCCGAGGCATGATCCTGCCACTGGTCGTTCGGGAGCTGCGCGTGAGCGTCGTGCTGGGGCTCATCCTCGCCGCGGGCGTGTTTGTGTTGGGGCTGACGCGCGGAACCGCATGGGTGGCCCAAGTGGTGGCGATCAGCATGTTGGTGGTCATTGTGTTCGGAAGCTCCATCGGCCTCTTGCTGCCGCTGGCCCTCCGTCGGCTCGGACTGGACCCGGCGGCGGCCGGCGCGCCGCTGATCACATCGCTGGCGGACATCGGCGGCATCGTCATCTATTTTTCGATCGCGCGCGTGGTGTTGCTGAGAGGATAGGGATGCCGCCGGTGGTTCCATTGCTGAAGCCCGATATTCTCGACCTGATTGAGGCCGGGCAGTGGAGCGACCTGCGAGAGTTTCTCGCTCGTCAACCCGCGCCGGAGATCGCGGAGCTGCTCGCCTCGGTCGAGCATCCGAAGGACCGCCTGATCCTTTTCCGACTGCTGCCCCAACAACTGGCCGACGACGTCTTCGCGAACCTCTCGGCGGACTTGCAGACGGCGCTCATCGAGCACATGGCCAACGACGAGGTGCGCGGCGTGTTGTTGCGCCTTTCGCCGGACGACCGCACCGCGCTCTTCGAGGACATGCCGGCCCGCGTGACGCGGCGTCTGCTCGCCCTGCTGCCCGATTCCGCGCGTCAGGCCGCGATGGAACTGCTCAACTATCCCGAGGGCAGCGTCGGGCGGCTCATGACCACCGCCTATGTGCGGATCCGCCCCGAGTGGACGCGCGAGCAGGTGCTCGATCACATCCGCCAGTGGGGACGCGACAGCGAAACGCTGGCGATGCTCTATGTGACCGATGAGCGCGGCCGGTTGCTGGACGACATCCCGCTGCGTCGCGTCATTCTCGCGGAGCCGGGCACGCTCGTCGTGGACATGATGGATCATCGGTTCGTCGCGTTGACCGCCCATCAAGAGCGCGCGCAGGCGGTGCAGATGTTTCGCAAATACGGTCTATTTGCGATGCCCGTGGTGGACCGGGAGGGGATGTTGCTGGGCATCGTCACGCTCGACGACATCCTCGACGTCGAGGAAATGGAGTCGACGGGCGACTTTCACCGCATCGCGACGGTCCGCCCGCTCGAGACCAGCTTCACGGAGGCGAGCGTCGGATTGCTCGTCCGGCGGCGGGTTGGGTGGCTGATGGCGCTGCTCGGCATCAACGTGTTCTCGGGCTCGGGCATCGTCGCGTTCGAGGACGTGATTTCCGCGAACATGGCGCTGGTGTTTTTCCTGCCGCTGCTGATCGACAGCGGCGGCAATGCGGCCTCGCAGAGCGCGACGCTCGTGATCCGCGCGCTGGCGATCGGCGACATCCGATTGCGAGACTGGCTGCGGATGGCGGGCCGCGAGTTTGCGCAAGCTTCATGGATCGGGCTGACGATGGCCGCGGGCGTGTTCGCGCTTGGGGTCTGGCGCAGCGGATTCGCGATCGGAGTGGTTGTGGCGCTGGCGATGTTTTCGGTCGTTCTGCTCAACTGTTTGATCGGTGTTCTGCTGCCGTTCGGGCTCGCCCGTGCGCGGCTGGATCCCGCCGCGGCGAGTGTGCCGCTCATCACGTCGATCGCGGATGTCACGGGTGTGTTTGTCTACTTTTTGATCGCGCGCGCATGGTTGGCGAGGATGTGAGGTGTCTCGTCGGCGCGCGCGACCCACACGGAGGTACAGCGATGACGCACGCATGGCTCAGCGGGGCGGGGACGGTCCTGATCGGAATCGCGGTCGCGGCGGAAGACCTCGTGCCGTTTGCACCGCCCTGGGATGACGCGGCCGAGGGGCCGCTCGACTTGCGGCCGGTGTTCCAGCAGTCGGCCGACTCGATCCGACCGATCCGCGTGCGGGACGGCCATCTCGTCGCCGGCGGCGAGCGCGTGCGCCTGTTCGGCGTGAACTTCACGGCCGCCGCGAACTTTCCCGCGCCGGAGGACGCGCCGAAGATCGCGGCCCGGCTGGCGAGCCACGGCGTCAACGCGGTGCGTTTCCACTTCCTCGACGCGGTGTGGGGCGAGCCGCGCCTGATCCGATATGAGAGTGGATCCTGGACGAACTGGAACGAGGATGCTCTGCGCCAGCTGGACGTGTTTTTGCACGAGCTGAAACGACAGGGCATCTACTGGAACATCAATCTGCTGGTGGGGCGACGGTTTGGCGTCGGCGATGGGGTGGACCCATTGATTCAGCAGCTCGACTGGAAAGCCGCCCACGCCGTTGGATGTTTTCACCGGCCGCATCTGGAGGCGCAAAAAGCCTACGCGCGCCGGCTGCTCGACCGCACCAATACGGTGAGCCGCGTGCGCATTGCGGATGACCCCGCGCTGGCGGTGGTCGAGATCAACAACGAAAACGGTCTGATCCACACCTGGATGGGGGGCCAGTTCGACGAACTGCCGGAGGTATTCGCGACCGATCTGCAGGCGCAATGGAACCGATGGCTCGCGGCGAGATATTCCGCGGCCGCGGCCATGGCGGCGGCGTGGGGGGCACGCAGCGAACCACTCGGGCCGGAGCTGCTCACGAACGCCGATTTCCGGGCGGGCGCATCCGGCTGGGTGCTCGAACGGCACCGCGGCGCGCGGGCGCGTGTCGAGGCCTCCCATGGCGTTGCGACCGTACAGATTGAAGACGCGGCCGACGGCGGTTCGGCGGTGCAGTTCAACCAACCCGGGTTTGCGGTGCGGCGCGGAGCGCTCTATACGGTCCGCTTCCGTGTGGCGGCTGACCGTCCGCGCCGCCTCTCGGCCAACGTCATGCAGGCGCACGCCCCGTGGGAGGCCGTTGGGTGGAGCGCCCGGATCGAGGCGAAACCCGAGTGGACCTCGTATGAGTTCGTGTTCGAGGCCGACCGCGATGATTCCCGGGTTCGGTTCGGATTCGCGGACCTCGCGCAAGCGGGAGCGACCTTTCGGTTTGCGGATCTATCGGTGCGGCCGGGCGGGCGGATCGGGCCGGCGGAGGACGAGTGTCCGGCGCGTGGTACGGTGCGCTGGCCGAGGCGGAATGAACGGCGTGTCGTGAGCGAAGGACAGCGGCGAGACTGGATCCGATTTCTGTGGGAGACCGAGCGGGCGTACTGGAACGAGATGCGCCGGTATTTAATCGACGAGCTCCACGTTCGCGCCCCGGTGGTGGGCACGACGGTGATGACCTCAACGCCGCGGCTGATGGGAGAGTTCGAGCTGGTGGACACCCACAGCTACTGGCAGCACCCACGTTGGCCCGGCCGACCTTGGGACCCCGACCACTGGATCGTCGATCCGCGCTCGATGGTGGACTCTCCTCGCGAGGCGACCGTCCGCGGTCTTTCGTGGCAGCGGGTCAAGGGGCGGCCGCACATGGTCAGCGAATACAACCATCCCGCGCCGAATCCACATGCGGGCGAGGGGCCGCTGATGCTCGCGATCTGGGGCTGCCTCCAGGACTGGGACGCGATTTTCCTCTACACGTGGGCGCACGGCCACGATACGCTGAAGCCGGGTCGAATTCCCGGCTACTTCGATATTGGCCAGCACCCGACGATTCTGGCCAACCTGCGCCCCGCGGCGATCGCGTTCCGTCGATGCGATCTGGCGCCGGGTCGGGAGCTGGTCACCGCGCCATGGTCGAAAGACCGGGAACTCGCCGCCATTACGGAGCGCGGCCGTGCGTGGGATGTGGCGGGCCTGGGGCACTCAGGGCTGCCGCTGGACGCGGCGCTCGAACGGCGCGTCGCTCTCGATCTCGATGCGGTGGACACGAACGCCGCGCCGGCCGCCCCCGAGTCGGACCGCCGCGAATGGCGCGCTGACACCGGGCAGATCGAATGGCGGCTGCTGGAGCCGGGTCGTGGGCGACTCGTGGTGCGCGCGCCCCGCTTCCGGGCCGCGCTGGGACGCATCGCGGACGCAGTCGTGGATCTGGGCGACGGCATGAGCGTTCGTGTCGGCGCGACGCGACTCGGCTCAGCGACCTTTGCGGTCACGGTGATCGAGGGTGAGTCGGTCGTTCGCGGACCGATGCGGGCCATTGTCGCCGCCACGGCGTACACGGAAAACACCGACATGCGCTGGACGTCGCCCGAGATGCGGTCCGTTGGCCGGAACTGGGGTCGGGCGCCGAGTCGAATCGAACCCGTTCGCTTCGAGTTGCGCGTGCCCGGCGCCCGCGGCGCGCTGCAGCCGCTCGACGAGCGCGGACGTCCGGCCGGTCCGCCGCTCGCGATGCGCGACGGCGTCGTCAACATCGAGCAGACGGGCACGCTCTGGTATGAGTTGCGACTTGAGTCGCCGTCTCCTTGAGCGTTCGCGGTTGTGTCATTTTGTGCAAAAAAAAGATCATTTTGTGCAACGACAGTAACCGGCCGCGGTCCTATTGTGCTGTCGCTCGTACGACGGCGCACCGGTTGGAGGTGTCCGACGAGCCCGGGCGCCCGGCGTGTGGCGAGCGAGCGGAACGGGTTGCGGCATGACGGCGAATGAGCGCATCCGTGCGGCGCTGGAGCGCCGGCCGGTGGATCGAATACCGGTGGATCTCTGGTGCACACCGGAGATCGGCGCCGTGCTTCGCTCGTACTGTGGGGTGACGACCGACCTGGACCTGTTCCGGGCGCTCGGGCTCGACAACATCGTCTGGGTGTTCGTGGACGACCGTTCGCGGGAAGGCGAACGGGCGGGCGCCCAGTCGGGCGGGGGGGCGGAGTCCGGCGGGTCGCGCACGATGTGGGGCGTGCCGCTCCGCGACGTGCAGGCCGGACCCGCCCACTACGCCGAATTCGGTAATCCGCCTCGCGATGATCGAAAGCGCGTGGGAGGGGCGGCCATGAGTGGGGGAGTCGTTGGATGATGATCGGTCGCGACCGCCGTAGTGGGCGCCTGGGGGCCCTTGCGGCCGGCGTCGGCGCGCTCCTCGTGACACTGTCCGTTTCTGCCCAGACTCCGGCGGCGCGGCGCGAGGTGGTGTGGCGGGCACCGCACTACATCGTGACCTGGGGAGACGGCGATCTATGGGTGCAGTTGTTACATGAGGGCGTAGCGGACGGCCCTCCATTTCGGGCGTTCTACGCGGGTTTCTGGGCTCGCGAAGCGGGGTATGCCGTCCGGCGCCAGCTCGCGAGCGCAACGATCGAAACCGCGAAGCCGCCCATCCGCGCCGCCTCCTCGGAGGTTCGGCTCCGAATCCGACTGGAGGACGAGCGCAAATCGCGGGTGGAGGCCGATGCGCGGTTTCTCTCGAACTCGGTGGTGATCGAGGCGCGGTACCGCATGTCCGCGCGGGAATCCGTCGGCATCGGCCGCGCATCGGTCTACTTCGGACGCCCTCCGCACGTCCCCGCGCGTCCGGTCTCGACCATCGCGAACCTTGCGGAGCTCTGCCGGGACTTGGCCGTGGATCTCGTGCTGGAGGACGGATCGCGGATCACTCTGCCCTTCGCGGACGACGTGGCGAATCAGATTCGCTGCACGCAGTGGACCGTGCGAGGTCTGTGGACGAACTGGGTCGTGCGGGGGACCACGGACCGGCGCGACGCATGGTTTCGGTACTGGCAATACAGCGGCACGAAGCCAGTGGAGGGGTTCGGGTTTCTCTACCTCCGGGAAGGCGCGAACGCCGAGGGGCGGGCGACGATCGAGTGGCTCCCAGCGGTGAGTTCAAGTGTGGGCGTTGCGCCGTCGTCGCGCCAGTGAGTCAGAAGGAGTTTCGGCCCGCCGGAAGCCGCGAACACGGCTGCCGTGGCCAACCAAGGAGGTGCGAAATATGTGGTCCGGATCTTGTTGGACGGGTCGGCAGCAAGGCGGCGGCGTCGCGATCCGATGGGCTGCCGTGGCACTGCCCCTCCTGCTACGGGCGGCTGCAGGCCGCCCCGAGGAGGAGGCCGAGGTCGGGACCAGCGCCGACCTCGTGGCTCGCGGAACCCTGGTGGACGAAAGTCAGAGCCACCAAGCGTGGTGGGCAGACCACTCGCTGTTCATCCAGCTTCGCCGCGACGGAGCTGCCGAGGGGCCTCCATTCCGGATCTCCGGCGGCAATTTCTGGGCCACCGAGCGCGGATACCGACTGCGCCGTGGGATTACCAGCTCGGCCATCGAGACCGCCAAGCCCCCGGCGCGCGCCACCCCCGGCGGGGGCCGTCGAATTCAGATCCGCCTCGAGAATGAAAGAAAATCTCGCATGGAGTTCGAGTTACAGATGAGCCCCACCGGCTCCGTGATCGAGGCGCGCTATCGTCCTTCGCCGAACGACAGCGGCGCCACCGGCCGTGCCGGTCTACGGTTTCCCGCCGTCCGCGGCGTACCACGTGCCCGCCGCGAAGGGACGCAACCCAACTGGAGCGAGTTGTGCGCCGGTTTGGAGCTGGACATTGTCACCGAGTCCGGCGAGCGCCGCGTGTACGCCTTTGGCGACGAGGTCGAGCAGATGCCGCCGTTCGTGGAATGGACGGTTCGTGGCCTGTGGAGTGTCTGGGAAGTTCGCGGGCGGATGGACACACGAGGCGAGGCGTTCCGCTACTGGCAGTACTCGGGGACGCGTCCCGCCGAAGGCTTCGGTATCAGTTACTTGCATGATCGCCAGGCCGCGAACCGTCGTGTGTCGGTCGAGTGGGTGCGGCGCGGGGCGGTGTCAGGCGACGGCGCGGCAACGCCGGCATCCGGAGGACCCGCGCGATGATACGGAGGAGCATACGAGGGCGCGAAATGAGGACGATGGTCTTGCTCTTGCTTCTGGTGGCCTACTGCGCCCAGGCTGCGGGGCGCCGGCCAACGCCGGAGACGGAATTCCGCTCGCCACCGGATGCGGCGCGGCCGCTGACGTGGTGGCACTGGCTGAACGGCAACATCACGCGCGAGGGCATTCGCAAGGATCTCGAAGCGATGGCTCGGATCGGCCTTGGCGGCTGCTACCTGTTCAGTTGCGGCGGCCTTTGGCCGACCGGCGAGGTTCGGTTCTTGCAGCCGGAATGGCTCGATATGGTCCGCCACACGATCGCGGAGGCAGAGCGTCTCGGTCTGAAGTTCGGCGTGCATAATTGTGACGGCTTCTCGCAGGCGGGCGGTCCGTGGATCACGCCCGAGACTTCAATGAAGATCCTCGTGTGGACGGCGTCCGACGTCGTTGGACCGGGCGAGCGGCAGATCGAATTGCCGCGCCCCGACATGCGCGAAGGGTTCTATCGCGACATCGCGGTCGTCGCATTTCCTCGTCCCGAGGGTTCCGATCTCAGCGGGGAACTCGGGGGAACCCTGCCAGCCGACGAGCTGACCGCGCTGGCCGATCGAGATCCCGCGACCCAGGCGGCATTTCCGGCGAGCGGCCGCGGGCATCGTATCGAATGGCGGTTTCCAACGCCGCGAGTGATCCGCTCGCTGCAGGCGTGGAACTGCGCGCCGCAGGTGTGGGAGTCGGACACACCCATCGTGCTGGAGGTTTCGACGGACGGCACGACCTTCCGGCCCGCGGGTGTCTTCACGTTCAACTGGGACTTCGGCTCGCCGCGCGAGCCGATCACCGTGGCGTTCGATTGCGCGACCGCGGTCGTGGCCCGGCTCTCGTTCACCAATGAACGGCCGCTGCGGGTGGGCGAGCTCGTTCTCAGTGATGCCGCGCGTGTGCAGTTCGCCGAGGCAAAGGCGGCGCGATTGCAAAGCCGCGGGCATGGCGCCGAATCCCGACATTATCGCGCTTATCCCGGGCCCGATCCGACCCGCCCGCTGCCGGCCACCCACGTTGTAAGTCCCGACGAAGTTGTGGAGCTGACGAATCGGATGTCGGCCGACGGCCGGCTGGTCTGGTCGCCCCCGGATGGCCGACGCTGGCGGGTGCTGCGGATCGGCTTTACCAGCAACGGCCACTATGTCTCACCGGCGACCCCCGAAGGCCGGGGACTGGAATGCGACAAACTGAACGGCGACATCGTCAGATTTCACCTCGAACAGTACGTCGGACGGCTTCTGCGGCTGGCCGGTCCGGCCGCGGGACGCACGTTCATCGCTTTGGAGACGGACAGCTGGGAGTGCGGCATACAGAACTGGACCGATGACCTTGACCGTCGCTTTCGTGCGGCGTGCGGCTATGACCTGACGAGCTTCTGGCCCGCGCTGCTCGAGGGCTGGGTCGTGGGGTCGGCCGACGAAACCGATCGCATGCTTTGGGACTGGCGGAGGTTTCTCGCCGATGAGCTCGACCGTAACTTTTTCGCGGTGGTATCGAAGTTCGCGACCGACCACGGTCTCACGTATGTCGCGGAGAGCACTGGCCGCCAACAATTCCTCTACAACGTGGGCTGGCACCGGCACAGCCACGTCCCGATGGGGGAATTCTGGTTGGATCGGTCACCGGGTGGATGGTTGCGTGTCGACAACAAGGTGGCCTCGTCTCTCGCGCACATTACGGGCCGGCCCATTGTCGCCGCGGAATCCTACACCGCGAGCCCCGCGTCCGCCCGATGGCAGCATCATCCATTTTCACTGAAGGAGTTGGGTGATCAGGCGCTGTGCGCCGGCGTGAACCAGTTTGTGTTTCACACCTATGCGCACCAGCCGTGGGACGTCGTCGGACCCGGGTTCACATTTTTCCATTGGGGGCTCAATTTCAATCGTCACAATACGTGGTGGGAGGAGGCCGGTGCATGGATCGGCTACCTCACCCGTTGCCAGTGGATGTTGCGGCAGGGCCGGTTCGTGGCCGATGTGCTCGCGTTCGTGGGTGAGGACGTGCCGAATCGGATCGGGTGGCGCGACGAGCTGGTGCCGGCGCTGCCGCCGGGGTACGACTTCGATGGCGCCGATGCGCAGGCTGTGCGCGATGCGCGCGTGGACGACGGCCGGATCGTGCTGCCGTCGGGCATGCGCTATCGGGTGCTTTTGCTGCCTCCCAGCTCGGCCATGCGGCCTGCGATCGCCGAGAAGGTCCGCTGGCTGCTGGAGGAGGGCGCGACCGTGTTGGCGCCCGTCCGGCCGGTACGCTCGCCGTCCTTGCGCGATCGTGGCGAGGGCGACGATCGCGTGGTCAAGGCGCTGGGCCGCCTCTGGAGTGACGGCCACGGCGAGCTCGACCGTCGCGTGGGCCGCGGCCGACTGTTCTCCGGTCTGGGCTTCGAGGATGTTGTTCGGCGGCTCGGCCTGCCGCCCGATGTCGAGGTGCGCCACGCCTCGCGCGACGCGGAGATCCGCTGGATTCACCGCCGCGTGGACGAGTGGACGGCCGACGTGTACTTCGTGGCCAACTCGCGCCGTGCGTACGAATCGGCCGAACTGGTGTTCCGTGACGCGGCGGGTGAGCCGGAGCTGTGGGATCCCGTGACCGGACGGGTGGTGGGCGCGGGCTTGTATCGTCGCGAGCGCGATGGGCGCTGTGCGCTTCCGCTGGAACTGCCGCCGTTCGGATCGGTGTTCGTGGTCTTTCGCCCGGCCGGCCGCGTGCGTCACGCCGTGGCCGTGGCGTCGCCGGGTGACGTGCAGCCGGCATCGGTGCCGCACCTCCCGCCGCCGGCGTCCGACGCCACCGAGGCCGAGGGCGAGTTCACCATCGGGGTGTGGGCGCAACCCGACGTGGACATCCCGCTGCCTCCGGAACGCCGCGACGCGGTCGCCATCCACGGCCAGCACTGGCTGATTCCGGCGCCGCACGGTGAGGCGCACTGGGGGGCCGGGCACGCCGGTCTCGGCGTCGCAGTCGGCCGCAACGGTGTCGTGCTGTTCGAGCACAGCGCTCGGCATGCACCGGCCGTCCTTACGTGGACCGGCGACCTGAGCGGCGGCGCGCACCTCGCCATCGTGGTGAGCAACAGCGTGCCGTCGCTGTATGTTGACGGCCGGGAGGTGCGGCGTTCGACCGGTACGACGATGCGCGTGCATGCTCGGCCGGACCGTCATCCCGCGTTCCGAGGTCGCGTGGAAGACTTGGGATTCTGGGCGCAATGCCTGTCACCCAGCGAGGTCGCCGCGCTGGCCGCACGGCGTGGTGTCCGTGCGGATGTGCCGAAGGCGTGGGACATCGAGCGCGCCGCGGAGGGCGTGCTCCGGCTGCGGCGGTGGAGGCCCGATGAACTCACCGTGCGGCTGGAGGACGGCCGCGAGGTGACGTTTCCGCGCGCCGACGCCGCCGTCCGCCACCCCATCCGCGGTCCGTGGGCGGTGACGTTTCCTCCGAATCGGGGCGCGCCGGCCACCGCGACATTCGAGCGTCTCATGGATTGGGCGCACCATCCCGATCCCGGCATCCGTTATTTTTCCGGCAGCGCGACCTACACGACGGAATTGGACGTGCCGGCCGATGCCGTGGGCTCGGGGCGCGAACTGTGGCTGGATCTGGGGCGAGTCGAGGTGATCGCCTCGGTCCGACTCGACGGACGCGACCTCGGCACGCTCTGGGCGCCGCCCTTCCGGCTGCGTCTGGACCCAGTGCCGGCGCCAGGACGACACCGCCTCGAGGTGCGGGTCACCAACTTGTGGATCAATCGTCTCATTGGGGATGCGGCTTTGCCGGACAACGACGTGAAGTGGGTGCCGTCGCGAGCGAATGAGCGGGTGCCGATCGAGTGGCCGGAGTGGCTGCGGCGCGGTGCGTCGCCTCCGTCCGGCCGAGTTGCGTTTACGACTCGTGGCGGTGTGTATTCAGCCAGGGATCCTCTGGTGCCGTCGGGCTTATTGGGGCCGGTGGATCTTTGCGTGGTGGTAACGGAGGTCGTGCCATGACAGCAAAACAGGTGATCCGTGTGACGACGAGAAATCTTGTGCCGCTGGCCGTTGCTGTGGGTTGGGCGGCGACCACGTTCGCGGAGCCGCGGCGGCCCAACGTGGTGTTCATCCTCGCCGACGACATGGGGTTTTCGGATCTCGGCTGCTATGGCGGCGAGATCGAAACTCCGAATCTCGACCGGCTGGCCGCCAACGGTCTTCGCTTCACGCAGTTCTACAACACAGCGCGATGCTGGCCCACTCGTGCGGCGTTGTTGACCGGCTTTTATGCGCAACAGGTTCGCCGAGATGCGATGCCAGGTGTGGCGGGTGGCAGCCAGGCGTCCATTGTGCGCCCACCGTGGTCTGCTCTGCTGCCTGAACTGCTGAAGCCGGCGGGGTATCGCTCCTACCATTCGGGCAAATGGCACATTGACGGCGAACCGATCAAGCAAGGGTTTGATCGCGCCTACGTGAGCCAGGATCACGATCGTTTCTTCTACCCGCAACGCCATACGTTGGACGGCCACCCGTTGCCACCGGTCGAGCCGGGCAGCAATTTTTACCTCACGACGTGGATTGCCGAGCACGCCATCCAGTGCCTGCGCGAGCACGCGCGGGATTACGCCGACCGGCCCTTTTTCCAGTACGTGTGCTTCACTGCTCCCCACTTCCCGCTGCAGGCGATCTCCAACGACATTGCGAAGTATCTGGACCGGTACACGAACGGATGGAACGCGGTGCAGGCGGCGCGCGGGCAGCGGCTCAAAGAATTGGGCATCGTCCGGCATGAGCCGCCTCCGATGGAACGCGAGCTCGGGCCGCCGTATCACTTCCCCGACGCCCTTGAGAAATTGGGCCCCGGCGAGGTGAACCGCCCGCTGCCCTGGACCGAACTCACGGAGGAGCAACGCCGATTCCAGGCCGTGAAAATGGCCATTCATGCCGCGATGGTGGATCGAATGGATCAGGAGATCGGGCGGATCATCGAACAACTTCGGGCGATGGGAGCGTTGGAAAACACGATGATTTGGTTCGCGTCGGACAATGGCGCGAGTGCGGAAATTATGGTGCGGGGGGATGGTCACGATCCCGCCGCGCCGCCCGGCAGCGGACGATCGTTTCTCTGTCTAGGACCGGGATGGTCGAGCGCCGCAAACACGCCGTTCCGCCGGCACAAGGTGTGGGTGCACGAGGGCGGCATCGCGACGCCGCTGATCATCCACTGGCCCGCCGGTATTGCGCCGAATCAACGGGGTACGCTACGGCATACGGTGTCGCACGTGATTGATGTTGTGCCGACGATCCTCGATCTGGCTGGAGTCGCATGGCCCGCGGAATGGGGTGGCCGTCCGATGCCGGCCAGCCCGGGACGGAGCCTTGTGCGCGTGTTGGTCGGCGACGGGGAACCGATCCATGACGCGTTGTGGTTCATGCACGAGGGGCACCGGGCGTTGCGCAGCGGTGATTGGAAGATCGTGGCGTCGAAGGGCGAACCATGGGAACTGTACAACCTGGCGGAGGACCGGGGCGAAACGCGCAATCTGGCGGACCAAGAGCCGGAGCGGCTGAAGGCCATGGTCGCGAAATGGGAGGCGATGGCCGAGGACATCCGTCAGCTCGCAAACCGCGATCCGGTGCCCGCATCGGCGCCGGCGCGGCCTGAAGCAGAGCGCCGAACCGGCCGCGCGAGCCAACGATCCGAGGGCGAGGGCGCATCGCGCAAGTGACGGATTTCGCATCGGATCCGCGGCATCGGACTTGTCAGCTCGGTCGCCCTCTCGGATAGTGCGCACCCGTGAGCGATTGGGTGCCATCGGCGAAGTTGCTGCGCGGCGATGTGTCGCGGTACGCGCAGGCGGTGGAGGCGTGGGCCGCGCAGACGGTGGATCTCGATCTGAGCGACCGGCCGCCGCCCAACTGGCCCGTGTGCGAGACCACGCTTGCCGGTATCGTCGAGGTGCGCGGCCCAGGCACCTTCAACGGCCTAGAGACGCGGCACCTCGCCGTTGCGCCCTCTCCCGCTCGAGGGTGGTGGTTCGAACGGACCGACCGGCCCGACGACCTGCCGACGCTGGCCTCGGTGCGCAACGTGTGGACCACGGGCCGCATCGTGAGCAACATCGTGCTGCGCAGCGGCGACCCGCACAATTACTGCCGCATGGTCGAGCACATCCTCGCGTTGAAAGTCGGCCTCGTGCTCGACAACGTCGTGGTCAAGGTGGACTCGGGCGATCCGCCGCTGTTCGAGCGCGGAAGCCTCGACCTGGTCGAAGCGGCTGAACGGGCCGGCATAATCGAAACCTCGATTCCCGCACGATACCTTACCGTACGGGAGCCCGTCGCGATCGTCGCCCCGAACGGCGCGTTTCTGGCACTGGCCCCGCCGGAGACTGGTGGTCCGCCCTCGTTGCTGATGGACGTCGCAGTGGACTTTCCCAACGTGATTGGCCGTCAGCGCATCCGGTTCTTCATGGACCGCGAGATCTTTCGGAGGGCGTCCGTCGCTCGGACCAACACGACCGCGGCGAAGAAACTGTACTGTCAGACGATCGGCCGGATCTTCGCGGATGTACGGCGGCTCGGCTACAACCGCCGAAATCTGCTGATTGCTGGCCGCCACAGCTATCTGAACCGGCCAAGGCTCATTCACGAAGGTCGCTCGCTCGAGGCAGTGTGGCATCGCGCGGCCCTCGATCTGACTGCGGCACTCGCGCTGATCGAGGGCGGGCGGTTCGTTGGACGGGTGGTGTCCTACCGGGCCGGCCACGCGCTGGACGTACGGTTGATGACCTTGTTGCATCTTCACGGTTGGCTTGTTCCGTTTGCGTACAACCCCGATGTGACGGGCCCCGCGGCCGGCCGCGAGTCGCCGCCGTGAGGCTGACGGATGCGTGAGACGACGGATCCCAGGAGCTCACAACAATGAACCGAGATTGGAACCAACTGGGTGCGCGTCTGAACAAGTGGCGACCTCCACCGGTGGATCCGCTTCCGAGCGCTCCGGTCGAACAGTGGAAATATGCCGGCCATAGCCTCGTCCCGGATCGTGAGGGACAGCCGGGCGGCACCGAGATCGGATCGCTCACCATCGAGCGGCGGCCCCACGGGGCGGCGTGGATACTTCGGGTCGTCGAGGAGATGCGAGTCGGCTTCACGACGATGCGGGTGACCGCGGAGATCGAGACCGGCGGCACGGGGCTGTGGACGCCTACGGCGTGGCGCCTGGGCGTTCGATGGACGGCGAACGATCCAGCGCGAGTGAACGCGGGCGAGCTCGACCAGGACCTCGCGGGCCGCGTTGAGAATGGGCAACTCGTGTGGTCGGCGCCGAAGGGGCGTTCCCGTCCAGCGCCCCCGACATGGACGGACCTCTGGTGCCTGTTCGCGGCGCTATCGCAGACCGACGGTCTCGCACTCCCCGTGGAGTTGGAGATGACCGAGCACATGGACGTGTGGAAACCGGCCCAACGCCTGACCGATGCCGGGGTGGTGAAGGTGACCGTCGGAGGCGCGACGCGGCCGTGGCGTGTTATCGAGCAGATTGGTCGGGGGGTGATGCCCTGGCGCTGGTGGCTGGACGAGGGCGGGCGCGTTGTGATGGCGGCTGGCGATCGGAAGGTGTGGTTGCGTACGGCCGTAAGTGCGACGGGGGACTTGCCATGAGCCTTCATCGCGGCATATCTCGACGTGAGTTCATCGTGGGGACCGCGGGTGGAGGTCTCACGGCGATGCTGGGGGCCGGCCGCGCGCCGGCGGCGCCCCGGCGGCGCCCGCCGAATCTGTTGTTCATCCATACCGATCAGCAGCACGCCGATACCGTCTCAGCCTGGGGCTGCCCGCACGCGCGCACACCGGCCATGGACCGGCTGGCGGCGATGGGCGTTTCGTTCGAACTCTCGTACTCGGCCAATCCGGTGTGCTGTCCGGCCCGTGCCGCTTGGTACACTGGCCGGCCGACCCTCGAGAACGGCGTGATCATGAACGATCGTTATCCGATTGCGCCGGACATGCCCGATCTCGGCCAGTGGCTCGGCGCGCGCGGTTACGACGCGGTCTATGCCGGCAAATGGCACGTGACCGGCCGCCCGTTCACGAAAAGTTTCCGTGTGCTCACGCCTGGCACCGGGATCGGCGAGCTCACCGACACCGCCGTCGCGAGGGCCGCGGAGGGCTTTCTGCGCTCTCGCCGGCCGGGCGATCCGCCCTTCTTCCTGAACGTGGGGTTGCTGCAGCCGCATGACTGTTGCTATTGGGTGTTCGAGCACACCGACGACACGGTCCGAACGCGGATCACAGCGCTGCCCGAGGACCTGCCGCCGCTGCCCCCAAACCATTCGGTTGTGCCTTCCCCCGAACCGACACTTCTGAAGAATCGGCGTGGGGAGACGTCCCCCGCCGTCCGTTGGTCACAGCGGCAGTGGCGCTGGTATCTCTGGAACTACCACCGGATGGTCGAAATGGCCGACGCCGAAATCGGCCGCTTGCTCGACGCGCTCGAAGAGACCGGCCTCATCGAGAACACCGTGATCGTCTGGAGCGCCGATCACGGCGACGGGCTCGGCCGCCACGGACTGACGTCGAAGATGTTTCTCTACGACGAGGCTGCGCGCGTGCCACTTGTCGTGGTCGGACCCGGCCGTGCGGGCGGCGGCCGGCGCGACCGGACCCATCTGGTCACGGGACTCGACATCGCGCCGACGCTCTGCGATTTCGCGGGTGTCGAATCCCTGCCCAACGCGCGCGGCCTCAGCCTGCGGCCGCTGGTCGAGGGTCAGTCGCGCCCCACGTGGCGGGAGTGTCTCTTCGCGGAAACCCACGGCACGGGGCGGATGGTGCGCACGCCCGAGTACAAGCTCATCACGTACCGGGGCGACCCGGCCGAGCAGTTGTTCGACATGCGCACCGATCCCCACGAGACGGTGAACCTCGCCGGCGAAGCCGCGCGGGCGGACGTCGTCCGCGAGCTGCATCGCCGCCTCGACGAGTGGGAACGCACGCTCGAGATTCGAAACGTCGAGCCGCGCAGAGAGCAACCCGCGAGGCGGGCAGGGGCCTGATGCGATCTGCGGTTCACTTCAGCGCCGCTGGCGTGCCCACGACCGCCGCTCGGGGACAGATCTCGCCCCCGCCAGAGACTCACTCCGGAGGTTCGAAGTGAAGAAATCGGGGCGCATGCTGGCGGTCCTGGTGGGTTGTGCGCTCGGGTGGAGTCCGCTCCGCGCGTCGGCCTTCAAGGTGTACATCTTCGCCGACATGGAAGGCTGCACCGGCATCGACCACCCCTCCCAGATCCGGGAGGAACGGGCGGCGGAGGGGGTGGCGGCGATGGAGGGTGACATCAACGCTTGCGTCGCGGCTTGTGTCGAGGCGGGGGCGACGGTCGTGGTGGTCCGCGACGGGCACGGCAGCGGAAGCAACGTCGCCCCCGAACGAATTGACCGACGTGCGGAGTTGATTCAGGGCCCTTCGGGCGCCCACCGTTACCCGCGGATTGAGGGTGCCGAGGCCGTGATCCTGCTCGGCTACCACGCGAAGTCGTTGACACCCGGCGGCGTGCTGGCTCATTCGTATTCGTCACAGTCCATTCAGCGCATGTTTCTCAACGGCCGCGAGGTGGGCGAGATCGGCGTGGACGCGGTGATCGCCGGCGAGCACGGCGTGCCGGTGGTGCTGGTGATCGGTGACGACAAGACCTGCGCGGAAGCGCGCGAATGGATTCCCGGCGTCGTGACCTGCGAGACAAAGGAGGGCACAGGCCCCCAGAGCGCCAAGCGGCTTCCCGCCGATGAGGCCCGCCGCCGCATCCGCGAGGCGACGCTGGAGGCGCTCCGTCGGCGGCGGGACATCCCGCTGGTGCGCACCGAGTATCCCGCGGCGATTCGATGGGAACGGCTGCCCAAGGGATCGCGGCGCACCTATGATCCAGACTTCGTGCCCGTAGCGGACCCGCGGATCGAAGAACGGACCGGCGACCGCGTCGAGGCACTTCTGCTGGGACCTTGGCGATGACGAGACCCGCGGATGACTTCGCTGATTCGCGCACCCAGGGGGGTCGAGCGCGCCGGCTCCCAGCCGCGGACTCGCGTGGCCGCCGTTGGGCATCATGACCGCGATTTCGTACATCGCGTTCGTCGGGCTCGGCGGTTGGGTGGGTTGGCTGGCCACGTTGTACGGCGCGGGCGGCGGTTGGGCGGTGGCACCGATTCTCATGTGGACCGGCCGCTCTCCGGTGGTGGCGGTCGGTACGAGCCTCGCGATGGTGGCGGCGACGGGTTTGGCGGGACTCTGGCAGCACTCGCGACGGGGGGCGATTCGTTGGTCGGCCGTGGGCTGGTCGGCGGTCGCTTGCGCGATCGGCGCCGAGGCGGGCCGCCGCCTGCTTCTGTGGTTGGAGCCGACCGGCCGCGCGGACGTACTGGTGAGCGGGACCCTCTCGGTTGTGCTACTGCTCACGGGTATGCGCATGATCTCCGGTTGGGGTGCCGCCGCGTCGGCCCCCGGCGTGGCCGGCGGCTTGGCCGCCCGCCGCTGGCGAGACTGGATCGCGTTTGGCGTTCCCGTGGGGTTGATCGGCGGCATGAGCGGACTGGGAGGCGGGCTGATGGCCGTGCCGTGGCTTACGCTCCGGTTGCGCCTCGACCATCGCGAGGCTGTGCCGATCAGCCTGGGCGCGGTGGCGGCGACCGGGTTGTGGGGCGCGCTGCGATACGGTGCGGCCGGGCGGGTGGACTGGGGCGCAGCAGCATGTCTGGCGGCCGGCTCCGTGCTCGGTACTCGCGTGGGCGTCCGTGCGTGCCGGGGCGCGTCGCGCGGTCAGTTTTTGCGTGCGTTCGGCGTGCTGCTCGCGACCGCAGCGATCGCGCTGCTGCTCGACCTCGCCGGGCTGAGGCGCGCCGCGCACGGCTTGCTGGGGTTGATTCTCGTGGCGGCCGGCGCGATGGTCTGGATGGACGGGCCTCAGGCCGCGATCGCGAGCCGCCCGACCGGATCGAATGTCGCCGAGCGACCATCTCCGCCGCCAACTCGATGAGCTGCCCGACGCGCCCGGCGTCTACATCTTCCGCGACGCCGCGGGCGATGTGATTTACATCGGTAAGGCACGCTCATTGCGCCGACGCGTGCGGTCGTATTTTGCCGCCGCCGCACGACGCCGCGGCGACCCGAAACTGCGCAGCCTCGTCCACTCCATCGGAGATCTCGACGTGCTGCCGTTGCGCACCGAGGCCGAGGCGGCCGTGATGGAGGGGCGCCTGATCAAGGAACACCGACCCCGCTACAACATCGCGTTCCGCGACGACAAACGCTTCCTGCTGCTGCGCGTCGATCCCCGCGACCCCTGGCCGCGCTTCACGCTCGCGCGCATCCGCCGCGACGACGGCGCGCTGTGGTTCGGCCCGTACCCCTCGGCTGTCGTGGCGCGCGTCACGCTCGACTTCCTCGGAAAACAGTTTGGCCTCCGCGCCTGCCGTCCGCGCGTGCCCGGCCCCGAGGACCACCGCCACTGCCACGCCGACATCATCCGCCACTGCAGTGCGCCCTGCCTCGGCCGTAGTTCGGAGACGGTGTACCGCGAGCGCGTTGAGCAGGCCTGCCGCTTTCTGCGCGGCGACGACCCAGAGCGGCGCCGCCTGATCGACGACGCGATGCGACAGGCGGCCGCGACGCTCGACTTCGAGCGCGCCGCGGCGCTGCGCGACCTCGGGCGGGCGCTCGATCGCGCGGTGCGTGAGCGCTCGCTGGCCCGGCGAACGCCCGAACTGCACGCGGCGGTCGCGCGCGCGGGAATGGCCGAGCTCGCAACACGCCTGGGCCTGGCCCGCGTGCCGCGCGTCATGGAGTGCTACGACATTTCCAACATCAGCGGCACGCTTGCCGTGGGCAGCCTCGTCCGCTCCGATGACGGCCTGCCGCAGCGCTCTCGCTACCGACGGTTCCGCATCCGCGCCGTCGGCGGGCCGGACGACGCCGCCATGATCGCCGAGGTCGTGCGGCGCCGGCTCGACCGCGCACGCGCCGCCGAGCCCGACTGGGCGCCGCCCGACCTCATCGTCGTCGATGGCGGCATCACCCAAGTGCGCGCCGCGAAGGCCGCGGCGCGCGCGATGGGATTCGAGACCCTGCCAATCATGGGGCTCGCGAAGCGCTTGGACCACGTGATCCATGGCCCCGACGGCGCCGAGGGTATCGTCGAGATTCCTCGCGAATCGCCCGCGCTCGCGGTCGTGCAGGCGCTGCGCGACGAGGCCCACCGCTTCGCCCTCGCGTACCACCGCCGACTGCGCGCGCGACGCCTTTCCGAGTCGCTGCTCGATGAGATCGACGGCATCGGGCCAAAGCGAAAGTTGGCGTTGCTACAACATTTCGGCTCGGTGGCGCGTCTGCGTCGCGCCGCGGTGAAGGACATTGCCGCCGTGCCCGGCATTGGGATGAGGCTTGCGCGCGAAATCGCCGCCGCGCTGGCCGGACCGGCGTTTGAACCGGTCAGCGAACCATCTCGATCGACGTGACTTTGCCGTCTCGGAACTCGATCCGTGCGGCGTCGCGCTCGCGCCAGGCGGTGCGGTAGCTCCAGAAGATATCGGGATACCAGCGATAGACTCCGCTCGCGGTTCGGTAGGGCCAGTATACTGGCACGGGCTCCGACCACGTCTCCGGAACAGCGTCGGTGTACACCCAGATCACCGTTTCGCCTTCAGGAGAAACGCGCGTGATCACGCGGTCGGGACGGCCGAGCGCGAGGCGGACCATGTCGTGCGTGAAGCCCGGCTCCACTCGTCCCTGTCGGACCTTCGCTTGGATGTCCGGCGGGAACGTGGCGAACAGGTCCGCGTGCCGGCGGATCCGGTCCTGCGGCGTGGTCGCACAACCCGCGGCAGTCAGCAGCACGAGCGCGATCAGCGCCCTGGCGGCCGCTAGGTTTCGCTCGAAACTAGGGGACATTGAGCTTCTGTCCTACCTTCAACTTCGAGGGATTGACGTCCGGATTGGCCTGCTGCAGGGCGTTCAGGGAGACACCCAGTTTCTTCGCGATGGCGCCCAGCGTGTCTCCCGATTCCACCGTGTAGGTTGTACTCGGCGACGGGGCGGAGGGCGATGCGGTGGCGGGCTGGGGCGCGGCCGGCGGTGCGGCGGCGGCCGGCGGCAGCGTGGCCACGGCCGGCTTCCGCTCTTGCGCGGCCACCTCGGCGAGCCGGCGCGCCAGCTCCGTGATCCGCAGGTCGGTGTCGTTCATGCGCTTCACGATCGTGTCCAACGCGCGGTTGACCTGTCCGGCAAGGTTACGCGCCGGCTCCTCCGCTCGCGTGGGGATCGTGGCGCGCACGTCGTCGATCTCCGCCCGCAATGTCCGAAGTTCCCGCCGCGCCGCGATTCCCGTGACCATACCGGCGATCCCCACCGCCAACGCGACGGCCGCCGTCACCAGCGGCAGCGCCCGCGCGGCGGACGGCCGGCTGCCTCCCGAGGACGTCACATCGTTCATCATGGTGGCTCCTCAAGCGGCGATAATAGGGCGTCGCCGCTGCGGATCACAAGCCAATCACATCGGCGCCGGTCATGTCCATGCCGCCGAGTAATAGAGCGTATTCACGACACGGTCGGGATGGAACGTGAACCGCTTGTCCAACGATTGGACGCAGCAGCTGGGGCGGCGTCCAAGGGTTGGAAACGACGTGCGCGCGGCATGAATAGACTCTGGTGGGCCGGCGGCCTACCCGGAGGCACGTCATGGCCTGGGCAGTGTTTGGTGGCATCGCCTGTTCAGGGCACATGGGGGGGCGACCTGCTCCGTGTTGAGCCAATTGCGCCGTGGAGTGTCTTGAGGGGTGAGACGAGCGGGTGGAGGCGGAACGGGGCAAACATCTCCGTGATAGAACCGAACAACCTCGGCTTCCGCCGTGTCCACCGTCGCTTCGGCCTCTGGAGCGCGGCTTCGAAATCACCCTCTTCCTTCCTTGGATCATTTTTCTTCGGATTCCGGCCTGCGCCCGTCTGGGTGAGAGCTCGCCGCGCCGGCGATCGTCGAACCGTTGGGTCGGGTGGAACTCGCCCCTCTCATGGCCTCCGATGAAGTTGGAGGGACGGCGTCCTCGCCGTCCGCGACAGCTGAAGCGTCGAAAAATTCGTTTCTTTTGCCGAGCGGCGAAAAAACGGCGACTGGCGCGGGGTCGTTGGGGCCAACGATGTTCGCCCCCCTTTCGCCAACACTTGGATGTACCGCGTATCCCTCACGGCGCCATCCGCTGACGTGCTCCGTGTTCTCCTTGTGTCAATCCGGGGCGGCCGTTAGAGTAAGGCTGGAGAAGCGCACATGCGGCGTCGTTCCTTTCTGGCGGCTGGGGCGTTGGCGGGCGGTTGGTGGGCGAGGACTCGCGGGCTGGCCGGCGCGGCGGCCGCGTCCGCCGCGCCGGAGCGCGGCGTCGTCAAACGGTTCGGCGACGGCCGCGACTGGTTTTTCGAGGCGCGCTTCGGGCTTTTCATTCATTGGGGGCTCTATGCGATCCACGGCTTCCACGAACAGGAACAGTGGCGTGCGCGCGTGCCCCGCGCCGAGTACGTGAAGCTCGCTCAGCAGTGGAACCCGGTGAAGTTCAACCCGGAGGCGTGGCTCGACCTCATGGAAGAGGCCGGCATGCGCTACGTCTGCTTCACCACGAAGCATCACGATGGTTTCTGCCTCTGGGCCACTCGCGCCACCCCGTTCAACACGATGAACACGCCGTACGGCCGCGATGTGCTGCGCATGCTGGCCGAGGCGTGTCATCGTCGCAACGTGCCTCTCTGTTTGTACTATTCGATCGTGGACTGGAACCACCCTTGCTATCCGAACGAAGGACGCCACCACGAACTGCCCCCGCAGCCCGGCGATACACCGGACTGGAATCGATACCTCGAGTTTCTGCGCGCGCAGGTGCGCGAACTGTGCACGCAGTACGGCCAAATTCATGGTTTTTGGTGGGACATGAACGTGCCCCAGCACCGCGATCCCTCCATCAACGCGATGATCCGCGAGCTTCAGCCGGGCATCATCATCAATAACCGAGGCTTCGATGAGGGTGACTTCGGCACGCCAGAACGTGATTACGACAAGGCCGCCGCCGAAGCGCGTTCGTTCGACCGGCCGACCGAGGCGTGTCAATCGGTCGGCATGGAGAGTTGGGGCTGGCGCGCGGACGAAGATTACTATACCGACCGCTACCTTATGCGGAGCATCGCCTCCTACCTCGCGCGTGGCGCCAACTACCTTCTCAACGTTGGCCCGATGGCGGACGGCACGATCAGCGAACGTCCCGCTGGCATTCTGCGCCGGATCGGGGCGTGGTACAGGCGAGTCCGCGAGGCGTGGGCGGACACTGAGAACGTCAGCGGGTGGACCGCGAACCGGAACGTGCTGCTCACGCGGCGCGGCCGCACGGTGTATGTGGTGGCGCATCGCGACCCGCCGGGCGACGCGATCTCACTGAAGCCCATGACGGCCCCCCCGCTTCGCGCAACTCTGCTGAACACGGGCGCGGAGGTGAGGTGGTCGGTCGCGATGGCCCCGAGCGATCATGCGGATCAGCGCGGCTATGTGCGGTTGTGCGGGCTACCCGCCAACGAGCTGGGCAATGAAGCCATGGTGATCCGCCTCGAGTTCGACTGCGATCCGGCGCCGGCGAGCGGAGGACGGACGGGCTGAGCCCGTGGGAAAGACGCGGGGAGCGGGGGTGGGACGCTTGAGGCCGAGCCGCGGGCTGGACCTTCAGCGCCATGCCGGCGGGGAGGGCAGGGGGGAGATGGAGTATGACGGCGGTGGTGGAGATTGACGCGGCCGGGAGCCGGTCGGCGGACGGGGCCGGAGTACATCCCGGACCGCGGCGTGGGCGGAGATGGGCGGGGATCATCATTCTCCTGGTCGCCGTCGTTGCGGTGACGGTCATCCTCACCGGGATTGGGGTGCGGTGGGCGCATCAGGTGGCGGCGACCGATTTCGAGGACCGGTTGAAGTTCGCCGCGCGCGATCTGGCGGCCGGGTTTCCCATCGAGGTGGTGGAGTCGCTCTTCATGGGCGGCGGTGAAGCGTCGGCGACACCTGCGGGGGTCCAGCAACTTCTGGAGCGGTGGCGGGCATTTCTCCCCGCGCGATACGAGGTCGCCCTGCTCGCGTGGCGCGGCGGTGGCCTCCGCATCGGTGCGGCATCAGACGGACCGGCAGTGAGCAAGCTGGCTGGCCGCCTTGGTGCCCAACGATCCGCCAGCGAGATCTCGTCTTGCCTCATGGACGGCGGCGTGGCGCGATGGTTGAACGAACGCGGTGAGCGATGGGTGTGCGCGGCGGCGCCCATCCGTGATCTTGCCACCGGATCTCCCATTGCGGCCGCGGCGGTGGCCGGGCCAGAGCCGGCGCAACGACACCTGTTCCACCACTTGGCCAACCAGGTGGTCGCGATGGCGTTGTTGATCGTGGTGGCGGTCGGCGTGGGTGGGAGTGTGCTTCTCTGGCGTGAGCGCCAGCCGTATCCGGTGCGTGTGCGCTGGCGGCACACGGAAACCGTCTTGACCGCCATCATCGGACTGCTCGCGATGGGCGCCGTCACCCGCGTCGTGGAGGTGGCGCGAGAACGCGATCTGCGCATGCGATTCCGCCACGCGGCCGAAGGGCTGGCGGGGGCCGTGCGCATGGCGCTGCGCGAGATGGCGACGCATCAGGCCTCCATCGTTCGTTTTTTTGACAGCAGCGAGATAGTGACTGAGCCCGAGTTCGACCGGTTCGCCGCGCCCTTGTTGCGCCGGGCGCTTTTTGACGCGCTGATATGGGCGCCGCGCGTGACCAGGGAAGGTGCGGAGGGGCCTGAGGCGGCGGGGTGGACACGGGCTGGCCGGCGGGCGCTTGCGTACGAAGAGAACGAACCCATGGGCGAGGCGGCCGTCATGGCGCCGGTGATGTATGCCGTCCCGTCGGAAGCCCGCTCAATTTGGCGCGACCGGGATCTGTTCAGCGCGTCCGTGATCTCCAGCGCCCTCCATCGCGCCGCCGCCGATTTGGCGACGGTGGTCACGGACGAAGTCTCCGCTCCGGCCGGTGCAAAGGAGACGCGCGGCCGATGCTTGGTGACCGCGGTGTACCGTTCCCGCCCCAGTGTAGTCGGGCCGGATGGATGGGTGGTGGGCTTCGTGAATCCCCAGCGCGTGGCCGACGCAATCGTGGGACGGATTGCCGGTCTCGAACCATCGTTGCGCATCGAGGTTGTGGAATTGGGCGTTCTCTGGCGGTTGCCGGTGGAAGCCGCGCTGCACTATCCGATGCTGTGGGCCGGCCGTCCATGGGCGCTGGTATGCCACCCACCCGCGGATCCTTCCGAGCCGACCGTTTGGCCTTTCATGCCGTTGCGGGCGTGGGGGTTGGCGACCGTGGTGACGCTAACGGCGCTGGTCGGGCTGATGTGTTCTCGCGAGGTGCGGCTCGAGCGGGAGGTCGTCTGGCGTACGCGCGAACTCGCCGAGAGCGAAGAAGACCTACGGGTGACGCTCCATTCGATTCATGATGGCGTCCTTGCGACCGACGCGGAGGGACGCGTCACGCTCATGAATCCCGAGGCCGAACGGCTCACGGGTTGGACGTCGGCTGAGGCGGTCGGTCAGCCCAGCCACGAGGTATTCCGAATTGTATCTGGTGCGACGGGTGAGCCGGCACCCGATCCCGTGCGGCAGGTGCTCGACACCGGTCTCGCGGTCGGATTGGCGAACGACACGCTCCTCATCGCGCGCGATGGCCGCCGCACTCAGATCGCCGACAGTGCGGCGCCGATTCGGCTATCCGACCGCCCGCAACCCGCCGGCGTCGTGCTCGTTTTCCGCGATGTGAGCGAAGAGTATGCGGCGCGGCAGGCGTTGGCGGAGAGCGAACGGCGATACCGGCTCCTCTTCGAACGGATGGACGACGGTTTCGCGCTCCACGAGGTCATCCGCGACGAGCAGGGGCGCCCTTGTGACTATCGGTTTTTGGAAGTTAACCCTGCGTTTGAACGCCAGACGGGTCTGCGGGCCAACGACCTCCTCGGCCGTACGCTCCGCGAGGCACTTCCCGGCACGGCGCCCGAGTGGGTCGAACGATACGCGCGCGTAGTCGAGACGGATCAACCAGACGAGTTCGAGCACTACCACGCTCCGACCGGCCGCTACTACCACGTGACCGCGTTCCGGACCGACCGCGACCGTTTCGCAACGCTGTTCTTGGATATCACCGACCGGCAGCGGGCGTTCGATGAACTGCGGCGTCAGCGCCAGGTTCTGAACGACATCATCGAAACCGTGCAGGATGGTATCTCGGTTCTCGATCTCGATTTCAAAATTCGGTTCACGAACAGCACGATGCGTCGGTGGTACGCCGCGAACCTGCCCTTGGAAGGGCGGACTTGCCACGAGGTATATCACAACCAAACGGAGCCGTGCGCGAATTGTCCGACGCTTCGCTGCCTCGCGAGCGGTCGGCGAGAGTTGAGCATTGTGCCCGGATTGCCGGGTTCACCCGTCGAGTGGGTCGAGGTTTACGCTTACCCGATGCACGATCCGGTGACGGGACAGATCACCGGAGTCGTGGAGTTCGTCCGTGACATTACGGCCCAGCGACGGGCGGAGGAGGAACAGCAGCGCATGCAGGCCCGAATGACCGAGGTGCAACGGCTTGAAAGCCTCGGCGTGCTCGCGGGCGGCATCGCGCATGACTTTAACAACATCCTCATGGCCATCCTCGGGAACGCCGAACTCGCCAGCCAGGACTTGCCGCCACATTCGCCCGCCCGCGTGAACTTGTCCGAAATCGCGATTTCAGCTCGGCGCGCGGCGGAACTCTGCCGCCAGATGCTCGCGTATGCCGGTCGCGGACGGTTCATTGTCGAAACCTTCGACCTCAACCGCCTCGTAGGCGAAATGCTGGGGCTTCTGAAGACCAGCATTTCCAAGCGGGCGGTGCTCAATGTGCATCTGGAACCCAACATTCCCCCCATCAGCGCCGATCCCTCCCAAATCCGGCAGGTCGTGATGAACCTGATCATCAACGCCTCTGAGGCCATTGGCGACCGTAGCGGCACCATCACCGTTCGCACCGGAGTCATGAACTGCGACCGGCGTTATCTGGTTCAAGCCGCCTTTGAAAACGATCTGCCGGAAGGGCTCTACGTGGTGCTGGAAGTCGCGGACACCGGCTGCGGCATGGACCACGCAACGCTCTCGCGCATCTTTGAACCCTTCTTCACGACGAAGTTTACGGGCCGCGGACTCGGGCTCTCGGCTGTCTTGGGCATCCTTCGCGCTCACAAGGGCGGCATCAAGGTGTACAGCGAACCCGGGAAGGGGTCGCTGTTCAAGGTGCTCTTGCCGGCCAGCACGGCGCCGATCCAAAGCGAGTCGCCGCCCGCGCTCGAGATCGTGGGCTGGGAAGGCGGCCGCGTGTTGTTCGTGGACGACGAGGAATCTGTACGTACCCTCGGCGCGCGAATGCTCGAACGAATGGGGTTCGAGGTCACGGTGGCCGCCGACGGCCGCGAGGCGCTCGAGATCTTTGCGCAGCGGCCCGGGGAATGGAGCTTGGTCGTGCTCGACCTCACCATGCCCCAAATGGGCGGCGAAGAGGCCTACCGACGTTTGCGGGAGCTGCGGGCCGACATCCCCGTCGTTCTTGCCAGTGGCTACTCATCAGAGGAGCTGGGCGCACGCTTCGCATCGAAGGGGTTCGCAGGATTTCTGCAGAAGCCTTTCACGATGGTTGAATTGCAGCGCGCGGTTGTGCTGGCACTACGGAAAAACCGCTCCGATGGCGACGCCTGAGCTGCCTCGTCAAACAACAGCCTTTGGCGTTCTTGGGCATCCGCATGCCGGCGAGCGAGTTGTCTGAGGGATAAACCGAGCGCGTGGCCACTACCGGAACAAGCTCCCTGCTTCGACTCTGGTCAACTGCATCGGCCGCCGAGGGATGACCCGTGAGGGCGAGGCGCTCGTGGTGTCTCGCGTGCCGAATGGGGGACGAAACAATGGACGTGCGCTCGACCGCTGAGGACGTGGGCTGGAGCTACGCACGGCGGCATGGCATACAGCGGCACTGAGCCTTGATATTGTGGAACGGTCGAAGTTTCGAGTCAAGACGAGCCCCGCTGTTGAGCCGCTTGTCCGTTGCGAAAAAAACTCAAACGTCGGGCTTGACAGGTACACAAAAATTTCTATTTTAAAAAAGAGGCTTCCAAAATAAGGAGAGGCTCATGAGAACAGCTCGGATCGTCACCCAGTTGGGACTGGGGAGTCTGTTGTGGATGGCATGCCGCGTGGCCGCGCAGACCTGGGTGTGGAACGCGAACAGCGATGGCCCATGGACGAACTCTGCGAACTGGGTTGGCCCCGGCGGCTACCCGGATGGCGTCGGGCATATCGCGGATTTCGCAACGCTGAACATCACCGGGACTAGGCGCATCCGTCTCGTGGATGCGGACGGCTGGATCACGATTGGCACGCTGCTGATCGGCGACAACGATCAGCCCTACCTCTTTTCGAATGCGGTTGCAGCGACGACATGGGTCTTCGCCGACAGCGATGGCCTTTCGGAGATCGTCGTTTCGGAGGCATATACGAGCGATAAAACCCGACCTCACCGCATCGATGGCACGATCGCGCTCAGCAACGACCTACGGGTGACGACGCTGCAGGCAAGAAGCCATTCGGATCTTTGGTTCTGGGGAGCGGTAACCTCGGACGTCGCTGGGATCAATTTCACCAAGGCCGGCCGCGGTACTCTGATGGTCCTGACCAACGCCGAGTGGAGCGGCGCCACCCGGATCCTGAACGGCCGCCTGATCCTGGCAACCAACGGCGCGTTGACCGCCACTTCGGAACTCGAACTGCGCGCCGGCGCCGGGCTGGTGGTCGACAACTCCGGAGTGAATCTGGCCAACCGCGTGCCGGACGCGGCGCCGATTCTCAGCCTCGGCGGTTACCTGTCGTTTGTCCACGACGGCGCGGCGGCCACCGATTACTCCGAGTCGCTGGGGCAGCTTCGGTTGGATAGCGGCGCGTTGACGATCACCAGTTCAGTCGCCGCCGTCGGGCAGGCGAGCACGCTGGCCTTCTCTTCCGCCACCCGCTCGAACGGCGTCGTCGGATTCGTTTCGACGGCGTTTGGGGATGCTCGAAACGCGATCGTCTTCACGAACGCTCCCCCGCTGGCGGGCGCGACGTACAGCGACATCGTTCCCTACATGATAGCGCGGACCAATGGCGGCGTCGGGGCGGATGCGGTGCTGGTCACGCACGACGGCGATGGCTCAACTCTTCGCGCCTACGGGACGGCGGCCAACGAGGGGTTCGCGACAGCGGAGGCGAATTTCGTTTTGACGACCAACGCTCGGCCGCCGGCCGGGACGACATCTCTCACGGCCGCCAGGACGGTCCAGGCGCTCGTGCTGGACGACGGAGTCGTGATCGATGCCTCCGGCCAAAGCAGGCCACTGATCGTATCGAACGCCAATGGCGGCGTCATCTTGCAGACGGGCGGGACGAGCGTGTTCAATCCGGCTAGCTCGAGTTACGACGCGGTGCTGTCGTTCGGGAGGGAGCGGGGCATCATCTACACCGTCGGCACGCTGGAGTTGCGTCGGCGGAGCGGTTCGGGTACGCTCGCTTGCCTCCGCGGCACGAACGGCTTCATCAAGGCCGGACCGGGCGATCTTGTAGTGAGTAGTCTATCTAAGGCAAGCGATTCGATAGTGCTGAACAATCTGCTCGGCCCGATCTGGGTGGACGAAGGGCGCCTGATTGCGCAACACGCGAACGCGTTCGGCGGCGGCGTGGTGTATCTGAACGGCGGCATCCTGGCGCTGATGGCGGAAGCGAACACCAAGTATCGCGCGCAGGATGGCAGCGCTCCGGACACGAACACCCCTGTGGTCGTGAGCGCGTCGGTCGGGACGGTGCTGGTCGGCCGGGTGGTGGCGGCCGGGACGTCGACTCATCACACGCTCGGCGAAATCGTTTTACGGCCCGATACGACGCTGTTTGTGAACTTCACGAATCTTACGGGAAACGTCAACTATTCCTTGATTGCTGACGGGGTGCGCTTGCTGGGCGACGCGGCGATCCACGTGCAGACAGCCCCGGGCACAGGCAACGGCGTCCTCACCGTGACGAACGGCGCGGGTCAGACCGATGGCTTGACCGACGGCGGCGCCGGATACAGTTTGACGGTGAGCGGCAATTCTCTGATTCGTTCCGAGCTGCGGGTGTTGGACACGCTGAATCTGGGCGGCAACCTGATCGTTGCGCCCGTCGGCAATCCCGTAGGCGTGGTCGCGTACGACGGCTTCACCAACGTCGCTGGCAACATCACGGTGGGTAACGGCATGTTGATCACGCCCCTCGATTTCTCCAGAGAGCTGGGCAGCGGCGCGGGGCAGGTGCGATTCGTCAATGGGCTGAACGCCGGGTTCGGTGCCGTCGGCAACGGAACGGTGAACATTGCGCTGACGTCCGGCGGCGCGACGAATATGTTGACCTGGGGCGAAGGCGACTTCGCGATCGGCAGTCAGCTCCAGATGAACGAAGATGACGCGGGCGACAGCACCCTGGTGTTTTGGAACGGCCTGGATCTGAATTCCACGAACGGGACGATTACCCGGACGATTCAAGTGGACGGCGGAACGGCGATCGTGGCGGGGGCGGTGGCCAACCTGGACGCGGCCGTCGGCGTGGCTCACCTTGTCAAGGGCGGTGGAGGAACGCTCTGGGTGACCAACGGCCTCGGCCATAACGGGAACACAAGAATCCCAAACGGATCGTTGATGATTCTGGACCCCTCGGGTCTATCCGCCGGTGTGCTCGAAATCGCTCCCGGCAATGCTATGGCCACGTTGAACACGGCGGGCGTCCTGACCCGGTCCATCGGCGCGAATCCGGGCGAGGTTCGCCTCGTCGGTTCCGGCACGGGGAACAATTCCCGTCCGGGCTTTAGCGCATGGGGCGGCGAGCTGGTCCTCGATTTCGGCGGCGATGGCAGCGGCACCGGGCCGGCGCTGGTGTGGAACTCGACCGACTTCGATCCCGAGGGACCGCTCGGAAACACCGGCGCGTTGCTGCTGAACCGAGCGAACGCGGAATATCCGATTTATCTTCTCAATCCGATCGACCTCAACGGCAGCGGCGAGACGAACGTGTTTGCGCGCCGTTTCGAAGTCAACGGCGCCGTTGCGGTGCTGGGTGGCCAGATCTTTAACTCCGGCGAGGGGTTTTTCGATCCGGTGGGGATCCTCAAGCGCGGCGGAGGTGTGCTCGTTCTGGCCGCGAACAACACGTATGACGGCCCGACGGTGATCGAAGCCGGCACGCTAGTGATCGGCACCAACGGCACGACGGGCGCGCTGGGCAAGGGCGTGGTCACGAATCTTGGGGCGATCGTCTTCAATCGGAGCAACCTCTACACGGTGACCAACCAAATCACCGGCACGGGTAGCCTTTTGCAGGCGGGCACCGGCACGACAGTGTTGACGTTCGACAACGACTACTCGGGCCCGACGACGGTCTCGAACGGAACGTTGCGGATCAACGGAGCGCACACGGGCGCCGGTCTGATCACAGTGGCCGGCGGACGGCTCGAAGGCCAGGGATCGGTCGCGGGGGCGATCGATGTGCTGTCGGGCGGGACGCTGGCGCCGGGCGCAAGCCCAGGGCAGTTCACGGCGAACAGCAACGTGACGCTGCAGAGCGGCGCGACCTTCGAGGTCGAGCTCAACGGACTGACGGCCGGAACGCAATACGACCAGTTGCTGATGGGCAGCGGCACGGCACTGACGTTGTCAAATCCGACGCTGTCGGTGCTGCTCGGGTTCAGCCCGAGCCTTGGCGATACGTTCGAAATCGTGAGCGGGTTCTGGACCTTGTCGGGGGCGTTCAATGGCCTGCCAACCTCGGGCAGTACGTTTATGGTGGGCTCAACGCAGTTTCAAATTGACTACAACACGAGCGACATCACCCTGACCGTCGTACCGGAGCCTTCGACGCTCAGTCTCTTGGGACTGATGGCGGCGGCGATGCTGCTGCGCCGTCGCCAGCGCTAGGTCATGTCCGCGAATGGATGCGGCGGATCTGACGGATCAACCGATCCGTCAGTTCGTCGTTGTGGAGTGTGGGCCCGCTCACCGTCGGCAGCCTTGGAGTGGTCCGGTTCGACGCTGTGCCGCTCATCGTGGTTGATCTGTTTCTCGAATCGAAGGCTTTCCGAACTGCAGGCGCGCGGACTGTAAGCTGTTTCGTGAGCCGGATGCGGTTTCGCCTCGCCACGGAAACGGGGCGGCGGCCATGCTACCCTTCGGCCGAGCCAGCGCGTGGGCGGAATCGGGCCGGGCAGCGTATCTCCTCAAGCACGAGACCCGCCGCGCACACCGCGGCCAGACCAAGGTCCACGAATACGTGGGGCCAACCCACCGGCAGTTGGCTGAGGCCAGGAAGGCAACTACATTGGACGGATAGACCCCGCACGGCCGCGGAGGCCACGGCCACGGCAAACATCGCGAAGAGCAGTACGCCGAGCAGCCACGCGCCGCGACGCAGCGCTGGGACGGCGAGCATGGTTACAGCCGTGAAGAGTTCCAGCCAGGGGAGAAACAGCGCGCCGGCTACCCACCATGAACCGCCCCATTCGTACGCGGCAACGGCTGAGGCGAAACCGGCCGGATCGACAATCTTCGGAACGGCCGCGGCGACCAGCAGGCCGCCCACCGCGAAACGGACCCATGTGACCGCCAATGAGAGGGCTCGGCTCACGGTGCCCTCCTTGCGCTGTCGTGTTCGATCTCGCCGCCGGCGGCCACCCATCCGGCGAACCCCTCGACGAATACCGACACGTGCCGGAAGCCCGCCGCGCGCAGCCGCAACGCTTCGCGGAGGGCGGAGTCACATGCTGCCGATTCGCAGTAGAGCACGAGTGGCCGGTCAAGCTCGAGCGCGGGCAGGGCGGTGACCGCGCCCCGATCGTCGGCCGGGAAGGGGATGGCCCAGGGGATCCGACCGCGTCGTTCCTGCTCGGGAACAGAGCGGACATCCAACCAGATACGGTCACCTCGCTGCGCCTCTTGCAGGGCATGAGGAATCCGAAGGACCTCGATGCCCGCTGCTCGCGCCCGCCACTCGAGAAGGTCAGCCGCGCTTCCCCGCAACGGGAAGCTGGCCGAAGGCCGCACCCCCCGCGCAACCGTCGCCGCGACGGCGGCCAGCGTCGCGATCACGGCCGCCTCGGCCGCACTTTGGAGGAGCCAACGGGTCGAGCGCACGGACGTCAGCGTCACCACACTCAGCTCACGGACCCCGGCGGCGCGGGAAGGCGACGCACGATCTCGTCCCAGGGGACCTCGGCCGGCGCGGAACGATGCAGCGCGGCGAGGGCGGCCAGGATGCCGGCCGCCTCACCGAGACGTACGGCGTTACCGGTGACGCGGTAGCTCGAGTGCGCAATGAAATCGCCGCTGATGCACCGGCCGGCGGTGAGCAGGTTGTCGCGATCGGCCGCGATCAGCGCGCGAAGCGGAATGTCGTAGGCTCGGGCGCGGAAGGGCGCGGATTCGATGCCCTTGCCCCGGCCGGGATCGGTCGCGTGAACATCAATGCCAAAGGTCACGCGGCAAACGGCGTCGGCATGACGGCGGCCGTCGCGCAGGTCGTCGGCGGTGACGACGTACCGGCCGCGGATGCGGCGTCCCTCACGGATGCCGATCTGGGCGGCCGTGGCAACGATTCGCACGTTGGCCCAGGGGCCGCCAAGCGAGCGCAGACCGTCCACAAGCGCGTGCACCTCGCGTCGCGCGCGCAACGTCGCGGCGGTGACGTCGCGCGCGTTGGTGCCAACCACGCCGTATTCATGGTTTGCCATCATCGCAAAGAGGTCATCGCGCAGACGAAACAGGGTTGGTTGGGAGTAGGAGGGGGAATGGCCGCCTCGTTCCATCTCGGCGCGGAGGCGGTCTTTCGGCGCCGCCCCTGCCTCGCGGTGGTCGTCGCGGTAGAACGCGCGGATGTCGGCAGGTCTCAGGCCGGTGAGCAGTGCCAACAGCGACATCGGCTGGGTGCGGCCGGTGTCGGGGTGTCCGAGGTCGAACGAACAGCCCGCCTGAGCGGCAAGGTCGCCGTCGCCTGTGGCATCCACAAAAACGCGGGCGGCAAAGGCTTCTCGGCCAGAACGGGATTCGATGACCGCGTGAGTCAGATCGCGGCCGACACATCGGGCGGCACAGACGCGCGAGTGCAGATGAATCTCGACGCCCGACGAGAGGCACAGCTCATCAAGAAGCAGTTTCATCACCTCCGGATCGTAGCCGTTGGTCGGCCGACCATCGGATGCGACCGCGCGTGCGCCACGCCGCTCCAACTCGCGCAGGATTTCCGCCATCAACCCCGGCTTGTTCGCATGGTCAAGAATCCAGCACAACAGCCCCACGGTCCAGATGCCGCCGAGGCATCCGTGTTGCTCGATGAGGCAGGTGCGGGCGCCCGCGCGGGCGGCGGAGACCGCGGCGGCGACGCCGGCCGGTCCGCCGCCGGCGACCAACACGTCCCAACAGCCAGCGAACGGGAGCTCGCGCGCGGGCTCGAGGACGCGATTGGACGACGCAGGTTCACCTGCGCCCGCCGGCGCCAGCGCCACGAGCGGGAGGGCGCCCGTTTGCAAGAACGAACGACGAGACCATGGGGGCCGTTTCATCGCGTTCCGATGCGTGCAGCGCACAGAACGGCTGCGACGCGGCGCCGCCGTACTTGCGCGCGATCCGCGCGCCCCGTATAAAACAGATATGCCCAAAGATCAACCAGATCAACCGACCGGCAACGACGCGCCGAAGGCGTCGGAGTCATCGGACTGCATCGTGGTGGACGGCATCGTCACGAAGGTGCTGCCCGCAACGATGTATCGCGTCAAGTTGCCGAACGGTCATGAGGTGCTGGCTCACATTTCCGGCAAAATGCGCAAGAACTTCATTCGGATCACGACGGGCGATCGCGTGACGCTCGAAATCTCCCCCTATGACCTGACGAAGGGCCGGATTACATTCCGGCACAAGACTTGATCCGGGCGTGGGTCGCCGACGGGGCGACGCGCACCGGTCCGTAATTCATCGCCGTGGATTCCGCCGAACAGCGCGCACATCCGCCGAAGGTGCTGTCGGTGGAGACCGGCCGAGCCAGGACGGCGCGGGATCTGGACTGGCTGCAGCGGAACATCCCGTGCGAGGCGGCGTGTCCAGCGCGTACGGACATCCCGGGCTACCTTGAGGCGATCGCGGCGGGCGAGTTCGATGAGGCGTATCGAATCAATCTCCGCGACAATGTGTTTCCGTCGGTGCTCGGGCGCGTGTGTGCGCGGCCCTGCGAGCCGCCGTGCCGTCATGGCTGGCCGGGTTTGGGGGAGCCGGTCGCGATTTGCTGGTCGAAACGATCGGCGGCGGACTTTGCGCGGCGCGAACAGCCGGTGGTGCTCCCGCCCTGGTATCCACCGAGTGGGCGGCGCGTGGCTGTGGTCGGGGGTGGACCGGCCGGACTGGCGGCGGCGCGCGATTTGCGCCTGCTCGGACACAGCGTCGTCGTCTTCGAGCGGGATCGCGAGCCGGGAGGTCTCTTGCGCACCGGGATTCCTGCGTTTCGCCTGCCACGTGAGATCGTCGAGGCCGAGATTGAGCAAGTGGTCGCGCATGGGGTCGAGGTGCGGTGCGGTGTCGCGGTGGGACGCGATGTCGCGCTCGATGAACTGCTGGACCGATTCGACGGCGTGATCGTGGCGACCGGCGCCGACCGGCCGGTCATACCCGCGCTGCCCGGTAGCGGGGCACGCGGCGTCGAGCATGGGCTGTCGTTCCTGCGTGAGGCGAACTGCGAGGGGCGTACAGCGGTGGGGCGGGCCGTGGTCGTGATCGGCGGCGGATTCACCGCTCTCGATTGCGCGCGCATGGCGATCCGGTTCGGCGCCGCATCGGTGACCATCGCCTACCGTCGCGGACCAGAGGACATGGTCGTGGCTCCCGGCGAGCGCGAGGAGGCAGATGAGGAGGGCGTCCGGTTCATCTTCCACGCGGCGCCGATGTCGCTCACGGCAGATCGCGAGGGGCGCGTCGTCGCATTGCGGATGATTCGCACTCGGCCGGGCGAACCCGACGAACGGGGGCGCCGACGACCGGTGACCGTGGCCGGCGAGGAGTTTGAACTGACGACCGATCACGTGGTGTTGGCGACGGGGCAGACACCCGACCTGACCTGGCTGCCTGAGCCGCGACCCGAACGGCTGTTGGTGTGCGGCGATGCGGCGGCGGGCTCGTCCAACTTGATCGAAGCGATCGCCGATGGGCGGCGGGCCGCGGCCGAGCTCGACGCCCGGCTCACCGGCGCGCGGCGCGTGGGCGAAAGCGGCGAGGTGGCCGAAGGGCGGGGCGTGACTCGCACGCGCGCGGACGACGCGATCGGGCGCCATGCCATGCCCCGGCTCGCTCTGAACGCGCGCGGGCGGAACGACGAGGTCGAAACCGGATATTCGAATGGCGCCGCCCGCGAGGAGGCGCGCCGCTGCTACCTCTGCCACTACAAATACGAGATCGACATGTCGCGCTGCATTTACTGTGACCAGTGCGTCGAGGTGAAGCCGCGGGAGGCGTGCATCGTCAAGGTCGCCGGAGTGGAACAGGATGCGGAGGGCCGGATCACCCGCGTCATTCCCCGCGCGTGGCGACTCGTTCCCCCGATTCCGCCGCACGCCTATTTCATTCAACAGACCGAGTGCATCCGGTGCGATCTTTGCCGCCAGGTGTGCCCCGTGCACTGTATCTCCGTGCACAAGGTGTCGTGGACGATCGGCCCGACAAGTGGCGCGCCGACACCAACGTGAGGTGCCAGGGATCGGCGCTACTGGCGCGACGCGTAGTTCAACCGCCGGTGAGCTCACCATCGTGTGCGTTCGGGCGACGAATGTCCACCGCTGTGGCGCCAATACAAGCCGATGGCGCGGTATGGAATGAGCGGCCAATACAAGCGTCGGCGGCGGGAGGCGAGCTTCGTTGACCCCAACGATTCCTCGCCATTCCCCGGTTGCGTTCCCTGGGGACAGGCACCTGGAACGGCCCCTGGACGGCCGTTGGCGGCCGTTGGGGATCGACGCCGCCCCTAATGGAGACAGGCACGTCGTGTCGCCTAATCGGGAGCCTAATGGGGACAGGCACGTCGTGTCGGCCGTGTACCTGCCGTTAGTCGGTCGCCGGGCGTTCGCTGTGATGCAATGGGGGCAGGTACCTCTCTGGGCACAGCGGGCAAAGGAAATCGAAGAGGGTTGCGAGGTGCCTGTCCCCGGTACGCCCAGTCCGCCCCCCCCGCCGCATTTTGGGGGACAGGCACATGTGTAGACGACGCAACAATCTCGCGTTCCATCTTCAGCGACTTCTTATCCGCTGCTTGTCCCCAGCCTGTCCCCATTTGGAGCCGCGATCGATGTCGAGCGTCTCCGTGCCGAAGCTTGCGTGCAGCGAGGCCGACGTTTGCGGCGTGCAGGGCTGGCGCGATGGTTTTCCCGCCGCTGTAGCTCCGGCGCTCAACCGCCAGAGAGATGCGTGGGAACCGGCAACATTGGGCCGGCCGACATGCGTGCGCTGATCCAGCTCCGATTCGCCCCGTTCGCGTGTTGGCGGGTTGCCTCGCTGGGGTGGCCAGGTGCCTGTCCCTCTTGAGCCGGCCAGGCCTAAACCACCGGGCATGACGAACTCCGAATCGTTGCCGCTTCCCATTCTCGTCGCCGTTTTTGGCTTCGCGAAGCGAAGTGGCCGACCAGCCTCGAGTGGAGCGTGGCAGTGGGGTTTCTTTCGGGCCAATGCCTGTTCTCGGTCTGCGATTGGGGACAGGTACAACCGCACATGTACAAACGCAAATTCGGCGGGGGCAACCCGCGCAGCCGGAACGCAGGGGAGGGAATAGCGCCGAGTCCCGCCATCAGCATGATGGTCGACGCATACCGGCATCCGATCCGGGCCACCTTCGATCGAAAACGTTCATCGTTCGATACGACCCCGGATTGGCCGCCCCGGCGTGCCGAAACGCCGAAGATCGTCGCCATGGATCGTCGCGTCCCCTCGAATGCGTGCGACGGCCTTCGGAACGGAAACGGATCGGGGGCGGCCTTGATCGCGCCGCAAGTCGGCAAGGGGTCGCGCAACTCCGCAATCGGGTACAGCCCGACCCAGGGGCGGTTAGCCGGGAACGATCTCCGCCCTCAGCCTGTGTCGCTCGCGCAGATCAGCGCGAACCGGCGTGACTGGACTGGATTTTGCGGCCGGGCCGGTTAGTTTGATAGAACTGGAGGCTGCAACGATGGCGAAGATGCAATTCGACTCGATGAAGGAATGGATTCAGGAGCAGTCGGCGCGCTTTCCGGCGCCGCCGGTGGAGGTGGCATCCCATGCCGGATGGGCGGCGATTCGGGCGACGGGCACAAGGCTCTGGCTCGACACGGGCGACATCGAGGCGGCCCGTTCGCTGTGGTCCGCCGAGTTCGAAGCGCTCACGACGAACAACACACTGCTCAATGCTGAGGTCCAGAAGGGGCAGTACGATGGGCTTGTGCGCGAGGCCGCCGCGCGGCTGCGTGAGTGGTCGCCGGGCTTGTCCAAGGATGACCTGCGACTTGCGATCGCGTTTGTCTTGAACGCGGTGCACGGGCTGCGGCTCGTGCGGGCGTTTGGGGCGCGGGTCAGCGTGGAGCTACACACGGACCTCGCAAACGATATCGGCCGATCGGTCGAGTACGGGCACCGCTATCACGCGATCTCGCCAGATCGCTTCATTGTGAAGGTGCCGCTAACGCCGGCCGGATATCTCGCGGCGCGCCGGCTGGTGCGCGAGGGTGTGCCGGTGAACTTTACGCTCGGCTTCTCGGCGCGGCAGAACTTGTTGGCCGCGGTGCTCGCGCAGCCCGACTACGTGAACGTGTTCATGGGCCGGCTGAATGCGTTTGTTTCGGACCACAAGCTTGGTGACGGCCGCAACGTGGGCGAACAAGCCACGCTCGCGACGCAGCGGGAGCTGAGGGCGTGGCGCGAACGTGGCGAGACCCGGAGCCAACTCATCGGCGCAAGCATGCGCGACGCGGACCAGGTGGTGACGCTCGCGGGTGTGGACGTGTTCACCCTGCCGCCCAAGGTAGCGGCGGCGTATGCCGCGCGGTCCCCGGCGCCCGTGCGCGCGGCTTTGGATGCGGACTTGCCGGTGGCGTGGGGGGAGGGGGTGAGCGAGCGGGCCGTTGGCGCCCATGTGTTGTGGGAGGTGACCGAGCGCGATCGGACCCTCGCACGGCGTGCGGCCGCGGAGCTCGGCGAGACCGCGACGGCCGAGGATCTTCTTGCACTCGCTCGCGAAGAGGGGTTCACGGATCTTTTCCCCGAGTGGCGGTCGGAGGATTGGGATGTGATCCGAGCGGAGGGCAAAATTCCGTCCTGGGGGCGCTGGCGCGAGGCGCTCGGCAGCGGGCGCATCGGCCTCGATGCGCTGATGAACGCCGCCGGTCTGATGAGCTTCGTCGAGGACCAGGCCGCGCTCGACCGCCGGGTGTTATCCCTTGTGTAACGGGATTCGGCCGGGCGAGGCGCAATCCGTGCGCATCGCGCCGGCGTTGCATCGGAAGATTTGAGAGTGGGTCCGGGATCGCATGGATGTGTCGCGACGCGATAGCGGTCGCCCCATGCGCAACCCACGCCGCCTAGGCCGGCTGGTTCCAAAGCGGAGCATGCCGCGACGAAAAGCCGACGGGGCGTTGGGGCAAAACGATGTTCGCCAGTCTTCCTCGACACCTTTCTGGGCGGCGGATTCCTCGCAGCGCAATCGGTTCGCGCGCCGGTCGTGCGGGGGGACGACTCAGCGGGCGAGCCAAAGGCTGATCGCCGGCACGTATGTCACGAGGCCGAGCACCAGAAGCGATATGACGAGCATCGGCACTGAGGCGCGCGCGAGGCTCAGCAGCGGCCGCTGGAACCGAATCGCCGCAATGAAGAGGTTCATGCCCACCGGCGGTGTCGAGTACCCGATGGCGAGATTCGCCAGCGTGATCGTGCCCATATGAACTGGATCGACGCCGAAGGCCTGGCCGAGCGGCACGAGCAGGGGGACGATCACGACGATGGCGGTGTAGATGTCCATCGCGCAGCCGACCGCCAACAAGAAGAAATTGACGGCGAGCAGGAACGTGAGGGGACTGGTGACGCGTTCCCGCACAGCCGCGAGCAGACGCTGCGGCAGTTCTTGGTCTACGAGCCAGTTGGTCAGGGCCAGCCCCATGCCGAGGATGATGAGCACCCCGCCAACGAGCACCATCGCGTCGCGCGCGATGCGGCCGAAGTCTTGCCAACGAACCTCGCGCAGGATCGCGACCTCGACGAGGATGGCGTAGGCGGCGGCCACGACAGCGGCGTCGCTGATCACGAGCCGGCCCGAATAGATGCCGGCCAGCACGATGATCGGGAGGGGGGCTTCCCAGCGGGCGGCCCAGAGCGCCGCGGCCAACTCCCGCCACGAAAAGGGGGTGCGGGGCACGTGCTGACGTCGCGCGCTCCAGCTTCCGTGAACCGTCATCGCGACGACGCCCAGCAGCGCGGGCAGGAGAGCGGCGCGGATCAGACGCTCGATCGTGACGGCCGGCGCGATCGGATTTGCGATGATGGCGTACAGGATCAGGGGCAGGCTGGGCACGACTAGGACGCCCCAGTTGCCGCCGCTCGTGAGCAGTCCGAGGGCGTAGCGCTCGCGGTAGCCATCGCGAAGCAACGCGGGCATGAGGAGACCGCCCAGGGCAACCAACGTTACGCCGGATGCGCCGGTGAAGGCGGTGAACATGGTACAGGCGATGATGGTGACCGCGGCGAGGCCTCCCGGCAGCCAGCCGAACGCGGCGCGGGACAGCCGCAAGAGCCGGTCTGGCGCACGGCTTTCGGCCAACAAGTAACCGGCCAACGCGAACAGCGGCATTGCGCGCAGCAGCGGCATGGTGGCCAGCCGATTCATTTCGGAAATGATGAGCGCGGGGTCGAGGCCGTCGCGTTGATAGAGCGTCCAGGCGAGCGCCGCAAACACCGCGAACATCGGGGTGCCGATCAACGCGGCGATGAGAATCGCAGCGATCATGGTGCGTCGCATCCGCCCACGCTGGCCGACGCGCGAGCGGCCTGGCGGGCGGCGAGCGCCGCATGCACGAGAAACCGCAGCGACATCAGCGCCAACGCGGCCGGAATCGCGATACTCGCCCACCACACTGGCCAGCCGAAGAGCCGGCCGGTTTCGGTCTCGCTCTGCAAGCGGATGAATCGGAGGGCGGCCACGGTGAGCGCTCCGCAGAGGACGGCTGCGACGAGATTGGCCGGTACCCGCAGAGCGGTCGCGGCACGGCTCGGCAGCAGGTGGGACAGCAGGTCCATGGCAATGTGGCGGCGCTGACCCGTGGCCGCGACGGCGCCGGCCAGCGCGGTCCAGAGGAGAAGGATCCCCAGTACTGGTTCAATCCACGGCCATCCGGTGCCCCAGATCGCCCGCAGCGCGATTTGCAGCAGCGCGAGAATCACCATCGCGGCCGCCAGCCCAGCCAGCCCGGCACGTTCCATCGCATCCAGCCGGTCGGCGAACGATCGTCGTCGGTCGTTCACGGCTGACGCCGCCGCTTCAAGAAGTTCTGAACGCGCTCGTCCGCCTCGGCGGGAACCAATGAACCTCGCAGCGCCACGCGCGTTCGCTCGCTAATGTCCCGGAACCGCTCCACTTCGGCCGGGGGGATCGGAACGAGCGTCAGGCCACTGCGACGCAAGACGTCCAGCGACTCTTCGTTGCTGCGGCGCACCTCGGCGGTCAGCGCGGCGGTTCGACGGCGGGCGGCCTCGCGGATCGGCTCCCGAAACTGTTCCGGGATCCGATCCCAGGCGCGTTTCGCGATAAAGAGGCTGCCGAAACTGTAAGCGAGGCGCAGGTCGTTGAAGTGTTTCACGCGGCCGGTCCACTGCATCGCGACCGCCGCGAGGGGAGGGGAGTAGACGGTGTCGAGCAGGCCGGTCTGCAGCGCGGTGAGGACGTCGGCTACGGGAACCGGCACTGCCCCGATGCCGGCCTGACGGAAGAGTTCTGCGAGCATGGTGTCGTTCGGCAACGACCAGACCTTTGCGCGGCGGAGGTCATCGAGCGAGCGGATCTCCCGGTTACTGAACAGCAGGCTGAAGCCAACTTCGGTCCAGCCGAGCACGACGAACCCGTTGGCCAGCGCCCGTTCTTCGAGCCAAGGGCCGAGTTCGCTCATCGCGGCGTCGATCTCCTCGTGGTCGCGAAACGTTAGCGGCAGCATCAAGGCGTTCGCCTCGGGGCAGATGCGGGAGATGCCACTGCCGACGAATCCGCTGCCGTCGAGCTGGCCCGCGCGGATTTTCACCAACACATCGCGTTCTTCGCCCATGATACCGGCGGGGTAGATGCGAATGCGCACCTCGCCGCCGGTGGCGGTGGCGACGTCGTCCTTCCACTGCTCGAGCGTGCGCATCCACGCGCTGCCTTCCGGCGCCAGCGTCGCGAGTTTCAGCAGAATGGCCGCGTGCGCGGCCATGGGCGCGAGGCCCAACGCAACCAGCGCGACGGGGAGGTGCGAAATGGCGGCGGCGTTAGTCGTCATGTCGTTCTCCGGATGCCGGGCCTTCAGAACCACTCATCGGCCATGGCTTTCAATTCGCGGGCACGGCGGCGCGCGAGGGCGTTGGCCAGCTCAAGGCCGGATGGATCGTCGCTCGAAGCCTCGATTTCTGTCAGCAAGCGGTCAAACAATTCGCGATCCAGCGAGTACCGAGCGTAATACTCGGCCATGGCAATGCGCGGCATGAGCGCGGCTGGGCCCGCGAGTTGCTGTGCGCGTTCGAAGTGGGCGCGAGACCGCTGCAGGTCGCGTCCGGCGCCGGGCGGCTGCACGGCGTAGTAAATGCCCAGCAGCAGGTGGACGCCGCCGTGGTCGTAGTCCGGATCCAATTCGGCGACTCGGCGCATCATGGCGAGCGGTCGGGAGAGTTGCGCGAGCGCGTCAGGGGAACCTTCGCTGTTCAAGATCCATCCGAGCCAGGCGGCCGCCGCGGTATAGAGGGCGGGGACGTGGGCGCGCCCGAGGGTGGATACCGCGGCTTCAAAGTCGGCGATCGGGCGGTCGAGTGCGGCTGCGAAGCGGCGGTCGTTGCGCAGCACGGCCAGCGCCTGATCCCGGGCCCGCGCGTACATCAGCCGGGCGCGGGCGCGGTCCTCGCGGCTCAGAAAGGCAGTGGCGTACGCGATGCGGGCCCGCGCCGCGGCCAAGCCCGCCGCAGGGCGCCCCGAGCGTTCGGCGAGACCGTCCAGGAGAAGGATGAGAGAGGGAGCGCCGTCGTGGACGAGATCGGGGTCCGACTGCCGCTGAAGTGACGCGGCGAGGTCGTCGGCCACCGGCGCGAGCGCGCTTGTGGCGGCTGAACGCATCATGGCGCATCCGCTGCACCAGAACGCGGCGGCAGCGGTCAACGTGACGTGGACGATCGCGGTGTGTGGTCGCATGTGCAGGGGAGTCTACCGGTCGGCCGCCGGCGGGGCAATGTGCGAGCCGGTCTCGCGCGGGGGCGAATCAGGCCGTACGTGCGCCGGCCGCCCATGGAGCGTCTCGTAGCTGCGACAGAACGGGCACGAGGTTCGCCCGACCACCCGAACAAACCGCGCGGCGAGGCTGCCCGGATGCGCTCGCGCAAAGCGGCACACCGGGCACAGTTCGCACAGTTGCGCCATCCAGCGGACGATCCGTGGTACAGAACGACCGGACATGAGCACGCTCCGTTGAGCCCCATGATAGGGCGATGGACACCTCAGGCAACCGGGCTCGAACGAGCTCGCCCTGCACGAACGCTTCCGAGCGATCCCCGGAAGGCGGACGAAATTGGCAGATTCATGGCCGCCGCGAGGGTGGAGGGGCGGGATACGGTCGCGCCAAGTCCGCCGCCACCCGGCGCGGGAGCCGCCACGACGGTTGGCTCAGTGGTCGGCGGGAGGCACCTCGACGGTGATCTGCGCGCCCGATGGATGTGCGGCCGTGTTGGCCGAATTCGGCGGCGCCGTCGCCGGCGATGGTTCCGGCGGCGGTGCCTCAAAGATCAGCAGGCCGAGGGGCGGCAGCGTCAGCGACAGCGACCACGGACGGCCGTGCCACGGCTTGGGCTCGGCCTTGGCGGAACCGCCGTTGCCGACATTCGTACCTCCGAACACGTCGGCATCCGTGTTTAGGACTTCGCGCCACACGCCGCCGCGGGGAGCCCCGATCCGGTAGTTGTGGCGGGGCACCGGTGTGAAGTTGCCGACCACGACGAGCTCGCGCGCCGGTGGCCGCGCGCGTCGTAAAAAGGCGAGCACGGATTGGTCCGAGTCGTGCAATTCGATCCACTCAAAGCCGTCTGGCTGCGTATCGAGTTGGTGGAGCGCCGGCAATTCGCGGACCAAGCGATTGAGCTCTCCCACAAGATTGCGGATACCGGCATGCGGAGCGTGATTCAGAAGCGACCAATCCAGCTCGCCGTGGCAATCCCATTCCGTCCACGGTGCGAGCTCCGCGCCCATGAACAGGAGTTTCTTCCCCGGGTGGGTGGCCATGTAGGCCAGGAGGAGGCGCAAATTTGCAAATTTCTGCCACGGGTCGCCGGGCATTTTGGCGAGCAGCGACCGTTTGCCGTGGACCACTTCGTCGTGGGAAAACGGCAATACGAAATTCTCGGTGAAGGCGTACACCATTGAGAACGTGAGCATGTTGTGGTGGTACTTCCGGTAGATTGGGTCCTTTGCGAAGTACTCGAGCGTGTCGTGCATCCATCCCATGTTCCACTTGAAGTCGAAGCCGAGGCCGCCGAGATAGACGGGGCGCGACACCATGGGCCAGGCGGTCGACTCCTCCGCGCACGTGAGGAAGCCGGGATGCTCGGCGTGGACGACCTCATTGAAGCGGCGCAGGAAGTCGATCGCCTCGAGGTTCTCGCGTCCGCCGAAGCGGTTGGGAATCCACTCGCCGGGTGGGCGCGAATAGTCGAGGTAGAGCATGCTCGCGACGGCGTCCACACGCAGACCATCCACGTGAAACGCGTCGGCCCACCACATCGCGCTGGAGAGCAAGAACGACCGAACCTCGTGCCGGCCGTAGTTAAAGATGAGGGTGCCCCAATCTCGGTGCTCGCCCTGGCGGGGATCGGCGTGCTCGTAGAGAGCGGTGCCGTCGAAACGGGCGAGACCGTGGGCGTCCTTCGGAAAATGCGCGGGGGTCCAGTCCACGATGACGCCCAGGCCGGCCTGATGACAGCGGTCCACAAATTCGCGGAACTCGTCCGGCGTGCCGTAGCGCGAGGTCGGCGCGAAATAGCCGGTCGTCTGGTAGCCCCACGAGGCATCGAGAGGGTGTTCGGCGGGGGGCAGTAGCTCGATGTGGGTGAAGCCAAGGCTGAGCACATGCGGGATCAGCTCGTCGGCGAGCTCGCGCCAAGTGAGCCAGCGGCCGGCGCGGCGGCGCCAGGAGCCGGGGTGGACCTCGTAGATCAAGATGGGCGCCTCGTGCCATCGCTGCTGGCTGCGGCGCTCCATCCACGAGGAGTCGTTCCACGTGTAGCGATCGGACGCCCAAACGATCGAGGCGGAGCGCGGCCGGACTTCGGCGAAGAACGCGTACGGGTCGGCTTTCTGTTCCACGGGGCCAAGGCGGCTACGGATCTCGAATTTATATAGATCGCCCGGGGCGGCGCCCGGGATGAAGATCTCCCAAACGCCGCCGAGGCCGCGGCGATGCATCAAGTGGAGACGCGAGTCCCACCGGTTGAACGAGCCGACGACGCTGACGCCCGCCGCGTTGGGAGCCCAGACGGCAAACTGCACGCCTGGCACCCCCTCGACGACGCGCGGGTGAGCTCCCATTTTTTCGTAGGCGCGGTACTGGGTGCCTTCGTGGAAGACATGGAGGTCGAAGTCGGTCAGCCACGGCGGGAAGCGGTAGGGGTCTTCGAGGTCGTGGTTCGCGCCGTCCGCGGTGGTCACGCGGAAGCGATACCGAAATGGCCGCTCCGCATCGGCCCGCCATTCGAAGAGGCCCGACGCGGCGCCTGGCGACATCGGCAGCGTGCGGCCGTGCTGAAGGTCGAGCAATTCGACGCGGATCGCGTGAGGTTGCCAGGTGCGGACCAGCAGTCGGCCGTCCAGTGTGCCCATGCCGAGAACATCGGCCGGGGTTTCGTGTCGCCCGGCCGCCAGCGCCCGCACGTCCTCGGGAGACAAATTGCGTCGAATCATCTGCGCATGTTCTCCATCACATCTGCCGAGTGTACCGCTCGTTCGTTGCGTCGGGCGAGTCGGACAGGTCGGACGGGTCGGACAGGTCGGACAGGTCGGACGGGTCGGACAGGTCGGACGGGTCGGACAGGTCGGACGGAGGAAACGCTGAGGCGCACCAGGGCCGCGAACGGGCTGGCTCCGGCGGTAGGATTCGAACCTACGACCAAGTGATTAACAGTCACCTGCGCTACCACTGCGCTACGCCGGAACGCAAACGCGGGGCCACGATACCACCAGCCAGTGGCGGCGTCAACCGGTGGGACGTGGAGGGTGTTCCGGCCGTGCGGCGACCCGGTCAAGGTGCGCGGGAACGTCGAGGGTCGCGGACCCGCCGGCTCCCCGCACGAGCGTCGCCGAACCATGTGCACGTGCCGTTGATTCGCACCGCCCAGCGCGGCGATCCTGCCGCGTTGACCGTCGCGTTCGGACATGCAGAGTTGGAGTTGTCGAAGGGAGGCAGAGCGAGTACACTCGCTCGCGGCCGTGTTGTGCGGTCCGCCAGAATCCTAGCGATTCAGGCCGGTCGATCGAAGCAGAGAGCGTCGAATAGAAGGAGTTAGGAACACATGGCTGAGACAACCGGAACACCGGACGTGAAGAAGTTTCCACCCCCGCCCGAGTTTGCCGCGAAGGCGCACATATCCTCGTTCGAGCAGTATCAGCGGATGTACGAACGCTCGATCCGAGACCCGGAGGGGTTCTGGGCCGAAATCGCCGAGCAGTTCGTCTGGAAGCAGAAATGGACGAGGGTGCGGGACTATAGCTTCCATGAGCCGGTGTACATCAAGTGGTTTATTGGCGGGCAGACGAACATTTCGGTCAACTGCCTTGACCGCCATCTACCGGCGCGCGCGAACCAGACCGCGATCATCTGGGAGGGCAATGTGCCGGGGGAGGACGGGAAACTCACCTATGCGGAGCTGCTCGCGGCGGTGAACCGACTGGCCAACGGCCTCAAGTCGCTCGGCGTGAACAAGGGTGACCGGGTGTGCATTTACTTGCAGATGATCCCCGAGGCCGCGATCGCCTGTCTCGCGTGCGCCCGGATCGGAGCGATCCACTCGGTCGTGTTCGGCGCGTTCAGCCCCGATTCGCTGCGCGACCGCATCAATGACTCGACGTGCAAGGTGTTGATCACGCAGGATACGGCGCTGCGCGGTCCGAAGAACGACATTCCGATGAAGGCGAACGCCGACATCGCGTTAGCGCAGTGTCCGAGCATTGAAAACGTGGTCGTGGTTCGCCGGACCGGCCACCCCGTCCCGATGCAGCCGGGCCGGGACCTCTGGTACCACGACCTCGTTGCGAATCAGCCGGCCGTGTGCGAGCCCGAGTGGGTCGACGCCGAGGACCCGCTGTTCATTCTCTACACCTCGGGGTCCACCGGGAAGCCGAAAGGTGTGCTGCACACGACTGGCGGCTACATGGTGTATGCTGCGACGACGTTCAAGTACATTTTCGACTACCACGACGGCGACATTTGGTGGTGCACTGCGGACATTGGCTGGGTGACGGGCCACACGTACATCGTGTACGGGCCGCTCGCGAACGGGGCCACGACGATCATGTTCGAGGGTGTGCCGACGTGGCCCGACGCGGGACGATTCTGGGACGTGGTGGACAAGTACAAGGTCACCCAGTTTTACACCGCTCCGACCGCGATCCGCGCGCTGATGCGCGAGGGCGAGGCGCCGATCAAGCAGCGCAAGCTCGACAGCCTCAAACTGCTGGGCAGCGTGGGCGAGCCGATCAATCCCGAAGTGTGGCTGTGGTACCGCGAGCACGTCGGACACGGTCGCACGCCGGTGGTGGACACTTGGTGGCAGACGGAAACCGGCGGCATCCTGATCACGCCGTTGCCCGGCGCGCATACGCTGAAGCCCGGCAGCGCCTCGCGGCCGTTCTTCGGCGTTGAGCCGGTGATTTTGGACGACCAGGGGCGCGAGTGTCCGCGCGGGGTATCGGGCAAGCTCTGCATCAAGTCGGCGTGGCCGGGCATGATGCGCACGACGTGGGGCGACCACAAGCGGTTTGTGGAGACCTACTTCAAGGCCTATCCTGGCTACTACTTCACTGGCGATGGATGTCGGCAGGATGAGGACGGCGACTACTGGCTGCTCGGGCGGGTGGACGACGTGATCAACGTGTCCGGCCACCGCTTGGGGACTGCGGAGGTCGAGAGCGCGCTGGTGTCGCATCCGGCGGTCGCCGAGGCGGCGGTGGTCGGCTGCCCACACCCGATCAAGGGGCAGGGCATTTATGCCTACGTGACCCTGAAGGCGGGCTACCCATACACCGATGAGCTGAAGAAGGAGCTGGCGCAGACCGTACGGAAGCTGATCGGACCGATCGCGACCCCCGATGTGATCCAATGGGCGCCTGGGCTGCCGAAGACCCGGTCGGGGAAGATCATGCGCCGCATCCTTCGCAAAATTGCGGAGGGCGAGACCCAGGCGATCGGCGACACGACGACGCTCGCCGATCCAGCCGTGGTTGAGAACCTGATCGAGGAGTCGAAGAAGCTTCGCGCTGCGCTGCAGTAGGCGCGGCGGCGGCGCCGGTCGGGCGGGCGGTGGAAACCCGCCCGGCCGGTGTCGTTCCATGATGGAGGGAATATGGAATGAGCGAGGTGGACTCACGCGCGTCGGTGCCGAAGTTCAACCGGTGGTGGGTGGTGGCCGGTGCGCTGATCATCCAGGTCAGCCTGGGGGCGGTCTACATCTGGAGCGTGTTTCAGACGCCGCTGAAGTCGGCCTTCGGATGGACGGAGACCCAGGTGACGCTGCCGGCGCAGATCGTGCTGGCGGTGTTTGCGCTTGCGGTGATTTACGGCGGCCGCATTCAGGACCGGCTGGGGCCGCGGATTGTGGCGACGGCGGGTGGTCTGATCCTCGGCATCGGGTTACTTCTGGCGAGTTTCACGAACCGGGTTGGCGACCGCTTCGCGCTCGGGTGGCTGTTGCTGACCTACGCCGTATTGGGCGGTGCGGGCATCGGCGCGGCCTACGTGTGCCCCATCGCGACATGCGTGAAGTGGTTTCCGGACAAGCGCGGCCTGATCACGGGGCTGGCGGTCGCTGGCTTTGGGGCCGGCGCCTTCTTTTTCGCACCACTGGCGCGCGGGCTGATCGGCGGCACGCCGTACAACCTCTTCAATGCGGACTTGTTTCCGCTGCCTGAGCTGGGCGTGTTCCGCACCTTTCTGGCGCTCGGCGTGATCTTTCTCGTGGCGGTGGTCGCGGGCGCGCAGCTCCTGCGCAATCCACCACCGGGCTATGTGCCGGCCGGATGGACCGCCTCGGCGGCGGTCGCGGGCGGCGGTGCGCCGAAGACGGACGTTGGACCGCGCGACATGCTCCGCACGCCGGTGTTCTGGCTGCTGTGGGTGACATATTTCATCGGATGCGCCTCAGGTCTGATGGTGATCATGAAGGCTTCGCCGATCTGGCAGTCGTTCCGGATTGGCGCGATGACGCCACCGGTGAGCGCGGAGGACTTCAAGGCGGTGGTCACGGCCGGCGCGATGGCGGTCTCGATTCTGGCCGTCTTCAATTCGGCCGGCCGCATTCTCTGGGGCAAGATCTCGGACATGGTCGGCCGGACGCCGACGCTGGTGGCCATTTTCTTCCTGTGTGCGGCCGCGATGCTGGCGTTGGACTGGATGCGAAGTTATCCGCTGTATCTGCTGGGCGTCTGTGTCATCGGGCTGTGCTTCGGGGGATTTCTTGCGATGTACCCGGCGGTGACCGCGGACTTTTTCGGTACGAAACATATTGGGGTCAACTACGGCTGGATGTTCTCGGCCTACGGCGTGGGCGGGCTGGCAGGGCCGTGGCTCGCCGCACGACTGATGCGCGTGGTCGCGCAGGTGCCCTATGTCTCGAAGGCGGGGCTGACGGCGGCGGACGCAACGTTTGCGGTGGGCGACTACCGGCCCGCCTTTCTGACGGCGGGCATCGCCTGTGCGGTGGCGGGTGCGCTGGTGCTGGCGGTTCGGAAGCCGCCGCCCCCGACCAGGGCGTAGCGTTTGGCCGAGGGCCCATGATGGGAGGGCGGCGCCGCGTGGGTGTCCAAGGATTGGACGCCGGAGCGAGGTGCGGCGCATTGCGTGGCGTGGCCGCTCGTGTATGATCCGCCAAACCGGGTGTTCATGGTCGCCCGGCGGAACATGGAGCCCGCAGCGATGATGCGCGTGTGGATCAACGGTCACTTGTATTCGGAACGGGACGCGAAGATTTCGGTCTTCGACCACGGCCTGCTGTATGGCGATGGCGTGTTCGAAGGCATTCGCGCATACAACGGGCGCGTCTTCCTGCTCGACGAGCATCTGGAGCGGCTTTGGAATTCCGCGAAGGCGATTGCATTGACGATTCCGTTGAGCCGCGAGGAGATGATCCAGGCGGTGCTCGACACCTGCCGCGCGAACCGCGTGCGCGACGGCTACATTCGGTTGGTGGTCACGCGCGGTATCGGTACCCTCGGCCTCAACCCGTACCACTGCACGCAGGCGCAGGTCATCATCATTGCGGGGACGATTCAACTGTACCCGGCCGAGCTGTACGAACAGGGGATGGCGGTGGTGACGGTCGGCACGCACCGGAATCTGCCCGAGGCGGTGAATCCGCGCATTAAGAGCCTGAACTATCTGAATAACGTGCTGGCGAAGATCGAGGCGATTAATTCGGGCGTGATGGAATGCATTCTGCTCAACGCGCAGGGCTACGTGGCCGAGGCCTCGGGGGATAATGTGTTCGCGGTGCACGGTCGGACGCTCGTGACGCCGCCCACCTGGTGCGGTGCGCTGCGGGGCATCACGCGCGATGCGGTGATGCGCCTCGCCGTGGGGCTGGGCTACGAGGTCCGCGAGGACGTGATGACGCGATATGACCTGTACGTGGCCGATGAGGTGTTTCTAACCGGCACCGCGGCGGAGATCATCGGAGTCACGACGATCGACCGGCGCACGATCGGCGACGGCCGCCCCGGGCCGGTTACGCGCCGGCTCGCCGGCGAGTTTGCGGCCTACGCGCGCAGCACGGGCACGCCGATCGATCCCGAGCCTGCGCCGCGGCGGCGACGGGGGGCGGCCGCGCGATGAAGTGCGCGATGTGCGGTGCGGCCGAGGCGAGCGTGCACCTTACGCAGGTGGCCGATGGCAAGGTGCGCAGCGTGCATCTCTGCGAGGCCTGCGCTCGCAAGAGCGGGATCAACATCGAGAATCCGATGTCGTTGAGCGACCTGTTTTTCGGGCTCGGGCTCACGTCGGCCTCGGCGGCAGGCGGTGCCAGCACCCCACCACCGAACGCCAGCCGAGCATGTCCCAGCTGCGGGGGCACGCTGGTGGATTTCAAAACTTCGGGGCGGTTGGGGTGTCCGACCTGCTACAGTGCGTTCGAGACGGAGCTTGCGGATCTGATCCGGCAGATGCATCGGGGCGACCGGCACGTGGGGCGGCGGCCGGG
>CALLFZ010000022.1 GCA_938010045.1 uncultured bacterium
CGAAGTGGCTCTCCGAAGGCGGAAGCGACGGTTGAGGACACGGAAACCGAGGTTGTTCGGTTGTATGACGGAGGTGTTCGCCCTTTCCGCATCCAGCGCTCTCGTTTCACCCCTCAAAACAATCCGCAGCGCGATCGGCTCACCGTGACCTGGGACGTCCAGTGGCTGCTGGGGGCGCCTGCCGGCCCGGCCAGCACGAACACCTCGCGTTCGAGTCGAACTACCAGTTGTTCACCCGGAGCCTGCCCAATGGCGCGCCCCATCGGTTCACGTTCGACGGCTGGCACAACTGCTGGCCGAAGAGACTCCCGCCACCGCCCCAGCGCCGTGTGATGCCCGGCCGCCCGAGCGTCCTTCGCGGGCGTCATCCGTCAGCTTTGCTCCGTGGGGGGTGATGAAATGACCGAAGCCCGGCGGCGTCTCCGCAGCCGCGGCGCCGGTCAGCACGGCCAATGCAGCCGGGTTCATCGGCGCCGGTCGTCGTTGCCGCCGGCTGCCGGCGAGAGCCGGACCTCGATCGGCCGGTCCGGCGGCGCCCCGATCGGAAGTTCGAAGCTGCCGGCCAGGGGCCGCCCGTTGACGGTCGCCTCCACCTCGTAGCGTCCGTGGAATCCTTGAACGTCCGTCCGGCCGGCGGCGTCCGTGGCGGCGGTCAGCGACGTCCGCCACTCTTCGTGGATCAGTCGGTCCAAGATGCGGTATGCGGACTTCGGCTGCAGACGATCGTCCACCAGTCCGCCCATCGCGGCGTTTTCGTTCTTGACCGCGGTGCCGTCGCCGAGATTCCACCACGTGATGCCGCGCATTCGAGGCGCGGCGAACCAGAGCCGATAGAAATCGCGGACGATCTCCGCCTGGACCGCCTCGCCGTCGAACTCGGCCGAAGGGATCGTGATCTCGGTGATGTACAGTGGCCGGTCGAGCGTCGCGAACAATTCGTACAGGTCCAGCAGCGCCATCGGATCGTCGGCCGAGCCGGCGAGAAAGGCGTCGAGGGCCGTCCGCCGGAAGAAGTGAAACTGGATTCCGATGCCGCGGATCGGGACGCCACGCGCAAGCAGGCCGCGCACCTGCTCGAAGTAGGCGTTAGTCCCGGCGGCCGGCAGGCCGTGTTTCGTGACCTCGTTGATCATCAGCACGGCGTCAGCCGGCCATCGGCGAGCGGCTTCTCGGAATGCCCACTCGACGTAAGCACGGTCCGGCGTGAAGAGCGGCCAGGCGGCCGGACAGACCAGAGATTCGTTGACGACATCCCAGATCGGAATCGCGGCCGCGAATCGTTGGGCGATCTCGTCGAAGCGCTTCCGGTACCGCGCGCGCAGTTCCTCCGCATCGCTCGGCAGCCACGGCGGGTTGTAGGCGTGCCACAGCAACGGATGTCCCTTCAAGGTGATCCCGTTGGTGGCCGCCCACAGCAGAAAACGGCTCGGGGGCGGGCGGCGCCAGATCTCGCGTGCAGGCTCCTCGTACCTCAGCTCGCCGGGGGTCGGCTCCGTGCCCTCCCAGTAGAACGGGACTGTGGCGAAGTTGAACAGGCGAAGGAACGTCTGCTCGTAGCGCCGATTCGCGTCGGGCGTCCCGAGCTGCCCGAGGACGAACGCGTTGCAGCCGAACAAAAAGGCGTGGGAGGTCTGCCGGATGGCGAGCGTCGCGCCGGCCAGCGGCGCGCCGTCGGGGCCAGTGACCCGCAGCGTCGCGCGCCCCTGCCGGTGCCGGCGGATGCCGTCCTCGATGCGCGCCTCGACCTCGGGGCGGCGCCAGCGGGCGCGATGGGCGTCGAGCGCCGCCGCGGCGGAACGAGGCGACGGTTCGATGGGGATCGCGGCGCGGTCGGCGATCAGGATGGGCGCGTCGTACAGCGGCACGCCGCGGAATACCCACCCCTCACCCGCGCGCGTCGCCCGGTCCGGTGGAATCGCGCGCACGTCGCCGGTGCGCAGATCCACCAGCACCGGGTCCACGATCCGGGCCGCGGGCAGCCGGACGTCCACCGGCGTTGCGTCGTTGTCGTCCCTCGGCGGCGCGCCCGAGAACCACAGCGCCACCACGTCCCGGCCGCTCGGACCGTGCCGCGCGGCGACGGCGGCAACCGGCCGCTGGGTATCGCAGTCAATTGGGTGGCCGGGCAGCCGGCGCAGCGCATCGTCGTAAATCGCATACACGTGCTGCGCCGCGTGGTACGCCGGCTTCGGCCTCGCCACCGTCATGTCGTCGTTCGCCCGAAGCAGCCCTTTCGTGTTCCAGCCGGACGGATACTTCAGCTCCATGAGCGTGAACTGGTTGTGCGGGATGTCCTTGGCGTAGTGCGCCAGCATGCGGCGCAGGTTCCACTTCGCCTGGGTCACCTCGCTCCACGGACGGTTGCGCAGCGCGCCGAATGTGTCGGATGTCGACGGCGCGCCGGTTTCGCCCTGGATCGCGACGGCATGGGGCGCATAGGTCGCCAGCAACGCCCGGATCCGGTCCGCCAGCGAGGTGTCGTCGGGGTTGGCCGGATAGCCGTGGAAGGTAATCGCGTCGACCAGGCCCGTCTTGCCCGCTTGCTGCAGCCGCTTCAGAAACGCCTCGGCGTACTCCACCTTGCCGGCCAGGCCGAGCGCCCAGATCTTCGCGCCGGGCTGTTCGGACCGGATCATCTCGGCCGTGCGGATGTGCAGGTCGGCAAACGCCTCGACCGGCGCGTCCTTGCCCAGATCGGGTTCGTTCCAGATCTCCCACTCGCGGACACGGTCCTTAAAATGCCGCACCAGGGCGCGGACGAAGCCGTCCCATCCGGCAAGGGCCTCCGGCGAGCTGGGAATCCCCCCGCCCAGGCCGGTGCCGCCGCCGCCGGGATAGTTCGTGTTGCCATAGTTGGTTTGGAGCCAGGGCTGAACCCCCTGCGCCAGCGCGTCGTTGACCACGTCGTCCAACCAGGCGAAGTCATAGACGCCGGGCGCCTTCTCGCATTTCTGCCATCCGGTTTGCACGCGGATCCGTTTCGCGCCGAGCGGACCGAGCCAGGCCTTGTAGTTCGAGTAGACGGCGAAATCCCGATCGAGCGTTTCGCATCCGACCGACCACGGCGACCCAGCGATCTCCGCCGCCGACCGCGGCCGCACCCGGCCAATCAGCGGGAACTCCGCCGCCGTCGCTGCGGCGGCCGCCGCCGCAACCATCCATCCGTGGTTCAGCACCCTCATCATGGCCCTGCCTCCCAGGTAAGGGCGCCGCCCGGCGGCCGCCCTGATTCACATCATTCGATCCTCACTACGACGTCGGCGGGATCGATCGCCACCCGCACGAGCACGGCGTGGCCGTCCCGCCCCCGAACCCACGCGCGCCATTCGAATCCATGGACGACCGGACCATCCACGGCCGGCCCGAGCCGGACATCCTGCCGGACGGCATTTTGCCGAGGCAAGTCGTGTTCACCGCCCAGCCATCAAAGCGGTCGACGCGGGGCGGACGCTCGCCTGCCAGCGACAGAGCCTCCGCCGCAGCAACAGCGTCACCGACGCCCCCGGCGTCGCCGCCGGCGGCCCGGCGGCGGCGACGACCGTCCCGATGTCCGTGTCGATGCGCACGCCGTCCGTTTCGCACCGAGCGACGCGACCGGCAAGAAAGTTCATCTCTCCGATTAACACGGTCACGGACCGCCTGACGGGCCGCTGGTCGACGTCCTCGGGCCGCCCGCACTGCCGGAGCCAGCCCTCGTGGAGAACCGCGATCCGATCGGCGATCGACATCGCCTCCTTCTGGTCGTGCGTGACGTAGGCGGCGGTCAGACCGGTCGAGGCTCTTGCAAAAACTTCTGATCGGCTCCGCTCGCGAGCGTCGCTTTCAATGAGATTCTGGTGGATTTCACACGGCTGATCAAGTGTCGAGAGATTTTGCCGAGCCGATTGCGCTGCGGGGAAAGAGCGGTACATCAAAGTGTCATCAAGGAGTGGGCTTCCCATCCTCTGTCCCCAGATTCCGCTCCTAACCTCGCGCGTGTGCCTGTCCCCATCCTTGCCCTGTAGCTCCGGCGCTCCTCTGTAGCTCCGGCGCTCTGCCGCCGGTGCTTTCTCCCCCATATCTTCCGCCGGAGGACCGGCGGAACTACAGCGGCCGTTGGAGGGCCGGCTTCCTCCCTGAGCCTACGGCGCGGCGATCGCAAGCCACGCGAGCTCTCACCCGTTAGAGCGCAGGCCGGAACTCGGAGCACATGAACGAGGAGGGAGGAGGCCGATC
>CALLFZ010000023.1 GCA_938010045.1 uncultured bacterium
TACTTGTCCTGAGACCAAGGCCGGCAGCAACAGTAGCACGCCCGCTGCCGCCGCTGGACGCCATGCCGCCCCAGACGTTTTCATGCCAAGTCTCCTTTCAGAGCTTTGGTAGCATTTTACAACCGTCCCATCCGCCACGTCAATACTCCAATCCATCCGATTTGCGGACAGGCACCGGGGACGGCCGTTGGGGGCCGTCGGGGACAGGCACGTACTTTCGGCCGGGCGCTCGGCGATCGTCACCTCGCCTCATCCGCCATGGTCTTCGACTGGGGGCCGGCACCTCTCTGGGTCGGCCCCTTGGATTGAGGACAGTCACCAGCGCATCGAGACCCCTCACCCCTCCAAGCATTCCACAGCGGAATCGGCTCCAATACTTGCGATAGGTTGATTCGCGCGAGCACGTTCAACCGATGGTCACAGCCTCGCTTGAAAATTCTCAGTGAGGGCCGCACTTCAACAACCGCGCACGCCGCGGTACATCCGCTCGCCTGTGGACCCGCCGCCGGGCGTGCCGGGGTTCAGGCGCCGATCGCCTTGAGGGCTTCCTGCTCGAACGCCGCGTAGCGGGGCTCCATGGCGTCGTAGGCGCGGACCGCCTCGGGCCGGGGATCTACGCGCGAGCCGGCGACCGGCTCGGCAAATCCGCGGACAATCTCGCTCCAATCCGCGGGTCGACCGGCCGCGACCTCGGCCGCGTGGTAGGCGCGCAACGCCGCGCCGAGCGCAGCGCTGGCCGTGGTCTCGAAGCGGTGCACGGGGCAGGCGTGCACATCGGCCATGACCTGCAAGATCTCGACGTTCGCCGACGCGCCGCCGGTGGCGTGGATCGAAGCGGGGCGCACGCCCATCCAGCGCGTGTGGATGCGCATCGCCATCATCTGCGCCTCCACCACGGCGCGGCACATCGCGAGATCACCAGGCTGAAGGCCGCGCCGCCGAACGCCGGGCACCAGCACTCGAGGCGTGATCTCGGGGTCGTACCACGGCAGCACGAGGCCGCGCCCGCCGAGCGCCGGCGGAGTTTCACGGATCGCACGAGAAAAACCATCCCAGTCCAGCCCCAGCTCGTCGCGCACACGTTCGCGGGCGAGCGAGCCGTTCTTGAAGCAGACCAGCGTCATGTAGCCGCCGGTCGGCGAGCCGAACACGTGCCCCTCGCCGTGCTCGGACACGCGGCACTCGTCCATCGCGCCGAAGTACGTGTCGCTCGTGCCGAGGCTGATCGCGACCATGCCGGAACGGACGAGCCCCAGCCCGACCAGGCTGCACGGATTGTCGCCCGAGCCCACGACGACCATCGCGGAGGGAGAAAAACCGTAGCGGCGGACGAAGTAACTCGAGATCGGCCCCACAACCGTGTGCGAGGGCGCGATCGGTGGGAGACGGCGCGCGAGGTCGGGCGCGGTCGCCTCGAGTGCGGCGGGATCCCACTGTTTGGTCGAGATGTCCATCAGATTCATGCCGGCGCCGTCGCCGGGGTCAATCGGCGCGATACGGCCGGCAAGGATCGAAGGAATGAACGAGGAGACCAGCGCGATGTGCGCCGTGCGAGCGTAGGCGGCGGGGTCGGTCTTCCAAAACTTGCGGATTTGCGGACCAGTGAACCGCTCGAAGGCGGCCGAACCAGTGCGACGGGCGACGGCGGCCGCGCCGCCCAGCGCCGCGGTAATCTCGTCGCACTCGGCCGTTGTGGAGGAGTCCATCCAAATCGGCGAGCTCGGCCGCGAGAGCACGGGCTGGAGCTGCTCCGCGAGCCCGTGGGCGGGATCGAGCCGCGCGAGCACCGCAGGCGCGTCAGCGGTGAGGTAGACGGAGCCGTGCTGCTGGCCGGAGACCGCCACGGCGACGACATTCGCGAGGGAACGGCCCTCAGCGCGCAGGCGCTCGAACATGCGGTCGAGCGCGGCGGCCCACATCAGCGGCGGCGCGTGGACGACCGTTGGGTCGGCGGCGCGCAACACGCCGTTGCGGGTGCCGTACTCCGGCAGCTCCGCGTCGAAATTGACCGATCGTTCCGCGACGATCGCGCGAGCCTCGGGGTCGATCAGGATCGCCGTGAGGCTCTGCGTGCTCGAGTCCAGCCCCAGAAACCACCGCGCCATGGCACATTCCCCTGGTTTTGATTCACCGCTGGCTGTGCTAACATCCCGCGCCGCATCGGTCAAATCGAGGCGCGATCGAAGCGGTGGGAGAATGGGCATGAAGACGGTGGTCGTGTGCGGCGCGGGCGGCTTCATCGGGCATCACCTGGTCCGGCGCCTGAAGGCCGAAGGGTGCTGGGTGCGGGGCGTGGACATTAAGCGTCCCGAGTTCTCGAAAAGCGCGGCGGACGAGTTTCGGCTGCTGGACCTCCGCGAGCCGAAAAACTGCGCGAAGGCCGTCACGTTGGTCAATGGTCAGGTGGTGGACGAAGTCTACCAACTGGCCGCCGACATGGGGGGTATGGGGTTCATCCATGCGGCCGAGTGCGAGATCATGCACAATAGCATGCTCATCAATGTGCACATGACCCATGCGGCCGCGACGCTCGGTGTGAAACGGTATTTCTTTTCCTCGTCCGCCTGTGTCTACCGCAATATGCAGATCGGCGAGCCGGAGATGGACGAGTCCGGCGCCTATCCGGCGATGCCGGACAACGAGTACGGGTGGGAGAAACTCTACTCAGAGCGCATGGCGATGGCCTATGGCCGGAAGTACGGCATGACCGTGCGCATCGCGCGCTTCCAAAACTGCTACGGCCCCGAGGGCACGTGGCGGGGCGGCCGCGAAAAGGCGCCGGCGGCCATCTGCCGCAAAGTCGCCTGCGCTCCGGATGGCGGCGAAATCGAGATCTGGGGCGACGGCACCGCCGTGCGATCGTACACGTACATTGACGACATGATCGACGGCATTGTGTTGCTGATGAAGTCCGACCTCGAGGGGCCGGTGAACATCGGCTGCCCGCAGTACGTGAGCGTCCGCGAGCTGGTGCAGACAGTCGCGGACGTGGCGGGCAAGCGCGTCACGATCCGGTCGGTGCCGGGGCCGGTGGGTGTGATGTCGCGGAACTTCAGCAACGCGCGGATCGAATCAATCGGCTGGCGTTCAAGGTTTGATCTGCGCAGCGGGATCGAGCGCACCTATCCATGGGTGCTCGAGCAGTGCCGCAAGGCTGGGCTGGTCCGCAATTGACGTTGCGCGGTGCCCGCCGCTGGATCGTGCTGGCGGCGGCGGTCGCGATGCAGCTCTGCCTCGGCGCGACCTACTCGTGGGCGGTCTTCGTCGCGCCGGTGCGCCGGGCGGTCGGGCTGTCGCAGGCGGCCGCCCAACTGCCCTTCACAGTCTTCTATTACGTATTTCCGCTGACGATGACCGCGCTCGCCACTGCGCCACGGCGGCCCTCGCCGCATCATGCCGCGGTGCTGGGCGGCATCGTGTTCGGCCTGGCGTGGGTGCTGGCGGGCAGCGGGCCGATGTCCTCCGGTTGGCTCTCGGCGACGATCGGTGTGGCGGGTGGTATCGGTGTGGGGCTCGCCTATCTCGTGCCCATCGCGACGGCGATGGCATGGTTTCCGAATCACCGCGCGCTCGTGACGGGTGTCGCGGTGGCGGGGTTCGGCGGTGGCGCTGCGTTGCTGGGGCGTCTGGCCGATTCCGCAATGGGTCCGTGCCAATGGTCGGCGCCGCAGACCCTGCGCGCGATGGGCGTCATGTTTCTGGCGATCGTGCCTCTCGCGGGCTGCGCGATGCGCCCCCCGCCGCAGGAGGTGGCGCGGTCGCACGAACCGCGTTCACGTGCACCAGCGCGCGATGTGGTCGGCTCCGCGGCCTTCCAGTTGCTCGCGCTGACGTTCACCGCCGGGCTCTCCGCCGGTCTGGCGGTGAACGGTAATCTGCGCCAGCTGGGCAACGCGGCGGCCGATGCCGTCTGGCTCGTGCCGCTCTTCGCGCTGGGCAACGCGGCGGGGCGCATCGGCTGGGGGGCGCTCGCCGACCGGTTCTCGCCGGGGCCGATGTTGGCGGCGAATCTCGGAGCGTGGTCGCTTCTCCTCGCAACCGGCACAATTTGGACAGCCTCGCCCACGGCCCTGGGCGTGTTCGCGGGACTCGCTGGGGTGCTCTATGGCGGCGTGCTGGTCACGCATCCGGCGGCAGTCGCGGGCCGCTGGGGCCAACCCGAGTTGATGCGCGTGTACGGCTGGCTGGCCGCCGTGCACGTGATCGCCGCATGGGCCCCCAGCGCCGCTGGATGGATCTATGACCGGACCGGCACGTTCCGGCTCTCGTTCCTTTTTCTGGCCGCTTTCACGGCCCTCGCCGCTTGGGCGGCGTGGAGACAGCGCGGTGTCTTGCGACCGGGCCCATGAGACGGCGAGCCGCCGGCGCGCCCCGTCCCCTTCTCCGGCGAAACGATGAAACAACAACCTCCCCCCACGAGTCGGTTCCGCCACCCGTCGTTCCATGGAGGGCCAACGGTGCGCGGCCCACGGTGCCCGGCCGACACGTGATGCGGCCGGCCCCTCATCCGAATCGTCGAATCACTTCACGTGTTCGGGAATCTTATACAAGTCCCGAAATTCGCTCTGCCGCTTCAGCGCGGTGATGGCCGAATCAATGACGGCCTTGGTTTCAATCAACACCGCCTCGGTCATCTTCTCGGCTTTGACCGCCTCGAGCAAGGCTTCGGCAAATGGCCGCCGGCTGATGGTGAGCAGATTGACGGCCAGCCGCATCGTGTCAATCGGCGTCTTCTTGACCGGCTGCGACTCCGCCTTGTGCGCGGATGGCGTGGCCGGCTTCGTCTTGATGCCTTCTTTTTGCTTTTTCCGAAGGTAGGCAATGGCCTCGTCGCGCTGTGGGCTCTGCGGCTCTGCTTCAATCGCGTTGAAGATCCGCTCACATGCGGTTTTATCGCCCGCCAGCCAGGCCTCCACCCACTCTTCGCACCGAGGCTTGTAGGGGCCAAGTGCGGCCGCCTTCAATCCGGGGATCTTGAATGTCATCGCCGTTCGTTGTTCTCCATGCCTGCAGCAAGTACGTCGGACCTTTGACTCGTGGGGAGACGGCACGCCGACGTCTCGCGCCGTTTCCATTGAACAATTTAATATACTCGCGCATTTTTGCCGTTACAATCCGGACATACGTTCCGTTCGCGCAGCGATGACCTCACGGATGGGGACGGTGGCCCCAGCGTCTGTGGGCGGCCAGTGAGGCCGCCGGCCTTCCTCGACACCCACACCCAGTGCTTTGCGCGGGAGGAGCGCTGTGGAGTGCGGCGGCAAGGCACGATGCCAGGCGGGCCGCGATGCCGCTAGGGTGGTATAGGCAAGTGTGGGTTCGGACCGCAACGCCAGATGTGAATTCTGCCGCTTCGCGGCCAGCTACAAGGCAGAGATACCGCGTTTCGCTGGGCACCGCACTCTCCAGCCGTGCTCGAGGCGCGGCGACCGTGGTTCAGAGAACGACGCTTCGCCAGCGGCCAGTCTGCTGGATCCGACCGCAGCGCAGACTGCCTGGCTGTGTTGTAGTGTAATGCCCTACGGGAGAGGCCGGCGCGCCCGCCGTCCGGTCTGCGTGCGTGGGTGCGCGCGGGGTTGATCGTGGCGTCGATAGGGATCGGCCTGGTTCCAGTTCTCCGGGCTCGGGCGATGCGGCCGCGGGTCGCGCGCGCCACCGAATTCCGATGGCGATGGTGGTCGGATTCCTCGGCAGCGGAACGACGACGCCGCTGCGCCGCATCGCGCCGACACTACGCGACCGGCGCCTGTTCTTTCTCGTAAATGAGTTTTCCGTCGCGGACGTGGATGGGACGCTCGTGCGGAAAGAAGGCGGGCACGTGACCGAGCTGCGGGGCGGCAGCCTCTTTGGCCGATGTCGGACCACCGCGTTTCTTGGGAACCTCGAGCGCACCGCCCACCTGACGCGCGAGGGTGGGGACGATCGAGGGTGAGGACGATGGCCTCGTCGTCGAAGCTAGCGGGATGGCCGATCCGCGCGCCGCGCGGGACCTGCTGTGCAAATCGGGGTTCGATCGCGTCTTCGAACGGCGGGCATCACAGTCGAGTTCGCAGTCCCGAAGGCGGCCGATCTCGACGCCTTGGCGGCGCCCGACGCGCTCCCAGCACTGGCGGCGGCGGTGGTGCGGGGCGGCGCTGCCGCGTCAGTGTGGAAGCGGCTGGAGGCCGCGCTCGGGGTGCGTAAAGTGTAGGCGGACCGGCGCGCGATGGATCTCGAAGCCAAGCTTGCGCTGCTATCGGCTGCGGCGAAATATGATGTTTCGTGCGCTTCGAGCGGCAGCCGCCGTTCGGCGCGGCGCGGCATCGGTTCGACCGCCGTCAGTGGCATCTGCCACACGTGGTCGGATGACGGCCGCTGCATCTCGCTGCTGAAGATCCTGTTTTCGAACCGGTGCGCCTACGACTGCGCCTATTGCGTTTGCCGCGCGAGCCGGCCCGGACCGCGTGCGACGTTCACAGTGGACGAGGTCGTGCGGCTGACGATGGAGTTCTATCGGCGCAACTACATCGAGGGACTCTTCCTGAGTTCGGCGGTGGTGGGCCATCCCGATGCGACAATGGAGCAGCTGGTGAGGGTCATCGAGCGGTTGCGGCGGCAGGAGAACTTCCACGGCTACATCCACCTGAAGACGATCCCCGGCGCGAGCGTGGAGTGGGTGCGGCGCGCCGGGCTGTTTGCGGACCGGTTGAGCATCAACATTGAGCTGCCCAGCGAGGCCTCGCTGCGGCGGCTGGCGCCAGACAAGGCTCGCGCGGACATTCTCGGCCCGATGCAGCACATCGCCGAAACGATTGCTGAGCGCCGCGAGGATCGCCGCCGGTTGCGACGTGTGCCGCCCTTTGCGCCGGCGGGCCAGAGCACGCAAATGATCGTCGGCGCCTCGCCGGAACCGGACCTGCAGATTCTGCGCCTCGCCCGCGCGCTCTACCGCCGGTTCGGCCTGCGCCGCGTGTACTACTCCGCCTACGAGCCCGTCGCCGCTGATCCGCGCCTGCCGCCGCCCGATCAGCCGCCCGACCGCGTGCGGGAGCACCGCCTCTATGAGGCCGACTGGCTGGTGCGGCTCTATGGTTTTGAGCCGGAAGAACTGCTCGACGAGTCTTGCCCGAATCTCGACCACGAGCGCGATCCGAAACTCGCCTGGGCGCTGCGGCATCCGGAGCGGTTCCCGGTGGACGTCAACCGCGCCGACCGCGAGGAGCTGCTGCGCGTGCCCGGGATCGGCCTCAAGTCCGCCGCGCGGATTCTGGCGACCCGGCGCTGGGCGCCGGTACGACCTGAAGATCTGGCGGCGCTGGGTGTGGTGGTGCGGCGCGCATGGTCATTTCTCGAGTGCAGCGGCCGCCGTGTGCCGCCCCCGCTCCGCGTCGCGCGGGCCGCCGAGCCGATCCGCGCGACGCAGCTCGAGCTGTTGGACGGCTTGTGACCGCCGCTATTCGATACGACGGTTCGACGGATGGCCTGCTTTGCGCCGTTGCGCGGGCGTTGGGATCCGAGCCGGCCGCCCACCTGATCGGGCCCGACCGCACGGGGGAGGCGCGGTTGTTGCCGGACGAGGTCACCGTGGAGGCCGATCCGATCGCCGCGGGAGCCTTTCTCGACCAGGTTCGGTGGCGTCTTGGGCCTCGCTGGGTACGGCGTGTGCTGCGGCTCTGCTGCGCGGCGGATCCCGCGCGCGACCGCCTGCTGCTCGGCGCGCTCGCGCTCGCATGGGAGCGAGGCGCCGAGGTCGAACACTGGTACGCGAATCCAGTAATCCGCGCGACGCTGCGGCTCGAGCGGAAGGTGTCGCTCGAGGCCCACCGGTTCCAAGGGCTGCTGCGCTTCCGTCGCCTGGCGGACGGGCGACTCTGGGGGCCGATCGAGCCGGACCACGATGTGACGCCGCTCTTGGCGCCCTGTTTCCGGCGGCGACTCGCGACCGACGCGTGGCTGATCCACGATGTGCGCCGAGGGTACGGGATCGGCGGGGAGCCCGGCGCGGACGGCTGCCGTCCGTGGACGGCCGCGGAGATCGAAGCGGAACTGGCGCGCGGCCTCGATCCCACCGAGGCGGCGTATCAAAATCTCTGGCGGACGTTCTACCAATCGATCTGCATTGCCGCGCGCCGCTCACCTGCCCTCCAGCGTCGCAACATGCCGGCACGGTACTGGCGGTATTTGGTCGAGGAGCCAGGCGGCGGCGCGCGGGTGGACCGGCGGCCAAACTCCGCAGCGCCCGCGCCGGACAAACCTCTCGACGGTTGACGCGGCGTCGCCTCCGTTACTATACTCGGCGCACCAAGGAGAGCCGAATCATGAATCCATACCGATGGGCTGTCGCGGTATGTGCGTGGATGGCCCTGCAGGCCGGCGCGGCACCAATCCTGCCCGACACCCGCGGCATGAATATCCTGTTCATCAACATCGAGGACTGCAATGCGGCGGCACTCGGGTGCTACGGAAACCCGATTTGCCGCACGCCGAACCTCGACCGCCTGTGTGCGAGTGGCATCCGGTTCGACGCCGCCTACGTGCAGGGCATCGCCTGCAACCCCTCGCGCACTTCGTTCCTCACGGGTTTGCGACCGCGCACTACCGGCGTGCTCTCCAATGAGGATGTGATGGAAGACCATCTGCCGGTCGGCACGCGCACGCTGCCCGAGGTGCTCAAGGGCGCGGGATTTCAACTGGCCAATGTCGGCAAGTTGTTCCACGGGGACTATGGGCGGCGTCGAATGGCGCTCTTCGACCGACTGGAACACTGCGCCCGCCCGCCCGGCTGGCAAGGACCATCGCCGATTCTCACGTTCCCGCCGCGGCGCCATGCGGATGCCGTCGGCCCCCCTCCCAAAGACGAAAAGAGCCAAGAGTACCGGGAATGGAAGCGGCGGCATTCCGACCGCTATGGCGATTCGGGCAGGGACTGGGAAGAGGAGGGCGACTACCGCATGGCTGCCACCGCCGCCGCGCTGATCCGCGACTATGCGAAGAGCGGGCAGCGGTTTTTCCTCTCCGTTGCACAATCTCGCCCCCATACGCCATTGATCGCGCCGAAGCAATTCCTCGACCTTTACGACCCCGCGAAGATCCCGGATCCGCCGGCGGCGCCGTCCTCCCTGAAAAACTTTCCGTACATGAGACGCGCGACGGGACGCAACCCCGATATCTTCGTCGCCGGCCAGCCGACGCCCCAGCAGGCGCGGGAGGCCATCGCGGCCTACTATGCGTGCCTCTCGATGGTGGATGCGAATATCGGGCTGATCCTCGACGCGCTCGATCAAACGGGACTGGCGACGAACACGATCGTCGTGTGTCTCGGCGATCACGGCTTCCATTTGGGCGACCACGGATTCTGGTCGAAATATTCAATGCTCGAGGCGACGCATCGCGCGCCGCTGATCATCCGCGTGCCCGGGGCGCCGGGCAACGGTCGGGCATGCCGCCGGTTGGTCGAGTTCGTGGACCTGATGCCGACGCTGTGCGAGCTGGCCGGAGCGGCCGCACCCTCCAACCTCGAAGGGATTAGTTTCGTCCCCCTGCTGGTGGATCCCGACCGCCCGTGGAAGTCGGCCGTCTTCATCAGCGCTGGCGGCAGCGATCGCGGTGATGGCGTACGGACCGCCCAGTATCGTTATCTGGAGTTTCAGAAGGGCGAGATGAGGGCCGCCCTCTTCGATCTCGAACGCGATCCCTGGGAGACGGTCAACGTGGTGGACGATCCGGCCTATGCGAAGGCGCGCGACGAAATGGCCGCACTACTGAGGGCGGGATGGCGCGCCGCGCTGCCGCCCGGCGTTCCCGCGCCGGGCGCGCCGCCGCGTGCTCCCTGAGCCAGCATAGCCCGGCTCCGCTGAACCAAAGCCCGTCGACGTCCTGCCCGCGGCCGAAGACCGCAAGTTACGTTCGACCTCTCGCGGTCGGGTATTTCTGCTTCGTGCTGTTCCGACGTTGTTGGGCGTCCGGCGCGGAAATCTCATCGGCCGCCGCCTTCCGTACAAGCGGAAAGGAGTCGGACGATGACGACTGAGCGACCGATTGAAAAGTACAACATCCGCGGACTGGCGGCCGTGACGATGGTGGCGGCGGCGGTGGCCGGCGCAATGTCGCACCTGGGGGTGGCCTCTCCGCCCGCCGACAAGATGGTGCGACAGGCCAGTGGCGCCACGCTGCTGTACGACCCACGGCACGGTCGGCTGGACGTACGCACTTCCAATGGCGCGCTCTGGCGGATTCACCGGATCGGCCGCGCGACCATGGAAGGGTTGATGGCCGACCCATGCCCGGCCGCAACAGTGCGGCAGAGGCTGATGTACCGCTTTCCGACCGAGCGGTGTGCCGGTGTGCCGGAGACGCGACGCACGGCAACCAGCTGTGAACCCACGAAACAGCAATCCGTGGTGGAGTGAGTCGCGCGAGTCGGCCGAGAGGCGCCGTGGGGGCCTGTTCCCCGAAAGTCACGTGCCCCGAAAGTCGCGTGCCGGTGCCATCGGGTGCAGGGTCGCGGGCCCGTTCGTTCTGGGATGGACGGTGTTCCGTCGGCGTTGATGCCGCCCAACGCGCTGAACGTGGCCCACCCGAACCCGCAGTCTGCGTTGCGGCCACACCGAATTTGCCGCGGAAACTTCGCCCCCACCTCACATGCCTCGCCCCATGCGGCAAGCGGCTTTTAGGGTGAAGATCTTCTGAATTTACTCAACCAGATCCACCCGAGCCGATGGCGCTGTGGATAGGGACGGACTTGTGTTTGTCCCCACTCGCCGACGGGCTACCGCACCGGGGACAAGCACCTCGCAACGCCCTTCAGTTCCGTTCCCTGTGCTTACTGCACCCGAAGAGGTACGTGTTCCCAGTGCCTGTCTCGAGGGAGGCAACCAGCGAGCGAAGCAAATCGGCGCTCAATCAACCCGCGCTTATAGACCAGCCCAATGGGGACAGGCGCCCGACAAGAAGTCACAGTTACATGCCTGTCCCCACCAGCCCCAACCCCGTGCCCAGTGTTGTGCCTGTCCCCAGAGAGCTCCAGAGAGCTCGGCCGACAGTTCGTGCCTGTCCCCATCAGCCCCCAGCCCCCCACCAGTCCCCAGCGTTGCAGCTGGCGCGGCGCTGTGCTGTAGCTCCGGCGCTGTGCTGTAGCTCCGGCGCTCTGCCGCCGGAGCTTTCTCGCCCATATCTTCCGCCGGAGGACCGGCGGAACTACAAAATCTTCCTGGCGACGTTACTGGCGCACGAGGGTGGGCCAAGGTCCGGGAAACGGCTGGGACAGACGCGATTATCGCCGGTCACGCGCGCTTAACCGATACGGCGCAGTCCGAAACTCGGAGAACAACGGCCGAGGAGGGATGAGGTCTATCCCGAGGGCGCTGTTCGGAGGCTGACGCGACGGTTGGGGAGGCGGAAACCGAGTTTGTTCGGTCGCATTCTGAAGATGTTTGCTCCTTCCCGCATTCCGATCCCTCGTCTCACCCCTCAAAACAATCCGCAGCGCAATCGGCTCTTTAAACCCACGGCGCCATTGCGCGCCCTTGCCGTCGTATCTATCATGCGGGCGCACTCGTGAGGAGACAGGCCGTATGAACACGTCATTTCACGTTTCGATCCCCGCGCATGCCCGTGTTGCGTTGTTCCTGCTCGCCGGTGCTCTTGCGACGGCGCGGGCCGCGGAGCCCGCGCGCGAGTTTCGGAAGGAGTCGCCCGCCGAGCGCGCCGCCCGCATGGCGTGGTTCACCGAGGCGCGCTTTGGCATGTTCATCACGTGGGGCCTCTACGCGATTCCCGCCGGCGAATGGAAGGGCAAGGAGATTCCCGGCATCGGCGAGTGGATCATGAACCGCGCGAAGATTCCGCTCTCCGAGTACCGCGAGCTGGTGAAGCAGTTCAACCCCACGCGGTACGACCCGCAGGAATGGGTCCGCATTGCCCAGCGCGCCGGCATGCGCTACATCGTGATCACTTCGAAGCACCACGACGGATTTTGCCTCTGGGACTCAAAAGAGACCGACTACGACGTCGCCTCCACCCCCTACGGCCGTGACTTGCTGCGCCCGCTCGCCGACGCCGCCCGCGCCGCTGGCCTGCGCATGTGCTTTTACTACTCGATCATGGACTGGCAGCACCCGAACTATGACCCGCTGCCCGCCTGGGACAAGGACCGCCCCGGGCATCGGCCGGACATGGACGCGTACGTGCGCTACATGAAAGCCCAGCTTCGCGAGCTGATCGAGGGGATGGGCCCGCTCGGCATCCTTTGGTTCGACGGCGAGTGGGAACCCACCTGGACCCACGAGCGCGGCGTGGATCTCTACAATTACGTGCGCTCGCTCCAGCCATCCATCATCGTCAACAACCGCGTGGACAAGGGCCGCAAGGGCATGGCCGGCATGACCGCTGAGGGCGAATTCGCCGGGGACTACGGCACACCCGAGCAGGAGGTCCCCTCGCGCAGCTTCCCGGAAGGCGTCTACTGGGAAAGCTGCATGACAATGAACGACACTTGGGGCTACAAGAAACACGACCACAACTGGAAGAGCGTCACGCAGCTCATCCGCACCCTCGTGGATATCGCCTCAAAGGGCGGCAACTTCCTCTTGAACGTCGGACCCAAGGCCGACGGCACGTTCCCGCCCGAGATCGTGGAGCGGCTCGAGGCGATAGGACAGTGGATGGAGAAGAACGGCGAATCCATCTACGGCACCACGGCGTCGCCCTTTGCGCGGCTGCGCCAACGCTGCACGAAGAAGAACGGCCGTCTCTACGTTCACGTTTTCGAGCGGCCCGCGTCGGGCCTCGTCACGTTACCCGGTCTGACCAACACGATCCGCGGCGCGAAATGGCTAGCGACCGGTGCGGCGCTCGAGGTGCTCCGTCACGAGGATGCCCCCGCCATCCGTATCCCTGAGTTGCTGCCGGACCCCCACGTCTCCACCATCCAGGTGGACGTGGACGGAATCCCGGCGACGCTGCCGGTGCCGATCATCCAGGACGACGACGGTTCGGTGGAGCTGCCCGGTTCCGACGCGCGTCTCGAGGGAGCATCGCTGCGCTATGACATGCTGAGTGACAGCATTTCGGGCTGGGCGGCCACGGATGACGCCGTGCGCTGGTCTTTCCACTTGAGGAAGCCCGGCGACTATCGGATCGAGATCGAATATGCCTGTGCAAAGGGCGACGAGGGCGGCGATGTTCAGGTGACGATCGTGGACCAGGTCGTGACCGGCCGGCTCGAGACCAGCGGCAGCTCGCATCGCTTCCATCGCCGCGAGCTGGGGACGATCCGTCTGACAGAGCCCGGCGAGTGGACGGCGGTGGTGCGCGGACGCAAGCCCGAGACGGCAAAAACGCTGATGCACCTGCGCGGCGTGCGGCTCTTACCCGTCGCCCGCTGAGTGCCGTCTGGCGATCCGGCCATCCTCGCGGAGACCGCGGCTCCTCGGCGACGGTGTTCGAAGGTTTGTGGCACCTCCGCCCGCCTTTCGACACAGCGTGGCGGACTTGCCAGCGGCCGTGAGGGACGTTCCGCGATGTGTCGGAGATCTGCCCGGAAGGCGGCTTGGGGCTCAGGTGGAGACAAGCGCTGGACGAGCGATGACCACGCGAGTTCCGCGGGGCGGTGTGCTCGTTCGGCAGGACCTCACAGTGTGGGCTCGCCGTCTCCCGCCTCGATCCGCAGGGTGACGTTGTCCACGAAACAGCGGCACTCGTGGGCGCCGTGCGCCATGATCCCGAACCAGCCGACCGTACGGAAGGTGTCGCGGACCGGCAGTGCTTCAAGACGCGGGGCACCGGCTCGCCGGCCCGCCGCACTTCGAGCCGGTAGGTGCCGGTCCGACGCGGCCGAACGGGCACGAGGATCTCGTGGCGGACCCATTCGCTCGCTGTGACGGTGACGGTGAAGAGGTTCGACCCGCCAGATTCCACCATTCTGTTTCGATGGATTCGCAGAAGGGGCCTTCGAAGTATCGCGGGAGAGCGTTGCGCAGCTCGAACATCGGCATCGCGCCGGTTTCCCATCGGATGTCCATACCCGCGCGTACGATCCCGTTGGTGGAGTTGAGGTCCAGATGCGGCTGGGACTCGCGGCCGGGGCGGCGGGAGGGGCCGTCACGGAACTCGAGGCTGCGCCGTCCGCCGCCGCCGGTCTCCTCGGTGACCCGGGACGAGTGTTCCTCCGATCCGAAGCTGGCGATCATGCCGTGCCAGGGCTGGCCGACCGGCCACTGTTCGAACCCTTCCCGCAGGTACAGAAGCGGAGGTACAGAAGCGGCGTGAAGGCCACCGAGGTGGCCGGGAACGGATTCGGCACCGGCGGCAGAGTGAGGCGGGGCCGCTCCTCAAGTAACCCGGCGCGCCTCCATGGCGGATCGGCGCCGATGTGGCCGACGGTGGGCGACTCTGGCGCGAAGGAGTACTCGCCCGCCAAGGGATGGGCAAACCCTGGATCGGTGCCTACGGCGGTTGGTTCCCGTGAGGGCCAGGCCTCGAAATCGAGCCCGACGGGCAATTCGATGGAGCTGGGATTCACCCGTAGAGATTGCTCTCGAAGGCGACGTCATCCTTGGGTCCGCGGTCCGGCTCGGCCAGCCGCGGGTCCATGGCCAACCACCCGCTGTAGCGGATAGAGAAGGGGCCGAGCCTCGCATTGTTCGAGAACTGCATGGTGGTATGGGTTCCAAGCGCGAACACGTTGGCGATCAGCTCGTTGTTGCGGCCAGCGTGGGTGTGGAAGGGGGCGTGCTGCGTACGATCAACGCAGGTCGCTGTCGCGCTGTTCGCCGGCCATCGGGACGCAGATCAGTGATCCGGCGGCGGCATCGTGGAACCCGTCGCCCGGTTCGCCGAGCGCGGCGCGCACGTTGTCGAGCCGAAACCGACTGCCGACGGCGGCGGCCGTCCACATCCGGCCTGTGGCGACGATCCAATTGCCTTCTCCTGTGCAGCAATCTGAACATAGCCGCCGCGGGGCAGCGAAGGCCGGAAGCGCCGCTGGTCGTTCACGTAGAGCTGCGCGAACGGCTGCAGGTGCGCACATCGGCCACCCACCAACCGTTCGACTGCACCCGCCAGCTGGTTACGCGCCGGCCACCGCTGAGGATCGGCCGCGCGCCGGGCGCTGCCTCGAACACCAGCGGCGCGGCCTCGGTACCGCCATCCTCGGGCCCCAGGGTGATCGGGTCAGAGAGCTCATCGACGCCGTCGGCGAGTTAAATCACGAGGGATGTGGAGCGAGTTGGCTCGGCCGCTCGAATCGCCCGGGTGGGCTCGGTCGCGCGCGCGGGCGCGGCCATCGCCTCGGCCGGCGAACGGCCGATGAGGTCGTCGCGCCCTTCCGGCGCAACCAACAGATCCGCCGCCGCCGCTCGGCATGTGAAGATCGCCCCACGCCACACCATCGGTGTTCTCTGGCTCAAGGTTCCCTTTCTTGTTCGATTCGACCGAGATGCTAGACTTCGGTCTACGGGGCGACAAACTGCGGCGCGGTGGCCGTACCCCGACGAGAAAGGGCGGCGACATGGTCACGGCAATTGTACTCATCAACACCGAGCGCCCGCAGGTGCGCTCCTGCGCGGAGGCACTCGCGGCGTTGCCGGGCGTGTCGGAGGTCTATTCGGTGGCCGGCGCATTTGATCTGGTCGCTATTCTCCGCGTGTCTCGGAACGAGGAGCTCGCCGATCTGGTGACGGGCGACATGGGGCGCATCCCAGGGATTGTGCGCACGCAGACGCTGATCGCCTTCCGCGCTTGGTCGCGGCATGACCTTGAGCGGATGTTTTCGATCGGTGAGGTGTGAATCGCCGAATGTCAGGTCTCCGCGCCGAGAGCAACGGTGTGCCGGCGATGCGCCTGGTGGGGGGGCGGCTGCTCGATCCTGCGGCCGGCACCGATCGGGTGGGCGATCTTGCGATCGTCGGCGGTCGGATCGTGAGCCCGGACGATCCCGCGGCGTGTGGCGCAACGGTACTGGACGTCTCCGGCCATTGGGTCGCTCCGGCGTTCATTGATCTCCATGTGCATCTCCGCGAGCCGGGCATGGAAGAGGCCGAGACGATTGAGTCCGGCCTGCGCGCGGCGATCGTGGGCGGGTTTGGCGCGGTGGTCTCGATGCCCAATACCTCGCCGCCGATTGACTCGCCGGGTCTGGTGCGGCAGCTCATTGACCGCGCCCGAGCTCTCGGACTTGCCGCCCTGTGGCCCGCGGCATGCCTCACCCGCGGGCGCGCGGGGGATGAAGTCGCCGAGATCGAAGCGCTCGCGGACGCCGGCGCGGTGGCCTTCACCGACGATGGCTCGACGGTGATGCGCGACGACGTGATGGAGGCCGCGATGCGGCGCGTCGCGGCGATCGGCTCGGTGGTGATGGATCACGCGCAGGATCGCGCGCACGAGCGGCTCGGCGTCGCGGGCGACGGCGCGGCACGACGGCTGGGTGTTCCGGCGATTCCCGCTGAGGCCGAGGTGCGGGTGGTGGAGCGGGACATCCGGCTCGCGCGCGCGACCGGCTGCCGCCTGCATGTGCAGCACTTGTCCACGGCTGGCGCGGTGGCCGCGGTGCGTCGTGCGCGGGCGGAGGGATGGCCAGTCAGTGCCGAGGCGACGCCGCATCACCTCGCGCTCTGCGAGGACGACATTCCGGGCGACGACGCGAACTGGAAGATGAATCCGCCGCTGAGGTCGGCTCGGGACCGTGATGCGCTGCGACAGGCCGTGTTGGAGGGAGCGATTGCATGTCTGGCCACCGACCATGCTCCGCATCCGGCCGCGGCGAAAGCGCACGGTTTTCTCACCGCGCCGTTTGGCGTGGTCGGCCTCGAGACTGCGGTCGGTGTGACGTGGGAGGTGCTCGTCCGTGACGGCGGCATGTCGCCGCTCGAGTGGGTGCGCCGTTGGACCACGGGGCCGGCGGCGGTGCTCGGTCGGACCGCGCCGACCCTGCGGCCAGGGGCGCCGGCGGATCTCGTGGTGATCCGAACCGATCGCGAATGGACGGTTGATCCCGCACGGTTTTGTTCGCGCAGTCGGAACACGCCCTTTGCGGGATGGCGTCTTCACGCTCGGCCAAAGATGCTGTGGCTCGGCGGGAGACCGTGGGCGATCGGAGACAAACCGTAGCGGTGGGCGGAGGAACCCGCGCCGCCGAACTCAGGAGGACTGAAATGAAGGGTCAACGGGCAATGTGGGCCTCGGCTCTGCTTGGGACGATGCTCGCGGGTGGGTTGACGGCGTGTGGCCGCGAAGAGGGGAGCGGCGTCGCGTGGGACTTTGTGGTGGCGCCGGACGGGGACGACGGCGGGCCCGGCACCGCGGCGCGGCCGTTTGCGACGATTGAGCGGGCCCAGGCGGCGGTGCGCGAGCTGCGGGCGGCCGCACCCGATCGCGCGCAGGTGCGTGTGGTGCTTCGCGGTGGGCTTTGGACTTTGGAACAACCCATCGTCTTTCGGCCGGAAGACTCGGCCCCGCCCGGCGGACGCACGGTGTTCGAGGCTTGGCCGGGAGAACCGCCCGTGCTGTCCGGCGGAGTGCGGCTGGGAGGCGTTCAGGTTGAGCCCGACGGCACCTGGAAGCTGCGGGTTCCGGCCAGCGTTGGCGCATCCGTGGAACACCTCTACGTGAACGGACGGCGCGCGATTCGGGCGCGGCATCCGAATGCGGGCGACGCGTTTTTGCTCGCCAAGGTCGAGGAAACGCCGCCCCCAACCAATCGTGCGCGCGCCGCGGGGTCCGTGCTCCGCCTGTTTTTTGATCCGGCCCAACTGGCGCCGCTGGCGTCGCTGTCGTCCGCCGCACTCTCGCGGGTCCACGTGGTCGTGCACCATAAGTGGGATCACACGCGGCGATGGGTGGAGGGGCTCGACCTCACCGCTGGCGCGATCGTCTCCACGGGGCTGGCCTCCAAACCTTGGAACCCGATCACGAAGGGCTGTCTGGCCTATTTTGAAAACGTGCCGACGGCCTGCGACGCGCCGGGTGAATGGGCGCTGGAGCCGGACGGAACCGTGCGCTACCGCCCCCGTCCCGGTGAGTTGCCCGAGACAGCGGAGATCTGGGCGGCGCGTATCCCCACGCTGCTGCGCTTTGAAGGGGATCCGGCCGCCGGCCGTTTCGTCGAACGCATTCGCCTGGACGGTCTCCACCTGCTGCACGCGGACTACCGCACTCCGCCGGACGGATTCGAGCCGACGCAGGCGGCGGCCCAGATCGAGGCCGCAGTGATGGCCGACGGCGCGCGCGAAATCGAACTGATCGGCCTGACGGTCCAGCATACCGGCGCCCATGCGATCTGGTTTCGGCGCGGCTGCCAGGGTTGCCGCATCGAACGATGCTACATCGCCGATCTCGGCGGCGGCGGGTTGCGCATTGGCGACATATTCCCGCCGGCGAAGCCTGAGCTCGAGACGTGGGGCAACGTCGTACACAATAACATCCTTCATCACGGCGGACGTCACTTCCCGTGCGCGTGCGGTCTCTGGATCGGCCACAGCGGCACGAACACCGTCACGCACAACGACATCGGCGACTTCTTGTACACGGGCATCTCGGTGGGCTGGGTGTGGGGCTACGACCGGAGTTTCTCGAAGGCCAACGAGATCGCCTACAATCACGTCCACCATATCGGCCAAGGGTGGCTGAGCGACATGGGTGGCATCTACACGCTGGGGCGCTCCGAAGGTACCCGCGTGCACCACAACTGGTTCCATCACATCTGGGCCCATACCTACGGCGGTTGGGGGCTGTATACGGATGAGGGCAGCACCGGCATCACGTTCGAGAACAACCTGGTCCACGACACGAAGGATGGCTCGTTCCATCAGCACTATGGGCGCGGCAACGTCGTGCGGAACAACATCCTTGCATTCAGCCGCGACGCGCAGGTTCGCGTCTCGCGCGCCGACGACCGGAAGCCGCCCGCCGCCGACACGTCAGTGCCCGAGACCCGTGTGACGCTCGAGCGCAACATCATCATTTGGGAAACCGGTGAACCGCTGTACTCGCGCCAGCGTTGGGACCGTCTGGCCTGGGAATCCCGCAGCAACCTTTGGTGGTGTGTCGCCGGCCCCGCGACCAATTTCGCTGGGCGCACGCTGGCGGACTGGCAGGCGCTCGGCAAAGAGGTCGGCTCGCGGGTGGCGGATCCGAAGTTTCGTAACGCCGCCGCGCGTGATTTCGAGCTGGCGGCCGACTCGCCGGCACTGGCCCTCGGGTTTCAGCCGTTTTCTGTAACCGCGGGCGTCTGTGGAGATCCCAAGTGGATCGAGCGGGCGCGGCGTGCGCCGATGCCGGACGTCTCGAAGCTGCCGGAGTGGTCGAAGTGAGGCGAAGATCGCCGGGAGCGCTGCACGTTGACCGCGGTCGGCGCGTGCGTATAGTGCACGCATGAGATTGCCGCTGCGCTATTACGGCGACCCCGTGCTGAAGCGCCGCGCGACGCCGGTCGAAGCCGTGGACGAGCGTCTGCGCCGGCTCGCGAAGGACATGATCGAGACGATGCACGCGGAGGAAGGCATCGGGCTGGCCGCCCAGCAGGTCGGCGAAACCGTTGCGCTGTGCGTCGTGGACGTGCCACCGGCATCGGATGCGGAGGCCGACGGCCGCCCGCTGAACCCGGGTTTAGAAATGCCGATGGTGATGTTCAACCCGCGCATCGTTCGAGCCTCGGCGACGACCGAACCGCGCGAAGAGGGCTGCCTCAGCTTTCCGGAGATCCGCGCCAAAATCACGCGGCCGGTGGAGGTGACGGTGCGCTGGCTTGATCTGGACGGCCGCCAGCGCGAGGCGACCTTGCGCGGTTTGACGGCGCGGTGCGTGCAGCACGAACTGGATCACCTCGATGGAATCCTGATCAGCGACCGCATGTCGCCGGTGGCGCGGGTGGCCCTCGCGGGACGTCTGAAGCGTCTGCGCCGGCACACGGAGGAGGCCCTCCGTCGGGCGGCGTCCGGCGCCGGCCGGGCCGGTGGACCGGTCCGCTCACGCCAGTACGATCTATGGGGGGCCGGCAGGCGGCCCTGAACGCACGAACCGTATGCCGATCTACGAATATCGCTGCACGAAATGCGGGCGCATCTCGCAGTTTCTGGTCCGCAGCATGGCCACGCACACAACGCCGGCATGTCCGCGCTGCGGTGCGGCGAGCATGGCCCGGGTGATCTCCCGCGTCACGGTGATCGGCGGCCGCAAGGGTCGCCGCGCCGCCGCGGCCGAAGCGGAGCCGGAGCCGGCCGGCGCCGTCGGGCCGCCGCCTGCCGACTCAGGCGACGCCGGCGCGGGCGCGAGTGACGAGAACGGGTTCGAACCCAGCGAGGCGGATGTCGCGCGAATGGAGCGGCTGCTCGAAAGCATGGACGAGAATGATCCCCGCTCGATTGGGCGCGCGATGCGCGAAATGGCCGCCATTGCGCGCGAGCCGATCGAGGGCGAAATGGAGGAGGTGATCCGGCGCCTCGAGTCCGGAGAGGACCCCGACAAGATCGAAGAACAGATGGGCGACGCGCTGGGGGGCGGCGACGATGGGGGCGATGAGCTGTATGACGGCTGATCGGCCGAGTCCCGGTTGCCGTGGAGGCGTGTGCGCATGAACGCAGGCGGACGCTGTCCGTCCTGTGGACGCGAGGCGCTTTGGATCCGCCAGCCGCGGTACGAGGGGTTTCGGCGCGTCGGGGAGGAGTTGAAATGCTCTTCCTGCGGCGCGCGGGTGGAGATGGACACGGTGACGGCGCCGGCGCCCTCCCGCCCCTCGATCTTCAGTGAGGAGGACTTGCCGCGACCGCCCCGCGTGTTGGATGGCGACGAGACTCCGCACTTCTGCCGGCGGTGTCGCCACTATGTCGTGAATCCGTTTCGGCAGTGGTGCGGCCGCCACCGCCGCGACGTGGCCGCCACCGACACGTGCGATCAGTTCGAGGCTCGCGAGGTGGGCGAATCCGAATCGTAGTCGCCGCCGGACGGTTCATCATCCGCGCAGTCCACTTCGAGCAGGTTGGCCAGGTCAGTTGGCAGCGGGTCGCGTCCGCGCCACACTGTGAGGCGGCGCCCGAACACGTGCTCGAAGTTTGCCATCATCCGTTCGGCCACCGTGTCCATCGGCGGGGCTTCGCCGCCGAGGCACTGGCGCAACGAGGCGACGGGCTCTCCGCGAAGACCGCAGGGAATGATCCACTCAAAGCCGTTGGGTTGGGGATCCACGTTGAAGCTGGTGCCGTGCAGCGTGACCCATCGTTTGATGTGAAAGCCGATCGCCGCGATCTTGCCCTGAGCGGTCCATGCGCCGGACATGCCCGGCCGCCGCCAGGCGGGCACGCCGAAGTCGGCGCAGGTGCGGATCGAGAGCTCTTCGAGGTTCCAGAGGTGGCCGTGCGCGTCCGCGCCGACGCCACCGAGCCGCAAGATCGGATACACGACCCATTGGCCCGGTCCATGGTAGGTTGCGTCGCCGCCGCGCGAGGCAATGTGGAGCTCCACGCCCTGGGCGGCCAGTTCGTCGGCTGGGCGCACCAGGGCCGACCGGCGCCCGCGGCGCCCCAGCGTGATCACCGGCCGGTGGACCAGCCAGAGAACGACATCCGGCACACGGTCGGCCAGGCGCGCCCCATGCAGGGCCAGTTGCCAGCGCAACCCCGCGCCGTAGCTCATCGGGCGCGAGCGGAGCACCGCCCACGCCGCTGCGCTCGGGCGCGCGCCGCTCACTCCTCTTCGTCCGGCGGCAACTGCTCCTCGTACCGATCCGCGTCGAGGAGACTCGCAATCTCCTTGGGGTCGGACATGCGGATTTTGAACAGCCAGCCCTCGCCGTAGGGATCGCGGTTGATTCGTTCGGGCTCGTCGGCGACCGCGGTGTTCACCTCGATGATCGTCCCGCTGACCGGCGCGTAGACGTCGGAGGCCGCCTTGACCGATTCCACGAACGCGACCTCGTCGGAGACGTTGACCTGGTCGTTCAGGTCCGGCAGCTCGACGTAGGTGATCTCCGAGAGCTGCTGCTGCGCGTAGTCGGTGATGCCCACGGTTGCGACGCCGCCCTTCACGCGCACCCACTCGTGCGTGTTCGTGTATCGAAGCTCACGCGGTATATTCATCAGTTCAGCGCTCCTGACTCGTCAGGCTCGATCGGTCCGTCTGGATTGACCCGATCCGACCCGTCTGACGTCTCTAATCGTTGGAAACGTCCGCCTTCTACATGGCGCGCGCGGAAATGCAAGCCGCATCCGACTTACGGCGCTGAGGGCGCGGGGGGAGCGTCGGCGGCGGCCGGCGACTCGTTCGATTGGGCGGCCGGTTCCGTCGTCATGCCGGCGCCCAGTTCCTTCGCCCATTCCGGCAGCGGATACTTCTCGGCGAGCTCGCGGTAGAGGCGGGGGAAGGTGTCCACGACGCGGCGGCCGGCCCACGACTCCTCGGCCACGACGCGGTGGAGCCCCTGGTGTGGGATCAGCGTCAGCAGCACGATCGCCGCGATCACCGCGAGCGCGGTGGTGCCCAGCCCCAGCAGCGCGCCGCCGAGGCGCTCGATCAGCGGCGAGAAGCTGAACCGGAACAGACATCGTGCGACGAGCCTCAGCAGCAGCGCGCCCGTGCAGACGCCGGCGAAGATCAGCACATACGCGAGCGCGCGGGCGAGCGCGTCGGGCGGGCCCTCCGCGCCGGCGATCCGCTGGGCGAGCTGCGGTTGGAAACGCGCGGCTGCCCAGACGGCCGCGCCGAGCATCACGAACGAGAAGACCTGGCGCGAAAACCCGATCAGCGCGCCGCGCACCGCCCCGAGCGCCAGCAACGCCACGATCACCCAGTCGAGGACATTCAGCTCGGACATGTCCCTTTCCCTCCCGTCGGCCCCAGGGTCGCCGCTCGCTCGCGCCGCCGATGGACGATCCACGTCCCGCCCAGCACGAGCGCGACCAAGCCCGTCGCCAGACCGATCGAGAGGGGCGACGGACGGCGGATCGCATGCCCCCAAGCCGCGTACATCACCGACGAAGGGATCATACCAAGACAACTGGCTGTCAGATAGGTGCTCGGGGGGATCCCCAGCGTGCCGGCGAGGATGTTCGTGGCGACGAAGTTGGAGAGCGGGAACGCCCGCAGCAGCACGAGAGCCGCGAACGCGTGGTCGCGCGGAATGTCGAGCCAGCGGCTGCGCCGGCGCTCGAGCAGCACGCGGCACCACGGCGCGAGCATCGAACGCGCCAGCGCATAGTGCACCATCGCGCCCAAGGTCGAGGCGACATTCGCGAGCGCGGCACCGCACACCACGCCGTAGAGCAGCCCCGACACCACCGCCAGGGGCCAGCGGGGCAAAAGCAGCAGGGGCGTGACGATGCCGAGCGCGATCACGCCCACCGGCCCCCACCCGTTCAGCCGGCGGCCGAGTTCAACGAGGCGCTCGACCTGCCACCACTCGCGGGCCGGCAGCACAAGGCTCGCGGCCAGGAGCAGCAAAGAGACAACCGCGAACCCCACCGCGCGCAGGATCAACGGCCGGTCCGTGGTCGCCCCGGCCTCCGCCCCTGCCTTCACGCGCGCGCTCCGCGATCGGCCGAGCTCAGACCATCTCGCGCGCCGCGGCGAGGATGTGCGCGCTCGTCATGCCGAAGAACTCGCCGACCGCCTTCGCAGGTCCCGACGCGCCAAACCGGCGGATGCCGAGAACGCGGCCGGTGAGCCCGACGTACCGGTCCCATCCGAGCGGTACGCCGGCCTCGACGGCCAGGCGCCGTTTGCAAGCCGGCGGGATCACGCGATGGCGATAGGATCGGGGCTGCCGCTCGAAGAGCTCCCAGGAGGCCAAGTTCACCACTCGCACCGCACGGCCGTCTTCCTGCGCGAGCCGCCGAGCCGCCTCGAGGGTCGGCGCCACCTCGGAGCCGGTCGCGATCATCACCAGTTCGGGCTTCGCGTCGGGCCGGCTGTCCCAGAGCACATAGCCGCCCTTCGCGATCTCCGAAGCCGGCGGCAGGGTCGTGCGGTCGAGCACCGGTACCGCCTGGCGTGTGAGCAGCAGCGCGACAGGCCCCTCGCGGTGCCGCAACGCCACCGCCCACGCTGCGGCGGTCTCAGTGGCGTCGGCCGGCCGGATCACCACGAGGTTCGGGATCGACCGCAGCGCCGCCATCTGTTCGATGGGCTGGTGCGTCGGGCCGTCCTCGCCCACAAAGATGCTGTCGTGTGTGAACACATAGATCACCGGCAGCTTCATCATCGCCGCCAGTCGGATCGCGGGACGAGCGTAATCGCAGAACACCAGGAAGGTCGCCCCGTAGACCCGGAAGCCGCCGTGCAGCGCGATACCGTTCATGATTGCCGCCATGCCGTGCTCGCGGACGCCAAAGTGGAAGTTGCGGCCCGCGAAGGAGCCGGGCGCGATGTCGCCGAGGCCGGGCAGGTAGGTGTTGTTGCTCGGCGCCAGATCGGCGGAACCGCCCACCAGCCATGGGACGCGCGGCGCGATCGCCTGCAGCGTCTTGCCCGAGGCGGCGCGCGTGGCGATCGGCTTGGCCGGGTCGAACGACGGCAACGCGGCCTCGAGGTCGGCCGGTAGCTCGCCCTTCATCGCGGCGGCCCACTGCTCGGCGAGCTCCGGATGGGCGCCCTTCCAGCGCCGGACGACGCGGCGCCAACGGTCATGGGCAGCCGCCATCTGCTCGCGGCGCGCCGCGAACATCGCGCGCACCTCGTCGGGCACGTAGAACTCACGGTCCGTCGGCAACCCGAGGTTCGCCTTCGCGGCGCGCACCTCGTCCGGCCCCAGTGGCGCACCGTGGGCTTCGTGCGAATCGCGCAGCTTCGGCGCGCCCTGCGCGATGTGCGTTCGCGTGATGATCACATGCGGCCGCTCCTCAGAGGCCAGCGCGCGCTCGATCGCGGCCTCGATCTGCGCAAAATCATGACCGTCAATCTCCTGAACGTCCCAACCGTACGCCTCGAAACGGCGTCGCGCGTCATCGCTGCAGGCCAGATCGGTCGAGCCTTCGATCGTGATGCGGTTGGAGTCGTAGAACACGATCAGCCGTCCGAGCCGCAGATGGCCAGCGAGCGAAAAGACCTCGTGCGAGATGCCCTCCATCAGACACCCGTCGCCCGCGATCACCCACGTGCGGTGGTCCACCACCGGCGGCTCGCCGGCGACGTTGTAGCGCGCCGCCAGCATCCGCTCCGCGATCGCCATCCCCACCGCATTGCCGCTGCCCTGCCCGAGCGGTCCGGTCGTGGTCTCGACCCCGGGCGTCTCGCCGTACTCCGGGTGGCCCGGCGTGTGGCTGCCGAGCTGGCGGAACTGCTGGAGCTGCTCCATCGGCAGGTCATAGCCGGCCAGATGCAGCAGGCTGTAGATCAGCATTGAGCCATGCCCCGCCGAGAGCACGAACCGATCCCGGTCCGGCCACGAGGGATCGGCCGGATCGTGCTTCACATACTTCAGCCACAGCACCGCGGCGACGTCCGCCATGCCCATCGGCATCCCCGGATGGCCGGACTTCGCCGTTTCCACCGCGTCCATCGCCAGTCCGCGAATCGTATTGGCCACCAGTTGCAGATTCATTGCGACCCTTTCGTTGCTTCCCACCGTCGTGGAGACGGTCGTTCACACTAAAGGATGAAGGCGACCGCTTCAACCGTTCGGGTCGGCGGTCTGCCGTCCGCGCGGCGGTTCCCGACGGTTCCAACGATTGGACGATCGTGCCCATCCGCCCTCCAATCCTTGGACACCGCATCCCCTCTGGCTCGCGGAGCGAGAGCTCGGCCCTTGGGTGAGTGATGGCCCCGCTGGGCGCGGCCGCGCCGGCGTCATGTGCTTGCATTTGCGAGGGGGTCGCGGCACGATGCAGCGCTCAGACAGCGAGGGCGATTCCGATGACGGTTGTGCAGCAACCCACGCAGAAGACCGGTGCCGCCGGCGCCGCCACACCGGAGGAGGCCGTTCCGCTCGACTGGCCGACGCTCGTTCGCGAGTACGGACGGCCGGTGCTGCTCGGCGCGGCGATTGCGCTGGTGATCGTGGTCGCCGTCGGGGTCGTCCGCCAGCGTCGTCGTGCTGCGGAGGACGAGGCCGCGCGGCTGCTGACCAGCGGTCGCGCCGAGCAGATCGAGAAGCTCGTGGAAAAGTACGGCCGTACCTCGAGCGCGCCGATCGGTCAGCTCGCGCTGGCGCGCCTCGACTTTCACAACGGCCGCTACGAGGAGGCCGAACGGCGGTATGCGCAGTTCCTACGCGATCATCCGAAACATCCGATGGCGACCGTCGCAGAGGTCAACCGTGCGACCTGTCTGGAGGCGATGGGCCGGCTCGAGGAGGCGCTGAAGATCTTCGAGGCGGTGCGGGCGCGCGAACGCGGCTCCCTCCAGGGTTCGCTCGCGTTGCTCGGCCGCGCGCGTACCTACGAGCAGATGGGGCGCTACACGGAGGCGCGCCAGGCCTACGAGGAATACCTCGCGCTGCACCCCGAGGGTCCTTTCGCCGGCGTCGCCGAGGCGGGGCTGAAGGTGCTCGAACAGAAACGGCGCGCGGCTCAGAAGCTGGTCGAAACCGGTCTGCCGGGCTCCGGGGCAGGAGCCCCGATGACCGCCACGCCCACGCCGGCGCTCCCCGCCACTACGCCAACGCCCGCCGTCCAGGCCGAGACTCCGGGCGCTTCGACCAGCGGGGGTGCGCCCATGACGCCCGCCGCGCCCGCCGCCGCGCCCTGATGGCCGCGCCGGGTGGGTTGACTTCACCGCGGCCCGCCCGATGATGGCCGCGCCGACATTGTCGCCAATGGACGAGCCCATCTCCATTCCCGAACGCGTCGCGCGGGTTCGCGACCGCATCGCGCGCGCCTGCGCCGCGGCCGGTCGGCGGCCGGAGGAGGTCACACTCGTCGCGGTGGCGAAAACGCACCCTCCGGAGGCCGTCGCCGAGGCCGCCGCGGCCGGGGTGCGCGTCTTCGGCGAGAACCGCGTCCAGGAGGCGGCCGCGAAAATTCCGCTTTGCCCGCCACACCTCGAGTGGCATCTGGTCGGCCACCTGCAGTCGAACAAGGTCCGGCCGGCCCTGCGCCTCTTCACGACGCTGCACTCGATCGACTCTGTTCCGCTGCTGCGCCGGGTGGACCAGATTGCCGCGGAGGAGGGGCGCCGGATCCGCGTGTTGCTCGAGGTCAACGTGGCGGGCGAGCGCTCGAAGTTCGGTTTTGCGCCCGAGGCGGTTCCGGAAGCCATCGCCGAGGCGAACCGGCTCCCACGCCTCGAGCTGATCGGTCTGATGACGGTGCCGCCGATCTGCCGGAACCCGGAGGACGTGCGGCCGTTCTTCCGCGCGCTGCGAGAGCTGCGCGATCGCTGTGCGGACCGTCTTACCACACCGCTGCCAGAGCTTTCGATGGGCATGTCGGCCGACTTCGAGATCGCGATCGCCGAAGGGGCGACGATGATTCGCGTCGGCACCGATGTGTTCGGCCCGCGTTCGTCGCCGTGGCGACGGCCGGCCGAGCAGACGCCCGCGGCAGACTGAGCGGGGGCGCCCGGGAGTACGAATCATGAGCGAGCCTGTCACGATGGCCTGGATTGGCGCAGGGAACATGGCCGAGGCGCTGATTCGCGCTCTGGTGCGCGCGGGGTGGTCGCCTTCCTCGATGCGCGTCAGCGACGTGCGCGCCGAGCGGCTGGAGTGGTGCGCGCGCGAGCTGGGGGTGGTGGCGGCGGCCGACAATGCCGCGGCGGCGCGGGGTGCGGATCTCGTGGTGCTCGCGGTGAAGCCGCAGACGATGGCCGCCGCGCTGGACTCGCTGCGCGGCGAGATCGGCGAGACGGCGACGGTGCTCAGCATTGTGGCCGGAGTGCCGACCGCGCGCATCGAGGCGGCGCTGGGGGGGCGCCCGCGCGTAGTCCGCGCGATGCCGAACACGCCGGCGCTGGTGGGGGCGGGTGCTTCGGCGGTGTGTGCGGGCCGATGGGCGGACGATGGCGATCTAGCGCGCGCGGAGACGACGCTGCGAGCGGCCGGCCGGGTCGAGCGCGTCCCCGAGAGCCTCATGGACGCCGTCACCGCCATCAGCGGGAGCGGTCCGGCCTATGTATTGTTGTTGATCGAACTCATGATCGAATCGGCCGTGCGGTTTGGTCTGACGCCGGACGTGGCGCGGCGTTTGGTGCTGGCAACGGTCGCCGGATCGGCGCGGCTCTTGGAAGCAACCGATCTCGATCCGCGCGAGGCGCGCCGGCGCGTGACCTCGGAGAAGGGCACGACCGACGCCGCGATTCGCGAGCTCGAACGGCACGGCGTGCCGGCGGCGTTTGCCTCCGCGTTCGACGCGGCTCGCCGGCGCGCGGCTGAACTCGCGGCGGGGGCGTGAGGCGGTGCCGCGGCAGATTCGGTACGACGAGGACGAAGGCGCGGCGGGCGGCCGTCGTCGTTGGGTTCGGGGCATCCGCGGGTGTTTGTTCTTCGGCTCGCTGGTGGTCGCGATTCTCTATGTCTCGCTCCTGATCGTGGCCACCACCGAGGGCATCCGCGCGCACGTTGCCGATGAGCTGTCCTCGCGGTTGGGCGTGACGATCGCGGTGGGGGCGACGTGGATGCGCCCGCCCTGCACACTGGTGGCGCGGAACGTCGCAAGCACGGGCGCCACCGAGCGGGCGGCCGTCAACATCCGCGCCGATCGGCTGTTGTTCGTATGGGGCTGGCCGCGGTGGGGCGAGCCACCGCTGCGACGCGTCGAGATCTCCGGCGGCGGGGCGCTCTGGCGGACCGAGGTGACCGGTGCAGTCGCGACGGGCGACTGGGCCCGGATCGAACGGGTGCTCGCGCTGGCCTTCGGCGGGACACCGGCGGCGCCGGACGCCGAGCTGCCGGTGGCACTGCGATGGCGCGCCGAGCGGTTCGAGGCGGTCGGCGGCGACCCAGCGTCGGCCTTCACCGCCGAGATCGCCGAGGTGCGCTGGACCCCGCTGCGGGTGGAGGGTCGCCGGTTCGTCCATCTGATCGGCTCGGCCCGCTCGCTGCATGGTGCTGCCGCGACGTCGCCCGTTCCATGGGACGTGGAAATGATTCTCGCCGGGGATCGCCGGCTGGATCTGCGAGGACCGGGGGCCAGGGGCGGACCATGAGCCACCCGCTCGAGTGGATCAACAGCGAGCTCGCGCGGCTGGAGGCGCGCGGCCGACGGCGTTGGCTGCGGGAGTTCGCCGCAGAGGCGGCCGCCGATTCCAATCGGCTGAACTTTTCTTCGAACGACTACCTGGGTCTGGCACGGCATCCGGCGGTGATCGAGGCCGCCGTGGCCGCGGCGCGGGAGTGGGGGGTGGGTGCGACCGCTTCGCCACACTTGTGCGGACGCCGTCCGGTGCACGCCGAGCTCGAACGGCGCCTGGCCAAGTTCAACGGCGCCGAGGCGGCGTTGGTGTTCCCCTCCGGCTACGCCGCGAACGTGGGCGCGATTTCAGCGCTCGTCGGACGCGGCGACACCGTCTTCGCGGACCGTCTCGCGCATGCGAGCCTGCTCGACGGGGCGCGGCTCTCCGGCGCCACGCTCCGGCGCTTCCGCCACAACGATGTGAACCACCTTGAGGAGATGCTACGCACGTCGCCGGCCAGCGGCCGTCGGCTGGTGGTGACCGAGTCGGTGTTTTCGATGGACGGCGATTTCGCTCCCTTGGCCGAGGTGGCGCGATGCGCAGCGGAGCACGGCGCCGCGCTGTATGTGGATGAGGCGCACGCGCTCGGCGTGTACGGGCCGGGTGGGGCGGGCCTGCTCGCAGAGGCCGGCGTGCGGGGGGGCGGTGTCGTGGCGATCGGCACGCTCAGCAAGGCGCTTGGTTCCCAGGGCGGGTTGATCGCGGGCACGGCGGACCTGCGCGAATGGCTCGTGCAGTCGGCTCGTTCACTCATGTACTCGACCGGTCTCTCGCCGATCGCCGCGGCCGCGGCGCTGGCGGCGCTCGACGTGCTCGCGCGCGAGCCGGACCGTCCCGCCCGGCTGCGTCATCTCGCTGCCCAATTCCGCCGGCGCCTGCGCGAGTTGGGCGTCGCGGTGGCCGATGGCGATTGCCCGATCGTGCCGGTCATCCTCGGCGACGACCCGCGGGCGATGGAAGCTGCGGCACGCCTGCGTGAGGAGGGAATCCTGGCCGTCGCGATCCGGCCGCCGACGGTCCCCGAGGGCGCCGCGCGCATACGGTTCACGGTCACGCTCAACCTCTCGCCAGAACAGGTCGAAACCGCCGCCCGCCGTGTGGCGCGGCTGGTCGGACCGCTCGGGGTATGAACGAAGTCTGGCTGATCGGCGGTTGGTCCATCCCCCGTGGTTGGTGGAGTCCCGTGGTGGACGCGCTGCGGCCGACCGGCCTCAATGTGCGGGTGCTCGAACTGGACGAGCTGGCCGAGCACGCCGGACCGTGGGCCGATGCGCTGGCGGCCCAGCTCGCCTCCGCGCCCACCCCCCCGCGGCTCGTCGGCTGGTCCATGGGGGCGATGATGGCGCTCGACGTGCTGACGCGGCCCCGGGCGCCGGCGACGGCTGGACTTCTGGTCCTCGCGGGCACACTGCGATTCTGCCGGGCGCCCGACTGGCCGTTCGGGCCTCCGGAGGCCGCCGTCCGTGCGCTGCGGCGCGCCGTCCTGCGCGATGCCGCAACCGCGCTGGCGACGTTCCATCGCCAGGTTCGCGCGCCCTCCGCCGGCGGCGACGACACTCCGCAGATGGATCGCCCCCCCAACCCGCTTCGCCTCGCCGCTGCGCTCGATTGGTTGAGGAGTCTCGACCTGCGCGGACGGTCGCCGCCGGCGTGTCCTGTGCGGTGGGTGCACGGCGAATGCGACGCCGTGATCCCCGTCGAGGCGGGCATCGAAAGCGCGCGCCGGCTCGGACTGGCCGCCGAAGTTCTTCCCGGCGTGGGTCACAATGTGCCCGGCGCGTGTGGCGCGCGAATTCGCGATGTGTTAACCTCAGGTTTTGAAGAGTCGCGGATGTGAGCGACGCCGTCCGACATCTCCGCAGCACGCACGCGCGCTTCAACCGGAGCGCGGCTCAGTATGATCTCGAGGCCGAGGTGCAGCGCGAGACGGCCGTGCGGCTCGTCGAACGGCTCGTGGACAGCGAGGAGCCGTTCCGAATTCTCGATGCCGGCTGCGGCAGTGGCATCCTCACGCGGCTGCTCCTCGAGCGGTTCCCGCGCTCGCGCGTGGACGCCTTCGACATCTCCGAGGCGATGCTCGACACTGCCCGCGCCAGCATTTCGGCGCCGTGCGTGCGATGGATGCAGAGCGAGTTTGCGCTCTATCGTCCGGCCCTCCCGTACCGGCTGGTCGTCAGCAACGCATCGTTGCACTGGGCACCATCGCTCACAGACGCGGTCGGTAACCTCGCCGACTGCCTGGCCACGGGCGGTTGCCTCGCCATTTCGTTGATGGTGCAGGGCACGCTGCGGGAGCTGCGCGAGTCGTTGGCGCGCGTTGCACCGGCGAAGGCCGACGTGGGGCCGATGCCGACGCTCGCGGAGCTACGGCTCATCGTGGATCAGCTCGGTCTGCGCCGCGTCGCGGACGGCGAGTACACGATCCGCCGGCGCTACCCTTCCGCGGCGGCCCTGCTGCGCGGACTCCACGACCAGGGACTCACCGGTGGCCTCCGCTACCGCCCCTCCGCGCCGCTGGTTCGCGGCGAGCTGGCGGCGCTGATCGCCGAGTACGACCGCGCCCACGCGGCGCCGGAGGGCGGTGTCGTCGCGACCTACGCGGTCGCCTGGCTGCTCGCCCGGCGTCTCGATTGAGGTCTCCCCGCCGCCATCGCGCGGTCGATCGCGGCGTGGCGCTCGGCTGGGCCAGAGCGTGAGGAGGACGGCCGACGCGGATCGCCCCTCCGCCGGGGTTGAGATTCGGATGTGGCGGCCAGACACCCCGTGCGCGGTGGCGGTCCGCCGAGGGTGCGCACAACCCGCTCAATCGGCCGGCGGCGCGGCGCTGATCGAATCGCATGTGCGGCGTGGTCCGCGCGCGTGGCCGCGGTGATCTGGACTCGTATCGCGGCGCTTTAGTATAAGTGGGGAGATTTCGCGTCTAGGAGAGTGCGAATGACCACGCAAGCGACCCTGACCCACGAGGACCTTCGCCGTGCCGAGGAACTGCGCGACGCGTACCGCCGCATCACCGCCGAGCTGGCGCGCTTCATCGTTGGACAAGAGGAAGTGATCGAGCAGCTCGTGATCGCGATCCTCGCGCGCGGCCACTGTTTGCTCGAGGGCGTGCCGGGGCTCGCCAAGACGATGATGATCCGCGGGCTCGCGCGCACGATGGACCTTTCGTTTCGCCGCATCCAGTTTACGCCCGATCTCATGCCCGCCGACATCACCGGCACCGACATCATCCAGGAGGAACCCGGCGGCCGACGTCAGTTGGTGTTTCAGCCCGGCCCGATCTTCGCGCAGATGATCCTCGCCGATGAAATCAACCGCACACCGCCGAAGACGCAGGCCGCGCTGCTCGAGGCGATGCAGGAACACTCGGTCACGGTGGGCAACCGCACCTGGCCGCTGCAGGAGCCGTTCTTCGTGCTCGCGACGCAGAATCCGATCGAGCAGGAAGGCACCTACCCGCTACCCGAGGCGCAGCGCGACCGCTTCATGTTCCACGTCGGCGTGGACTACCCGACGCGCGACCAGGAGCGCGAGATTATCGCGCGCACGACAGGCCTCTACGAGGCTGAGCTGCGGCCGGTGATCGGCGGCGAGCAGATCCTCGCCTGCCAGCGCATCGTGCGCGCGGTGCCGGTGCCGGATCACGTCACGGAATACGTGCTGGACCTCGTGCGGCGGTGCCGGCCAAAGGCGCCCGATGCGTTCCCGTTCCTGCGCGACCTGGTCGAGTGGGGGCCGGGTCCGCGCGCGGCGCAGGTGCTGATCATGGGCGCGAAGGTGCGGGCGATCCTGCGCGGCCGCCATCACGCGACGATCGCCGACGTCGTCGCGCTGGCGCGCCCGGCGCTACGGCACCGCATCGTGCCGACTTTCAACGCGGAGGCCGAGGGCATCACACCGGTGCAAATCGTCGAGCGCGCGCTCGCGGAGCTGCCGGCGGCCGAGCCCGAACCTGCGGTTTGATCGCGGAGTGCGGCCCATGGCGGAACGCCTCCCGCTGTTGGCGCCCGAGGACCTTCGGCGCCTTGCGTCGCTCCAAGTGCTCGCGCGCTCGGTGGTCGAAGGGTTTTGCAGCGGCCTGCACCGCTCGCCGCACAAGGGCTTCAGCGTCGAGTTCCGTGAACACCGCGCGTATGTGCCGGGCGACGAGATTCGCCGCCTCGACTGGAAACTCTACGCGCGGCGCGACCGCTTCTATGTACGCGAGTTCGAGGAGGAGACGAACGTCCGCGCGACGCTCCTGCTCGACGCGAGCGGCTCGATGGCGTACGGCGAGCCGAGCAAGCTCGACTACGCGGCGCGGCTGGCCGCCGGCCTCGCGTGGCTGCTGCTGCAGCAGTCGGATGCGGTCGGGCTGCTGGTCTTCGACACCGCGCCCCGCCGCTACATCCCTCCGCGCGCGCGGCCAGGCCACCTGCGCGTGCTCACCGACGCGCTGGAGCGCACACGCGCAGGCGGCGAGACCGACCTGGGACGCGTGCTGCACGACACCGCCGCGCGCGTTCATCGGCGTGGTCTGCTGATCGTGCTCTCCGACTGTCTCGGCCCACTACCGGAGCTGCTGGCCGCGCTCGCGCACCTGCGGTTTGTTCACCACGACGTCTCGGTCATCCAGGTGCTGCATCCGGATGAGCTCGAGTTCCCGTTCCGCGGCTGGACGAGGTTCGAATCGCTCGAGCGCGCGGGCCACGACCGGCTGCTCGATCCCGCCGCACTACGCGAAGCGTACCGGCGGCGAGTCGCGGAGTTTCAGCGCGACCTGCGCCGTGGGTGCCACCGGCACCGGGTCGACTGGGCCCTGATGACCACCGACCGGCCATGGTCGGACTCGCTCTCGCGCTTCCTCGCGGCGCGGCGGAGGCGGGCATGACCTTCCTGAACCCAGCTCTGCTGGCCGGCGTGGCCGCCGCGGCGATCCCGGTGATCTTGCACCTGCTGAACCGCCGCCGGTTCCGCGTCGTGCGTTGGAGCGCGATGATGTTCTTGGACGACATCCTGCGCACGCAACGGCGGCGGATCCGGATCGAGCAATGGCTGCTGCTGGCGATCCGCGCCTCGATTCCGGCGCTGCTGGCGCTCGCGATGGCGCGGCCCGTGCTCACCGGCGCGGCCGGTCGCATCCAGCGCGCGCCGACCTCGGCGGTCATCCTGCTCGACAACAGCGCTTCGATGGAGGTCGGGGAGGCCGGCCGCAGCGCGTTGGCCGCCGCGCGCGAAGCGGCCGCCGCGGTGCTCGACGAGTTGCCGCGGGGCTCAGAGGCCGCCGTGATCGGAATGGCCGGGCCACTACCGGCCGCCGAAGAGCCGAGCGTCGATCTCGCGCAGGTGCGGCAGGTCGTGCTCGACGCGGAGGGCGGCTGGGGCGCCGCGCGGCCCGCGGCCGCGCTGCAACGCGCCGCCGCACTGTTCGAGCAGCGCATGCACCATGCGGATCGTCTGCTCGTGATTGTGACCGATCTTCAGCGCTCGACGTGGTCGCCTGAACGCGCGGAGGAGCGGCGCCGCGCCTGGTCGCGCCTCGCGGCGCAACCGGTGCCCCCGCGGGTTGTGCTGATGCCGATCCGCGCGGCACCGGTCGAGAATGTTGCGGTCGGTCCGGTTGAATTGTCGCGCGCGATGGCCGGCGTCGGCCAGACGCTGCGCATCCGGGCAACCATGCGCCTCTATGGCGGCCGCGCCCGCCCCTCGGTGCGCGCGTACCTGCGGGTGAACGGCGTCGAACTCAAGCACGCGACGGTGCGGCTGGAGCCGGGCGCAGCCGAGGTGGTGCAGTTCTCCCACGCCTTCGACCGTGCGGGCTCGCACGTCATCGAGGTGGCGACCGATCCTGATGCGCTTCGCGCCGACAATGCCGCGGCCGCGTCGGTCATCATTGTGGACCGTCTGCCGGTTCGGCTGATCAGCGGGGACCCGAACCCGCTGCCGCTGCGCTCGGAGACCGCGTTCCTCGAGCTTGCGTTGCAGCCGTGGATGGCGGGTGCGGGGCGCGCGGCGGACCTGATCCGCGTCTCGACGGTGCCTGAATCGCGCGCGGAGCCCGCCCATCTGCGCGATGCGCGCGCGATCGTGCTTGCGAATGTCCGCCAGCTCCCCACCGCGGCCGTCGAGGCCCTCGCGGAGTTTGTGCGCGAGGGCGGCGGGCTTCTCATCGCCCCGGGAGACCGCGCATCGCCCTCGTGGTATGCGGCCACGTTGGACGAGGCCGCCGGCCTTCTGCCGGCGCGGCTGGCGGGCATCGTCGGCCGGCCAGACGAGGAGGCTGGAGCGGTTGGATTCGAGCCACGCTGGCCCGCCCATCCGGCGCTGGCCGGACTGCGCGCGGGCGCGCTCGACGGCGTTCGACTCCGCGCGTATCACCGTCTGGATGTTCCGCCCGAACGCGCGGACGGGATCCTGATGCGGCTCGAGAATGGCGAGCCATGGATGGTCGAACGGCGCGTCGGGGAGGGCCGGGTCGTGCTGCTGGGCGGACCGCTCGACGCCGACTGGGGCAATCTGCCATTCCAACCGGCCTACGTGCCGTTGATGCAGGAACTCATCGTTCACCTCGGATCGGTGGTCCATCCGCCGCGCAATATCGAGCCGGGCGAGCGAATGGCCGCGCGGCTCGACGACGACACGCCCGAGGGCGAACGCGCCACACTCACCCTGCCCGACGGCAGCGTGCGCGAGCTCGTGGTCGCGCGGCGCGGCATGCACCGCATGGTGGAGTTCGGTGAAACGGATCGGCCGGGCATCTACTGGCTGAAGCCACCGGGCGGCGCGGATCCGATCGCGTGGGTGGTCCGCCGGCCACCGCAGGAATCGGACCTGACGCCGCTCTCGGACTCGGAGATCGCGGCGCTGGTGGCCGAGGCATCGGCGACGATCATTGAATCGCCCGAGGCGTTCCGCCGGATCGAACGGGAGCGCCGCGAGGGCCGCGAGCTGTGGCGGGCCACATGGTGGGGCGTGCTCGGGCTGCTGGCGTTGGAGTTGGTGGTGCAGCGGCGGCTCGGAGGGCGCGTGCCGTGACCTCACTGCACTTCACGGGCTCGCTGTGGCTGGGCGGGGCGGTTGCGCTGGGCGCGGTGGCGGTGGCGCTGGCGATCTACCGGCGCGAGCGCCCCCCCGGCGGCGGCGGCGTGGCGCTGCCCGCGGCGCTGCGCGCGATGGCGATCGTGCTCGTTGCGCTCATGGCCACGGGGCCGGTGCTGCGTCACCGTCGGCGGGTCGGTGATCCGCTGCAGGTCCGCGTCGTGCTCGACCAGTCCGCGAGCATGGCCCTGACCGATCCGCAGATGGAGACCGGGCGCAAGCTGCAGATCGCCCACCAGCTGGGCTGGGCAGACGCGACGGGCGACGATACCGCCCTGCTGCGCGCCGCCGATGAGCTGCGCGCCGCGCTCGATGTGCTCGATCCGGCCGAGCCCGATCGCGCCGCCGCCGTGCGCGCGGCCGCCGCACGGATGGAGGCCGCGCGCGGCCTGCTCGCCGCCCTTCCGGCCGATGCCTTCGTGGGTCTCCGTCCGTCCGGGCGCGTGATCCTCGAGCGCTGGACGGGTCTCGGCGGCGACCGCGTGGCGGACCTCACCGGCTCACCGAAGTTTCGCGGCCCGCCCGATGAACGTCGCGTGCTCACGTCCCTCGAGGTGCCCGACGATGGCGCCGATGCGTTTGGTGAACGGATCCGCGGCCATCTCGTGCCACCGATCACGGGGGAGTACGTGTTCTGGCTCTCCAGCGACGATCACGCGGAACTACGCGTCAGCCCCACGAGCGAGCCCGAGCGCGCGACGGTGATCGCGCGGGTCGAGGGATGGACCTCCCCCGACCAGTGGGAGCAGCTTCCGGGACAGAAGTCGCGCCGCGTATCGCTCGAAGCCGGCCGCCTCTGCTATTTCGAAGTGCTGCACAAAGAAGGCAACGGGCAGGCGCACGTCGCGGTGCGATGGCAGTTGCCGGACGGCACGATCGAATCTCCGATCCCCGCTGCGCGACTTGTGGCGTACGAGGCGGCCGCCGCAGCGGAGGATCCGCGCGGCGCGCTGGATCGAGATCTCATCGAACCTGCGCGCCGTCTTGTGGCCGCCAGCGGCGGATCGCCCGATGCTGCGTGGCGACGCGAGGCCGCCGCAGTGGAGTCGAAACTCGCCATTTGGGAGCGGGAGCTGCGCGGGCTTTTCCTGCGGCGCGCGGAGAGCGCCGATCTCAACGCGCGGCCAGCATGGCGCGCCGCGCTCGATCGGTTTGACCGCACGCCGCGTTGGGACCGCGCGATCGGCGCATTGTGGGGGGGGCGAGAGCCACTGTTGGCTGCGCTCGCGGAGGGCTGCGATGTGCAGGTCATCGCGCTGCGCGAGGGCCAGCTCGAGGAGCTCTGGAGCGCGCGCTCGGGGCCCGTGCGCGCCGACGGACCTCCGCCGGCCGCCTCCGCGCCGCCGGCGGGTGTCTTCACCGACCTCTCTCCACTCGGCGAGGGGCTCGGCGCCGAGGGCGGTGAGGCCGGTGCGGTGCGCGCGGCGGTGGTGCTGATCTCCGACGGCCGCCACAACCGCGGAGCGTCGCCGCTCGAGACCGCGCGAGTGCTCGGCGCGCGCGGCGTGCCAGTCCTGACCGTCACCATCGGCAGCGACCGGCCGCCGCCGGACGCGGCACTGCTCGGCGTGGATGCGCCGGAGACCGTCTTCCACCGCGACCGGCTCCGTGGGCGGGTTTTCGTGACCGATCACCGCCCCGACGGCGCCCCGCTCACCCTCCGCATCCGCTCCGGGGACGAGGTCGTGTGGTCGCACGAGCTGGCGGCCGGTGGCGCGCGCGCGGTCGAGTTCGAAGTGCCGGTCGAGGAGCTGGCCGAACGGCTCGGACGCACAGCCGCCCGCGAAGGTGAACGGGCGGGTGTCCGGCTCGACTTCACGATTGAACTGGAGGGTGCTGAGAACGACGCCATCCCCGCGAACAACCACCGCGAGTTCTCCGTGTTCGCGGTCACGCGCCCCTACCGCGTGCTGTTGCTCGACGGCCGGCCGCGCTGGGAGACGCGGTATGTGCGCAACCTCTTCGATCGCGATCCTCGATGGGAACTGACCGCGGTGTACGCCAACGGCGGCGAACTGCCGCGCGGCGCAGGGGCCGATCGGTTTCCGGCCGACCGCGATGCGCTGATGGCCATGGACCTGGTGATTCTCGGTGAGGTGCCGCCCGGCGCGTTTCGGCCGGTCGAACTCGAATGGCTGCGTGATTTTGTCGGCGACCGCGGTGGTGGGCTCATCCTGTTGGAGGGGCTTCGAGGGCATCTGCGGGCGATCTGCGGCGGCCCGCTGGCCGAGGTTGTGCCAGTCGAGTGGACGGGCGGCGCGATCGAGCAGCCTTTTGCGCTCCGGCTCACCGCCGCGGGCGAGCGGCAGCCCGCGCTCGCGGTGGCACCGACGGGCGCGGCGGCGGCCGCGTGGGCGCGGCTGCCACCGCCGCAGCGGGTGGCGTCGGTTCGGCCCCGGCCGGGCGCGGAGGTGTGGGCCGAAGCGGTGACCGCCGCCGGGGGCGCGGCCGTGCCGGCGCTTGTCGCTTCCCGCTACGGCGCCGGGCGCGTGGCACTGCTCGCATTCGACGAGATCTGGCGCTGGCGCCGAGACGACGGCGACGCGTTCCAGACTCGCTTCTGGAACCAGATGGCGCTGGCCTTGATGGAGGCCCCCTTTGCGGTACGTGACCGGCGCGTCTCGGTGGACGCAGGCCCCCCCGTGCAAGAAGCTGGACGACGCACACGACTGCGCGCGCGCGTGCGCGACGAACGGGGCCGCGCTATGGCCGGCGCCATCGTCCAAGCCCAGGTGTTTCGCGACGGCCGCCGTGTCGCCGCGCTGCCGATGACGCCCGACGAACACGGCGGCGGTCTCTATGTCGCCGACACCGGCCCGCTGCCGCCGGGCGAATATGAACTGCGCGTTACGGTGGCGGGCGTGCCGGAGAGCGACACCGCCGCCCGGGCCACCTGGGTCGTGCGACCGGCGACCAACCTCGAAACCGTTGAGCCCGCCGGTGACGAGACGCTGATGCGCCAGATCGCGGCGGTCTCGCGCGGCCGATGGTTCCGAGAAGAGCAGATCGGCGAACTGGCGGCGGTGTTGCGGCCGCTGAGCCGAGGGCGCATTGTCGAAACGGAGACCCACCTCTGGCAGCGATGGCCGTGGCTTGCGGCGGTCGTCGCGCTGCTGACGGTGGAATGGGTGGTGCGTAAACGTCGGGGGTTGCTGTGATGCCCGATCAACCAGCTCCTCGCGAGGCCGAATGGGGATCGGCCGGCCTCGATGATCTCACGCGGCGCCGACTGCTCGAGTTCGGCCGCCGCCGCGAGCGGCTGTTATGGCAGCGGGGTCTGCTCGGCGCGCTCGCGGCCACGCTCGGCGGCCTGCTCATCGTCGCGGCCGCAGATGCGGCGTGGGTGATCGAAGACCCCATGCGCATCACGTTGAGCCTCGGCGCATGGGCGCTGGGGGCGTTGGAACTGTGGCGGCTCACGCTACGGCATCTGCGCGGGCGACACGATCTCGGGCGGCTGGCGCGGTGGTTCGAGGCCGCGCGTCCCGAGCTGCGCGAGGAGGTGCTCTCGGCCGTCGAACTCGGCACACGGCCGCCGCCCGCCCCCGGGCTCGATTCGCCCGTCTTCCGCGCGCGAGTTCAGGCCGCTGTCGCGGAGCGTATGGCGAACATTGAGCCGGATGAGTTGCTGCCCCTGACCCTCATCCGCCGCTGGCTGGCGCCGGCCGCCGCCGCCATGCTGCTCGTCATCGCGCTGCTCGCGTGGCCGGGCCTCGACGGCGCCCGCCGGCTCGCGCGCGCGGCGCTCCCAACCGCCAACCTCGCGCGGGTCTCCCGCACCCGCATCGACGTCCGCGAACCCTCCCCACCCGATGCCACCGTGCCGCTGGGCGACGCCGTGCCCGTCGTGGTCGAGGTAGTCGGGCGGCCGATCAGCGAGGCCTGGCTCGAAAGCGCCGCGGGCGGGCGCCGTGCCCGCTCGCGCATGAAACCGATCGCGCCGGGCCGCTTTGCCGCCTCGATCGAAACCGCCGATGCGGAACTTCTCTACCGCGTGCGCGGCGGCGACGCGGTGACCCGCTGGTACCGGATCGCCGGCGTTCCGCCTCCGCGTGTGGCGGCGTTCGAAAAAACCTACCGGCCCCCCGCATGGCTCGGCCGCCCCGTCCATACTGTGCGGGAAACCTCGGGTGACCTGGAGGGCGTCGAGGGCACTCGCGTGGAGCTGCGGATCGAAAGCGACCAGCCGCTCGCTCTCGGCGAATTGCGACTCGACCTCGCAGGCGAAAGCCTCACCCTGCCGCTCGAGCGCGAAGATCCACTGCACTGGCGGGCGTCGCTCGACCTGACGCGGCCGGGTCTCTACCAGGCCCGCCTCAGGGCGGCGGCGACCGGCTTCGAGAATCGCGAACGGCCCGTCTGGGAAATCCGCGTCCGACCCGATCAACCGCCCCGCGTCGAGATCCTCGAGCCTGCCGCCGATCGAACCGCCACGCCAGACGACCTCGTGCGCTGGTCGGTCGAGGCGACCGATGACCACGGGTTGGTGGCCCTCCAGCGCCGCGTGCAGATCCGGCGGCCCGGCGCTGGCTGGCGCGACGATGGCGCTCCGCATGCCTGCACCGGCGAAACCGCCGCCGTGAACGACACCACCGATGTGCTCGCGTGGGGCGTCCGCCCCGGCGACGAAGTCTGGGTGAAGTACCTCGCAACAGATCTCCGCGGCCAAACCGGCGAGTCCGGCGTGCGCCGCCTCATGATCACGGCCGAAGCGTTCGAACCCGGCCGGCGCGCGGCGGTCGAGACATGGCGCAGAGTGGGCGAGGCACTGGACCGGCTGGCAAGCCTCGCACGTGAGGCGCGGCAGGCCCAGGCCGAGGCCCGCCGCGCATCCAGAGACGCCGCGGCGGCCGAGGCCGATCGCACGGCGACGCGCGCGTACCTCCACTCGGCGATTCGAGCGGCCGAGCGCGCCGCCGAGACCGCCGCCGAAACGATCCGGCAGGCGCAGACCGCCCTCACTGACGGCCCTGACGCGGATGCGTTAGAACGCATCGCCGCCTCCGTGAGCGCGATCCGACACGCCGACCTAGCGGTCGCTCAGCGGCTCGCCGCGGCGGACGAGACGCCCGGGACCCGGCGCCTCGTTGCGGAGGAGAGCGCGCAACGACTGCAGCGCGCCGTCGAGATGGCAGAGCAAACCGCGCGCGCCGCGAATCTGGCCGTCGCCGCCGAAGAGGCTGAGCTGGCCGTCGGCGACCTGCGCGACGTACGCCGAGAACTGCAGCGCGCGCTCGACGCTCCGGCCGACACGGACGCTGACCGCGAGCGGCTTGCCCGCCGCCAGGCGGCCGCCGCCGCGCACATGGACGAGATCGCTGAACTGCTCGGCAATGTCGAACGGCGGCGCGGTGGTCTCCGCGAGACCGCTCGAACACTTTCCGCGGCGGCGGCCGCCGCCCGTTCCGAGGCCGAGGCCGGCAACCCGACCCGTCTTCCGGATCTCGCGCGCACCGCCGCGGAGGCGTTGAACCGCGTCGTAAGTGGCGCGGCTGAGGTGCAGCACCAGGCCGCCGAGGCGCTGAGCCAGCTCGACGCGAACCGCCTCCGGCGCGACGTGTTGCCGCAGCTGGCGCAGAACCTGGAGGCAGCCGCGAACCCCAACAGCGGTGACGCAGACCGCGCACGGATTCTCGCCGCGCGCCTGCCCGCCCTCCGCGACGCGGCGGCCGCCATGCTCCGCGAACGCGCCGCCTTCGAAGAGCGCCGTCGCGATGCGGACCCGGCCTTCGTGCAAGACCTGCACGCCGCCGCCGCGGCCGTCCGCGTTGCGGCCGCCGAACCGGGACGCGAAGCCGCCCAGACCGTCGAACGCATCGGTGAAGCGCTCCGACGCCTCGAGACCGCCCACGACGCTCACTCGCTCGCGCGTTCGCTGCAGCAACTGGCGGCCGACGAACGCTGGGGACAGCCCGACGACCGGCGCGCGCGCGCCCGCGGTGAGGTCTGGCGCGCCGGCGAACGCGAGATGACCGAACTCGAACGCGCCGTTCGCGAACAGCAGCTTCCCGCCGCCGCGGACGCCATCGGGCGTCTACGCTCACGGCCGGAGACCGCGCGCGCGCGGGAGGAGATGGAACGCCGGCGCGTTGCCGTTACGGGTCGCGACAACGTGGCCGACGAGATTCGCACGGTCGCCGGGGTGATGAGCGATGTCGCGCAGGAGGCGCGAGCCGCCGCCGAGGACCCGCGCCGATGGCTCGCATCACTTGCGCCGTCTCTGCCGGCGCGCTTTGCCGCGGCGCGCGAGGACGTGCGCCGGGCGCGGGAGGCCGCGCAAGCCGCCGTCCGGGCCGAGGAGCCTGCGGCGCGCGCCGCGCTCGACGCGGCGCTGCAGCAGCAGATGCGCGCCAACGAGGAGGTCGAGGACTTGCGGCGCATGCTGCGCGCCGAGGCCGCCGCGCAGGACCTCGCCACGCCCACTGGCCGTGAGCGGGCGCGTGACGCCGACGATGCGCTCGCGATGTTGCGCGAACCGCCGCCCCGCGCCGAGGACCTGCTGCGCGCGGCGTCGGCCGCGCCCGAGCCGGCGCGCCGAACCGCCGCGCTCGAACAGGCGGCCGCGCAGCAGGAGCGCCTCGAACAAGCCCTCGGACTGCTGGCCGATCACTACCGTCAGCTCGAGGAGGGCTCCCCAGAGGGCCGTCGGGCGGACCTGCGCGCCGCGGAGACCGAGGCCGGACTGGCCGCGGCCATGGACCAACAGTACCGCGAGGCCGCCGATACGGCGTCGCTGGCGCGTGCTCCGGCCGCCCGGACACCGGAGGCGCTGGAACAGATGCTCGCGGACCATCCGGCGATGCAGGCCGCGCTCGACCGGCTTTCGCGTGCCGCGCTGCGCGATGCGGCCGACGCGGTTCGCCGGGCCGCCGAGACCGAGGATCGTATGGCGCGCCGGACCGCGAGGGCGGCGGCCGACCTCACGGCCGCGCGTACCGCGCTTCGCGACGGGATCGAACGACTTGCGCGTGAGGCGGCCGAGCTTGCCGAGCAGTCACTGCGTCCGGCCGCGCGCGAGGCGGCCGGGGCGGCGCCCGAGGCGTCGGCGCCGCTGCAGACCGCGGCCGGCGCCGTCGAGGCCGCCGCCGGCGAGATTCGCTCCGCGTCCGGCGCGGAGCCTGAGCCGTCCGCGTCGGCCCTCGCGCGGGGTGCCGAGAATTTGCGGCGCGCCGCCGAACAGGCAGGTCAGGCGCACCGTCGCGCAGAGGAGGCGGCGCGTGGCGCTCAGGCCCGCGGCGACAGCGAGGCCGCCGCGCGCGGCCGCGAGATCGCGCAGCGCAGCCGGCAGGCCGCGGATCGCGCCGGTGAACTGGCCCGCGCCGCCGCGGAACTGGCTGCCCAGGCGCGGGGTGCCGTCGAAGCTGAACGGGGCGCGCTGGCGGAAGGTGCCGCCCAGCAACCCGGGGTGGTTGCGCAAACCGATGCCGCGGGCGGGGCGGCCGAACGGGCGGGTCGGCACCAGCAGCGGCTCGGGCGCAACGCCGGCGAGGCGATCGCCGAGGCGGGACGTCGCACTCGCGCCACCGCGGCCGGCGAACTGACCCGCGCGCGCGAGGCCATCGCCTCCGCCGACTCCGGTACGGCCGCGCCGGCGCTCGAAACCGGCGCGCGCGAGGCGGCCCGCCGCGCCGATGAACTCGAGGCGCTGGCCGCCGCTCTTCCGCCGCCGATGAGCATGCCCGCGGAGGCCGGGCTCGATACGGCCGCCGCCGAGTGGCTGGCGCGGGCGCTCGACGCGGCCGATGCCGCGGCCGCCGCCGAGGCTGCGGCCATGGCGGCACGGGCACAAGCCGCGGCCATGTCGCAGGCCCGCGCGCAGGGACTGGTGCCCGGTGAGGCGCCCCGCACCGGCGCTGCCGCGCAAGCCCAGGGGCTCGCCGGCCCAGACGAGGCCGCCGCGCCGCTCGCGCGGGTGAGCGAGGACTGGGCGAAACTCCCGCCCGACATCGCGCGCGAACTCCGCGCCGCACGCCCCGATTCCGTCCCCGAGGAATACCGCGCGATGGTCGAGCTCTATTTCAAGGCCATGTCTCGCGAAAGCCGTTCGGAGGTGAAATGAACGCGCACCGACGCCGCTTCACCAGCCGCCGGGCTACGATGCTGGCGCTGTGCGCCGGCGCCACGCTCGGGAGCGCCGTCCCGCTGCGCGCAGCCGCTGACCGCGTGGATGACGCGCTCGAACGGGCGATCGAGTATCTTGTGAAACAGCAGAAGGACGACGGCTCGATCACCGACGCGGGCAATCCCCACGCGATGACCGCGCTCGCGCTGCTCGCGCAGGCGGCGGTCGGTCGTACGCCCGATGTTCCCGGTTCCGTGGGGGAACCCGTGCGCCGCGCCCTCGCCTACTTGCTCGACGAGCGGCGCCAGCGCGACAACGGCTATTTCGGTCACGACGGATCGCGCATGTATGGGCACGGCATCGTCTCCCTCACACTCGCGGAATTGCTCGGTATGGGGGTGGACGACGAGACCGACCGTCGCATCCGGCAGCGGCTCGAAAAGGCGATCGCTCTCATTCTCTGGGCGCAAGACCGCAAGGACGCGAACGACCGCGACAACTTCGGCGGCTGGCGCTACGAGCCCGATTCCCGCGACTCCGATCTGTCCGTCACGATCTGGCAGCTCATGGCGTTGCGGTCGGCCCGCGTGGCCGGTCTCGATGTGCCGACGGCGGCGATTGAGAAGGCCGTTGCGTATCTCCGGCGCACTTGGAAGGTGGACAACCGTGGCCGGGAGCGGATCGGCGGCGCGTGCGCGTACCAGCCGAATCGCCAGCCGTCGTGGGCCTCCGCGGCCGCGGGGCTGCTCGCGATGCAGGTGTGCGGTCTCTACGATGCGCCGGAGGTGGCGGGCTCGGCCGACTGGCTCCGCGCCCAGCCCCTCGACTGGCAACGCGAGTTTTTCCTCTACGGCACCTACTACTACGCGCAGGGCATGTACCAGCGCGGCGGCGAATACGCCGAGCACGCGCGCCGATCCGTCGAAGAGGCTCTGCTGCCCCGCCAACAGGCAAACGGTTCCTGGCGGGCGCCGCACGGCCAGGAACACAGCGCCGGCAGCGTGTACGGCACTTCGATGGCAGTTCTGAGCCTCGCGGTCAAATATCACTACCTGCCGATCTACCAGCGCTGAACCACGAGGCTGCCGCCGGCCCGGCCGTTTCATGCGGAATGGAACGGATCGCCACCCGTCATGTCCACGATGCGGCGTGCGGGCCGACAGCGCTGGTTCCGCATCCTCCGGCCGCCGAGTGCCGGAGCCACAGCGGCGGTCGTTGCCGATCGCGGGTTTCGCTGAAGCCATCGGTGGCCGGCCCAGGGCGACGGCGGTGGTGACCGCCGGACCGGTTGGTGCGATCGCGCAAGGATGTTAGAGTCGAGCATCAGAGGCACTCGGCACGATGAACACGACACGCACGCACACAGGATGCCTGGCGGCCGCGGTCGGCCTCGGGATCGGATGGCTGACGGCCGCCCAGGAGGTTCCCCCGACGAACGGTCTGGTGCTCCACATGCCGTTGGATAGCGCCGATGGCAGCGGCTGGACCTACGACACAACCACCAACAAGCACCGCGCCCGCGCGGTGGAGGTGCGCTGGAGCTCGATCGGGCGCGTCGCGGGCGCGTGCGAGTTTCTCGACACCGCTTCGTTTCTCGCGATCAGCAACCCGATCGTGACCTCGCCGGAGTGGAGCCTCACTCTGTGGTTTCGCATCGTGCGCGTGCGCGATGCGACCCGGTACCTCCTGGACCGCGATGCGGTGACGGGGCTGGTCGTCAGCGTGGTCGCGGCGCCGGCCGATTCGAATCGGCATGGACGCGTGCGATGGCGCATCGGCGCCGCGGAGGCCGTCGGCGATGTCTCCGTGGACGACATGCGATGGCACCATCTCGCGCTGGTCGCCGACGGCCAGCGCGTGCGGCTGTGGCTCGACGCGGTACTTCAGACGAATTCGGTGGAGTGGAGCGGGCCGCTGCCGCCCACCCCGCATCCCTGGGTGTTCGGGATGAACCGCTCCGCGCCCGGTCCGGCCGAGACGAACCGCTCCTTCAACGGCGTCATGGACGAGCTGCGCATCTACAATCGGGCGCTGACCGCCGCCGAAATCGAGACGAGTCGCGCCGCCGCGAAGGCCCGCTTCACCCGCGCGCAGGTGCAGCAGCGAATTCGCGAGATCCAGGACCTCTACGACCGCGGTCTGTTGCTGCCCGACTTCTACGAGCGCAAAATGGCCGAGTGCGAGGCCGACCTCTGATCGGCGTTCCAGCAACGGGCGCAATGCGCCGCACGCTCAGATGCGGGAGGGGGTTTCAATGCCGAGCAGCCCGAGGCCGGTGCGCAGCGCGCGGGCGACGGCCATACCGATCTTCAGCCGGCTTTCGCGCACGCCCTCCGGCGCGCGCAGGAACGGCAGGGTCTGATAGAAGCGGCTGTAGGTCTGCGCGAGCTCGAAGAGGTGGTCGGCCAGCAGATTCGGACGGCCGGCGGCCGCCGCGTCGAGCACGGTCTCGCTGAAGCGCACGAGCAGCACCGCGAGCCGGCGCTCGATCGGGTCGGTGAACACGACGGGCGCGGCGTCGAGCGCCGCGGCGTCGTGGCGCTCGGCGTACTTGTCCAGCACGCTGCACATGCGCGCGCAGGCATACTGCAGGTACGGCGCAGAGTTGCCGTCCATCGCGAGCGCCTTGTCCCAGGTGAATGTCACGAGGCTCTGTGGGTGTTGGCTGAGATCCGCATACTTCACTGCGCCGATGCCGACGGCGCGCGCGACCTCGCGCTGCCGCTCCGGCGGCATGTCGGGGCTGTTCTCGCGCACGAGCGCCAGCGCCCGCTCCTCCGCCTCGTCGAGCAGCCGCTCGAGCTTGATCACATTACCCTGCCTCGTCGAGAACGTGCCCTCGGGCAGCCGCATCAGGCCGAACCACACGTGCTCGAGCCGCGTCGTGACGCCGAGGCGGCGCGCAATCGCGAAGATCTGCCGGAAATGAAGCTGCTGCCGCTCGTCGGTGACGTAGATCACCGCGTCCGGATGAAATTCCTCTTCGCGCGCGAGCACGGTCGCGATGTCGGTCGTCGCGTAGTTGTAAGCGCCATCGCGCTTGCGCACGATGCACACCGGCAGACCATCATCCGAGAGGTCCACGACGAGCGCTCCCTCGCTCTCGCGGACGAGACCGTGTTCCTCGAGCCGGCGGATCACTTCCGGCAGCCGATCGTTGTACCAGCTCTCGCCCCGGACGAGATCGAAGCGGACACCGAGCCGTTGGTAGATTCGTTCAAACTCCCGCAGGCTGTGCTCGACGAACGAGCGCCAGAGCTCGCGGTTCACTGGATCGCCCTGCTGCAGTTTCACCAGCTCCGCGCGGGCAGCTTCGAGCCAGGCGGGATCTTCCTTCGAACGCTCATAGCTGCGCACATAGACACGTTCGAGCTCCTCGATCGGCGAGCGCTCGTAGGTCTCGGGGTCCGCGAAATGCCGGAACCCGAGCAGCAGCAGTCCAAACTGCGTGCCCCAGTCGCCGAGGTGATTGTCGGCGATCACGCGGTAGCCGAGGAACCGAAACATTCGATCCAGCGCATTGCCGATGACGGTGGAACGGATGTGGCCGATGTGCATCGGCTTGGCGACGTTCGGGCTCGAATAGTCGAGCACAATGGTTCGTCCGCGGCCGGCCTCGGGCGTGCCAAGACGCGGATCGGAGGCGATCTGGGTGACGAGGCCCGACAGCGCACCGTCGTCGAGCGTGATGTTCAAAAAACCGGGGCCGGCCACCTCGATCGAACGTACCGCCGGATGGGGCTCGGCGGCCGAGCGGATGGCTTCCGCGAGCTCGCGTGGCGGGCGGCGCACATCGCGCGCCAGCGACATCGCCGCGTTGCACTGGTAGTCGCCGAACTCGGGACGTGCGGCAGACACGACCGGCAGCGGCGGCCCCGGCGGCGCCTCCGGAATGGCCCGCCGGAATGCCGCGGTCAACCAGTCGCTCAACGCATCGCGCAGCGGCAACAAAGACTTCATGGTTGTTGTGGGCGTCCCGCGAAGCGCCGCATGATAGGCGCCAGCGGCGACGCGCGCAAGGAGGCCGGTCCGTGTCCGAGGGTCGCGCCAGGGTTGCATCGAAATTTTTGAGATTTCGGGCAAGGGTGAACCCTGGATCGGATGGCCGCAGGAGCCGCCCCTCTGACGGCGGTGTCGGGCCTTGGCGCTGTACCTTGGGCCGCGCGTCGGCTGCTTGGCCTGACCCCCGCCGACTTCGCGCTTGTGCCCGTCCCCAATGGGGCCGATCAAAGACCGGGGAAGACCGGGGACAGGCAATAGCCCGATAGCCCGTAACCCGGCCTACACTGCCGGCGAACGGTGATGGAAACCTGACCGAGTGGGCCCAATAGGGCGCTTGTGCCTATCCCCGATCGTGAACCTGGGCAGCGGAACGGGAAACAGCGGAACGGGGACAGGCATTCGCCCGAAAGCAGAGCCCGACCGCCAAGCTCGGCTCGACGCGTCCAGGCCGCCCCGTTTCGCGCTGCCAAAAATGGCGGCAAGAATGTGACGCGGCAGGAGTTGGAGCTTCTTCTTGCCAGGGTTTCGGGCTCACGGGCTCCAAATGGGGACAGGCACCTGGCAACGCCCCGTCGCCCCACCCCCGTCCCACACGCGCCTATCCCCAGCGCCGCCCAGACGGGCCGCCAGGTGCCGGCCGCCAGGTGCCTGTCCCCAATGGCCCCAATGGCCGTTCCGGGTGTCCGTTCCGGGTGTCTGTCCCCAGAGAGGCAGCCCGGCTTTTCCTTGCCTTTCAGTTCGCAGGCATCGCTCCGGCGGCGGAGCGCCGGAGCTACAGAGGTGCCCGCGAGGTGCCTGTCCCCAGCGTCTCTCGCCCCAGCGGCCCAATGACGCGAAAGAGGCAAATCGGCGTTCCATCAAGCCCACGCATGTAGGCCGGACAAAATAGAGAGAGGCACAAGCCATGAAGCCGCAGTAGATTGATAACGAAATTGTTGCGTCGCTTGAACATGTGCCGGCACAGGTGCCTGTCCCCATTGTACAGCTCACGATACGAGGTGCCTGTCCCCATCGGTCATCGGTCACCAACGGCTCCAACGGCTGCGACGTGCCTGTCCCCAACGGCAGTACGTGCCTGTCCCCCACGCCACGGCCGTTCCAGGTGCCTGTTACTAGCGTCCCAGGCGAGGGTACGTACCTATCTCCAGCAGGCGTTCCAGGTGCCTGTCCCCCCGGGTCTTGCTCCGGCGGCGGAGCGCCGGAGCTACAGAGGTGCCCGCGAGGTGCCTGTCCCCATCAGCGCAGCGCCATCATCGCAAACGGCTCCCAGTGTCCGAACGCCAGACCGGTAACGCTCACGAAGAGAGCGACGAGTGGCGTCCCGACCAAGGATCGTCAGATAGCGGGTGCGCCCGCCGTTTCTTCCTAACGTTCACCGTTGCGTCGTCCAGCGACTCAACCGATGGGCGACCCGGGGGGAACGTCGCCATCCACCGTGACGAGCTGCAGCCGTCCCTCCGTCGAGGCGGCCAGCAGCATGCCGCGCGACTCGATCCCGCGGATCTTCGCGGCCGCGAGGTTGGCGACAACGACGATCGTGCGCCCCACCAGCTCCTCCGGCCGGTAGTGCTGCGCGATGCCGGCCACGATCGTCCGCCGCTCGGAGCCGAGGTCTATGTCGAGCTTCAGCAGCTTGGATGTGTTCGGCACCGGTTCCGCGGCGAGCACGCGCGCGGTCCGCAGGTCGGTTCGGCGGAATTCGTCGAGGGTGAGGACTCCGGCCGTGGACGCGGCAGCGGACGAGGCCGGCGATGAGGCCTTCGGCGGCGCGGATGTTGCGACGTCGGCGGGCGGTTCGATCCGCGGGAACAACGGACCACTCGTGTGCAGCGAAGCGTCGGAGGGGATGCGGGGGTCGTCGGCCAGGTCGGACGGCGACGGGTCCGCGGAGAGACCGAGCGCGGCGCGCAGTTCGCCCATCTTGCCGGGCATCACCGGATGCAGCAGCGTCGCGCATACGCGCAGCGCCTCGGCCGCGGTGCGCAGCGTCGAGTGCAGCGGACCGCGGTCGGCCCCCTTCGCCTGGTTCCACGGCGCGCGAACCTCGAGATACCGGTTAATGGCGCGGACCGCTTTGATCGCCGCGCCCACTGCCTCGTCGAGCCGGTACGTGGTCACGAGGTCGAGCGACGCGCGACGGGCCGCATCGACCGCGGCGGCGAGCTCAGCGCCGGCAGCGTCGTCGGTGCGGGAGGCGGTGGGCAACCGGCCGCCGCAATAGCGCTCGGTCATGGTCACGAGGCGGCTGAGCAGATTGCCGAGATCGTTGGCGAGATCGCTGTTGTAGCGGCGCATGAAGGCGGCCTCGGAGAAGGACGCGTCTTGGCCGAACGGCATCTCGGCGGCGAGGAAGTACCGAAAGGCGTCCACACCGTAGCGGCCGATCAGGTCGAGCGGGTTCACGACGTTGCCGAGCGACTTGCTCATCTTCGTGTCGCCCATGAGCCACCAGCCGTGCGCGAAGACCGTGCGCGGCAGGGGCAAGCCGAGCGCCTTGAGCATCGTCGGCCAGTAGACGGTGTGGGTTGTCAGGATGTCTTTGCCGACGAGCTGGAGCGAGGCGGGCCACCATCGCGCGAACATCGCCTCGTCGCGGCCGTGCCCGATCGCGGTGATGTAGTTGAGCAGTGCGTCGAACCAGACGTAGCACACGTAGTCGCGATCGAACGGCAGCTCAATGCCCCACTCGAGCCGGCTCTTTGGGCGCGAGATGCAGAGGTCGCCGAGCTCTTTCGTGCGCAAAAAACCGAGCGTCTCGTTGCGGCGGAACTCGGGGCGGATGAAGTCCGGATGCGACTCGATGTAGTCCACCAGCCAGTCGCGATAGGCGCTCATCCGGAAGAAGTAGTTTGATTCGCGGATGCGCACGATGCCGGGCAGGTCGGCCGGTGTGCGGCCCTCGGGTACGTGCAGGTCGCGCTCGGCGACAAACGTCTCGCTGGTGACGTCGTACCACCCGTCGTACTCGGCACGGTAGATTTCCCCGCGCTCGTAGAGGTCCCGAAGGACGGCCTGGACCGCGGCGGTGTGTCGCGGCTCGGTTGTGCGGATGAAGTCGTCGTTCGTGATCGCGAGCGTGCGCCACAGCTCCTGGAAGCGCACCACGGTGCGGTCGGCCTGCTCCTTCGGCGAAATGCCGGCGGCCCGCGCGGCCTGCTGCACTTTCTGGCCGTGTTCGTCGGTGCCGGTCAGGAAGAAGGTCGGCACACCGAACAGTCGGTGAACGCGCGCGAGCACATCGGCGACGACCGTCGTGTAGGCGTGGCCGATGTGCGGCCGGTCGTTGACGTAGTAGATCGGCGTCGTGACGTAGAAGCGATCCACCGACGTGCGAAGTGGAACGGCACTCATCGAACACCTCCTGCGGCCGATGCGACGTGGTACCGCCACAGCTCGGCGAGCCCGTCGGCCAGCGCGACGGAGGGCGCAAACCCCAGCCGCTCGCGAATGCGCGAGATGTCAGCCACCGAGTGGCGGACGTCGCCGGGGCGGGGCGGTTCGAACACCGGCGGCGTGGAGCGGCCGGCCACCGACGCGAGCGCCCCCAGCACGTCCATCAGTGAGCTCGCGCGACCGGTGCCGACGTTGAACACCTCGCCCCGGCCCACCGCCGGCGAGGTGGCGGCCAGGCGGATCGCCGCGACCACGTCGCGGACAAAAATGAAATCGCGCGTCTGAAGTCCGTCACCAAACACCCGCGGCGCCTCGCCCCGCACGAGCGCGTCGGTGAAGCGCGAGATCACGCCCGAGTAGGGCGAGGACGGGTCCTGGCGCGGGCCGTACACGTTGAAAAACCGGAGCGCGACCGTTTCAAGACCGTACAGCTCGGCGTGCACGCGGGCGATGTACTCGTCGGCCAGTTTCGCCGCCGCGTACGGAGAGACGGGCGCCGGGGCCATATCCTCGCGCTTTGGGAGCGCCGGGTCGTTGCCATACACCGCCGCGGAACTCGCGAGCACGACGCGCCGCGCGCCGGCCGCACGCGCGGCCTCCAACACGTTCACCGTCCCGAGTACATTGATTTCGTAGTTCTCCGAAGGCCGCGCCACCGAGTCGGCCACCGACACCAGCGCCGCGAGATGAACGACGATCCGGACGCCGCTCATCGCGGCGGCGAGCTGCTCCGGCGAGCCGATGTCGCCCACGATCAGATCCACCCGCCCGCGCGCGCCGGCCAGGTTCTCCGCGCGTCCGCTCGAGAGGTTGTCAACCGCGCGCACCTCGAGGCCATCGGCCGCCAACGCCTCGACCAGATGGGAGCCGATGAAACCAGCGCCGCCGGTCACCAACACAAGGGGGCGATCGCTCATTCGGCCGGGTCCGCCCTCAGTCCATCTCGTTCGCCACCGCGCTCAGGCCCGCGTCGCGTCGAGCACGCCGCGGAAGTAGCCGATGGACTCGGCGACGCCCGGCAACGGATCGTTCTCGTCCTTTTCGAACTCGAGGCTGCACACGCCCGAGTAGCCGACATCGCGGAGGGTGCGCACCAGCTCGGGGATGTTGATCAACCCACGGCCGAGCTCGACGGTGCGTCCGCTTTTGTCCGCCGCGGTCACGTTCTTCAAGTGGAGGTCGTAAATCCGCGCGTGGTGCCGGCGCAGATCCTCGATCGGGTGTACGCCGGCGCGCAGGTTGTGGCCGATGTCGAGGCAGATGCCGATGCGCGGATCGAGCTCGGCGATCCACTTCATCGTGGCTTCGGCGGTGGCATAGGGGAGGTTGTCCGGCCCGTGGTTGTGAATCGCGTAGCGCATGTCGTACTCGCGGACCTTGCCCTCAACGTATTTCAGCAGCCGCGCCGATTCGACCTTTCGCTTGTCCTGCGTCTCGAACGGCACGCCGACGATGAGCTTGACGCCCACCCGCCGCGCATACTCGAAGGCCTGGTCCACGGCGGCTTCGTCGCCCATGTAGATCGGGCCGACGCCGTAGCCGGTAATGCCATACTTCGCGCACAGCTCGTGAAACGCCGTGATCTCCGCCGCATTCGCCGAGAGCGGAAGATGGAAATCTTTAATGCAAAGATACTTCACGTCGATGCGCTGTAGCATGTTCAGTGTGTCTTCCAGCGAAAATTTGCGGAACGTGTAGCCGGCCATGCCGACCTGGAATCGGTCAGCGGCGGCGCGGCCGGCGGCAGCCGGCGGATCAGCGGCGAGCGCGCGCGCGGTCAGCGCGGCCGTTCCCAGCGCGGTGGCACCCACAAATTCGCGGCGAGTGAGTGTGTGACTCATGATCGGTCTCCGGATGGGCTGCTCGCGTTCGTCGGCGGACAGGCCCGTTGTAAATCGCAAGGCTACCGCCGGTGCGCAGGGTGGTCAAACGGTCGCCGCTGGAGGGAGCTCCTTAACGCTGAACGGCGAGGGGCGGACATCGCGCGTTTGGCCAAGGCGGTGCCTGTCCCATCGTTGGACGGCGCTCGAGGAAGTCCGTCCAAGCATTGGAAGAAGTGAGGCGGCCGTCGAAAGCCGTGCGGCCGCGCGGGTGGCATCCATTTCGGCGATTGTGGGGCGGCCAGAGCGGCCGGAGGGCCGGTGCTCGAGCCTGTGTGCCCAGCCGGAGGAATGGGTTGGCCCACGACCTCTGGCCGCAGAGTGCCGGGGCTACAACAAGGGCGGCCGGGCGCTCTGATGGGGCTCGATCCACTCCGCCCGCCCACTCGGTCTTCACTCACCGGTTGCCGTGGCGCGCCGGTAGATCGCCTCGACGAGGTCGGCGACGTCCTCGACCGGGCGCCCGGTGGTGTCCACCCGGTCGGGAATCGACTCGTAGAACGGCTTTCGCGCCTCGAGGAGCTCGCGAACGCGCCGCTCGCGGTCCGGCGCCTGTAGCAACGGGCGGTGCGTGTCGCCCGCGACGCGCTGGAGGATTGCATCGGGGGTGGCCGTGAGGCACACGACCACGCCGCCGCGACGCAGGTGCTCGATGTTGACCGGATGGAGGACGATGCCGCCGCCCGCGGCGATCACCAGCGAACGGGGTTCGCCGAGCTCGGCGGCCAGTTGCGTCTCGAGCCGGCGGAAGTAGGGTTCGCCGGAGTCGCGAAAAATGGCGGGAATGGTGCGTCCCTCGCGCTCTTCGATCAGCGCGTCCATGTCGAGGAAGGTTCGCCCCCACCGCTCAGCGATGCAGCGGCCGACCGCCGATTTGCCGGTGCCCATGAAGCCGACCAGCACCAGGTTGGCCGCAGAGCTCGGAGCCATTCTTGGCCAAGTCAGATCCGCCATCGCGTGAGCATCCCGATGTAGAGGTCCCACCAGTTTCGGCCACCGAGCAGCCAGAGGGTCGCGCCCAGCGCGAGGAAGGGGCCGAACGGGATCGCGCTTCGCAGCTGGCGGCGCCGGAGCGCGACGAGCGAGAGCCCCACCACGGCGCCGGACAGCGACGAGGTCAGAAACGTGAAGAGGACCGCCGGCCAGCCGAAGCACGCGCCGATCGCGCCCATCAGCTTCACGTCGCCCATGCCCATCGCCTCCTGGCCGAAGATCCGCTCGCCGATACAGGCGAGCGCCCAGAGCGTGCCGGCGCCCACCGCCGCGCCGAGCGCGGAGCGGGCGAGCGCGACCCAGCGGCGGTCGGCGTCGTGCAGCTCGGGCCACAGCCAGGCGGCGACGAGCCCCACCACGATGCCGCCGAGCGAGACACGGTCAGGGATGTACATCTCGTCGAGGTCCACGAATGTCGCGAGCGTCAGTCCGGCCACCGCGACCGCGCCGAGCCAGAACATCGGACTCCACCCATGCATCCAGGCCAGCCCCGCCCAGAGGATGGCCACGAGCGATTCGACCAGCACGTAGCGAGGTGAGATCGGAGCGCCGCATGTCCGGCATCGCGCTCGGAGGGCGAGCCAGCTCACGATCGGAATGTTGTCGTACCACGCGATCGCACCGCCGCACGCCGGACAGCGCGAGCCCGGCCACACGATCGAACGGTCCTTCGGAATGCGGTAGATACAGACATTGAGAAAACTGCCGACGCAAGCGCCGAACAGGCCGGCGACCAGCGCCAGCGCCCCCGGAGGCCATTCGAACGGACCGGCCTTCATCCGTAGACAGCGCGCTCCAGCGCGGCGCGCATGACGTGGATCGGCGCGGCGCGTCCGGTCCAGATCTCCAGTGCGCGCGCGCCCTGGTGCCATAGCATGCCGAGTCCGTTGGATGCGCGCGCACCCGCTGTCTCTGCCGCCCGCATGAACGGCGTGACGGGCCGATGGTAGATGAGGTCATAGGCGAGGGCGTCGGGCGCGAATGCCTCGGGGGGCAGCGGCGAGGGATCGTGCTCGTGCAAACCGACCGGTGTGGCCTGCACCACGAGCCGGGTCCGGCGCGCCGCCTCGACCGCGTGGGCTGTTGGGACCACGTCGGCCTCGACCGTCGGCGCGAGCGCCCGCAGCTCACCGAGCAGACGCTCGGCGCGGGCGGTCTCGGCATCGCACAGGGTCACCGCTGCCGCACCGCTGCGCGCGCACTCGAGCGCGACGGTCCGCCCCGCGCCGCCGCACCCGAGCACGAAGATGCGGAGGCCCGTCGGCGTCACACCGAATGCCTCGCGGAGGCCGCGCAGGAAGCCCTCGCCATCAGTGCTGTACCCCACCGACCCCTCCGGCTCGAACCGGATCGTGTTCACCGCGCCGGCCAGCCGCGCGGTGTCATCGAGCCGCGCGACGCAGCGCGCCGCGATCTCCTTGAGGGGCACGGTGACGTTCGCACCGGCGCATCCGACTGCCGCGAGGCCCCGAATCGCCGCCGGTGCTTCTTCCGGCCGCACGTCGAACGCCAGATACACGGCGTTGAGGCCGAGCTCGCGCAGCGCTGCGTTGTGCATCACCGGCGAGAGGCTGTGGGAGATCGGATGCCCTAGCACCGCAAACAAACGGGTGCCCGCATCCGGCCAGCCCGGCGTCGCGCCCCTCATAGCGGCGTCCCGTTGCCGTTGCGCCGGCGGGTTCGGCGCGACGTCGCCGCCCGCCCGTACAGGTAGCGGTTGACCGCGCTGAGGTACGCACGGGCGCTCGCCTCGACGACATCCGTGCTCGAGGCGCGGCCCACCACCGGCTCGCCGCGATCGAACCGCACTTTCACGACGACCTCGCCGAGCGCGTCGGTGCCTTGCGACACCGCACGCAGCCCGTACTCGAGCAGCTCGCCCTCGAGACCGACGATGCGGTCGATCGCGCGGATCGCGGCGTGCACCGGGCCGTCACCGGTACCCGCCTCCTGGACGACCGAGGTCGGTGTCGTCCGGCGCAAGCGCACAGTCGCGGTCGGAATCGCGTGGTTACCGCTGCTGAAGCCCAGATAATCGAGCGTCCACGTCGGCGGCACGTCGTCGAGACGGCCCTCGACCAGCGCGATGAGGTCCTCGTCGTAGACAAACTTCTTCTTGTCGCCGATGTCCTTAAATTTCGCGAAAATCTCGTCGAGGTCCCGGTCCGATAACCGGAAGCCAAGGTGGCGGAGCCGGGCCGACACGGCGTGACGGCCGCTGTGCTTCGTGAGCGGTAGCTCCGTCTGGCCCCAGCCGACGTCGCGGGGGTCCATAATCTCGTAGGTCTCGCGCCTCTTGAGAATACCGTCCTGGTGGATGCCGCTTGAGTGCGCGAACGCATTCTCGCCGACGATCGCCTTGTTGCGCTGCACGATCATGCCACTGAGCCGCGAGACGAGCCGCGAGGTCTTCAGAAGTTCGCGGGTCCGGATGCGGGTCGTGAGGCGGCCAAACGCATCGGCGCGCGTCTTGAGGGCCATGACGATTTCCTCCAGCGCGGCGTTGCCGGCCCGCTCGCCGATGCCGTTCACGGTGCACTCGACCTGCCGGGCCCCGTTCCGCACCGCGGCAAGCGAGTTCGCGACGGCGAGGCCGAGATCGTTGTGGCAGTGGACGCTGATGATCGCTTCGCCCCGCGCGAATTCAGGCACCTGCTCGTACAGGTACCTGATCAGTGCGCCGAACTCATCAGGGGTGGCGTACCCGACCGTGTCGGGGATGTTCACGGTGTGCGCGCCGGCCGCCACGACGGCGCGGCAGACCTGAACAAGAAAGTCTCGTTCGGTACGCGAGGCGTCCTCCGGCGAAAACTCGACGTCCTCGACCCACTGCCGTGCGCGCCGCACGCCCTCCACCGCGAGCCGCAGGATCTCATCCTCCGCTTTGCCGAGCTTGTACTCGCGGTGGATCTTCGAAGTGGCGAGGAACACGTGGATGCGACCGCGACGTCCGGCTGGCTTCACGGCGGCACCCGCGGCGTCAATGTCCTTCGGCACGCAGCGCGCGAGCCCCGCGATGATCGGGCCGCGCACCTGCCGGGCGATCGTCTCCACCGCGCCGAAGTCGCCCGCGCTGATTACGGGAAATCCGGCCTCGATGATGTCCACGCCGAGACGCGCAAGCTGTCGCGCGATCTCGAGTTTTTCGCGCGGCGACATCGAGGCGCCGGGGCATTGCTCGCCGTCGCGCAGCGTCGTATCGAAGATCCGAACTCGTCGGTCGTCTCGGTTCATCGCGTTGGTCTCCATCGTATCCGCCGAATCCAGCAAGAAAAAGACCCACCGCACCGCGGTGGGCCCTCGCCGCCATTCGTCGGGGAATGCTCAACCCGGCGCCGGGCCCACCGCGCGCGGACGCAGGCCGAGACGGCGCAACAGCCCCCGGCGGGTTCGGACCACGACGATGGCGACACTCGGGTTCAAGGTCAGCAGCACAGTACTGCGTGCCCCCCCCCGCGTCAAGGAACTGCCTTGCCGCTTGAGCCGATTGTGCTGCGGGAAACGATCGGCCAACAACGATGTCGGCGAAGGATGGCGAACATTGTTGAGCCCAACACCCGCGCGCGAGTTGCTGGTTGTTTCTACCCTTCCGCCAAACACGAAGTTGTCGCCCTCGGCCCTGACGCGGGTAGACGTTGGGGGAGATTAGCCCGCATGAACTTCGACGCCCCCCTCGCGCTTCGATGAGGATCGCCTCGACGACTCTCCGGACCTCGCAACCGTCCGTCGCTTCGTCCAGACCTGCTCGGTGGAGAGGCTCTGGAGCACGTTGCGGGAGCTATTTGCAGGTCTTGGAGGGTCGGGGGCCATGTGCGCCCTTCCGCACTTCCGCATGCCGACTTCGCGTCTCATCCCTCAAGCACAATCCACAGTGCAATCGGGTCGGCACGACGAGAGGCGGTGCACACGGCACTCAGCTTCGCTCACGCCGCACTGGGCGCGCTGCCCGCATCACGGCAAGGTGTGGATCCACGCGCCGGTGCGTACAAGCTTCGATCGGTGGTATTGCTGGAAACCGCCCGCAGCCCGCGGTTGTCCCGGCGCACGACTGGCTTGCCGACTCCCGCAGTGTCGGCCGAAGCCCCGCTTGGAGCTGGGCGGCGCTTGATTTATAAGAAGCGGCCTACAGGGGATTCGTCGGATGATGGAACGGTCGCATCATGTGGGGGCGTGGTGGCTGGCCGCCGGATGGCTGGCGGCGACGGCGCACGCGGATGTTTTCTACGTGGCGGTGGACGGCGCGGATGACCCCGCGCGCGACGGTCGCTCGCCCGCCTCCGCCTGGGCGACGCCGGCGCACGCCTGCACGCGCGTGCCCGCCGGGCTCCACCGTATTCAGCTCGGACCGGGCGAATTTGTGCTGCGCGAGCCGTTGCGGGTGCCGTCGGGCGTCGAACTCGTCGGCGCGGGCCGTGACGCGACGCGGATGGTGGCCTCGGCCGAGTGGCCGATCGCGCCGTCCCTGACGGGCATCGGGCCGGCCGCGGAGTTTTTGATCGTACTGGACCGCGCGACGAATGTCGCGATCCGCGACCTTGAGCTGGCCTCGCCGCCGCCGCGGCTGATCGCCGGCGCGATCCGGGCGGTGGGTGGGGCGGATCTCTCGATCGAGCGCGTGCGCGTGCGCGACTTTCGCTGGAACGGGCTCGCGTTTGAGCTATCGCATCGGGTCGCGGTACGGCATTGCGAGATTCTCAACGCCAGCCGCGAGCGGCATGGGCACCATGGCGGGCTCATTCGCACGCGGTGGATCTTCGATTCGGAGGTGGTCGGCAACCGCATCGTGAGCACGGACGGCGGCGCCTACGGCTACAAGGGGTCCGGTCATGAGCGCGTGCGCATCCTCGGCAATTGGATCGAGGTCGCGGGTGAGTTTGCGATCGAGTCCGCGCACGAGAACGAGTACGGGCTTGAGATCGCCTATAACCTGCTGACCCGGTGCGTCTCGGTGCCGAAAGGCGGACAGGGCGCCGACCCGGCCGAGCGCGGCTGCGCCTGGAGTGTACGGATTCACCACAACGTGATGACCGACAGCTACGCGGTTGAGGGCCCGCGCAATCATCTCGAGGTGGACCACAACTGGATTCGCTGCGAGAAGCCCGGCGGCCGCATCTACACGCATCATGGCGGCGTGAACCATGGGCCGGTGCGCATCCATCACAACGTGATCGAGAACGCCGACCGGGGGTTGATCTGGATGAACGAGGGGCTCGCGGAGGACATTGAGGCGGCGCACAACACCGTGATCTTTGCGGAGGCCGGTCCGCGAGCGGGCCGGGTGGTGGATGCCTGGAGCTCCGAGCGGCTCAACCGCTGGGTGATCCGGAACAACGTGTTGGTGGCGCCGGCCACTGAGCCGCGCCGCTTCATGCCGCTGGAGCGCGGCGTGCCGTCGAAGATCACGGCGACACACAACCTCTGCGTGAATATCCGCGACGTGCCTGAGGGCAATTTCACGGCGGAGGTGCCGGGGTTCCGAGGGGAGGGCGCGCGGCCCTGCCCCTTCTACGCGCCGGCGGGTCCGGATTCACCGCTGGTGGATCGTGGCGTGGAGTCGGGGTTTCCGTTTCGTGGGACGGCGCCGGACCTCGGGGCGATTGAGTGGGACGGGGAACCGTTCCGCGTGGGGCCCGATGCGGCGCCCGGATCTGCCGGGGTGACGCGCTGAACTCCAGCATGGTCAGGCGAGATGTCGTGCGGCGGGCGGTGGTCGCGTCGCTGATGCTGTTGGCGGTCCTGCCGGCGGCGGCGCGGCCGGGGGCGGAGTACGCGGTGGTGGTCTCGGCCGACACGCTGCGCGATCCGGCGTGGGCGGCGGTGGTGGGCGAGCTTGAAGCGGGCCGCCGAGCCGATCGCGTGGTGTGGAGCGGCTCAGTGACGGGCTCGCTGGCGCGGCTGCGGGAGATCCGACCGCGCTACGCCTGCTTCGTGGCCCGACCTGCGGAGGTGTCGCGCGAGTTCGTCGCGCAGGTTCACCGGATCACGCGGGCGCTGGACGACGACCCATGGGGCGACTGCCTCTGGGGCATTCTGACTGGCTTTGACGCGGCGAATGCACGGGCGATCGCACGCACGCGCGCTCCGCTGACCGTTCGGCGGGCGCTCGGCGGCACCGCGATCTCGCTCGATCGGTTCGATTCGGGTATCTGGTTCGATGAGGGGCGCGTCGGGCACGCCGTCGAGAAAGACCGCTACGGCGGCCTCCTCGAGCGGACCGTCCCGCCGGACACGACATCTCACATCGTCGAAGAGCTCAACCGAGGCGATGTGGACCTCGTGGTGACGTCGGGCCACGCAACCGAGCGCGAATGGCAGATCGGCTACACCTACACCAACGGCTCCCTGCGTTCGCACGGCGGCCGTCTGTACGGTGTGGACACGAAAGGACGGCGCTTCGAAGTGCGTTCGCCGAATCCGAAAGTGTATCTGCCGGTGGGCAATTGTCTGATGGGACATATGGACGGGCCTGACGCGATGGCGCTGGCGTGGATGAATGCGGCCGGCGTGCGCCAAATGATCGGGTACACCGTACCTACGTGGTTCGGTTACATGGGGTGGGGGGTGTTGGACTATTTCGTCGAGCAACCGGGCCGCTTCACTCTTGCCGAGGCCGTCTTCGCGAACCAGCAGGCGTTGCTGCGCGAGTTGCAGCTCGATCCGCACTCGCGAGGACATCGCTTCGACCGCGACGTGGTGGCGTTCTATGGCGATCCGGCCTGGGAGGCCCGATTGGCGCCTAGGGAGCTGGATTGGGAGCAGGGATTGGAGATGGAGAATGACGTCTGGACGTTCACGGTCCGGCCACGGCGGGGCGAAGCGTCGTTTCGGCGCGGCACGCGGCCGTTCTTCCAATGGCTGCCCCAACGCATTCGAGCGGCCCACCTCATTGAGGGGCGGGAGTGGCAGCCCGTGATCGCGGACGATATTCTCCTCGTGCCACGGCCGCCGTCGGAAGGGCCGGCACAACCGATCCGCGTGGTGTTCCGAGTCGTGCCGGACTCGGACCTTTGCGAGGGGGAGACGCGATGAGTCGGGGCCGGTTCTGTTCGGCGATCAACTGCCTGGATGGCCGCGTGCAACTTCCGGTGATCCGCTATCTGCAGCGGCGGTTTCGCGCGGACCACGTGGACATGATCACCGAGCCCGGTCCTGTGCGGATACTTGCGGACCCACGCGAACGAAGCCGCCGTGCGGCGATCCAGGCACGTCTCGAGATCTCGGTGCATCGCCATGGTTCGGTCGGGATTGCACTCGTCGCGCACGCCGATTGCGCGGGCAACCCCGTCCGCGATGCGGAGCAGCGGCGGCAGCTGGCGGCTGGTGTCGCCGAGCTGCGTCGGCGCCACGGGCGCCTGCCGGTGATCGGCCTCTGGGTGGACGCGCGCGGGCGGGTGGTGGACGTGACGCAGGAGAGAATAGGGCGGTCCGCGCGCCGCGCCGTTCACTCACGGGCGGCGAGCACGTGAACTTCGGCCGGCGACAGCGCCCGGTCGAAGACCGCGATTTCGTCGAGACGGCCCTCCCAATTGTGCTCGCCGTCGCTGCGGCCTCCGAAGAACCACTGAACGTCCCGCCCGCTCGCGGCGGGGGGCGTCGGCCCTTCGAGTTCAGGGCGCCCGTCCAGATACACGCGCAGGGCGGTGTCATCGCACACGAGCGCGGCGTGGTGCCAGGTCCAGCGCGCGATGTCGCGCTCGCCGCCGATGGGCTCGCCGGTGCCGACGAGCGCCACAAGGCGGCCCGCGAAGCCGTTCGTCCCGCCGAGGCCGACATGCACACCCCAGGGCGGCAGCTCGTGGTCGCCGCCGCGGGACACCATCCATCCGGCGACGCCGCGAGCGGCGGGTGGCATGCCGTTCCAGAACCACAACGAAACGCTCCAGCGCGCGCCCAGATTCGGCAGCCGGGCGCGGAGCCGACCGCCCGCGAAATGCGGCGCGCGGTTCGGAGTGTCGCCCTCGTTGAAGCGCGGCCGGTCCGGTCCGTCGAGGTGAAACGCCACAAGGTCCTCGTACACGGCGTGCCGCAATCCCATCTCGTCCTCCGCGTGCGGGCCGCTGAACTCGTTCAATCGCCAGTAGGCGATCGGGGCGAGCCGGCGGATCGCGAGCGCAGCGGGGCCGGCGCGCCACGCCCACGGTCGGCGCGGGCGGCTGGCGACGCGCTCGAGCAACCGCACCGACTCCTCCACGATGCGCGGCTCGGCGCCGACCTCGAGCGCAGCGGTGCGCGCCGGCCACGTGGTGTAGCCGCCGAAGCGATGCTGCTCGGGGGGCGGGATGTAGCCCTCAGCGCCGTTCGCCAATTCGATCACCATCGTGTCGGGCAGCGGACTGGCCGCCTTGATCTTGAGGCCGGTGATGGCGTAGGCCTCGCAGGGATGCGCCGCGATCGCCACCTCGCCGATGCGCAGCGCCTGCAACACCACTTCGGCAGTCGGCTGCTCGTGGAGCCGCACCTGCTCTCGGGCATACACCTCCACCTGATTGGTCGGGGCGCGGCTGCCCATCGCCTCAACGATGCGCCGGGCCCATTCAAGCCGCTCGCGGCTGGGCGTCCGCCGGCGGAGTGTGAGGCGACACTCGATCATCTGTAGAGCGTCCGCCTCGCGGTGGGGACAGGCGCGCAGCGCGGCTTCCGCAAGATCGAGCAACCCGCGCGTGTAGTCCTCAATCCGGAGGCTTGCGGGCCACGCGTCCGGCTGGGCGTAGTCGCGCCGCCAGATGTCGCCGCTACACCCGTGCGAGAACAGCGCGACGAACGGCGGCCGCCCGGTCCCCGGCTCCGGCTCCAGCCGCGCGCGGAGGCCGTCGCAGAAGAGGCCAAAGTAGTCGGCGCTGATGTCGGAATCGCTGAAGTAGTGCATGGAAAAGTTCGCGAGCACCGCGACGGGGCGGCCGTCGCGCGAGCGGAACGAGATGAGCTCAAGCGCGGGATCCTCCGGCCCGGTTTCGCCGGTGACCTGCGCGAGGCCCGCCTGCGGGGCGTGCATGTTCGCTCGAACTGTCGGATTCCCGAACGGATCGCATTGCACCAGATCGGGCCGAAGAAACCACCGGCGGAGTGCGGTGAACTGCGGCGCGGACGCCCGCGCGAAGCCGATCACCACCGGCTCCAACCGCGGCAGCGGCGCCGCGACGGCCTCGACGAGACGGTCGCGGAGAAACGGGACGTAGGTCGAATCGGGATCCGTGCCGAGCGCGCCGGTGGCCGACGGTGCGGAATGCGTGTGCGTGGCCGCGATCAGCATGTTCGAGGCGGGAATGCCCGTGCGCTCTGAGGCCCGCCGCTTGACCTCGTCGAGCAGCGGCCGATCCAGCAGGCACGAGTCCACAATCATGATCACCGCCGTGCTCGCGGTATCGGCCACGGCGAGCACGCGCGCGCTGAGCGGGGTCTTCACGCGGTTCGCGGTGCGGCTCAGAACGGCACCGTTGACGATCACCGGCAGCGAGGTGGGTGTGATATCCACCACCGCCGCGCCGGCGCGGACATCGGCCCGCGCGCCGCTGGCGACCACCAGGGCGAGCGCGACGAGCCGACCGCAGCCGAGATTGTGTCGGACATTCATGAATCCGGCGGCCAAGACACCCTTGGCACCCTAGTCGCCGAACGCTCGGCGCACAAGCCGGGCGGCGCAGCCGATCGGGCCGGTGTGGCGGCTACGTTGGTCAGCGAGCCGCCTCGCGCATCGGCGCTGCGATCGGAATCCACACCTCGTTTCGGCGAAGGAACCACGGCATGAACGGAGGGTCGTAGCGCGCCCAGAGCGGCGGGGCGGCCGCAGTCCAGCCGTGGGCCGCGATCCATTCCTCAAGCCGTCGGCGATGCGACTCGAACCGTTCGCGGCTCCACGTCCCAGAATACCGAATCGCCGCGACCAGGCCGCCGGCGGCGACGCGCAGACGGACTCGATCGTCGGACGGCGCAGGCAGGCGGTCGAGCGCGCTACCCGCGGGCATTACGAACGCGACGCGCCACACGCCGGCCGAACCCGGCGCCTGCACGACCGGTGCGGTCATTGGGATTTGCGCCTGCCGCTCATTGTGGCCCGTGATGAACCGGTACAGCGGCCGGAACGCGCGGTTGCCGGCCTCCTCCGGATCGCCGTGGACCTCGACCTCCGCGAACACGTGGGCGTTGTAGCGGCGTAGCTCAAACGGCCCCTCGGTGCGCAGCGTTTCAAATTCGAGATGTTCAACGGCCCCCGCGCCGCCAGCGAGTACAGCCAGGACGGCGCCCAGTCGGCCGCCACGGGGACGTGCTGCACGAAGCAAAATCATGGAGCAATCTACCTTCATTGGAGAAGGTTTTCCACACCGGCGACGTTGCACGGCGGCCAACCCGCTCACCCGGCTGGGCGGGGCCCATGAACGCTGCCCCGTGCGCTATCGTCGCGCCGGCCCTGGCCGGCCGGCACCCTTCCAGGTTTGGATACGGGCGAGCCCCTCTCGTCCAAGGCTTGGACGCACAGCGCATCGCGAGCGGGCGAGAAGGTTCGTGGACGGTTCGCGCGGCGCGCTGAGCCTATTCCACGGTCACGCTCTTTGCGAGGTTGCGGGGTTGGTCAATTTCGCAACCGCGCAACCGAGCAACGTGGTAGGCGAGCAGTTGCATCGCGACGGCCGCGACGACCGGCGACACCAGCGGCGCGCAGCGTGGCAGCTCGATCGTCTCCTGGGCGATTCCGCCGATCGTTGTCTCCCCCTCGGTGACCACCGCGATGACCGGCGCGCCGCGCGCGCGGCATTCCTGGATGTTGCCGATCATCTTGTCGCGGCCGGGAACGTCCAGGGCGAGCGCGACGACGGGCACCGAGGGATCAAGCAGCGCGATCGGGCCGTGTTTCAGCTCGGCCGCATGGTAGCCCTCGGCGTGGAGGTAGCTGATCTCCTTCAGCTTTAGCGCGCCTTCGAGCGCGACGGGGTAGAGCAGGCCGCGGCCAATGTAGAAGGCGTCGCGGGCGTCTGCCAGCGAAGCGGCGGCGCGCGCGACGCGTTCGTTCAGCTCAAGCACGCGCCGCACGAGGCCGGGCAGCGCGTGCACCTGCTCAATGATCTCGGTGCCCGCCTCGCGCGAAAGTCGCCGGCAGCGGCCGAACTTCAGCGCCATCATCAGCAGCACCGCGACCTGCGAGGTGAAGGCCTTGGTCGAGGCGACGCCAATCTCGGGGCCTGCGTGCAGATAGACGCCGCGGCCGGTCTCGCGGGCAATCGTCGAGCCGACGACGTTGCAGATGCCACAGAGCGCCGCGCCTTTCTGCCGCGCTTCGCGGACCGCCGCGAGCGTGTCGGCGGTTTCGCCGGACTGGCTGATGGCAACGACGAGGTCGCGCGGTGAGAGGATCGGGTTGCGGTAGCGGAACTCCGCGGCCTGCTCGACCGCGGCCGGCAGGTCAGCGAGGTCCTCGAAATAGAGCCGCCCCACCATGCCCGCGTGGAGCGAGGTGCCGCAGGCGACCAGCACGACGCGGCGCACGTCGGCGATTTCGCGCGGCGTCATCGCAAGGCCGCCAAGCTTCGCAGTGCCGGCGGCGGGATCGAGCCGCCCGCGCATCGAGTTCTCGAGCGACTCGGGCTGCTCGAAGATCTCCTTAAGCATAAAGTGCTCGAAGCCGCCCTTTTCGGCCGCGCGCACGTCCCAGTCCACCTGCGAGACCGTGCGCGACACGGGCGTGTTGTGCGCCGTCCGCACCTCGATCGAGCCGGCAGAGAGTTCCGCGATGTCGTCGTCGTCGAGATAGATCACGCGGTTCGTGTGCGCGACGATCGCAGCGGCATCGCTGGCCACGAGCGTTTCGGCCTCGCCGACCCCGATCACGATCGGGCTGCCGCGCCGCGCCACCCAGATGCGGCCGGGGCGATCGGCATGGACGATCGCGATGCCGAGTGTGCCCTCAACCTGTCGGAGCGCGGCGCAGAGCGCGCCGATCGGGTCGTCCGCGAAGCCGAGGCTGCCAAGCAGATGGGCGAGGACCTCGGTGTCGGTGTCGGAGCGGAACACGTGCCCGCGGGCCTCGAGCTGGCGGCGGAGATCGGCGTAGTTGTCGATGATGCCGTTGTGGACGAGGGCAAGGCGGCCGGAGGCATCGAAGTGCGGATGCGCGTTGGCCTCCGTGGGGGGGCCGTGCGTGGCCCAACGCGTGTGGGCGATGCCACAGCGCGAGCCCTCGGCCGGCGTGCCGGTCCATTCCACGGCGACGCGGTCGGCAAGGGTCTGCACCTTGCCGGGCAGCTTCAGCGACTGCAGCGATCCGTCCACGACGACGGCGATGCCGGCCGAGTCGTAGCCGCGATACTCGAGCCGCCGCAGGTTGCCAATCAACGTCTCGGGCGCGGCGCGCGGACCCGTATATCCAACGATTCCGCACATGAGAGCGGCTCCTTTCGTGTCCTCAGGCGCCGATTTCCCGCTTCAGCAGCTCGGCGATGCGGCCGCACCACTCTTGCACGATCGCGTCCGACCGGCCCTCGACGAGCACGCGCACCTTCGGCTCGGTGCCGGAGTAGCGGACCACCACGCGGCCATCGTCGCCAAACACGCGGCGCGCCTCGTCGAGCAGCGCGGGCAGCCCCGGCACGGTCTCCAGCGGCGGCCGCGCGCGCACCGCGAGGCTCACGAGCTTCTGCGGGTACTCGGTCATGCAATCGGCCAGTTCGCGGAGCGTTCGGCCGGTGGTTTTCATCAGCCGCAGCACTTGCAGCGCTGTGATGATGCCATCTCCAGTGGTCGCGTAGTCCATGAAGATCACGTGGCCCGACTTCTCGCCGCCGAGGTTGTAGCCGGCCGCGCGCATCGCCTCGATCACCTGCCGGTCGCCGACGTCGGTCGTCACCATGCGAATGCCGTGTTGTGCCATCGCCGCGTGGAGGCCAAGGTTGCTCATCGTCGTGACGACGAGCGTGTTGTGCGCAAGCCGGCCGCGCGCGTGGAAGTCCAGCGCACACATTGCGAGAATGCGGTCACCGTCGACCACCGCGCCGGTGCTGTCTGTGAAGATCACGCGGTCGGCGTCGCCATCCAGCGCGACACCGACATCCGCGTGGTACTGGCGCACAAGCTGGCCGACGGTTTCCGGATGCAGCGCGCCGCAGCCGTTGTTGATGTTGTAGCCGTCCGGCGAGGCGTAGGCCTTGGTCACTCGGGCGCCGAGCTCCTCGAAAATCCACGGGCCAATGCGATAGGCCGCGCCGTTGCTGCAGTCGAGCACGACGTGCAGACCCGAGAGGTTCTGGTGGCCCACCGTACCCTTCGCGAATTCGATATAGCGCCCGCGCGCGTCCTCGATGCGGTAGGCCTTGCCCATCGTGTCGCTTCGGATGTGCTCGGCCGTGAGATCGCCGTCCAGCACGTGACGTTCAATCTGCAGCTCGAGCTCGTCGGAAAGCTTGAACCCTTCGCCGTCGAAGATCTTGATACCATTGTCGTCGAAGGGATTGTGCGAGGCGGTCAGCATGATGCCGACCGTTGCGGCCATGGAGCGAGTCAAATGCGCGACCGCGGGGGTGGGCAACACGCCCACCAGAAACACGTCCATCCCCATCGACACAAGTCCGCTGGTGAGTGCCGTTTCGAGCATATAGCCGGAGAGCCGCGTGTCCTTGCCGAGCACCGCGCGCCGGCTGCCGTGACCCGACGCGCCGAACACGTGGGCGATGGCCTTGCCGACCTGGAGAGCGACCTCCGGGGTGATGGGATGAAAGTTCGCCCGTCCCCGGATTCCGTCGGTACCGAACAACCGCTCCATAATTGGATTCTCCCACAGGCTCGGATGTGCTCGAAGGAAAACTTATCACAGCGCGAACCGGCGCGGCAATGGCGGAGTGGCCGAGGGGAACGACAAGGGGCCGCAGCACGAACCCCATGGGTTGGCGGCTCATAGCGAACGAACACCGCAGGCGACGAACGCATTGCCGGATTCCTTGTGGGCCAGGGTTCATTTCGGCTTCGCCTGCCGACCGGACCAGCCGGCGGCTTGGAATTCGCAACCTTCACGTCGAAAGTCAGATGCGTCCGTCCTCCGCGAGCCAAAGCCGGAGTGACGGCAGCCGCTGCCCAAGTGTGCCAATTCGCGGGCGACCAAACCACGGTGCTGCGCTTCGCCGGCCACTTCATTTTGCACCGCCCCCTCGCGACGCCCCGCCAGGGCGTACGTCCCGACATCTCAAATCAACATGTAGATGCGACCTCGATCAATGTTCTCATGGTCAACGGGATGGTGGCGGCCGCCGGCGGGCACGCCACATCATTCGCCGCGGATTTCGAGGTCGCCGACGAGGCCGCGATAGCGGTCGCGCAGTTCGCGCAGACGCGCCACGGAGGTCCTCGGCGCGGCGCGAAGCGCCGGATCCATGACGCTGTCGCGCGGCTCGAACGGCTGTAGCACCCAGCGCCGCGCACCGCGGACCCACTCCGCGATCGCATCGAGTTCGGCGTCGTCGTGCCAGGCGCTGACGATCGTGGTGCGAAACTCATAGTCGGCCGCGCGGTGTCGGATCAGCGCGGCCGATTCGAGCACGCGATCCACCGCCGTCCAGCCGAGACGCGTGGCGTAGCTCGAGGGCGCGCACTTGAGATCCATCGCGACGTAATCAAGCGAGCCGATCACCTCCGCAAGGCGGTCGGGCCACGTCCCGTTGGTGTCGAGCTTCACGTGGAAGCCTTCGCGGCGGAGCAGAGCGACGATCTCCGCGAGGTTCTCCGCAAGGGTGGGCTCGCCGCCACTCAGCACGACCGCGTCGACCCAAAGCGCGCGGTATCGCCTCAGGCATTCGCGCAACGCGGCCTCCGGCATCGGTTCCGTGGGCATCGCGAGCAGCGGCCGGTTGTGGCAGAACGGGCAACGCAGGTTGCAACGCGGTACGAGCAGCACACCGGCCATCCGGCCGGGCCAGTCCACGAGCGAGGGCGACGGCATCCACGCGGCGACGCCCACGGCGGCTGGTGCGGCCAGGGGCAGGGTGCTCATGTGGAAGCCGCGGTGCGCTGCGCGGCGCGACCCTGTTCGAACACGGCGGCGATCATCGCGGGCGTGATCACACCGCGGCCGCGGGGCGAATAGTCGGTCTGAAGACCAACAATGTGATAGAGCCGGCAGGCGCCGAGCACTGGGTCGGGCACCGCGGAGGGCGGGGCGGGGATCGGATGGAACTGGCCATCGGCTTCGAAGCGCCCGAGGACGAGCGCCGGCAGGCGCTGGGGGTTCAGGCACTCCATCCGACAAAACTCCACGAGGCCCTCTTCGGTGTCCACGTCGACGTAGCACACGCGCACGTCCGCCCATTCAGGCTGTTGCGCCAGCTCGTGGGCGCGGCGCAGCAGCGCCTTGCACTTGTCGCAGCCAGTTTTCCCAAACACCACGGCTTCGAGGGTCGCATCCATGTCCTCATCCCTCCCCCGGTGCGGAGCCCAGCGCCGCGGCCGCCCGCGGTTGAATCGAGTAGTCGCCGCGGTGACGCGCGGGCAGCTCGCCGAGCCGTTTCGACTTGTTCCAGTTGCGGACCTTGCTGAAGTAGCCCACGACGCGGGTCTCCTGCTCGACGTCGGCCGAACCACACTCAGCGCAGGCCTCGCGCAGACCGCGCATCGAGTGGCCGCAGCGGTTGCAGTAGGTAAACTCGGGCGAGACGGTGAGCTGAGCGCACTGCGTGCGGTAGAAGGTCTCGCGCACGAGCTGCGCGATCGCGCCCGGCGAGGGGCGTTGCTCGCCGACAAACGCGTGGATGATCGCGCCCGACTCGATCATGGGGTGGAACATTGACTGCATGCGGATCCGCTCGACGAGCGGCGTCGGCGCGTCCGCGGCCAGATGGATCGAGTTGGTGTAATAAGCGGCATCCGCGCCACCTTTCACGATCGCTTCGGCCTCGGGGCGGTAGTAGATCAGGTCGCTCTTTGCGAGCCGTCGCGCGGCGCTTTCGGCGGGCGATTCCTCCAGCGTGAGCTTCAGTCCGTGTTTTCGGCTGAGACGCTTTGCGCGCAGATGCATGTGGGCGACCACGCGCAGGCCCATGCGGAGCGCCTCGTTGCTCTCGTGGAACTGGCGGCCGGTGAGGAACTGGATCGCGTCGTTAAGGCCGATCAGGCCGATGATGTAGGTGCACTTGTCGAGCTCGACGTAGGGTCGGCCGTCGCAGGCGGGCTGGCCGATCTGCCAGAGCGGGTGGCCGGGACCGCTCATCATTTCGGCGATCTTCGCGCGCTTCTGCAGATGGGCCGCGACGGCGAGATCCATCGTCGCATCCACTTCCTCCATGAACCCCTCCAGCGTGCGACGGCCCGCGCGGGCGGCGCGGTAGGCGGCCTGGGGCAGGTTGATCGTGACGTTCTGGAACCCGCAGAACCGCAGACTTTCGGGGTGACGCAACAGGTACACGTCGTTGATCGTCGTGCGAAGCCGGCAGCAGGCGGCGAGGGTCACCTGGTCGCGGTCGAAAACGAAGTAAGTCGAGCCGTTGCGGCTGGCGAGCTCGCACGCGCGGTGGAAGATCTCCAGCTGTGCGGGGTCCTCGAAGGTTTCCTCGCTGACGTGAACATCGCACTTTGGGAACTCAAAGACCCGGCCGTTGCGGTCGCCCTCGGCCCAGACATCGAGCAGCGCGCGCGCGAAGGCCATCGCCTCGCGGCGGTAGTCGCCGTAGCGGACCACCCGTTCGCCGCGTGCGGCGAGGTCAGCCTCGACGTGCTCATCGTAACGGACAGATCCGTCGCGCTCGACCGACTCGCGCAGCACGCAGCGGCGGGTGCCGTCGGGCTCGCGCACATAGAGCTCCATGCGAGGCCAGGGGCGGTTGGGTTCGTGGATGGTATCCTCCTCAAGCGGCTCGATCGTGCCGTCGGCGCGACGCAGTTGGTAGCGGCCCCCCGGACCGATCGCCGGCACGTCGGCGAGGTATGACGGCACGCCCGAGTGAACGTTGAAATCGAGGAAGAGCGTCTGGCCGCCACGCGAGAACGCGTTCTGCGCACCGTTGAAAATCAGCTCCTGCGCGACCTGGTGGAGCTGGCGGCCGCTCAGGCCGACGAGGAACGGTGCGTAGAAGATGTTGATATAGCCGAGACCGAGCGCGCCCGCGTAGTTCGCCTGCATCGACGCGAGAAACGTGTTCAGATGCCCCGTGAGCACCGAGGCCGACCGCGCGGGTTTCGACTCATTGTTCAAGTTCACGAGCCCGCGCAGCCCGTACTTTTTCACGTACTCCACCGAGTGCGACGAGCAGTACACGCGGTGCGGGTAGCCGAGGTCGTGCAGGTGGATCGCGCCGGTGTGGTGCGCGCGCCGGACCTCCGGCGAGAAGATCGTGTCCAGCGCCCACTGCTTCAGCACGAGCTCCGCGATGCCGAGGTTCACGGCTTCGGGATTGTTGTTCACGATGTTCGAGTTCTCGACCGACTTCGTGAACATGAGCTGCTCGACATAGTCGCGGGGTACCCCGTACACCGAAAGATCGCGGAGCTGGGCAGGCAGCCCGCGCGCGGCCAGCTCGTTATTGACAAGGTCTCGGATCAGTGCGGTGGTGACGTGATCAAGCCCACTGGCGATCACCTGGTTCTCGACCGTCTTCGCGACCGACGCGGCGACCTCGATCGAGAGGCCGACGCGGTTCACGAGCTGCTGCACGATCCGGCGACGGTCCCACGGGGTGACGACCGCATCGCTCGACGACTGCACCAGCAGCAGGCTCGCGTCGGTGACATCTTGAATGCCGGTGACCACCGCGTCGCGCACGCGGATGCGGCGCCGCGCCAGATCGCGCTGCTTTCGATATCGCTTGTAGGCGGTGACGATCGACGCGCAGCCCTGCTCGCTCAGCGTGATCTCGACGAGGTCTTGCACGTCCTCGATCTCGGGGATGCGCCGCCCCTGCGCATCGGGGAACACGTAGTATTCGCTGCGCGGATCGTTGAGCTGCTCGATCACACGATCGGCGATCCGCCGCTGGAGATCTTCCGAGAACGTGAGACCTTCGCGACGCGCCACCGACTCCGCAGCCAGCCGCACCGCGCGCTCGATCTTCTCGCGGCGGAACGCGACAACCGTCCCATCGCGTTTTCTGAAACCATCAAAGAGCTGCTCGCTCACCCGCGTTTCCTCCACCGATACCCATCCGCGCCATGCCGTCCAACGCGCGAGCCGCTTCGCGGCAAGACGCGCGCACGATGGAATGAAAGACCACATCTGGGGGTATGTCAACCGTGAGAACTCAATATGTGGTGCAGACGACGAGAAAACGTACAGATTCCGAAGAAAAAATGCGGCGAAGATTGAAAACGTTCTGCTGATGAATGTGTTGCGCTCACAACTTGCTTTTTTTCAAAGGATCATGCGAAGTTGGCCGGGTCGCACGGGGGCCCCGCCCAAGGCAGTGCCGTTGCGACGAAGGGCGAGTGAGAGCATCGCCGTCCAGTGGGGAGGATGTCGCGTGGTCTCGATTTCTGGAAGCTCCATCGAAAGTGCGATACCGATGGCGGTGTGAAACCGCCTGGGCTTGGGCTCCTCGATTGGCACTATTGGTCGGACGATCTGACCGCGAGATCGGCAGTGTCACAGGCAAAACTGGTGCAGACACGGCGTCGGCGGCCAGGAACCCATCATGGTGGGAGACGTGCCTTCAAGGCCTCGATGGAGCCGACGGTGTGTCCGGTCGTGTCCGACGTGCGCGGTTCGCACGAGCGGTGGAGCAAAACGTCGCGCGTCCGCTGGGCTGATCCGGACGCCGCGAGCGCCGTCGCGTGGCGTGTGGAGCGACGGCGAGCCGATTGGGCGGTTGGGGGCGAGCGGTACATCAAAGCGTTGGCAAAGAGTGGGCTTCCCATCCGCTGTCCCCAGATTCCGCACCGAACCTCGCGCGTGTCGCGCGTGTGCCTGTCCCCATCCTCCCCCGCGTTGCAGCAGGCCCGGCGTTCTGCTGTAGCTCCGGCGCTCCACTGTAGCTCCGGCGCTCTGTCGCCGGAGATTTCTCCCTATATCTTCCGCACCACACCGGCGCCTGCGCTCCAGCGTCACCCCCGCTAATTCTTGAATCTGGAGACGTGATCCCGCTGACCCTCTTTTTGTCCCCAAACCGCAATACTCATATATTTAGATGCGACCCCATATGCCACATTTAGATGCGACCCCATATGCCACCACAAAAAACAAAGTGTAAAAGGGTAAAAGTGCAAAGGGTAAACACTCCACAGCCTACGGAGACGATGCCGACAACACCACCCGGAACCCGCTGATGCCGCTGCGAAAACCGGGATGAGCGTTGCTGCGAGACGACGAGAGCAGAACCCTGGGACCAGAGCTGCCCCAGGAGCCCCCCCGCAGCGCCCGGGACGCATCCGCACTTGTACTTCCGTCGTATGTATCCTCGCACCACTCCCATACATTCCCG
>CALLFZ010000024.1 GCA_938010045.1 uncultured bacterium
ACGGGGTTGGTGGGGACAGGCACTTCGTCCCGGCACTTCGTCCCCTCGTCGGCTCCGGCCCTTCGTCGACTCTTCGTCGACTTGCTGGGGACAGGCACGTCGCACGCTGGGGGCTGGTGGGGACAGGCACACGCCAGCCCATAGCCGCCGCTGATGGGGACAGGCACACGCGGGATCCAACGGCCGCTGTAGTTCCGCCGGTCCTCCGGCGGAAGATATGAGGGAGAAAGCTCCGGCGGCAGAGCGCCGGAGCTACAGCAGAGCGCCGGAGCTACTCCGGCGAAGACGAGTTGTCGTGGTGATCCCAACCGACGAGCGAGGGGGTGTAGTCGAAGTTCATGCGGGCTGATCTCCCGCAACCCTATACTCGCGTCCAGGCTGGAAGGTGCGAAAAATTCCTGTGTTGGGGAATCGGTGAGAAAAACGGGCAGATGGGGGGGCGTGGGGGTCAATGACGTTCGCCTCCCTTCGCCGGCGCCTGTATGTGCCGATCATTTTCCACAGCGCAATCGGCTCTCCCAAGACGGGGAGCGGTGTTCGAGAATCAGCGCCCGTGATATGCTAGCGATCAAGATGTTTTGCCGGCCACTGTAGCGCCAAGGAGAGAACAGCATGAACATGGCGGTGGGACTCGTCTTCGCAGGGCTGGCCGGGGCCGCGCAACTGCCGCGGCCGAATGTGCTCTGGATTACGGCGGAGGACATCGGCCCGCACTGGGGGTGCTACGGGGATGCGTATGCGACCACACCCAACATCGATGCGCTGGCCGCGCGGGGGCTGCGGTACCGCGCCGTGTGGTCCACCGCACCGGTCTGCGCGCCGGCCCGCACGGCGATCATCGCGGGGATGTATCCCACCTCGCTGGGTGCCGAGCACATGCGCAGCGAGGTCGCACCGCCGCCGTGGCTGCGCATGTATCCCCAGTTGTTGCGCGAGGCGGGCTACTACTGCTGCAACAACAGCAAAGAGGACTACAACATCTCCGCATCGGGCCAGGTCTGGGACGATTCGTCTTCGCGGGCGGATTACCGCCACCGCGCGGAGGGCCAGCCCTTTTTCGCGGTCTTTAACTACACGATGACCCACGAAAGCGCGGTGCGGCGGCGTCCGCACACGTGGCGCCATGACGTGGAGCGCGCGCCGGTGCCGCCGTACCACCCGAACACACCCGAGGTCCGGCAGGACTGGGCGCAGTACTACGACAACATCACCGATTTCGATGCGAAGGTGGGCGAACATCTGCGCCGGCTTGAGGCCGAAGGGCTGGCCGAGGACACGATCGTGATGGTGTACGGCGACCACGGCCCTGGCCTGCCGCGGTGCAAGCGGTGGCCCTACGACAGTGGTCTTCGCGTCGGGCTGGTGGTGTTCGTTCCCGAGAAGTTTCGCGCGCTGATCCCCTCCCAGGATCGCGCGGGCGGCGAGGTGGAGCGGCTGGTCTCGTTCGTAGATCTCGCCCCGACGGTGCTCAGCCTTGCCGGACTCCGCCCGCCGGAGTGGATGCAGGGCCGCGCCGTCCTGGGACCGTATGCCGCGGAGCCCCCAGCGTTCCTGTACGGGCTTCGTGGTCGGATGGACGAGCGCATCGACCTGGTTCGGTCGGTCCGCAACGCGCGCTATGTATACTTGCGGCAGTACCTGCCGCATCGAATCTATGGCCAATACATCGAGTACATGTTCCAGACACCGACGACGAGGATCTGGAAGGAACTGTACGACGCCGGCCGTCTCGACTCGCGCGCGCAGCGCCAGTTCTGGGAACCGAAACCCTGCGAGGAACTCTACGATCTCGACGCCGATCCGCATGAGACTGTGAACCTTGCCGAGTCGCCCGATCACCGCCCGGTGCTGGAGATGATGCGCACTGCGCTGCGCCGTCATGTACTCGAGATCCGCGACACCGGATTTCTCCCCGAGGCGGAGGTCCACCGGCGGGCGGCGGCGGCCGGTCTCCCGATCGGGGACTTTGCGCGCCGCCCCGACCTGTATCCGCTCGAGCGCATCGTTGAGGCCGCTGAACTGGCGGCGGGACGCGATGAGGCGGTGGTGCCGCGCCTGGTGGATCTGCTCGGCGATCGCGATAGCGGCGTGCGGTATTGGGCGGCGGTCGGCCTGTGCATTCGCGGTTCAGGCGCGGTTGCGGCGGCCGGCGACGCGTTGCGCCGTTTGCTTGCCGACGAGTCACCCAGCGTGCGTATCGCGGCGGCCGAGGCGCTCGTGCGCTTCAGCGGCGCGCCGGACCGCGTTCCGGCGGTTGCGGCGATCATGGACCTCGTATCGCCAGAGACGGCCGGCGCCTATACGGCGATCGAGGCGCTGAATGCGCTCGACGCATGTGGCGCCGCCGTGGTGGAGCCGTTACGCGCTCGCATCGCGGCGCTTCCGCTGCGTGATCCGAAGGCGCCCAATCGGGCGAACGGCTATGTCGCACGGTTGGTCGAGTATTTGACGCGAAGCGCATCGCATACGCGCTGAGCGCGGATTTGGCCTGTGCGGACGGCGAGCGGCGCGTGGAGTGAACCGAGGCGTGACGCGATCGAAGATTCGGAGCGACCCGAGTCGCCGAGACCCACCGAGCCGCCGGTGATGGCCGAGGCTGCGGGATCGCGGGGCTCCTCGTACACCGGCCGGCCATGGGGGGGACGTCGCTGTGCGAGCACGGGCCAAACAGGGTGTCGGCGAGGACACGTTGTCTGAGTGGACCGACGTGACGCACATGACTCCTCAACCGTTGAGCCGGGCGCAGAGATGGTGGCGGTGGCTCGAGGCCGCGGGGGTCATGATCGTGCCGCCGCTGGCGCTGGCGCTGACGCGGCCGGGTAAGGCGGTGCTGCCATGGCTTTGGCTCGGGGCCGCCGTGATCGCTGGAGGGCTGTGGCGCGACCCGACCTTCGACCGATCAGTGTTGTCGTGGCGACGGTGCGCCGACGGTCGGTGGCGGTGCCGTCTGCTGCGATGGGGGCTGGTGACCATCGGCCTGACCGTTGCCATCGCGCGGCTCTATCCGCGGCTGCTGTGGCGGCTGCCGCGCGAGAGGCCGCTGGTCTGGGCCCTTGTGGTGGTTGTGTACCCATGGCTTTCCGTGGTACCGCAGACGCTGGTCTATCGGGTGTTCTTTCTGCACAGGTATGGAGTGCTGTTCGCCTCCGAATGGGCGGCGGAGGTGGCGGCGGCGTTCGTGTTCGGTCTCATGCACATCGTGTTTCTGAATCTGTGGGCTCCGCTGCTGAGCTTCGCCGGCGGATGGCTATTTGCGAGGACCTATCGCGACAGCCGTTCCGCGTGGGCTTCGGCGCTGGAACATGCGTTGTACGGGCTGACCGTGATGACGGTGGGGTGGGGGGCGTTTTTCTATCACGGCAGCATCGCGACCATTCACGCCTGGATCGGACGGTAGGAACGCCGATCAGGGGCCGTCGTCCCCCCGTCGTGCGGGAAGCCGGCCGAACTTGGTCTCCGCCGATCCATCGCGGTCAATCCGGGTCTTGACAACTGCTCGGCGGACGTCCAGGCTCGGACTCGGAGCGGGCCGGGCATATTGAGGTCAACTTGGGATTCCGACCCGAGCGGACGCCCCATCGCGATGGAGGTGACGTCATGAAGCTGATGCCTGGGGAGCTGATCCTCCTTCTCATCTCGGTCGGCACGGCTCTCAGTCAAGGGGATTTCGTATGGGTGAGGCCGGCCGCGCAGGGCAACGGCAATTGGAATTCGACTGCAAACTGGAAGGGCGAGTCGTCCTAGATGCCGGATGACCCCGACGAGCGGGCGATCTTCAACCACCCCTCGACAAACGGCATGCCGATCCAGAATGCGAACATGACGGAGGGCCTCGGCCAGTTGCGGTTCAACCACGCCGGCTGGACCGTATATGGAACCGATCCGCTGCGGTTCAACTCGATCCAATAGTACGAATCCTTGGCGATCGAGGCGCGCGCGCAGAGCGGAGCCGGCACCATCACGCTGAATCCCGCGCTGGTGTTCCTGAACTGCCGCCAGGTGATCGCGACTGACAGCGGCGCGCGACTGCTGCTGGCCGGGGGGGTCAGCGGCTCGTACGCGCCGATTATCAGCAGTTTTTCACCGGCCGGGCCGGATTCGGGCGCGGTCCGGCTGAACACACAAAGCTTTGTGACCGACGCCTTCGTTGTGCGCCAAGGCACGTTGCTGGTCGCGCACAGCGCCGGCCTTGGCGCAAGCAGCGGGGCCGTCACGCTGGGCGACACGGGCACCGCGGCCAACGCGCGGATGGCGCTTCTGACCGACGCGAACGACGTGATGGTGACGAAGAATATCGTCGTGCAAAACTTCGGCGGCAGCGCCGTGCTTGGCGCGAACCACACGAGCGGCAGCTCGACGTTCTCCGGCTCGATCACGGTCCAACGCTCCACGAGGTTGTGGTCGGCGGGTGGTACCGTGACCTTTTCGGGGCCGATTTCGGGCGTCGGCAACCTGACCGCGACCGGATCGGGGACGGTGGTGTTGAGCGGCCCGAACACATTCACCGCTCCCCTGACGGTCGGCTCGGGCACGCTGCGCCTGGGGGGCACGCTGCGCCTGGGGGCGAACAACGCTCTGCCCGTGGGTGCGACGGCGTCCGTGGCTCCGATCGCGGCGGCGTGGCTCGACCTGAACGGCGACTCCGCAACGATCGGCGCGCTTTCGGGCGGGGCCGACGGCGCGGGGATCACGCTGGGCAGTGGTTCCCTGACCGTCCAGAGCGGTTCATTCAATGGGCCGATCTCCGGCTCGGGGAGTCTGACCAAGTCGGGCAGCGGCACGTTGACGCTCGGGGGCAACAACACCTATGGGGGCGGCACATTCATTGGGGGTGGTACGCTGGAGCTCGGTTCGAGCGCGGCGTTGTCCAACGGCGGGATGGTGACGCTCGCCAATACCGCGGGCGCGGCGCTGGACCTCCACGGTTATTCTCCAACGGTCGGTGCGCTGAATGGCGGAGGGGCGCAGGGCGGCAACATCTCGCTGGGAGATGGCTCGTTGACCGTACAGAGCGGAAGCTACACCGGAGCGGTGTCCGGTGTGGGAGGGTTGATCAAGAGCGGCAGTGGTACGTTGACGTTGTACGGCGACAACTCATACGGCGGAGGCACGATGATCATCGGCGGAATGCTCCGAGTGGGAGCGGCCAGTGCGCTGCCGGCCGGCGGGGTCGTCTCGCTGGCCGACGCGCTCGGTGCGGCGCTCGATCTCAATGGGTACGCGGCCACGATCGGCACGCTGAACGGTGGAGGGTCGAGCGGCGGTCACATTACCCTCGGTGCCGGCCAGCTGACTGTGGGTGGCGGAAGCTACGGGGGAGAGAGTTCCGGTGCGGGCGGCGTGGTGAAGAGCGGCTTGGCCACGCTCACGCTGTCGGGGACCAACACGTACACCGGCGGCACGTCGATCAGCGGTGGAACACTGGTCGCGGCCAAGGCGTCGGCGCTGCCCAGCTGGGGGAGTGTCACGATCGCGAATGCTCCGCAGACCGTGCTTCAGATCCAGGAGCTCGCGCGCATTGGGGTCCTGAGCGGCGGTGGGGCGATGGGCGGCGAGGTGGCCATCGAGGCGTCCGCCGCACTCCACGTGCGCGGCGGTACCTTTAGCGGACAAATCACCGGGTCGGGAACGGTGATCAAGACGGGGCAGGAGCAGTTGATTCTGGTCTCGGACCAGACGAATCATTCGGCCACCTTGCAGATTGACGAGGGAACCGTGCAGCTCGGCAGGGGAGGCGCGGCGGGCACATGGACGGGCGCGATTCTGAACCACGGTACCCTCGCGGTGTTCCGCAGTGACTCTCACACCATGAGCCAGGCCACCAACGGATCGGGCGGGCTGTACAAGCGTGGAACCGGGCGGCTCACACTGACCGGCGACCACGGGTACACGGGCGAAACGGTGGTGCAGGAGGGCACGCTGCGGATCCATACGGACAAGGGGCCGGCGGGGCTGGTGACGGTGGAGCCCAGCGGCGCCGCCAGCGCGATCCTCAGCGGCGACGGTCGCATCCGTGGCAATGTCGCCGTGCACTCGAACGGCGGGCTCGCCCCCGGCGGCTCGATCGGGACGATGACGGTGGAGGGCAATGTTGCGATCGAGGGCACGCTGCAGATCGAATTGTCGGGCGCGGAATGCGATCTGCTCAATGTCGGCGGGGGGCTTGACATTGCGGGGGCGACGCTTTTGTTTTCGCCCATCTACCCGCTTACCTCGCCGGTGTATGTCGTGGCCAGCTACGGCTCGTTGATCGGCGAGTTTTCGCAGATTCTGAACATCCCCGCGAACATGTGGGTGGAGTACAACTACGGCGGGGCGAATCAGATTGCGTTGGTGCCCGAGCCCGCCGCGGCGGCGCTGATGGGGGTCGGCGGGATGATTGCACTGATGTTGCGGCGCCGTCGTGGCGGACCGGAGGCGTGGGGATACCCGACCGATCGGACGCCGTGAGGCGCTTGTGGGCGGCCCTCGCGCGGCAGTGCGCTAGAGACGTTCGATCGAAAACCCACCATCCACGTAAATGACCGCCCCGGTTGAAAAGTTTAGATCCCCCCGCGCCAGCATCGCGACGGCGCGCCCGACATCCTCCGGTTCGCCCCAGCGTCCCTGAGGCACCAACCCCTCGGCGATTCGGCGGTCGTAGAGCTCATGCACGGCCGCGGTCATGTCGGTGCGGATGATGCCGGGCCGAACTTCGTACACCGGGATGCCGTCCGCGGCGAGCCGCGCGGCCCACAGTTTCGAGGCCATCGCGGCGCCGGCCTTCGAGATGCAGTACTCACCCCGCCGCACCGAGGCGGCGGTGGCGGAGATCGATGTGATGTTGACGATGCATCCGTGCCAGGCGGGATCGGCCCGCCGCTGCTCAAGCATCCAGCGCGCGGCGGCTTGTGTGAGAAAGAAGGGGCCCTGTAGGTTGGTTCTCAGCACGCGTTCGAACGACGCTTCGGAGGTGTCGAGCAGATCGGCACGGACCTCGGGCGCAATACCGGCATTGTTCACGAGAACGTGGAGCCGGCCGAATCGCTCGCGCACCGCGTTGAGCAATCGGGTGCGGTCGGCGGTGACGCTGACGTCGCACCGAACGTAGAGCAGGTCCGTCGCGCGACCGGCGAGGGCGGCGAGCGCCTCACCCGGCTCGTCGTGGACGCCGCAGACGGCCAGATCGAATCCTTCGCGAGCGAGGGCGGTGGCGATCCCGAGTCCGATGCCCCGACGCCCGCCGGTGACCAGCGCGACTCGACGAAGAGGAGTGGCGCTCATGGGGCTTTGTGGCCGTCGGAGAGCTCAGGCGCAAGGTCCGGCACCTCCACCCAGCGGCGTTCGCGCCACGATTGGTGGGCGAGCTCGGCGAGCTGCACGCCTTTTGCCCCCTCGAGCAGAGTCCACGGAAATGGCGCACCCACCGCGACGTGTGCGAGAAAGGCTTCCCACTGAACCTTGAACGCGTTGTCATACGGCCGTTGATCGGGCAGTTCGATCCACGAGTCAAAGAAGTCGAGCGGCTGATCCACGTCGGGGTTCCAGACGGGTCGGGGTGTGGCGGGGGCCGGTTGGATCCAGCAGCGCCGCAGACCTGCGACGGCGCTGCCGAGGGTGCCGTCGGCCTGCACTACGAGCAGGTCATCGCGTCGCACGCGGACGCACCAGGAGGCGTTGATGGTCGCGATCACGCCGCCGTCGAGCTCGAACATCGCGTACGCCGCGTCTTCGGCGGTGCAGGCGTACGGCTGGCCGCGTTCGTCCCAGCGCTCGGCGAGGTGGGTCGCGCCGACGCAGCAGACGGCGCGCACGGGCGAGACGATGCGATCGAGCACGTATCGCCAATGCGCGAACATGTCGAGGATGATGCCGCCCCCCTCCTCGCGCCGGTAGTTCCACGAGGGCCGCTGCGCCGGAACGTCGCGGCCGTCGAAGACCCAGTAGCCGAATTCGCCGCGCACGGAGAGCAGCCGACCGAAAAAGCCGCTCGCGACCAGGTGCTGCAGCTTCTGCAGGCCGGGCAGCCAGAGCTTGTCTTGTACAACGCCGTTGCCGAGGCCCGCCGCGTGCGCCGCACGCCAAAGGTCGAGGGCCTCGGCCGAGGTCAACGCGACGGGTTTCTCGGCGTACACATGCTTGCCCGCGGCGATCGCCTGCCGCAGAGCCGCAGCGCGGCGATCGGTCGTCTGGGCATCGAAATAGACGGAGTACTCGGGGTCGGAAAGCGCGGCGTGGAGATCGGTGGTCCAGCGCACGTCACCGCCCGCCTCGGCGGCCAGCGCGGCGAGTTTCTCGGGATTGCGGCCGACGAGCAACAGGCGCACCTGCGCACGACGCCCATTGGGCAGCGGTGCGCCGCCCTGCCGACGGATCTCGAGCAGCGAGCGGCGCAGGTGCTGATGAGCGCCCATGCGGCCGGTGACGCCGTTCAGGATCACGCCAATGACGAGGTCGGGTTCGCGGCTCATGAAGATCCTCCTTGTGGAGGGTCGGCGGGCGGCGTCGAGGTCCACTGGGGGCAGGCGCCCGGCGGCAGCGGCGGCGCTTCGATGCCGGCGCGCGGCAGAGTGCCGTCGAGCTCTTGCCGCCAGTGCGCGACATCGCCGCCCGGCGCATACACGTAGATCATGCGCAGCGGCCGGTCGCCGGTGTTCGTGATCTGGTGGAAAACGCGCGGCGGAATCCAGACGGCCTGGCCCGCCTCGATCTCGCGCCGCTCGTCGCCGAGGCACAGTTCGCCGCGGCCCTCGAGAATCAAGTAGACCTCCTCCTGGTCCTGATTGTGCCAGGGCACCTGACCGCCGCGCGGCTCGAGCGTGACGTGGCCCATCGCGAAGTTCGCGGATTGGATCGGCGACGCCCCGCCGACGAGGTGTTGCGTTCGGCGGCGCGCGGGATAATTTCGGCCCTCGAGTTGCCGTAGGTCGGCGATCAACATGGGGGGGAGTCCTCCAAGGTTCCAAAGAACGTCCAGACCGGTTGGCCGTCCATGAGTCGCTGCGCGAGCAGAACCGCCTCGCGCAGGTGGTAGTCGCCCCACATGCACGCCTCACCGCAGGGGATTCGGCGACCGCGCGGAATAGAATCCCAGCCGTTGGGGCGATGATAGACCGCGTGAAGCAGCAACCCCTCGTGGTCGGTGGTCTCGGAGAGCCACGGTGGCGAGAGCAACGTCCGCAACACGGTGAGGCCGGCGGCCTCGAGAGGGCGGCCCTCGTCCGGCGTGCCCGCCCGGCGCAGCGCCAGACCGAGGCGGAGCAGGCCTTGCGCGGCGATCGCGGCCGCGGAGCTGTCGAACGGCTCGATGTCATTGAACGGGTCGGCGGGGCGTTCGCGCCAATCGCCAAGCCGGACGAGGCCCGGGGCGCCGGTGTCCCAGGGAGGAATCCCGTCCGCCGAGGTGTGGCGCAGATAGAAGCCGGCCACAGCGAGCGCCGCGCGGCGGCAGACTGCAACGAGCTCATCCGCCAGGATCGCCGCGCGATCGGCCCCGGACAGCGATTCGAGGAACTCGATCTGCTCGGCGAAGCCCAGCAGCACCCACGCGAGGCCGCGCGTCCAGGTGCTGAAGGGCGAGTAGCCCTGCTGCGTGGCGGGACAGCGGTACGAGCCGTTCAAGGGATTGAAAAGGCTTTCGTGCGCGACGCGGCCTGGCTCCGTGTCGTAGATGTCGCGTCCCTCGCCGTAGAAGACGGTGTAGCGGGCCGTGACGCGCAGATGCGCGGCCAGACGCGCAAGCAGCGACTCGCGCCGGTCCTGCTCGCCGATCAGTTCTGCGCCGAGCCGGTGCGCGAGCGCGAGAGAACGCATCGAACGGATGGTGTCGGCGAACAGCGAATGCGGACCGTTGAACGAGTGCACGAAGCCATCGCCGCTGCCGAGCGCCGTCCAGCGACGCGCCTGCACACATCCCGAGACCTTCAACGCGAGCTCCAGGTGTCGCCGTTCACCGGGATCTTCGGCGATGCGTCCCGCGTTCATCAACCGCCAGAGGTGGCCGTAGGTGCTGACGCAGTTGAACCCGTGGTCGTGCACGCCGAAATGCACAACGTGCAACGCCAGATCGCGCCAGGTGCCATCCCGGCCAAGATCGAGGAAACACGCATCGCCCGTGGCGTCGTAGTGCAACAGTGCCGATCCATGCTGAAAGCCGCGGGTCCAGTCGGTCCAACCGCGCGCGGTGTAGCGGCCGCCTGCAGTGAATACCGGCGCGCCGTCCTCAGGCCGCCAGCGTGCGGCGAGCGCGAGGATCTTCTCGCCGGAAACCCGCCAGAATCGCGCGCACTCGGTGCGCAGCGCGGCCGCGGATATCGTGGTGTCGACCTGCATCGACGCAGCGGCGACCCGGACCCACCGGTCGCCGCGCATCGTTGTAGCGGACGGGGTGAGGGCTGTCCATCCGTCCGGCTCAATGTGGTCGGGGTGTGGGGGGGCGGGACCGTGTTCGCGTGGGACAGGATTCCCCAAGCATGCAAGACCTCGCCGACCTCGGCGCCCCAGAGCGAGGAAGGGCTTGCGCCTTCGATGCGGTTGGCGATCATGAACGATTCCGTGAGTATCCTGCTGCCACCTCGCATCGAGCCGGAGCTGCTGGAGCGGTGCCCCACGTTGGCGACGGGCGTGCTGCGGTGCCGTGTGGAGCCTGCGGCTAGCCTCGATGCGTTCGCGGAGGAATTGGCGGCGGCGGTCGCGGATGTGGCGAGCGAGCCCCTCGACTCGATTGCGGACCACCCCCGGATCGCGGCGACGCGCGAGCTGTACCGGCGGTGCGGAAAAGATCCGAGCCGCTACCGCCCCGCCGCCGAACAGCTCCGCCGGCGGGCAGTCCGAGGCGCCGGTCCTTTTCCTGTGCATCCTTTGGTGGACATGGCCAACTGGCTCTCGATGCGAACTGGGTTTTCGATCTGTAGCGTGGACGCCGCGGCGCTGCGCGGGCGGATCCGCTGGAGCATCGGCCGCCCGGGCGAGCCCTATGAGGCGATCGGCCGTGGCCCGCTGAACATCGCCGGGTTGCCCGTGCTGCGGGACGATCTGGGGCCGTTCGCTTCGCCGACCAGCGACTCGGTCCGCGCGCGGGTTCGGAACGAAACCCGCGACGCGCTGATCATCCTCTGCGCGCCGAGCGGCCCCGACGGACTGGCGGGGGCGTTGGAGATGGCGCGCGTGGCGCTCACGACAGTGCTCGCGGCAAAGGACATCGAACTCCATATCGTCTATCCCGCCGGCGGCGGTTGAGCGGCGCGCCGAAGGCGGCGCCGGCAAGACTCTCGAGCGGACGAGCGATCCGTCTGCGCATGGACGAATGCGACGAGATCGCGGATCCGGGCCGGGTCGGTCTCCTTCGGGACACCATGCCCGAGATTAAAAATGTGACCTGGGCGGCCGTGGACGCGCCGGAGGACCTCGCGCGCCGCCGCAAAGAGGTCGCGGCGCGGTCCCAGCAGCCGCTGTGGGTCGAGGTTGCCCTGAACGGCGACGCGGTCGCCGAGACGCCGCCAGGCGTCGTCGATCGGAATATCGCTGCCAACGGAAATCACATCGGCGCCCGAGTCACGCATGGCCTCCAGCAGGTGGCGGGAGCGGCCGGCAAACAGAAGGGCGGGCACGCGCGCCCTGCGCCGTGCTGTCCCCAACGCATTGGCCGCGGCCGGCAGCGCCCAGCGCCGGTAGGCTTCGGCGTCGAGCTCCGCGGCCAATGTATCGAACAACTGAATGGCCTGTGCGCCGGCACGGATCTGCCCGGCGAGCGCTCGGCCAACGATCTCGGCCAGCGTGGCGAGCCATCGACGCCACGTCCGCGGGTGCTCGAGCGCGAATCGAAGAGCTGGCGCGGCGCCGAGCGATCCGCCGCCGCCCAGCGAATACGCGGCCAGGGTGAAGGGCGCTGCGGCAAAACCGATGAGGGGCACGCGGCCAGCCAGCACGCCGCGAACACGCCGCATCGCGTGGAAGGTGGGTGCGAACGCCTCGACGGCGGCGTCGAGACGTTCGGCGGCGCGGCGCACGTCGGCCGGCGCGCGGATCGGCCGTTCCAACACTGGACCCCGGCCCTCAACGAAGTCGAGGCCGAGGCCAAGGCCGTCGAGCGGAAGCAGGATGTCGGAGAAAATGATCGCGGCATCCACCTCAAACGCGCGGACCGGTTGCAGGGTGATCTCGGCGGCCAGATCAGGATCTCGCAGCAGTTCGAGCATCGAATGACGCGCGCGCAGCCGGCGGTATTCGGGCATGTAGCGGCCGGCCTGGCGCATGAACCACACCGGCGTGCGGTCGGTGGGCCGTCGGCGGCAGGCCAGCAGAAAACGGGACGATGTCTCTGGGCGTGCGGCGGAGGGCGTGGGCACAATCATCCGCCCCCGACGGAACCGTCATGGCGCGCCGATGCCAGCGACTCCAACGCGCGACGCCACACGGGGAGCGTGGACTCCAGAACCGCGTCAGTGTGGGCGGTGGAGAGAAACGCCACTTCAAAGGCGGAGGGCGGCAAGTACACGCCGCCGGCGAGCAGCTCCTGAAAAAGAGGGCGGAAATGCTCCGATTGAGTCGGAGGAATGTCCTCGAAACAAGCCGGCGGCGCTTCGGCGAAAATCACCGAGAACAGACTGCCACGCACAGCGAACGAGAGCGGGAGGCCGACCGCCGACGCGAGGCGCTGCAGCTCCGACACGTACGCGCACGTGCGCCGCTCAAGCTCAGGCCAGGGACGTTCGGCTTTGAGCCGTCGCAGAGTCGCCAGACCGGCGGCGACCGACACCGGATTGCCGCTCAGCGTGCCCGCCTGATAGACGGGGCCCTCGGGCGCGAGGAGATCCATGAACGCCGCACGCCCGCCGACCGCACCGACCGGCAATCCGCCACCGATGATTTTGCCGAGGCAGATAAGATCGGGCCGGATGTTTCCGGGTTCGATCGTCTGAACACTGCCCCAACCGAAACGGAAGCCGGTGATGACCTCGTCCCAGATGAGCAGCGCGCCGGCGGCGGCGGCGCGGTCGGCCACGGCGCGCAGAAAACCGGGAGCGGGTGGGATAAGCCCTGCGTTGGCTGGGATCGGCTCGAGGATCACAGCGGCGGTTTCGTGACCATATTGGCCCAGAAGGCGGGCGACGTCCTCGATGTGGTTGAACCGAGCGACGAGCGTTTGCTGCGCCCACTCGCGCGGCACACCGGCGGATGAGGCCTCCGCGAGGCCGACCACCCCGCTGCCGGCGCGGACGAGCAGCGCGTCCACATGACCATGGTAGCCACCGCTGAACTTGAGGATCCGGTGGCGGCCCGTGGCGGCCCGCGCGATTCGGAGTGCGGTCATACAGGCCTCGGTGCCGGAGTTGACCAACCGCACGCGATCCACCGAAGGAATCGCCGAGACGATCTCTTCGGCCAATTCGATTTCCGCCTCAGTCGTCACCGCGAAACTCGTGCCGCGAGCGGCGGCCTCGCCCATCGCCGCCAGAACCTCCAGCGGCGCATGACCGAGGATCAGCGGCCCAAACGACATGCAGAAGTCCACGAGACGGCGCCCGTCGCTCGTGTGCAGATAGGCGCCCTCGGCGCGACGCGCAAAGATCGGCGTGCCGCCGACGGCGCGGAAGGCGCGCACCGGACTGTTGACGCCGCCCGGGATCACCGCCCGGGCGCGCTCCAGAAGAGGCGAGCTCATGGCTGTCTCCGCCGGCGGGCCGCGAGGCGGCGCAGCCGTGTCGGCCGCCGGCCGACACCGGTTTCGCCGCGTGCCGCGGCCGGGGAGCTCAGCCACTCGATCAGCGCGGGTGCGAGGTAGGTGACCACGGCCGAGGCGCCGGCGCGGTGGAACGCGGTAACCGCCTCGAGCGCGGCCGCGCGCAGCTCGAAGGCGCCGGCCGCCGCGGCGTGCCACAGCATCGCGAATTCACCTGACACTTGGTAGGTGAGGACTGGGACGGGGACGCTCTCCCGCACTTCGCGCACAAGATCGAGGCAGGGCATGCCGGGCTTGACCATCACCGCGTCGGCGCCTTCCTCGACGTCGCGGTGGACGGCGCGCAGAGCGAGCCGCCGAGCGGCGGGCGGAAGCTGATAGGCGCGGCGATCGCCGAACGCCGGCGCGGAACGCGCGGCCTCGCGGAACGGCCCGTAAAAGACCGACGCAAACTTCGCGGCGTAGCTCAGGATCGCGCAGGTGGGCCGCCCTGCCTCGCGCAGCGCGGTGCGGATCGCAGCCACGCGGTTGTCCATCATGTCCGAGGGCGCCACCACGTGCGCGCCGGCCGCCGCGTACGCGGCGGCAATGCGGGCGAGGCGGGCGATTGTTGCATCGTTATCCACTGTGCCGTCGGTGCGCAGCACGCCGCAGTGGCCATGGTCGGTCCAGGTGCAGAGACACACATCAGCGATGAGCAGAAGCTCGGGATAGGCGGCGCGCAGGGCCGTGAGCGCGCGAATGATCGGCGACCGCTCGGAATCGGCCCGCGAGCCGGTCGAGTCTTTCCCATCGCTTGGAATGCCGAACATCAGCACCGCGCGGAGACCCGCGGCGACGGGCTTGTCGAGGGCCTCGTGCAGACGGCCGACGCCCCATCGGAACATGCCCGGCATCGCCTCGATCGGCTCGCGCGCGGCGGGTTTGTCGGTCACAAACAGCGGCCAGACGAGCCGGTTGGGGGCCGGCCCACCGTCGGCTTGCCATACCCGCAGGATTTCGTGCCCGTAGCCCGGATGGAGTTGAACGCGATTCATTCGATCATTTCTCCTTCGAGGCCGGCCTCGCGCATCGCCCGCAGCGTGGTCGGCCCGATCGCCATCCATCGGCGCCGCGCGCCGCGCTCGGCCGGATAATAGCGCAACCAGGCCTCGACCGTGCTCGGGCTGGTGAACATCACGCCGGCAAACGGGCGGTTGGGCAGCGGCCCCGGGTAATGATCGCGGGTATGATAAAAGATGGCCGGCCGCAGTTCGATGCCGCGTTCCGCCATGACACGCCGCCGCTCATCCACCGGCGAGCGATCCGACGCCGGATAAAAGCAGCCGCCACCTCGGGAGGGAAGTTCGCGCACTAGCGACGCGATGCCGCCGAAATCGTGGGCGATGGCGTCGGGAGCGAATCCAAGACGCTCGGCGGCGTCGCCGGCGGCCGGTCCCGCCGCATAGATGCGGAGGCGGGGGAGAGCGCGAAGCGCGCCGGACCAGTGCGCCCACGCATGCGCGAACGTGCGGGCGGCGAAGGCCGAGGCGAATGCCACGGCGTTGCAGGACGGGAGATGGCGGTCCAACTCGGCGAGCCGACGGTCCAAAGGGACCGGTTCAAGGCGGATCATGGGCCACGGTACCAGTGGTCCGAGATGGGGAAAGTGTTCGGGATGGGTGCCGGTGAAGAGGATCGCCTCCGGCGGCCAGTCCAGCGGGGGAGTGTGCGTAGGAGGAATCTCATCGAACAGCCGCCGACGAAAATCGAGGGTCCGGAGGGAGCGAATGAGGTCGAGGTCGTCCTCGCGCGCGACGACCGCAAGGTGTCCTTGCAACGGCGCCGCGTTGCCGGGCAGATTGCAGTGAATTCGATCGGCAAGCCCGAGCCGGATCAGTGCGCAGGCGGCGACGACGATCGCGTCGTATTCGCCGCGGTCGAGCGCGGCCAGCCGCTGCTCGATGTTGCCGCGGATCGGCCGAAGCTCGACGCCCGGCAGCAGCGATCGCACCGCCGCGTCGCGTCGGGGCGTACTGGATCCCACCACGCGCACTTGCGCGGGCCACTCCACACCCGGGCGCACGACGAGCGCGTCGCGGGGATCGAGGCCGGGCAACAGCGCGGCCACCTCGAGTCCCGGGGGCAGGCGGCGCGGAAGGTCCTTGGCCGAGTGCACCGCCAGATCCGCGCCGCGCGAAAGTAAAAGTTGATCGAGATCGCGCGTGAAAAAATCGTCGGGCACGGAAGGATCGGCCAACGGCGTGACGCGGTCGCGGTCGCCCGGCGTCTCGAGATAGATCAGCTCGAACTCGGTATCGGCGGGAATAACGGGGCGAAGCGCGGCAAGGGCCTCAGCGACCTGGACGCGGGACAGCGGACTCGGCCGCGCCGCGACTCTCAGAACGCGGCCGCCCATGCGCGCGCCCCCGCGGCAATGATCCGCGCGGCAATCTCGGCGCGGCGCCGGCGCTCGTCGAGGCTCAGCTGAGCCATCGCCTCGATGTCGCGCAGCGGTATGACCGTTACTTGTTCCATCCGCGCGACGTCCTCAGCGCAGTCCGGCGGAGCGCCGAGATCCACAATCCACAGCGGCCGGCCCGCCGCGGAAAGATGTCGCGCGTACAGCACGGGATGCGGGGCGGCCGTGGCGCAGACGATCCCGCGGACATTCGCAAGGAGTGATGCGAGCGCGTCGAAGCCGCCAGCGAAGCCGCCACACTGTGCGGCGACCCGCACGGCATGTTCGGGGCAGCGCCCGGCCACACGGATGGCGCAGGCCCCCTTCCGCGCCAGCCGCCGCGCCACCGTGGTCGCCAACGAACCCGAACCGATCACCGCGATGGGCTCGTTCACCGACACGTCGTGGAGGAGTCGCCGGACCGCGAGCGTCGCCAGCGATGTCATCGATTCGTCAATGCGGCTCTCCCGGCGCGCGCGCCGGGCCAGCGCCAGCGCCTCCTGAACAACGCGGTCGAGCGCCTGGTCATCCCGGCCGCCGAGTTCTCGAAAACGACGGTAGGCGTCGCGCACCTGGCCGAGGATTTCCAGCTCGCCCACGAGCCGGCTTTCGAGACCGGCGGCAATTCTCGCGAGCCGCTCGAACGCCTCGGCGCCCGACCAGCGGCGGCCCGGCAGATCGAGCCCCTGCGGCTCCGCGAAGGCATACCACTCGAGGCGCTGACAGGTGTTCAGCACCAGTCCGCGGCCCGCCAGTCGCTCGGCGAGCAGTGCGGCGGTCGTCGCGCGCCGCACGGGCTCCTGAACCTCGACCGAGCCGGCCATGAGCACGGCGCGGACCTCGCACCGTTCTGTCCTCGGCGACGTTCGCGCACGCTGCCTGAGCAGAGCAGGATGGCCTGAAATCACGGTGCTAAGCCTATGCAGCCGCATGGTGGCTGACAAGTGTCCAGCCCAACCGATTGCGCAGTTCGGGAATGATCGGCCCATACCGGCGTCGGCGAAAGGACGGAACTATCGTTCACCCCAAGGCCCCTGCGCCATTCGCCCGTCGATCTCGCCGTTCTTCGTCGGGAAAGAGCCTCGACCCCTCTCTTGTGGAAAACCTCGGGCGCTTCGTCCAGACCGGCCCGGCCGCGAAGCTCCCACGAGCATTGCGGAACAGAGGAAAGTGTTCTGTGCGTCCTTGGGGACCGGCCAGGGCGGCCTGGGGACAGGCACTGGGACGCCGCGGGGCACCCGTTTGGGGCTGCGGGGGACGTAGCTATTGAGCTATTGGGGACAGGCACGTCGTGTAGGCCGGGCACTTGCCGATAGTCGTCTCTGGTCAGCCACCAGGGGTCGTCACGGGGACAAGCACCTCTCTGGTCGCAAGGGTCGCAGCGAACCGAAGGGAGGGGACCGAAGGTGGTTCCCAGGTGCCGGTCCCCATTGGGCTCTTCATTGGGCCCGTGAGGCCATGCGGGTTCCCCATCCGCTGCCCCGTTCGTGATTGGGGACGGGCGCAAGCGCAGGCGACGTAACAACTCCGCTTTCAATCTACTGTGACTTCGTGTCTGGTGACTGTCCCCAGTTGGATCCGCCGTGCCGAAGCCGGCGAGCGGCGAGGCCGCCTTGTGCGGGGCGTCGTGTTCGAGTGGGGACAGGCACACGTGCACGTACCCGCATCCAGATTCCTCGTTTCAGCGCACAAACAATCCTCAACACAGTCGGCTCTGTCCGGCCGAAGCTGGGCGGTCAGCGTCGTCAGGACCCGTCTTCATGGCACGGCGATGCATCAGACTCTGTTCGCCACCGGGTCGGGGTTCGGGCTTCCGGGCGGCGTCCAGGGACCCAGGTACAAGTGCAGGCTCACCGAACCGGCGGAAGCCGAGCCGGATCTGGTTGGCGAGGGATTCGTACACAGCGGTGGAGCGGTGGGGGCCATCGCGTACCTTACATGGTGGCAAAGAAAGAAACCGAGTGGCACACGCGTGGCGTCCACGCCGCCCGGTTCCATTGGCTGCTTCGCGCCGGAGTCTGCCGGCGGCTACTCCGGACTCTTGTGGCACCGCCGGCCGTTTAGTACTTCACACTGCAGCCGTACGGCTTGCTTTGAGGCACCGACACCGCCTTGCCGGCCTTTGCCTCTTCGATCGCCTGCTTCACGTAGTTCGTGGCGCCGAAGCCGTCGGCCGGATTCAGGGAAGCCTTGTCGTCGATCGCGCCCGCATAAATGACCTTTCCGTCGGGGCCGATCACGAACATGTGCGGTGTGGTTTTGGCGCCGTATGCGCGGCCCAGTTCGCCACTTTCGTCAATCACGCGAGCCGTCGAGGCCACCTTTTCCTGTTCGGCCAGCTTATCCCACTCAGCGGCGGTCATGTAGCCCGGCTTGCCGGGCGCGGAGGAGTTGACGGTGATCCAGATGACGCCCTGATCCGTGAGCTCCTTTTGCAGCGCTTGCATCGCGCCGCCAGAGTACCACTTCTTCACGAAGGGACATTGGGGGCTCGTCCACTCGAGCACGACGTACTTGCCCTTGAAGTCGGCGAGCGAGTGCGTCTTGCCCGAGGTATCCTTCACGTGGAAGTCTGGCGCATCCCGACCCGGAATCGCCTCCGCCCGCACCTGCAGCGCGACGGCGACAGTTGCGGCGAACACTACATGATGCGTGCATCTCATCGTTTGGTGCTCCTTACGGGTTTAGTCTACGGCCGGAGCGCCGAATTTCAAGTTCCAGTCCGCGTCCGTCTTCGAGCAGGAGAACTGCGCGCCAGGCGCGCGGCACCGGGAAGGCCGGCGCCAGCGGCAGGTCGGCGACCCATTCGCCGGCGGACGGCCCGGGTTGCCAGCGGGGCGTGGCCGAGGGAGGCAGAAAACCGCCCTCGTAGGGGAGCAAAAGACCCGGTGCGCCGTCCCGCAGCTCACGCAACCGCAGGCGGAGCCGCTCATTCTCGGCCTCGAAGCTTGCGCGGACGTGGGGGGCCGGCACGGAAAGACGGCGACGCGCCTCGCGCAGCAGCGCGACGTTTTCGGAGTCTTCGATCGGAGACTCACCGGCGGGCAGTTCTCGTTCCAGCGTTGCGGAGCCGGGCACACAGATCTCGCGGCATTGGAGCCAGCTGGCGCGTACCCGCAAGCGCGCCGGGCGGGTGGGCGGCCAGTCGGAAGGCGGAGTGATGCGAACAGGGAAGACGACGGTCCCTTCGTATCCGAACGAGGCCAGATCGTCATGGATCAAGCGCTTCGGCACCGGCCACTCCATCGGGCCGGCGCGGAACCCCTCGGGCAGGTCCCAGTCCAAATGGGTTGGCAGACCGGCATCGCCCGGGTTCCGCCAGTAGATGTACCAGCCGGGTGGAATGTCGAGTCGAACTCCCGCCTCAAACGGACGCCCCGCCTCAAACCGCGCCACAGCCAGAACAAGAGAGGCCCGAACTTCGGGGTCGGCGTCGGCGCCGCAGTTATCGGCCGCTCCGCGTGTGGCCCAGCCCAGTGCCGCGACGGCGCATGCGGCGAATTTAGAGGATGGAGACGGCGTCCACATCGAACGTACCCTCCACGCCCGCCGGCCATGGCGCATGACGAATCCAGGGTCTCAGCAGGTTCAAAACGTCCAATATCTTGCCCGTGCGAATCAGAATCTGATAGCGGTATCGCCCCCGGATGCGGGCGATCGGGGCGGGCGCTGGGTCCGGAACGACCGCGAGATCGCCCAGCAACGAGCGCAACTGGCCGGCCGCCGCCGCCGCGGCGTCCGCGACCGCCATCTCCGATTCGCCGCGCAGGAGGCAGAGAATCATGTGCGTAAACGGCGGATAACCGAGCTCGCGGCGAAACGCGAGTTCCTGGTCGTAGAAGGTTGCCCAGTCTAGCCGCCGCGCCGCCTGAATCGCGATGTGAAACGGAGTGAAGGTCTGCACGATCACTTCCCCCGCAACGTCGCCGCGTCCCGCGCGCCCGGCCACCTGGATCAACAGTTGAAACGTCCGCTCGCCCGCGCGGAAGTCCGGCAGGTGCAGCGCGAGGTCCGCCTGTACGACGCCGACCAGCGTCACGTTCGGAAAGTCGAGCCCTTTCGCGATCATCTGAGTGCCAATCAGCACGTCGATCCGGCCCACCCGGAATTCGCCGAGCACGCGTCGGTAGTCATCCTTGCGTGTCATGGTGTCGGAGTCCATCCGTGCCACCCGCGCGCGTGGAAACAGCCGCCGCAGGATCTCTTCGACCCGCTCGGTGCCGAGTCCCGCATGGCGAATCGCGGGATCGCGGCAATTCGGCGCCGGACAAACGTCCGGCACCGGCCGCGCCGCGCCGCAGAGGTGGCAGACGATTTGGGAGCGCCCCTTGTGGTACACCATCGAAACGCTGCAGGCTTCGCAGCGAACCACATGGCCGCACCGCGGACAGATCAGACTGGACGCATATCCGCGGCGGTTTAGGAACAGGATCGTTTGTTCACCTTTTGCGAGCCGGTCCTCGATGCGTTCGGTCAGCAGCTTCGAGAACACGGGCGTTTTGCCCGTTCGCGCCGATTCCGCGCGCATGTCCACGATGCGGATCTGCGGCATCTGCCGATGGTCCACGCGGTGGGGCAGGTCCACGCGGGCGTATTTGCCGATCGCGGCATTCCGCCACGATTCGAGCGACGGCGTCGCGGACCCCAGTACGACCGCGCACCCCTCGAGGTGGCCGCGCATCACCGCGACGTCGCGAGCGTGATAACGGGGCGTCTCATCCTGCTTGTACGTCGGCTCGTGTTCTTCATCCACGACGATGAGCCCGAGGTGGCGCACGGGTGCGAACAGCGCCGAGCGCGCGCCGACAACGATCCGGGCGCGGCCTTCATGGACGCGGTGCCACTCATCAAAGCGCTCGCCGTCGGAGAGGTGGCTGTGCAGTACCGCGATCGTGTCGCCAAAGCGCGCGCGGAACCGGTCCACGGTCTGCGGCGTGAGCGAGATCTCGGGCACCAGAACGATCGCGCCGCGGCCTCGACGCAGCGCGTGGTCCATGGCCTGAAGGTAGACTTCGGTCTTGCCGCTGCCGGTGACACCGAACAGCAGCACGACCGGCGGCCGACCCGTGTCGATGGCCTCGCGGATCGTGTCGAGTGCGGCGGCTTGCTGCGGCATGAGTGGCAGCGGCTCGGTGCGGACCAGCCGCGCCTCGTTCTCGGGAGCGCGGCGGCGGGTGGCGGTCTCGATCCGCACCCATCCGCCCTCCGCGAGCGCGCGCGCGGCCGCCGCCGCCCCGGGCACTGCGCGCTCGAGGTTCGCGAGCCACTGCTCGCCATGCGCGGCACGCAACGCGGTGAGCACCGCGAACTGACGCCGTGCGCGGCGTTGCATCCGCGCTTCGACCTCGGGCGGCGGCCAGGCTTCAAGGACGATCCTCCGCCGGGCGAGTTCGCGGGCTCCGCCATGCCGGACCGGCGCGGGCAACACCGTGTGAACCGCCGCTTCGATCGGCGCCAGATAGTAGTCCGCTATCCAGCGCGCTAGCCGCATCACAGGCTCTCGGATCAACGCCTGACGGCCCGCGATCGTTTCAATCGCCTTGAGGTCGGTGCGGTCGGAATGGTCGGTGATCTCGACGATGTAGCCCGGCCGGCGGGAGTGGCCGAACGGCACGACGACCGGCGTTCCCGGCACCGCGAGCGGCACGAGCTCGTCGGGGATCAGGTAGTCGAATACCCGGTTGAGAGGAAGTCGCACGACGACCTTCGCGATTCGCGGCATGAGGTCATGATAGAAAGGCCCGCTCACGTTGCGAACCGGTGTTGTGCGTGCGAACCGTTGGCGATGACTCGCCGCCCGAAATACGGCGGACGGCTGGGCAGGGCTCCACGCCGAACGACGGCCACTCGGGCGGGCCGCCGCCGCACGACCGCCTCTGCTGCCGCGACCTGTTTCGCGACGGCTGAATCGACGCGCAGGCGGCTGAGCTCGGTGCCCAGAATCCGAAGGTCGGCCGTGCGCGCCGCAGCATGCGCGAGCGCGCACCGCTGGGCAACGTCGAAGGCCTCGAAAGCGAGTGTGACCCCGCCCGTGGCTGTCCGCGCCGCGAGGGCGCGACGACCGAAACGGCGCGGGCACCCCCGCGTCATGCCGGTCGCGACTTCGAGCCCCCGCTGGGGGTCCGGACGCGCTGCAGGGCATCGTCGTCGGCCGCGAGACAGTCGACCACCATGGGCCCTCGAGACCAATCTTCGACTTCGCCCGCATCCCAGCTTTGAACCTGCGCCGGCGGACCCACGCCAGCCGTGTGCCACGTCCCGCATATCCGCTCGCGCTCACGATCCACCCACACGGCCAGCCCAGCGGCGATTGGAAACGCGGGTGAGGTCGCCAACGGGTAGTCACACCCGGTGGTCCGGATCGTCGCCGGGCGTCGGGTTCCGTCGGGCGTGCCGGCATACGAAGGAATGACTCTTCGCGGCCCTCTCCGACCCGCGGCACTTGGCCATGAGTTCCGTTTCCTTGCGTTGATCGGCCAAGTCTTTGGCCCGCGCCGGGACGAGATCGATGGCCAGCTGGCCCAGGAGAGTTCGGCTCACCGTCGGCCTGGCCCGATCAGCCTTGATGGCCGAGTCGCCGATCGAGGTTCTCCCCGATGGTGGTCTTCGCCACCCATCGCATGCTCTCACGGGCGCGCACGAATGTGCCTAAGCAAGTTTTGGCGTCCTTGGCGTGCGTTTGCATCGGCCGACCCGAGAGCCGGGAGCGCCGGGCGGATGGGCCATCGTCAAGCCCCACACCGGCGCGAGAGAGTCCGGTCAAAGGTCGCCGGCTGCGCTGTGGATTGTTTTGAGGGGTGAGACGAGGGATCGGAATGCGGGAAGGAGCAAACATCTTCAGAATGCGACCGAACAAACTCGGTTTCCGCCTCCCCAACCGTCGCGTCAGCCTCCGAACAGCGCCCTCGGGATAGA
>CALLFZ010000025.1 GCA_938010045.1 uncultured bacterium
GCCGGAGGGCGTGGTGGCGGAGGGGGGGCGGGTGCGATTCGAGTGGCGTGCCACGCGGTTCGAACTGCCGTTGGTGGGCGCGCACAACGCGCTCAATGCGGCGCTCGCAGCGGCGGCCGCCGCGGAGATTGGCGTGCCGCCGGCGGCGTCGGCGGGGGCGTTGCAGACGTTTCGCGGAATCGAGCGGCGGCTCGAGCGGGTGGGTGAGGTGGGCGGTGCCGTGGTGCTCGACGACTACGCGCACAATCCCGCGAAGATCCGCGCCGCCTGGTCGGCGGCGCGGGAGGTCGGCCGGCCGGTGCTGGGCGTGTGGCGGCCCCACGGCTTTGGCCCGCTCGAGCGCATGATGGAGGACCTCGTGGCGGCCTGGTCGGCCGCGATGTGGCCGGGCGACCGACTGTGGTTGCTGCCGGTGTATTATGCGGGCGGCACGGCGGGTGGGCGCGCGACCTCGGAGGATCTGGCGCGGCGGCTTCGGGCGGCCGGCGTCACGGCGGGGACGGTGGCGGGCATGAGCGAACTCGCAGCGGAGATTCGCGGTGCGGCGCGGCCCGGCGCGGCGGTGCTGCTGATGGGCGCGCGAGATCCGGCGCTGCCGGCGTTCGCTCGGCGGCTGTGCACTGGCATAGCGGGGTGAGCGGTACGATGGGCGTTGACCCGATGGCGCGGCGACGTTACTCTAGCCGTTCCGTCCCGGCCCGGTCGGCGAGGCGGATCCAGGCCGTCCGAGGGCCGCGAGCCGGGCGGAGCGGGGCGTGGAGAGGTTCCACTGCCCGATGGTGTAATGGCAGCACACGGCCCTTTGGAGGCCAGAGTCCAGGTTCGACTCCTGGTCGGGCAACCAGCCGGGACGCGGCGGTCGAATGAAACTGTTGTCGGGCACGGCACACAGACAGTTGGCAGAGCGGATCGCCGCGTTTCTCGGCGAGCCGCTGGTCGGCGTCGAGATCGGTCGGTTTCCGGACGGTGAGCACCGGATCAAGATCATGGACAACATCCGGGGACACGACGTCTACATCATCCAGCCGACGTGTCCACCGGTGAACGACAATCTCCTGGAGCTGCTGATCATGATGGACGCGGCGCGGCGGGCGTCGGCGTCGCGGATCACGGCGGTGCTGCCGTACTTCGGCTATGCGCGGCAGGACCGCAAGGACCAGCCGCGGGTGCCGATCACGGCGAAGCTGGTCGCAAACCTGCTGGTGGCGGCGGGCGCCAACCGTGTGCTGGCGCTCGATCTGCACTCGCATCAGATCCAAGGATTTTTCGATATCCCTGTGGATCACCTGACGGCTGCGCCGGTGCTGGTGAAGGCGATCCGGGCGCGGAATTTGAGCGACGCGGTGGTCGTGGCGCCAGACACGGGCGGCGTGAAGGCGGCCTACGCATTCGCGCAGATGATCGGGGCCGGGTTCGCGATCGCGGCGAAGCAGCGCAAAAGCGCGGTGGAAGTCGAGACGATCGACATGGTCGGTAACGTCACGGGGCGCAACGTGGTGCTCGTGGACGATCTCATTACGACCGCCAGCACGCTGTGCGGCGCCGCGGAGCTCTTGAAGCAGCGCGGGGCGGGCAGCGTGCGCGCGGTGGTCACCCACGCGCTGATCACGCCGAAGGGCATTGCGGCGCTGAAGGCCTCGTCGATCGAGGAGATCATCGTCACCGATACGGTGCCGGTGCGCGACTGGCAGGGGTTCCCGGTCAGCGTGCAGTCGGTCGCTGAACTGCTGGGCGAAGCGATCCTGCGAATTCACAACAACCAGTCCGTGACCTCGCTGTTCCAGGTGTGAGGTCGGACGCAGATCGAGGGCAGTACGTATGAGGGAAACGATTGTGGTGCGGGCGGAGCGGCGCACGGCGGGCGGCAGCGCGGCGGCGCGTCGTCTGCGGCGCGCGGGGAAGATTCCGGCGATCGTCTACAGCGAGGGTCGGCCGGGCGAGCCCGTGTGGCTCAACGAGCATGATTTCGGGCTGATGCTGCAGCATCACCGTGGCGAGCACATGCTGGTGAGCCTTGAGCTCGACGGGGCGCGCCGCTCGGTGTTGCTGAAGGAGGTCCAGCACCATCCGCTAACGAGCTCGGTGCTGCACGTGGATTTGTACGAGGTTTCGATGACCCGGCGCATTCGGGTGGAGATCCCGCTGCGGCTCGTCGGCGATCCGGTGGGCGTGACGCAGCAGGGCGGGATTCTGGACCATCTGCTGCGCTCGATTGAGATCGAGTGTCTGCCCGGCGATATCCCGGAAGACATCCCGGTGGATGTGTCGTCGCTGGCCGTGGGCCGACACATGAGCGTGGGCGATATTCGGCTCGATCCGGCGCGATATCGGATTGTGACGGCGGCGGACATCGCGATTGCGGCGGTCTCGATGCCGAAGGCGGAGGAGGCCCCGGCGGCCGCGGCGGCGCCGGAGGGGGGCGCGGCGGAGCCAGAGGTGTTGACGGCTCGCAAGGCCGAGGAGGGCGAGGAGGGTGCGGAGAAGGGCGAGGCAAAGGCCGCGCCGGCCGCGGCGAAGGAAGCGAAGGAGAGCGCGGCGAAAGGTGCCAAAGAGAGGGGAGCGAAGGGCTGATCTGCGCCTGGATCGGCTCGCGCGCGCGCGTGCGGGATGAAAATGGTGGTCGGATTGGGCAACCCGGGCGAGGAATATGTGAGCACGCGGCACAACGCGGGGTTCGAAGTCGTCGAGCGGCTCGCCCGGCGCGCAGGGGTCTCATGGCGCCGCAGCCGGCAGGCCGTGGCTCTGTGCGCGGCCGCCGACCTGCCGGGTGCGGGCCGGGTGTTGCTCGTGAAGCCGCTGACCTATATGAACGCGAGCGGCGAAGCGGTGGCGGCGCTCGCGCGCTGGCACCGGCTGCGCCCGGCCGACATCACCGTCGTGTACGACGACGTGGACCTGCCGCTCGGCGCGGTGCGAGTGCGGGCGCGGGGCGGTTCCGGCGGACACCGCGGCATGGCCTCGGTGATCGAGCACCTGGGCGATGAGGGCATTCCGCGCGTCCGCGTTGGTATCGGCCGGGGGCGCGGCGACCGCGACACGGTGGCGCATGTGCTGTCGCGGTTCGAGGACGACGAGCGCCCGGTGGCCGAGGCGGCAATGGATCGAGCCGCCGCAGCGGTGACCGCACTGCTGACGCAGGGGGTGGAGCGGGCGATGAACGAGTTCAACACGGAACCGAAGGAGACACAACGACCGTGAAACGATACGAGGGCATGTTCATTTTCCCGGAGCGCATGAAGGAGGAGCCCCTGGAGGCCGCGATCAAGGCGGTGAACAACGAGATCGAAAAGGCGGGCGGCACCGTCACCGCCACGACCCGGCTCGGCCGGCGCGGGTTCGCCCGGCGGCTGAAGCGCGAAACGGCCGGCCACTACGTCGTGATCACGTTCGAACTCGATCCGGCGAAGCTGCAGCCGCTCAGCGAGCGGTGGCGCCTGATGTCGGATCTGTTCCGATTCCAGGTGGTTCGCGCGCAGGTGCCGGTTGCGGCGGCGGAGGAGGCGGCGGGCCATGGCGTCGCTCAATAAAGTGTTTCTGCTGGGGAACCTCACGAAGGATCCCGTTGTCCGCAAAATGCCCAGCGGCGAGGACGTCGCGGACTTGCGGCTGGCGGTGAACCGAAAGTTCCGAGACCGGAGCGGGAAGGACCGCGAAGAGACGCTCTTCATCAACGTCGTGGTCTTCGGAAGCCGCGCCGCGGTCGTCGGCAAGTACCTGCGCAGCGGCTCACCGGTGCTGATTGAAGGCCGCCTGAAGTACGAAGAGTGGACCGACCGCGAGGGCAAGCGGCAGAATCGCATCAGTGTGGTGGCCGAGAATTTTGAGTTTGTCGGCGGAGGCGGCGGGTCGGCATCGGCCCGCGGCGGGGCAGCGGAGGCCGAGGCCGACGCCCCGGCGGACGCCGAACCGGAACCGGCGAACGCAGCCGAGGGCGGCGGCCGGGGCAGTCCGGATGAGCGGACGACGCCCTGGCGCGGTGGGGCCGGGCCCGACGAGTCGCGCGAGGATCGCGATCTGCCGTTCTGAAGCGTCGCCGGCCGCGCAGCACACACGGAGGCATGGGAACCGAACATGGCGAAACGAACCAAGAAGGCGCAGCCCAAGCGGGGCACGCGATATCTGCAGGGTGTCACGCAGATCGACTACAAGGACTGTGAACTGCTGAAGAAGTTCATGACTGAGCGCGGCAAAATCATGCCGCGACGGCTATCCGGCACGACCGCGAAGCAGCAGCGGGCAATCCGGCGGGCGATTGGTCGCGCGCGTGTGCTGGGCCTGCTACCCTGACGCGCGGCGGGAGACGCGACGATGGATGTAATCCTCATGAAGCCCGTGGAAGGGCTGGGTGCCGAAGGTGACGTCGTGCGGGTCGCCGACGGTTATGCACGCAACTTTCTCATCCCGAAGGGATTCGCAGAGGCGCTGACGCCGGCGGCGAAGCGGCGCGCGGAGCGGCTCAAGGCGGCGCGGGCCGCTGAGCAGGCCGAGCGCGAGACGGCGGCGCGTGAGCTGGCCCAGCGGATCGAGGGAACCTCAGTGACGATCGCCGCGCGGGCGGGCGAGGGCGGAAAGCTGTTTGGCGCGGTGACGAACGCGCAGATTGCCGAAGCGCTGAGGCGGCAGGGCATCGAGGTGGACCGCCATCTGATTGAGCTGGAGCGGCCAATTCACGAGCTCGGCACGTGGCGCGCGACGGTGCGGCCGGCGCCGGGCGTCGAGGCGACGCTGAAGGTCTGGGTCGTCGAGGAGAAGTAACTTCGTGGTCCGCTCCCCCCGGCGCACCCGCGCGGCGCCCGCCGCCGAGGCGGCCGTCGGGGCACCGCCGCACAGCGAGCCGGCCGAGATCGGCTTGCTGGGTAGTATCCTTGTGGATGGCGAGCGCGTGATGGACCTGTGCGCGAGCCGGCGGGTCCATTCGGATTGCTTCTACAATCCGCTCCACCGCAGCGTGTTCGAGGCCGCGGTCGCCCTTCATCACGAGGGCCGGCCCGTGGATCTTCTCACGGTGAGCGCCCGATTGCGGGATCTCGGCCGATTCGAGGCCGTAGGAGGCGACGCGTTCCTGCAAAGCCTCGTGGACGCGACCCCGACGTCCGCGCACGCCGGCTACTACATCGAGGTGCTGCTGCAGAAGCGCATTCTGCGCGAGCTGCTGGCCCGCGCCCGCGAGATTGAAAGCGCCTGCGCCTCCGCCGGGGATGTGGACGCGACTTCTGTCTTGGCGAATGCCGAGCAACTGGTGCTCGGTATCCGCGACCTCGACCTGGGCAGCGCGCCGGACTGGGCAAAGACAGTCGAGCAGGTCTCGACGGACATCGGCGAGCTGCTGAAGGCGCGCGGCGCCCGCTTGACGGGCATCAGCACGGGTTTCCGAAACCTCGACAAGGTTTTGCTCGGTCTTCAGCCGTCGGAGATGATCGTGCTGGCGGCGCGCCCCTCGGTGGGCAAGACTTCGCTGGCGATGAACATCGTCGAGAATGTCGCCACCGGCTACAACCCCCACAGCGGCTATCCGCAGACTGGCCGCACACCGCGGGCGGTGGCGGTGTTCACGCTTGAAATGTCGGCCGAGGCGATCGTGCGCCGTCTGATCTGTTCGCGTGCGCGGGTGTCGTGGCGCCGGATCGTGGAGGGGGTGTGCAGCGCCGAGGAGCAGCGGCGATTGGCGACGGTCGCCACCGAGATGAAGTCGATCGAGATTCTGATCGACGAAACCAGCGGTATGGACATCAACGAGCTGCGCGCGCGCGCGCGGCGACTCAAGGCGCGGAAGAACGTCGCGCTGATCGTGGTGGACTACCTGCAGCTGCTGCGGTGTCCGGATCCCCAGCCCGCCTCCCGTCAGGAGCAGATCGCGCTGGTGTCCGCGGGGCTCAAAGCGATGGCGAAGGAACTGAAGGTGCCGGTGCTGGTCATCAGCCAGCTCAACCGCGATCCGGAGAAGAGCGACCGCAGCGGGGTGCCGAAGATGGCGGACCTGCGCGACTCGGGTACGATCGAGCAGGACGCCGACGTGATCCTGTTGCTGCGCCGCCCGATCCAAAACCCGCGGGATCCGCGTTTCAAGGACGGACAGGCGAATCCGGGGCTGACCATCGTGGATGTCGCAAAACAGCGCAACGGCATGACGGGCGAAGTTGACCTCCACTTCGACCGGGACTACACGCTGTTTTCAGATCTCAAGCGGGAGGGGGCCACGGACGGCGATGTGCCGATCCGAGCCAGCGAGGCGGGAGACGATACGTGAAGGATCCTCGCGCGTGGCGGTGGCTGGTGTTCGCGGTGTGGGCGGCGGCGAGCGCGGCATCCGCCCAGATCGTGGAGCGTGTCCGGGTGGAGAGCGCGGGCCCGATTGCGGCGGACGCAGGGCTGGTCCTGTCGGCCGTGGAAACGCGGGAGGGGCAGCGCTACGACCTGACGCGCGCCATGCGCGACGCGAAGGCGCTGGAGCGCACCGGACGGTTCAGTTCAGTGCGGGTGTTCGCGGAGCCCGGCTCACGGCCGGACACCGTGGGCGTGGTGTTCCAGGTCGCGGTGCGACCGGTCATCGAACATCTCGAGATTCGCGGGGGCGAGGAGGTCGGCAACCGCAAGATTCGCGAGTGGCTTGGGTTGGGGGTGGGGGATCCGGTGGACGATGCGCGGATGGCGGCCGGCGCGCGGCGCGTGCAGGAGGAGTACGCGAAGCGGTTCTATCCGAACGCCCGCGTAAGCTGGCGTATCGAGCCGGGCCGGGACGCCGGCGCCGCGCGGGTCATGGTGACGGTGGACGAGGGCGCGCGCGCGAGGGTGTCCGCGATTGAGTTCTATGGGCCGACCGCGATCGAGCCCGGCGCGTTGCGGGAGCGGCTCAAGGTGCGCGCGTTTCGCTGGTGGAATCCCGCGCACTGGATCACGGGTGCGGGCCGCCTGAACGACGAGGATCTGCGGGCCGACCGTGCGGCGATTGAGGCCGCGTTTCGGGATCTCGGCTACCTCGATGTGGTCGTTCGGGGACCGGCCGTGGTGCCGGATGGGCGCGATCGCGTGCGGCTCAAGTACATTGTGGCGGAGGGAACTCGCTATCGGCTGGGATCGGTGGCGGTCGAGGGCGTCACTCGGTTCCCGACCCAGGACATCGCACGGCTGGTGCGGCTGGCGCCGGGCGAGCCGGCCGCGCAGTCGGCGCTCGACGCCGTGCGCGAGGCCATTGCGGACTACTACGGGAACCGAGGATACGCGGGCGTCCAGGTTCGTCCACTGATCGAGGCGGATCCTGCGCGCGGCGTCGCGAACGTGCGCTATGTGGTGCGCGAGGGCGAACCCGCCCGCATTCGCGATATCCTCATCCGCGGCAATATCGTGACGCGCGAAAACGTGATCCGGCGCGAGCTGGTCGTTGCTCCGGGCGAGACGTTTCATCGGGGGCGCCTGCGCACCAGCGAGAATCGCATCCGTAATCTCGGCTACTTTTCGCACGTCTCGCTCACACCGCAGCCGACGGAGGACCCCTCGCAGCAGGACCTGATCGTCGAGGTCGTGGAGGACCGCATGGGTACCGCGGAGGCGGGCGTCGCGTTTTCGTCGATTGACCGCGTGGTCGGGCGGGTCGAGATCGGCCATGGCAACGTGGACATCGCGTCGTGGCCGCCGTTCGGCGGCGGCCAGAAGGCGCGCCTGGGGGCGATGTTCGGCACCCGTCGGCAGGACTACTACCTGCAGTTCGTGGAGCCCTACCTGTTCGACCGGCGATTGCGGCTGACGGTGGACCTGTACAACCGGGAGTCCCGATATTTCAGTTCGCTGTACGACGTGAGCCGTCGGGGCGGACAGACCCTGCTCGAACATCCGGTGACGTCTTTTCTGACGCTGGGCGTCGGCTACAACCTGGAGCGGATCGAGATCTCCGATGTCGGCGAATCGGCCAGCGAGGAGATCCGAGCGGAGGAGGGGGCGCGGCTGAAGAGCAGCGGCGAGATCTCGCTCGCGTTCGACACGCGCGACCGTCTGCGCCTCACCACGCGCGGCAACTACACCCGGATCGGCGCGGAGGTCGCGGGCGGCCCGTTCGGCGGCGACACGCAGTGGTACAAGCTTAGCCTCCGCAGTCACCAGTACTTTCCGGTCTGGCGCAATCACGTGCTGCTGCTGCGCGGCGAGCTGGGCGTGATGGACGCGCTCGGCGGCGAAGAGCGGGTGCCGCTCTTCGACCGGTTCTTTCTCGGTGGTCTGTACAACCTGCGCGCGTTCCGATACCGGCACGTCGGGCCGACGGATTCGACGGGCGAACCGATCGGCGGCCTCAGCCTCGCGTTCGCCTCGGCCGAGTACACCGTGCCGATCTATAAGATGGTGCGCGCGGCGGTCTTCGTGGACGGCGGCATGGTGTGGTCGGATCCGTTCACGTTTGATCTGGACTGGAACTCCGGCTACGGTGTAGGGCTGCGCCTCGACATTCCGATGCTGCCGCTGCGGATCGACTACGCGTGGCAGATCGAGTCGGAGGACTACAACCGCGACCGGAACGGGCGGTTTAACATCTCGTTCGGATACCCCTTCTAAGGGACGAGCGGAAAGGACGCGCGAAAGATGAGGACGGGCGGACGAATCGGAGTTTGGATGGCGGCGGCGTGGCTGGCGGCGACGCTGGCGGGGGCGCAGGAACGACGCGCCGGCGTCGTCTTCGTGAACCTCGACCGGTGCTTCAACGAGTACTACAAAACGCGCGTGGCCGACGCGCAGCTCAAGGCGCAAGCGCGCGAGTTCGAGGAGGAGCTGAAGACCATCGCGGGCGAACTCGAAAAGCTGCAGGGCGAATTCAACGCGCTGCGGGAGGAGTCGCTCAACAGCGCGCTGAGCGACGAGGTCCGCGCCGCGAAGCGGACGGCGGCGGAGGAGAAAGTGTTGGCCATCCGAGAGCAGGAGGGGCGGGTGCAAAATTTCCGCGAGCGGCGCTCGAAACAGCTCGAGGAGCAGAGCCGCCGCATGCGTCGGGGCCTCGTGGGCGAGATCAAGGAAGTGATTCAAAAGTACGCGCGGGACCGCGGACTGACGGCCGTGATTGACTCGTCCGGCACCACGTTCAACGGGGTCGAGGCGGTGTTGTACGTTGATGCGCGCAGCGACATCACCGACGAGATCGTGGAGGAGCTCAACAAGGGCGCCCCGGCTGAGCTGCCGCCGCTGCCGGGACCGGCGCGTGAGGGCGGGTCGGTGACCAACCGCGCGGCGGGCTCCTCCGGCCGCTCGGCGCGCTGATGACCGCACCGCGGCTGACGGTGGCCGATCTGGCGGCCCGCTTGGGCGGCGAGCTCGAGGGCGACGGACGGCCGCTCGTGCAAGGCGTGGCGGGGCTGCGCGAGGCGCGGCCGGGCGACGTGACATTCGTCGCCAATATGCGCTACGCCGGGCTCGTGGCGAACACGCGCGCCTCGGCGGTGATCGTCGCGCGCGCGTGGGACCGCCCCTCGTCCGCGGCGCTTATCCGGGTGGATAATCCCGACGCCGCATTTGCGGCCACCTGCCAGATGTTTGCGCCGCCGCCTCCGCCAGATCCGAACGGCGTACATCCAACCGCGCTGATCTCGCCCCGCGCGCGGCTCGGGGCGGATGTCCGCGTCGGCCCGTATGTGGTTGTGGAGGATGGCGCCGAGATCGGCGACCGGACGGTGCTCATGGCGCACGCCTACGTCGGGCACGAAGTCGTGATCGGTCCGGACTGCCGCATCTATCCGCATGTTTCTATCCGCGAACGCTGCCGCCTCGGAGCGCGCGTCACCGTGCACAACGGAACCGTCATCGGAAGTGACGGCTTCGGCTACGTTGCGGGCGAGGACGGCGTGAGGACCAAGATCCCGCAGCTCGGCATCGTCGAGATTGGGGATGACGTGGAACTGGGCGCGAACGTGACGGTGGACCGCGCGCGGTTCGGCCGTACGGTGATCGGCCGCGGGGTGAAGGTGGACAACCTTGTGCAGATCGCCCACAACGTGGTGATCGGCGACCACTCGGTGATCGTCGCCCAAGTCGGCATTGCGGGCAGTTCGGTGATCGGCTCGCGGGTGATCCTCGCCGGGCAGGTCGGCGTGGCCGGGCACCTGGAGGTGGGCGACGGCGCCGTCGTGGGCGCACAGGCCGGAGTCTCGAAGGACGTGCCGGCGGGTACGATCGTGCTCGGCTCGCCCGCGATTCCGATGGACAAGTTCAAGCGCCTCCACGCCTACACGATGCGCCTGCCCGAGCTGCGGGCCGAGGTGGAGCAACTCGGGCGGCGTCTTGCGGCGCTGGAGGCGACCCTTAAGCCTCCGGCGCGCCCGACCTAGCGTCGGCGACGCCGGCCACGGGCGGTTGCAGATAGATCGGATTGGCCGGCGGCAGCGGACCGCCGTCGCGGCCGAGCATCTCGGCGCGACGAGCAAGATGGCGTGCGCGCGGCACCAGGTCCTCCGGCCACCAGCGCCCGTCGACCGCGCTTAGGCCCGCGGCCAGCGCCAGGCGCGACCACTCCGCCGAGGCGCCGCAGCCCGCGGGCGGCACCTTCGAATCGAGCTCGCCGATTGGGCACAGACTCCACGTGCCGCACAGCTCGGCATCGCCCGCGTCGGTGCGCCGAACCCGCCCGTACCACGCCAGACCCCGGCGCGCGTCGCCGGCCACGACCGCCGCATCCACCGGCAGGCGCATGAGTAGCTCGTCGGCGATGGCCAGACCGCTGTCCACGCCGACCGTCGGCCTGGCCAGGGGCGCCGCGAACATGCGAATCGCCGCCAGCGCGATGCGAAGGCCGCTGTACGAGCCCGGTCCACGACCCACGGCCCAAAGATCCACGCGATCGGGATGGCGGCCGTCCGAGAACAACAGCGCACGCAAATGATCGAACGCGGCGCGGTTGTCGCGCGGCGGCTGCGACCATTCCACCTCCGCGACAATCTCGCCCCGCTCCAGCCAGGCCGCGGAACCGATCGGGGCGGACAAATCGAGCGCAACGATGGTTCGCGGCGGCATCATGATGGGTACTCCACGCGAATGTGGCGGAGAGTCGGCTCCGGGCCGCACCGGATCTCAATGCGGATGGCATCGCCCGGGCAGAGGTGGGGGACACGGTCGGCCCATTCGATGATGCGAATCGCGTTGGAAGGCATCTCATCGAGCCCGAGCGAGGCGGCGTCGAGCGGATCGCTGCGCAGCCGGTACAGGTCCGCGTGAACGACCGGCACCAACCCGCGGTACTCATGCACCAGCGTGAAGCCCGGGCTGGCGACCGGATCGGTGACCCCCAGGGCTCGGCACAGGGCGCGCGCGAACGTGGTCTTGCCCGCGCCCAGCTCGCCGATCAGCGCGACGACATCCCCCGGGCCAAGATGAGCGGCCAGATCTGCCGCGATTCGGGCGGTGTCCGCCGGTCCATGCGAAATATGTTCGACCATTCGGGACATTCGCGGGTCTCTTGTAGCGGGGGGGAACGCTGAAGAAAAGCAAAATTTTGCCGAGCATTGACCCGTGGGCAAGCCGACTCCGCAACGGCCACACACACTCGAGATCCATGTTTGACCCTTTGCGCGCAGAGGTTTCCCATCCTTGGACGCTTCCGAATCCATCTCGTCCAATCCTCGGACGGGCCGTCTTGTTCAGAATGACTTTTCTTCCGATCTGCGGCAGGGGCCTCGAGGTGCCTGCCGTGCCCCGGAGGTGCGAACCGCTGAGCGTCGGCTGAGCGTCGGCCACGGCGATGCAGCCGGCTCCACAGCTGTGTGTGCCTGTCCCCAGCAGCCGCCCCGCGACGTGCCTGTCCCCAGGGAGGCACCGAGCCGAATAAGCAATTTGCTCCGGCGAATTTTCGTTGCGGCTACCGCCGCCCCACCACCCATGTTCCCGTCACTCCCCAGAACACGTCCCACCGCTCCGCAACGCGCTCAGGAGTTTCTCGCTCGGCCGAGTGAGGACGCACCGTCGGGGGTCTTCAACTGGGGACAGGCACCCGAAAAGAAGTCACAGTAGATTGAAGGCGCGATTGTTGCGTTGGATGCGCATGTGCCTGTCCCCAATCGCCCACAGGGGTAGCCGACTGGGGACAGGCACCTGGCCACCCGGCACCTGGCCACCCACTGCGCTGACCCTTTTCCGTTTCCTGCGCCAACTGCGCTGAAAGAGGTGCCTATCCCCATTGGCGGAGGCTGACGCGAGGCGACGATCCCCGAGTGCTGGGCCGACAGTACGTGCCTCACCCGATCAGCTGTGTGTGCCTGTCCCCAGCGGCCGGCCCGCGACGTGCTTGTCCCCAGGGTTTGTCCCGAGGGCCGCGCCAGCGGCCGTCGCAGGTGCCTGTCGTAGGTGCCTGTCCCCAGAGAGGCACCGGCGAATGGCGCGGGGTCGTTGGGGTCAACGATGTTCGCCTCCCTTCGCCGACGCCTGTATTTACCGCTCATTCCCCACAGCGCAATCGGCTCGCTGCGGCGGGGGCTGTCTGGCCAATTGGAGGCAGGTTGGATATGATAGAGAGTTTAATGGATTTCCACTGCCAAGGCCGCGAGACCAACGCGGCTGAGACGGCGCCCGCAACGGTCACGCGGCGGCTGGGCCGAACGCACTTCGGTCAACGGTCGCGCGTCGGCGGTGACCCCTCGCGCGCGTACCCGGCGCTGATTGCCGTCGCACTCTCGCTGCCGACCATCGCGCAAGCCGCATCCGCAGAAGGCACGGGCGGTGGAACTGACCTCACCTCGCGAATGATGATGTTGGCGATCCAGCTCGGCATCCTGCTGTTTGCGGCGAGGTTGGGCCGGATGTGGTTTGAGCGATGGAAGCTGCCCGGCGTCCTCGGAGAAGTCGCGATTGGGATTGCGATCGGACCCTATGCGTTGGGCGGTTGGCCTTTGCCCGCCCTCGGTTTCCCGCAGGGATTGTTTCCGGCCTTTCATGTAACCAGCGGAGAGACGTTTGCAGTCACGCCTGAGCTCTATGGCTTCTGTACAGTGGCTTCGATCCTTTTGCTTTTCATGGTGGGCCTCGAAACGGATCTGGCGCTGTTTTTACGGTACTCACTACCGGGCGCCATGGTCGGCCTGGGCGGCGTGGCCGCTTCGTTCCTGTTGGGAGCGGGCATCGGATGTATGTGGCTTCCTCGGCTTACGGGCGAGGTGTACCGACTCACCTCTCCGCCGATCATCTTCATGGGGGTACTCTCCACGGCGACGTCGGTGGGCATCACCGCGCGCATCCTCTCGGAGGTCCGACGTCTCGATTCGCCGGAAGGGGTGACGATTTTGGCGGCGGCAGTGATTGACGATGTGCTGGGCGTGATCCTGCTGGCGACATCGCTGGGCGTGATCAGTTCCGGCGCGCGGGGCGGTCGCGCGAACTGGGCGGCCATCGGACAGCTGGTGTTGAAGACGTTTGGCATTTGGTTGGCCGCGACTACGATCGGGCTGTTGGCGTCGCGGCGGATCAGCGCGCTTTTGAAGATGTTTCGCGACCGAATGGCGATCGCGATGATGGCGTTCGGACTGGCGCTCATTGCGGCGGGGATTTTTGAAGAGGCGCATCTGGCGATGATCATCGGCGCGTATGTGACGGGGTTGTCGCTGTCCCGGACCGACATCAGCCGGATGATCGTCGAGCAGCTTCACCCGGTGCATGCGCTGCTGGTACCGGTGTTTTTCGTGGTCATGGGGATGCTGGTGGATGTGCGCGCGCTGATGTCGTGGCCGGTGCTTGGCTTTGGGGCGGTGTACACGGCAGCGGCGATATTCGCGAAGGTGGTTGGCTGTGGGATTCCGGCGTTGGGGTGCGGGTTCAACTTTCGCGGCGCGCTGCGCGTGGGGATGGGCATGGTGCCGCGCGGCGAGGTCGCGCTGCTGATCGCCGGCATCGGCGTTTCGACCGGCTATTTGAGCCCGCAGGTGTTCGGCGTCGGAGTGCTGATGACGATGGTGACGACGCTGGTGGCGCCGGCGGTGTTGATCCGACAGTTTCGAACATCGGCCTCGGGCACCCGCACCGCGCCCTCGGTGAACGAGCCGCCGCCGATGGTGGTGGAGTTTCCGACCGTCGAGACCGCCCGCTGGGTTGCGGCCCGCCTGCTCGAGCTCCTCGCGGGCGAGGGGTTTTTCGCCCACGAACTGGATCCCGGCGGCGGCATTTACCAACTGCGCAAAGACGATGCGGTGATCACGTTCGAGCAGGATGGCACGCGGGTTGCGTTCCGGCATCGCCCCCGCGAAGCGGCACTGATCCACACGGCGCTTCTCGAGGTTGCCGCTGACTTCGAGCGAATGCTGGCCGAATTGCGAACACCGCTGGAATCGGCCTCGCTCTCCCGCGCCCTCGCGGGCGTGCAGGCCAATGGCCGACCGCTCTCCCTTCTGCCGACGGTGTTGCGGCCGTCGGCGATGGCTCCGCGTCTTCGGGGCGCCACCCGAGAGGACGCGATCGCTGAGTTGGTTGAGTTGCTGGCGACGGCAGGGCTGGTGCGCGACACGGAGGAGGCGCGCCGCGTGGTGCTCGAACGCGAGGCCGTAATGTCCACGGGGCTCCAGCACGGTGTGGCGCTGCCGCACGCTCGGACGGATGCGGTGTCCGAGATTGTGTGCGCGGTGGGGCTCGCGCCGCGGGGGATCGAGTTCGGCTGCCTCGATAGTTTGCCCGCGCGCATCGTTGTGCTGACGCTCGCGCCGCGCAGCGGCCCCGTGCCCTACGTGCAGTTACTCTCCGAGTTGGGACAGCGATTGGACGCGCTAGGCCGGGTGCTGTTGCTCTCGTGCGAGACCGGCACGCAGATGTACGAGTGGCTGGTGACGCCGCCGCCGGCGGCGCCGGCGCGGCCGGACCTGCGCCCGGTCTCGAGCCCACTCGAATGGGCCCGCCGAATTCGTCGGTGGCTCCGTCCGACGCCAATCATGTTGCCGCATGTGTTTGTCACAGAGGTGGCGGGCGACACTCCGGAAGCGGCCATCCGGGACCTGATCGTTCGCGGTGCCCCTCGGCGAGCGGATTTTCCCGTCGAGGCGATCACGGAGGCGATCGTTGCCCGCGAACGAATGGCGCCGACCGGACTGGCGCGCGGTCTGGCGCTGCCGCATGCGCGTACGGAGCGGATCGCGGAGCCGTGGGTGGCGCTCGGTGTTCACCGGCAAGGGCTGGACTTTGGCGGCGAGGACCGGGTGCCCGCTCACCTCTTGCTGCTGGTGGCGCTGCCCCGTTGGCGGACGGATGCCTCGGTGCTGCGTAGCCTCGCGACCCTCGTCGCGCGAGTGGATGCGGTGGGCGTGGACCGCTGGAGAGAGGTCAAAACGCCTCGCGAAATGGCGACGTTGCTCAGCGATTGATCCGCCCGTCGGCGTGCCCTCCTGGCGCGGAAGAGTCCGCCGGTTGGGAGCCGATTGCGCTGTGGATGGTTTTGATAGGTGAGCCGAGGAGGCTGACTGCGCGGAGGGCGAACATCTTCGTGATCGAACCGAACAGCCCCGGCTTCCGTGTCCCTCACCGGCGTCTCCGCCTCCCAAAAAGCCACTTCGAGATCGCCCTCTTTCCTCCTCAGATCGTTGTTCGTCGAGTTCCGGCCTGCGCTATACCGGGTGAGAGCTCGCGTGGCCTGCGATCGTCGAGCCGTAGGGTCGGGGTGGAAGCCGGCCCTCCAACGGCCGCTGTAGTTCCGCCGGTCCCCCGGCGGAAGATCTGGGCAGTGGGCGGTGTGGCTCGCGGACGGGCCCGTCGCGCTGTAGTTCCGCCGGTCCCCCGGCGGAAAATTTTGGGCGAGAAAGCTCCGGCGACAGAGCGCCGGAGCTACAGTGCGAGAATGGGGACACGCACATGCGGGATCCAATGGCCGCTGTAGTTCCGCCGGTCCTCCGGCGGAAAATTTGGGGAAGAATCCTCCGGCGGCAGAGCGCCGGAGCTACAGCAGAGCGCCGGAGCCAGCTGCAACGCGGCGACGCTGGGGACAGAGGATGGGAAGCCCACTCTTTGCCAACGCTTTGAAGTACTGCTCGTCCCCAACCGCGCAATCGGCTCTCCGGTTGGCCGTCCACAGTTGATCTTGTTAGGCTGCCGGGCATGAACACACCTCTTGCGCTGCGAAACCTGGGCGGAATGACCCGGGGGGCCATCTTCGCGGCGGCGCTTGCGCTCGGCGCGGTGCTGGGGGGCTGCCATACGCCGCCGGAGGAGCCTGTCGAACGGCTAGAACCGGTGCTGTGGGTGCCGTCGCAGCTGCATTGGAGGCCAATCGAGTCGGCGCCGGCTGCGGAAGTTACTGTCGGTGAACACGGTCCCTCGGCGCTGTTTCGATGTCCGTTCGACGCGTCGCCGGGAGTGAATAGATTCTCGTGGGATGCGGCGGTCACGCAGGACCTGTCCGGCGTCGAAACGCTCCGCATCCCGCTGCGCCTTAGGGGTTCGCCATCCGTCGCCTCCCTGTCGCTGTACTTCCACAGCGGCCGGGGCTGGTATCACGTTGCGCTACCGCATCCAGCCTCGAGCGGACAGTGGAGCGTGGTGCGCGTGCCGCTCGATCGGGCGAGCGTAGAAGGCCGGCCGGCGGGATGGAGTCGGATCGACGCCGTGCGATTGTCGGTCTGGCGGGCCGGCACGTCGGCGGCGGAGCTGGCGATGGGACCTGTGCGGGGGGTGGGCGTCATGGGCCGGGACATATGGGTGGCGGTGGTTCGCCCTCCGCCGGATCACGCCGGATCGGAAACCGGATACGCGAGGCAGCTGGCCGAGGAGACCGTCGCAGACCTGCGGCACGCGGGCGTACGATGTGCCCTGCTGGATGGCACGGATGTGCTCGAACATTCGGTGTGGAATGCGGCGCGCGTACTGGTGGTGCCCTATTATCCGAATCCGCCGGCCGCTGTAGTTGAACGCTTGCGCGAGTTCGTCGAGCGCGGCGGTGGTCTGATCATTGCGTACAGCGTTCCGCCGCGGCTGCAGGATGTCGTCGGCGTGGAGAGCGCCAATTACCTCCGCGATGAGGCGCGCCGCCGGTTCGCCGAGATCCGGCCCTTAGCGGACGCTCTTCCCGGCGCGCCGCCCTCGTTGCGGCAGTCCTCGCACAACATCTATTCGTTCCGCCCCATCCCAGGCCGATCCGCGCCGCTGGCCGATTGGTATGACGCGGACGGACAGCGGGCCGGTCACGCCGCGATCGTGGGCTCCGAGCGCGGGATTATCCTTAGCCACGTGCTGTTCGCCGAGGATGGCGACGCCCGAGCGCGGCTATGGCGCGCGATGGTGTTTCGTCTCGCACCCGAGGTTGGCAGGGTCACAGCGAAGACCGCGATCGAGACGCTGCCCTTGGCGGTGGGCCGGGAGGTTTGGTCCGCTGCGGTCGCCGAGATCCGCCGCAGTGCCCCGCGCTTGCGGGCGGTGCGCGAGGACCTCGCTGCGGCGGAGTCGGCTCGCGCGGAGGCGCTTCGCCTGCTTCAGCGGGGGCATCACCTCGAGGCGATGGATCGAGTGGAACAGGCGCGGCGCCGACTGATTCGCGCCGCCGCCGGCGCCCAACCGCCCACGCCGCTTCGATTGCGCGGTTTCTGGTGCCATGACGCCTACGGTGTTCGCGGCCGGACGTGGGAAGAGGCGGTGCGGCGCCTGGCCGAGAACGGCTTCACGGCGGTTCTGCCCAATGTCAGCTGGGGCGGCGTCGCGTACTATCCGAGCGAGGTGTTGCCGGTTGCGCCCCAGGTTGCGGAGCGCGGCGATGCGTTGGCAGAGTGTGTGGCCGCCGCCCGGCGGCATGGGATCGAGGTGCACGCCTGGCGGGTGAACTGGAATCTCGGTCCCGCTCCCGCTGACGTGGTGGAACGACTACGCGCGCAGGGCCGCCTACAGCGCGGGCGTGACGGCGCCGAGCTGCGCTGGCTGTGTCCATCACATCCCGAGAACCAGCGGCTCGAGGTCGAAGCGATGCTCGAGATCGCCACGCGATATGAGGTGGACGGCCTTCATTTCGACTACATCCGGTATCCGGACTCCGACCACTGCGTCTGCGACGGCTGCCGCGCCCGATTCGAGGCGCACATCGGCCGCGCCGTGCCGGCGTGGCCGGATGACCTGCGCCGCGACGAATGGCGGGCCGAGTGGAACGAATGGCGCCGTCGCCAGATCAGCCGCGTCGTCGAGGAGGTGCATCGCCGCGTTCGCGCGGTGCGTCCCGGCGTGAACATTTCGGCGGCGGTGTTCCCCGAATGGGAGCGCGACCGCGATTTTGTCGCCCAGGATTGGAAGATCTGGTGCGAGCGAGGTTGGCTCGATTTCGTGTGCCCGATGAACTACACCGACAGCGCCGCCCGGTTCGAGCGACTCGTGGAGCGACAGCTCGAATGGGCGGGGGCCGTCCCGCTGTATCCCGGCATCGGCGCGAGCGCCTCCTCTTCGCGCCTTGGCGTGATGCAGGTGATCGAACAGGTGCGCATTGCGGAACGGTTGGGTACGGCGGGGTTCGTGCTGTTCAACTACGGAGTGGCGGAATACGAGGAGCTCGTTCCGCTGCTGGGCCTCGGCATTCTCCGGCGTGGTCCGTGACGCCGTCGGCGCCACCGCTCGGACCCGGGCAGGGTGGCGGGGGCGCCGGCGCGTGGCGATCGATCAACGACCTGAACCGTTGCGAACCGCGCGCGGCTGCCGTAGCATGAGGCCATGAGGTCGGATGGTGCCGGGTCGTTCCGGATCCAGAATCCGCGGTCCACTGCACGAGGTTGGATATCGCCGCGACGCCGGCGGCGGTTGTCGCGCCGGTCCAAATATCCGCCACCCGAGCCAGAGGGCAGTCGGCGCGGGCGGCGATGGCGCCCGAAGCAGCTGATCTTCCCTGTGTTGCTCCTGATCTTGACCGCCGTCCTGGGCGGTGCCCTCTGGCGGGCGTTTCGGAAGCCGGTGGCCCCCCCGGCGCCTCCGTCGCCGTTGCGGGTTTCCCCCGTCGATCCGCTCGACTTAATTCCGCCGCAGCGCTGAGGAGCTGAGGTGTGAAATTAGCTTGCCGCAAGAACCCCGGCGTCGCATTGCGACCCGATCCTCGCGGTTCCCGGGCGGTCGAGCAGCGGCGTTGTGCGTGGGGCGGTCGGGGGCTATAGTGGCGGCTGTGCGACACCTTCTCGGTCAGCGTCCGTCGGAAGGCAAGCCGGTCCGGTGACGAGCGACGACATCATTCTCGAAATTGCGGAGCCGGTGGGCCGCATCGCCTGCCGCAAATGCGGGCAGACCATCGACGTCGCCGGCCTGCCGGTGTTTCAAGTCGTGATTTGCCCCGTCTGCCAGACGGGCCAGAAAGTCCCCGCGCAACTGAAACACTTCCTTCTGTTTGACGTGCTTGGGCGCGGCGGTATGGCGGTGGTCTACCGCGCGCTCGACCGCACCTTGAACCGCCAGGTGGCGATCAAGGTGATGCGCGGATCGCTCGCGGACGATCCTCAGTACGTGGCGAACTTCCTGCGCGAGGCTCGCGCGGCCGCGCAGCTCAACCATCCAAACATCGTCCAGATCTACATGGTGGATCAAGCCGGCGGCCATCCGTTCATTGTTATGGAGCTGCTCGACGGCGGGCGGCTCGACGAGATGATCGCGGCAGGCCGCCCACTTGCGGAGTCGCTGGTATTGCGCGTTGCGCTGCAGGTGGCCGAAGGGCTCGCGGCGGCGGCCGACCGCGGCCTGATCCACGGCGACATCAAACCGGCGAACATTCTCTTCGATCGTCAGGGTATTGCGAAGATCACTGATTTCGGTCTCGCGCGCTTTGAGCAAAAGCCGCTTTCGCAAGGTGAGATCTGGGGCACTCCCTACTACATTGCGCCGGAAAAGGTCCGCGAGCGCAGGGAGGATCTGCGGTCGGACATCTACAGCCTTGGCGCGACTCTGTTTCATGCGCTCGCGCTGACACCTCCGTTCGAAGGTGAGACCGCGACCGACGTCGTCCTGGCCCGGCTGAAGACTCCGCCGCCGCCGATCGACAATTTCCGCCAGGACCTACATCCCGCGACGAAGAGCTTGATCGCGCGCATGCTCGAGCCAGATCCGGCGGTGCGCTATCCGAACTATGCGTCGCTCCTCAGCGACATTCAGACCGCGATTGCGTCGCTACAGACGGGACCACCGAGCGCGCGCATGGCGCCGCCGCCGAAACGCCGGCGGCGCGGATGGATCGTTGCGCTCGTCGTGATCGGTGTGGCGGGAGCGGGGGTGGCGGCTGTTCTCGCGATACGGTCGCGGCGGCCTCGGCCGACCGGTCCGCCCACTGCGGTGTCCGCTCCGCCCTCGGCGCCGGCAACGGGCCCGACCACCTCGCCGCCGCCCGCCGCCGCCACGGTGTTGCCATTGCAGCCGTTCTCGGACGTGGAAGAGAAGCGGCTGGCCGAGGTATTTGAACACTTCGCCCGCGGCGAGTTTCCGACGGGGGAACGGGCGCTGGTCGAACTTGGGCGCCAGCTTCCCTCCGGCCATGGGGGGCGGGGTTGGATCGCGTTGTTCACGGCGATTCCACCGTGGCTAAGCGGGCAGACCGCCGAGACGACGCGCCGCGTGTCGAAACTGCTCGAGGCGAGGTTCCCGGTTCAATCGGATGGAACGCCGCATCCCTCTTCACTACCGCAGTCGCTGGCCCGTCTGCTCGTCGGCCAGCCGTACATCCCGCCCGCGGGCGCGCTTCCGCCCTGGTACGAGCCGCTGCGACGTTTCTTCGAAAGCGCGGCCGCCATTCAGAACAACAAGATGGCCGACGCGGAAGGGCATCTGAAGGCCTATCTTGACGCGCCGGCGGCGCCGCCGGCGTGGCCGCGCGGTCTGCAGCCGCTTGCGACGGGACTGGTGGCGCGCGTCCGCGAGTGGAACGAATTCCGTTCGGCGGTGAAGGAGCGGATCGAGCGCGGCGAGGGTGAGGCGGTGCTGCGGGAGCTGCGCGAACGGCAGAACGATCCCGCCTGGGTCTGGTTTCGCGCCGCGGTTCGCGAGGAGATGTCGTCGGTCGAGCGCGCGATCGCCGAGCGCCGGAAACGTGAGGAGGCCGCCCGGCTCAAGGAGGACGAGGAGCGCCGAAAGGCCGAGGAGCAAGCGCGCCAAGCCGCGATCGAGGCTGAGCTGCAACAGGTGACCGGGCTACGCACGAACCTCCCGCCGTTGCTGGCTCAGCGGAATTTCCGTGGGGCTGCGGCAAGGGTCCGCACGGTGAAGGAGTCGCTGAGAACCGAAGAGGCGCGGCGCGCGGTCGAGTTTTGGGAGGTGGCGGTCGCGGCGGCGGAAGAGCTTGTGCCCACGCTGGCCGAGCGGCTGAAGGGCGAACCCTTTCGCGGGGCTTCCGCGCGTCAGTTGTTTGGCGGTGACGTTGTTGCGGCCAGCGCGCAGGGCGTGCTGGTGGTGCTCGCCGGCGGAGCGGGGACGGCCGAGCGGCCGTGGAGGGCCGTGCCGCCGCGCGCATTTGCCGAACTCGCCCTGCACGCGATGCCTTCCGAGGGCCGGCCCGAGCGCGCGCGGTATGCGCTGGGCCTTGCGATGTATGCGGCGTCCGTGCCTGAACTGGCACTGCTCGCGCAGCGCGCGGCCGCGGCGGCGATCCGCGCCGATCCGCAACTCGAGCCGAAGTTGCGCGAGCATCTGCCCGCTTTGTTGCCGAGCGCCTTGCCTTGAGGGCGATCAGCCGGTTGGGGCGCCGTTCTCCGGCCCGCCCGTCTCAAACTCTTCCACCGGACACGCCGGAATGGAAGAGAGAAACTTCCGGCCATACCACCGTTCCACGATTCGCCGGTCGAGCACGACGACCACCCCGTAGTCCGCCGCCGTGCGGATCAGCCGGCCCACGCCCTGCCGGAACTTGATCACCGCCATGGGCAGCGAGTATTCGCAGAATGGATCGCCGCCACGCGCCCGGATCTGCTCCATCCGCGCCTCGATCACCGGCTCATCGGGTACCGCGAACGGCAGGCGCGTGATGATCACTTGCGTGAGCGCCTTGCCAGGGACATCCACCCCCATCCAGAACGAATCCAGCCCGAAGAGCACCATTCGGTCGCCGCCGCGAAACTGCTCGAGCAGATGGTGGCGCGACTGCCCCGCACCCTGCACCAGCAGCGTCAGGCCCGCACGTTCAAGCGCGTCGTGAACGGACTCCACCAGGTCGCGCAGAAATTTCGCGTTCGTGCACAACACGAGCGTTCCGCCGCCGTTGCGCACCGCAAGACGCTCCACGGCGCGGGCCGCCGCCGTGATGAACTTCGGAGAGGTCGGTGCGGGCATCCGCGACGGGATCAACACCTTCATCTGGCGGCCGAAGTCGAACGGTGAACCGACCGCGAGCGTATCGCACTCTGTGACGCCCAGGCGCGTGCGGATGTAGTCGAATGAGTCATCCACGGCGAGGGTGGCGCTCGTCATGACAACCGGGTGTATGCGATCGAACAACACCGCCCGAAGAGTGGCCCCGACCTCGATCGGCGCCGAGTGCAGCGCGAGCCGTCCCCGCCGCCCCTCGCGCTCGATCCAGTACACGTGCTCGGATAAGCTCTGGCTCAGGAACGCGCGCAGCGCATCGCCCAGCGCCTTCGCGCGCGTGGCGAGCTGCCGCAGCTCGCTGCGAACGTCGGCGTTGGTCTGCTGGCGCCCCAGCTGGTCCAGGCCGGCGCCCAGCTGCGCCAGCTGATCCGGTAGCTCGGTGTGTATGGCCGGAGGTTCGCGCAGACGCCACGGTCCTGCCCCCACCTCGCCCGTCCCCGTGTCGCCAGCCGTGTAGCGTTCCAGTTCGTGAAACACGCGAGCGGTCTCGGTGGTCGCCGCACGTACCAGCTCGATCAGAGTTGCGGCCGATAAGTGCGCCAGCCACCCGCGGACGTGGTGGCGCTCCTTGACGAAGAGCCGGCGGTAGTACCGGTCGAACGAAGGCTGGCTGACCCGCAGGCCGAAATGGTCGGAGGCGACCTCCTCGACCCGGTGTGCTTCATCGAGCACGACGGCGGCGGCGTCCGGCAGTACGGCGGTCCGCGCGACGCGGCTGGCGAGATCGGTCATGAGGAGGTGGTGGTTAACGATGATCAGGTCGGCCTGTGCGAGCCGTCGCCGTGCGCGCCGATAAAAGCAGCGGTCCGCGTGCGCACACCGGCTGCCGCGGCAGGCGTCCTGCTCCGAACACACCTCTTCCCAGACCGAGGGCGGCGGTTGGCGCGGCATTTCCTGCAACGTTCCCTCCTCCGCCTCGCCCGCCCACTGGCTCAACCATCCCAGCCAGAGGTGGTCGGCCTCGGGCAGCAGCCTCGGCGCGTTAAGCTTGGCGTAAGCCAGGCGCCGCAGGCAGAGGTAATTGCCCCGCCCGATGCCCAGCGCCCATGAGAAGTCCACGCCCAGATGCTCGCGGAGGAAGGGCAGGTCGCGGTGGACCAGTTGCTCCTGTAGGCTGATCGTGCAGGTGGCCACGATGCCCCGCTGGCGGCGGTGGAGGCAAGCGAGAATCAGCGGAACGAGATACGCGAAACTCTTTCCGACGCCCGTACCTGCCTCCACCAGCAGATGGCGTCCCCCCGCGAGGGCGGCGGCTACCGCGTGGGCCATCCTCCGCTGCTGCGGCCGCTCCTCGAATTGAAACGGGCCGCCCTGTTTCGCCTGCGCGAGTGCGCCCCCGGGTTCGAAGAAGGCGCGAACGGCATCGAACCACGGTGGCGCCTCATCCGAATTTGGCAGCTCGCTCCTCGGCAAAATCATGTGAGCAATATAGCGCAGGCGCCTTCGGATGGCCGATCCAGCCTCCCGTCCGCGTCCCTCACGAAGATGAGGCTACCCCGGGGGAGAATGCCACCGCGTGGGCATCCGCTTGTGCTCCTGATGGCGGCAACTTCTGCCGTCCACCTCCATCCATCCCAACACCCGACACGACGGCCACCTCTGTCCCCAATCGCGCCAAGACCGGGGGCAACCTTCCGAGCCTTCGCGGTAACCTCTGACGTTAGCCTCTATCCCCAGTCTCCGTTGCCCAGATTCGTCCGTTGCCCTGATCCGGGCGTGGTCACAGGCGACCAGCTCCGTCCCCACGAGGAGAGTCGCAACCTCTGTCCTCAACGGGGTCTGCGACGCGGGTCCAGCGCATGTGTCGTTCATGATCAGTGGTCGAAAGGCCAGATCTCAAAGGAAATGACACCGCAGGCCAGAAAAAGTCGTGATTGTTGACTAATAGGTCGGATCGTATAGACTGGCTCAAGAACGGGAGTATCGGCATGACAGCGCTGACCGTGGAGCGACCACGAGTTTGGGCGGAGATCGAGCCGGATGTAGAGCCCGCCGCGTTGTGGCATCGCGCGTTCGATCGGGCGGCGATGGAGGAGGGCGGACCGGAGCTTCACATCGCAATCGAGCGACCGGACGGCACCTGTTTTCACCACCGCATGCGCATTCTGCGGCATCGCAGTGACACGAGCGCGCTGAACGAGCATGCGGTTGAACGAACGCTGAAGTTTCTCCTCTGGATGAAAGGCGGATCGCGCATCTACATCGCGGGTTGCCCTCCGCTCGCGGAGAGACTTGCCTCGCTCTACTCTGCGAGCGGTCCGCGAGCGTTCGACAACGATCTGATTGGGCGTCGCGCATTTCTGGAGGATCTGCGGGTGACAGCGGCCGAGCCGGATCGGCTGCCGCCGCCGCGGGAGCCGGTTGTGGCGCTCGGCCGGCATGTGGAGGGGTGCCGCATCGGCTTCGATCTGGGCGGCAGCGACCGTAAGTGCGCGGCGGTCGTGGATGGGCGGGTTGTCCACTCCGAGGAGGTCCCATGGGATCCGTACTTTCAGACGGACCCCAACTACCACCTCGAGGGCGTACGCGACTCCCTGCGGCGCGCGGCGACTCATCTGCCGAGGGTGGATGCAATCGGCGGCAGCGCGGCGGGCATCTACATCGGCAACGAGCCCCGCGTTGCCTCGCTGTTCCGCGGCGTCTCGCGCGAGGACTTCGATCGAGTGATCCGCCCGATGTTTCACACGCTCCGGCGCGAGTGGAACAATGTGCCGTTCGAGGTGGCCAACGACGGCGAGGTCACGGCGCTGGCGGGCTCGATGGCGCTGAACGACACAGCGGTGCTCGGGATTTCGCTCGGCACGAGCGTTGCGGCCGGCTGGTGCGACGAGGGCGGGCACATCACGACCTGGTTGAACGAGCTGGCGTTCGTGCCGATTGATTACCGCGCAGACGCGCCGGCGGACGAGTGGAGCGGTGATGTCGGATGCAGTGTGCAATACCTCTCGCAGCAGGGCGTCGCGCGGCTGGCGGCGCGCGCCGGGATCGAATGGCCCCAGGCGAATCTCGGCCCGGCACAAAAGCTTGCGTTCGTGCAGGAACGCCTCGCGGCGGGTGACATGCGTGCGCGGCGTGTCTTCGAGGCCGTCGGCGTCGCGCTCGGCTATGCGCTGCTCCGTTTTGTGGATTTCTACCCCGTGCGCAACGTGCTCGTGCTTGGGCGTGTGACCAGCGGCGAGGGCGGCTCGATCATCCTCGACCAGGCGCGGCGCGTACTCACGGCCGAGGCGCCGGCCCTCGCCGAGCGACTGCGACTCTCCATGCCCGACGAGACCATGAAGCGGCATGGCCAGGCCGTCGCCGCCGCGAGCCTGCCGGCGCTGACGGGCACGACGTCGGGGCCACAGTGAGCCGCGGCGACGCGCGGCGGTGGCTTTCACGCGCACCGATCCTCGCCTAATCTGGGCGGCGAATGCCAGGAGACAGTGTGCATGAACAAGGCCCCGAACCTCACCCTTGTGGTGCTGGCCGCCGGCATGGGTAGCCGCTACGGCGGTCTGAAGCAGCTGGACCCGGTCGGCCCGTATGGCGAGGTGCTCCTGGACTATTCGGTTTTCGACGCCATCCGCGCCGGATTCGATCGCGTCGTATTTGTGATTCAGCACGCCTTCGAATCGGCCGTTCGCGAAAAGATCCTCTCGCGCTACGCGAACCACGTCCGTGCGGACCTCGCCTTTCAGGAACTCGACATGTTGCCGGCGGGGTTCACCGTGCCGCCGGACCGTCGCAAGCCGTGGGGCACGGCCCATGCGACCCTGTGCGCAGAGACCGCCGTCGGGGGGACGCCCTTCGCGGTGATCAATGCGGACGATTTCTATGGGCGCGGCGCCTACCGGCGGCTTGCGGAGTTTCTGCGTACGGTGCCGGGCGGCGGCCCCGAGCGGTGCGCGCTGGTCGGCTATCGGTTGCGCAACACGCTTTCTGAGCATGGCACGGTCGCACGCGGCGTGTGTCGCGTCGGACCCGACCATCAGTTGATCGAGGCAGAGGAGCTGACCGCAATCGCTCCGCTCCCCGGCGGCGGGGCCGAGAACACGTTTCCCGACGGCTCGAAGCGTCGCCTCAGCGGCGACGAGTTCGTCTCGATGAACATGTGGGGGTTCCGCCCCTCGATCTTTGATCACCTGCGTGCGGGATTCGAGCGGTTTCTGCGCGAGCGGGGCGACGATCCAAAGGCCGAGTGGTACATCCCCACCGCGGTCACGGAATTCATCCGCGCCGGCGTCGCGCAATGCCAGGTGTTGCCGACCGACGAAACTTGGTTCGGTGTGACCTATCGCGACGACAAGCCGCGGGTCGAGGAGAGCCTCCGCCGACTCATCGCTGCCGGCGCCTACCCGGCGCCGCTGTGGGGATGACGCCCCATGGCCCGCCGTCCGACTCCACCTCCCGAGCGATTGCGCGAGCTGGCGGCCGGTTTCCGAATCCACGGCGACGTCCTCGGGGTTGAACCGTACGGCAGCGGCCACATCAACGATACCTTCTGTGTCCGGGTTGAACAGGCCGGCGCGCCGCTTCGCTACGTCTTGCAGCGACTGAACACCGACATTTTCCGTGATCCCGCTGCGGTCATGGCGAACATCGCGCGAGTGACGGAGCACCTCGCCGCGCAGCTTCGCCGCGAAGGTGTGCGGGACGCCAGCCGCCGCGCGCTGACGCTCGTGCCGGCGCGCGACGGCGCGCTCTGGCGCAACGAACCCGACGGCGCCTGGCGCTGTTACCTCTTCATCGAGCGCGCCCGCACGTGGGACGCGATCGAATCGCCCGCCCAGGCCGCCGCCGCCGCGCGAGCGTTCGCGGAGTTTCAGCGTCGTCTCGCCGATCTGCCCCCGCCGCCGCTGGCCGACACAATCCCCGGCTTCCACGACACGCCACGTCGGTTCTTCGCGCTGCAGGCGGCGATCCAGGCCGACCCCCACCGACGCGCCGCCGAGGCGGCGCCCGAGATCGAATTCGCACGGGCGCGCGCACAGATCGTGGACCGCTTGGAACGCGCGAGGGCGGAGGGCCGCCTCCCTCTGCGCGTCACCCACAACGACACCAAGCTCAACAACGTCATGCTCGATGATGCCACGGGCGAGGGTGTCTGCGTGATTGATCTCGACACCGTCATGCCCGGTCTCGTGCACTACGACTTCGGCGACATGTGCCGGACCGCGACACGGCCGACGCCGGAAGACGAGACCGACCTTGCGCGCGTTCGTATGCGGCGCGATATGTACGAGGCGTTGGTGCGCGGGTATCTGGAGGGCGGCGCCGGATTTCTGACCGACGCGGAGGTTGAGCTGCTCGCGTTCTCCGCGCGGCTCATCACGTTCGAGATCGGCATCCGTTTTTTGACCGACTTCCTCGAGGGCGACGCGTATTTCAAGACACGTCGGCCGGGACACAACCTCGACCGCTGCCGCGTGCAATTCGCGATGGTGCGGTCGTTCGAGGAGAACGAGGACTGGATGCAGCAGATGACCCGCGAGGCGTGGGTGCGGGCACGGGAGGCGCACCGGTGAACCTGTCGACGCTAGACCTCGGAATCGTGGTGGCGTTTTTGGCCTCCGTGGTGGTGATCGGCTCGCTCGCCGCGCGGCGCGCGGGCCGGAGCTCGGCCGACTTCTTCCTCTCCGGCCGTTCGATGCCCTGGTGGTTGCTCGGCGTCTCGATGGTCGCGTGCACCTTCTCCTGCGACACGCCGAACCTCGTGACCGATATCGTCCGCACTGGCGGCGTCGCGGGGAACTGGGCCTGGTGGGCGTTCTTGCTCACCGGCATGCTGACGGTCTTCGTGTACGCGAAGCTCTGGCGGCGCTCCGCGCTGGACACGGACTTGGGCTTGTACGAGATCCGCTATAGCGGTCGGCCGGCGGCGCTGCTGCGCGGATTCCGCGCGCTCTACCTCGGCGTGCTCTTTAATGTGCTCGTGATGGCGACAGTGTCGCTGGCGGCGATCAAGATCGGACAGGTGATGTTCGGCCTGCGGCCGGCCGAGACACTGTTCTGGGCGTCGGTTGGCGTTGCGATCTACGCGGTACTCGGCGGTCTCACCGGTTCGATTTGGGCCGACTTTTACCAGTACTCGATTGCGATGTTCGGCGCGATCGCGGCCGCGGTCTATGCGGTGACCTCGCCGAAATTCGGCGTCGGCAGCCTCCGTGCGCTCGTGGCGCGGCCCGAGCTGGCGGACAAGCTGTCGTTCGTGCCGCCGCCGCCGGAGGGCGGGGACGTGAGCGCGTGGGTCGGGCTGTTCGTGCTGCCATTGGCGATCCAGTGGTGGAACGTCTGGTATCCCGGCGCAGAGCCGGGCGGCGGCGGGTACGTGGCGCAGCGGATGCTGTCGGCGAAGAACGAGCGGCACGCGGTCGGCGCGACGCTGCTCTTCAACGTGCTGCATTACGCGGTGCGGCCGTGGCCGTGGATTCTCGTCGCGCTGGTCTCGCTCGTCGCGTTCGCGCCGGATCCACCCGAAGCCCGCGCGGCCGCCCGCGAGCGCCTGGCCTCGCCCGATCTTGCCGCGGCGCTCGCGACGATCGAGTCGGGTCGGGCGGCCGAAGTTCCGCCCGAGGTGCGTGCCGAGATCCGGCGCTTGCGCGCGCAGGCCGCGGGTGTCCGCCGGCTCGCCGAGGCGTTCCCGAACGTACACGAGCAATTCTTGCGGCACGACATCGCCTATCCGGCGATGATCGCGCAGCTGCCGCGCGGTCTGCTCGGATTGGTCGTCGCGTCGTTGATCGCCGCCTACATGTCCACGATCGCCACGCATCTGAACTGGGGCTCGTCGTACGTCGTGCAGGACTTCTACCACCGGTTCGTGCGCCCCGGCGCCAGCGAGCGCGAACTCGTCGCCGTGGGACGGATCGTGATGCTCGCACTGCTGCTGCTCGCCGCGCGGGTCGCGCTCTGGATGACGAACGCCAAGGCCTCCTTCGACTTGCTGCTGGCGGTCGGCGCGGGCACCGGCTTGATCTACATCCTGCGGTGGTTTTGGTGGCGGCTGAACGCCTGGAGCGAGATCAGCGCGATGGTCGTCTCGTTCGCGATCGCCGTGTTCTTCGCCGTTGGAGCGCCCCGGCTCGGCGTCGAAGAGTGGATGCGCCAGGCCGGCTGGCTGCGCTGGATGAGCTACGGCGATTGGAAGCTCGTGCTGGGTATCGCGGGCACGACGGCCGGCTGGCTCGCGGTCACGTTTCTCACTCCACCCGTCGCATCCGAAACGCTGCGCGCGTTCTACCGTCGGGTGCGTCCAGGCGGACCGGGATGGCGGAGGGTGCTCGCGGAGGCGCAGCGCGAGGGCGTGCGGCTCGACGACGGCGCCGGATGGGATGTCCCGTTGGGGCTTGTGTGCATGGCCCTCGGCTGCGTATTTGTCTGGGGCGCTCTGTTCGCAATCGGTAGCGCGCTCTACGGCCGCACAACGCAGGCGCTCGCCCTTGGCGCGGCCGCGGTCATCGCGCTCACGCTCCTCTTGCGCACCGTCCGCCGCCTCCGCTTCGAATAAGCCATTCGATGTCGCATCCTGCACCGCATCCGAACGATGCGATGCCGGCTTGAGTCAGCAACCGATGCGGGAGCGGGGCTCGCACATGCCGTCGCCCGTGGCCCCATCCGGCGCGCGGGTCGCCGGGGGGGGCTCCTCCAAGCTACGGCCGCTTATCCGGGTGGACGATTCCGAGTTGGGTCGTTCGGATGGACATCCTCCGCCGGCTCGGCCCAGTCCGAAGAGTTCCCTGCGCTTTTCCGCCCATGCCAAGGTCAAATTTTTTTGAGTGCGAACCACTTGACAAACGGAAAACGAATCGAATAGACTCTAAAACATGAAGTTGGGAGATGTCCAATGCATGCTCGGTTGACTGCTCGGTATGTGCGGGCGCTCGTCGGAGTGGCAGGGTTGACGTGGTCCACACGCGTGGTTGGCCAGACCACGAATATTTGGGATGGCGACAGCGGCAATGGCTGGGGAGTCGCCGCGAACTGGGTCGACAACATCGCGTACGGGAGCCAGGTGGTCATCTTCTACAATCCCGGTGCCCTGAACCTCAACACACTGCTCGGCAGCGACCGCAATGCGCACAACCTCATCTTCAACGACGAGGCGGACAACAACGTCTCCATCAGCGGCGCTAATCGGTTGCGGCTCTTCGCGCCGACGGGAACCGGCTTGGTTGTCCGCGCCGGCGCCGACGGCAACCACTTCATCGGTTGCACGGCGATCGAAATCACGAACAATCAGATCTGGCATATCGAAACGGCGAATGGCAGCCTGACGGTGGGACCCGTTCGCGGCGGTCCTGCCTACACTGTCACGAAGACCGGCGCCGGCCTCCTGATCCTGAGCAACAGCGTGGTGGACCTCGGGAATTTCATCGTCTCCGAAGGAACGGTGCGCTATATCGCAGGCAACGGTTTCCACGACAATAACACGCGCGTGACGGTCCAATCCGGAGCCATTCTTGACAAGAACCACACGGGCATTGATGCGTTCCGCGCCCTGCTTGGCAGCGGTGTGGTGAGCAACTGGACCGGCACCTTGCAATTGCGCCCACAGGATGGCGAGTCTTCGCTTTTCAGCGGGACCCTCTACCAGGGCACCAGCGCGGCGAACTTGCAGGTTACTCTTGACTCCGTCGGCGCAAGCCGGCCGGCGCTGGATGGAAGCGACAACAGCACGCAAGCTTTCGATGCGTTGGTCCCGTTTACCGGTCAGATTCAAGCCCACAATGGTATTCTCGCGCTGCAGGGGGCGAATGGCGCGGCACCGAACATCGCGGTTGTGGTGATTGGGCAAAACAACCGCGGCACCCGGACGCCGACCCTGCTGCTGGATAGCTCGGGTGCCAATCACACGTCGCAGGACCGGCTGCCCGATACCGTTCCCGTGAGGTTTGACGGTCCCGGCCAGTTGAAGCTGGTCGGCAACTGGATCGCGGGCACCAGCGAGACCATCGGGATCATCACGCAGATCAATGGCCGCGCGATAGTGACTTTGGACGCAGACAGTGGGGGCGCGACAACGCTGACGGCCGCACGGTGGGATTTGCCCAATACGGGACGGATTGCGCTGATTCGGGGTGACAATCTCGGCGGTCCGGCCGGACCCGATGTGGCGCAGTTGTTGTTCACGACACCTCCGGCTCTCTCGCACATCGGCGGCGTCGGCGATCAAATCGGCATCATCCCCTTCATGGCGGGTGATACGAACATCGCCGGCGAAGGCTCCGGTTTGGTCACGTACGATGCGTCAACGGGAGTCCGGCTTCTGACGTTGGCCGAGTATGCGAGCGCCTTGACGCCCGATCGGAATGTTCGGCTGACCGGACCATCCTCCATCGCGGCGAACACGCGCATCCGGGCGCTGTACCTCGACGAGGGAGGAGTTGCCAATCTGAATGGCAATCTGCTCGTCCTCGACAGTCAGGCGATGTTTCTCGGCGGCGGCACGATCACGAACGGCAGCCTGGCGTTTGGCACGAACACCACAGGTACGGCCTCGATCGGGCATGTGCATGCGATCTCCAACACCGTGCTCGGGGCTTCGCTGATTGGACTGCCCAACTCGTTGGGAGAGTCGAAGATTGCCTTCAGCGGCCCAGCCACTGTAACACTGGTCGCGCCAGGCACGAACTGGACGCCCTTACTGAGTGGCGGTGTTACGCTGAAGACGGCGGCGTCCGAGGTGATCCCGGAAGGCACCATGGCCAACGATGAGGGCCATTTGTGGATCGGCGACGGTTTGCGCGAGACCACCGGTTACTTGCGCGGCTTCGGGAAGAGCCAGATCACGATCGGCACCAATTCGATCCTCGTTATCAATCAGACGTCAACGGAGTCGTTCTATGGTCTGATCCATGGGCCCGAGTCGGCGGTGTTGGTGAAGGCGGGCGTGAACACCCTCTCCATCCGGGAAACCGCCACCAACTTCCTCGGCCGCGTTTTTGTGACCAACGGAATCTTAGAATTCATAGATTCTGCCGGGCGAATGGCGGCGGCGTCCACGATTCAGTTTTTTGTGACGAACAGCACCCTGGAGCTCGACAACCAGCCGGGTACGGATACCCGGAACCAGAACGACCGGATCCACAACGATTCGCCGGTGTACCTGAGCGCCGGCTCGTTTGTGCTGCGGGGCAGCCGCAATGCCAACACGGCCGAAAACATCGGGGACATGATTTTCCAGGGCGGCATGAACACCATCGTTCTGGATCGGGACAACACGTCGCCGACGCCCGACAACTCGGCGACGTTGAATCCCAATGTCTTTGTGCGCACCAACGGAGCGACGCTCTTCATCGACGCCGAGCAGCTTGCGTTCGCGACGAATGCGGCGTGGACCCGTCTCTACAAGGACAACACGTTGCCGGCGCCGCTGCTGACCCACCCATATGTGTCGAATTCGCCGACCATCGGCATCGTACACTGGGCGTACGGTCGCGACCTGGGCAGTGCCGTCTGGGCGACGAACTGGTCCGGCGACGAGTACGGGTTCGTGACCTACGACGACGGCGGCTCGCCCGATCTGGGATTCCGCTTCCTCCAACCCGCTGAATACAACACCAATACTCTGGCCTCGGGTGGAAATGTCATTGTGCGGATTGCGACCAATGAGGTGGTTCTGCTGCAAAACAACTCGAAAGTTCAAGGGCTGGTGCTGAACAAGTATCTTAGCGGAACGGCGGAAGGCGGTCTCAACTTGTCCAATTTCGTGTTGCACATCGAGAGTGCGATGCTCGCCAGCGGGACCAACCAGAGTGGATCCGTGCTCACGATCCGTCGCTCCGGCAGCAATGGCGCGTTGATGTTCGGCAACTCGAGCAACAACTACGAAGCGGTGATTCACGCCACGCGACGTCTCGATGTCTTCGCGCCGATCATGGACAACATTGTGAACGACGTGACGAACTCGACGTCGCTCATCAAGAGCGGCCCGGCGGAGCTTGTGTTGCGCGTGGCGGACGGGGCCGGCGGTGCGCAGTTTTCGACGTATTCGGGCGACACCTACGTCAATGCGGGCATTCTGCGACTCGAGGGCACCAGCACGTGGTCCTACACGAGCTTCAACGTGATCCCGACCAACACCCGGGTGTTCATCAACAGCCGCGATGCCACGCTGGAATTCTGGAATGCGGGCCAAACGATCGCGGGCCTGTATGGCTACGGCCGGGTGCACTTGAACAGCGGCGGCAACACTACGAACCGGCTCGTGATCAATTACACGGATACCAACGAAGTGGACCGGTTCGACGGATGGTTCGCCGATGGAGCGGCCAACCGTCATCTTGAGGTCGTAAAAACCGGCGCGGGCACGCTCGAGCTGACCGGCGGTAGCGCGGCGAGCACCCATCGGGGCCGTACGATCATCGCCGAGGGCGAGCTGCGCATGAACGGACAGCACATCCGGACCGATGCGGCCGCGACGTGGATCGTTCTCTCCAACGCGACGCTAAGCGGCACGGGATTGATCCGCACCCAGGGCGGTGTGATTGTGACCAATTTTGGCCGGATCGCTCCGGGCGCCAGCGCAGGCACCTTGACCATTGATGCCAATCTAGTGCTGTCCCAAGAATCGGTGCTTCTCTTTGAGCTCAACGGGACTGATCAGTCTGTCGGTGGCGGGGTCAACGACCTGATTGACGGAGTGAACAACCTGACGTTGGACGGCATTCTGGAGGTGACGCCGCTGGCCAGTTTTGCGGGCGCGAGCATCGGGGATTACTGGACCCTCATCCGCTATGACAACGCGCTGACGGACAACGTGCTGGATATCAGCCCGGCCACGCAGTCGCTGTTGACGGGCGGAAAATCCTTTGCGATCGACACGAGCGTGGCGAACGAGATTCGTCTGGTCATCGTGCCTGAGCCTTCCACGTTGGGGTTGTTCGGTCTAGTTGCGGTGGGCCTCCTTCTGCGCCGCCGGCTTAGGGGTTAACGCGCAGCGGCGGTGCGGTCCTGGCGCGCGATCTCCCCGGCCGCCCACAATAAGGGCGCCGTTCCGTTCGTTCATCGAAACGCGGGGTGTGGATAGTTGTCGGCACCCGCCGGCGATAGCCTCGCAAGGAGTGATGCGATGAGCGGAACGAGTCATTGGCTGATGGTGGCCCTGGCGGCCTTTTTGATGAATGCACCGTCGGTCTTCGCGCGCGAGGGTGCGCCGCGACCACCGGATCGGCGCCCGCCGTCTCGCCGGGAAATGGCTCGACGCCCGGCGATGCCGCCGTGGCAGAATCCAGAATGGCGGGCCCGCGTGGCGGAGCGCCTACGCTCGGCGCCGCCGGAGTGGCGCCGGGAGATGCTCCGGCGGTACATGCAGATGCACGCGCGGCGCTGGGGGACCGGCATGGGCTGGGCTCCGCCGCGCGGAATGAAGGAACCTGCCCGGCCGATGTGGGGGCCGTGTCCCGGCAGACCGGGATGGGGCGTGGGGCGCGGTCCTGCGCCGCAATGGTACGGTCGGGGATTCTGCTCCCCGCGCGGCATGCCTCCCTATGCGGGCGGTCCGTGGGCGCAGTATCCGAAGCAGCATCCGAGGAGAGGTGCCGGGCCGCGGGACCATGCGGAGCATCCTCCACGGCATCCTGAACGGCCGCCGCAACCTCCGGCGATGAGCCGTCCGCCCGGCGGGCAATCCTCTCCGCCGTCCGAGGAAATGGCCCGCCGGATGCGCGAAATGGACGAGCGCCTCGAGGCAAAACGCCGCGAGATCGAGAAGGCTCGTGAGGAACTGCGCCGCCGCGAACAGGAACTCCGCGAACGCGTTGAACGTCGGCAGCGTGAGGCCCGCGAGCGCGCCAAGGACGAGCCGCGGCGCGATGCCGACCAAGGGCGCCGCGGACGTCCTCGCGCCTGAATCGCCGGGCGGCGTCGGCATCGATCGTGTGAGCCTCGCGGCGGCCAACGGCAGCGGGCGCCACACGTCGCGGGCGGCCGCTGGCGTAGATGGCGGGGATCGCCGACACCTTCCGGCGCAGCGGTTTGAGCCGGGCCACGCCTTCCTGGGCGCTCTTCAGCACGCGGCGATTGAGATGATGCACAAGGTTGTAGCTCGCCATCCCGATCGGCAGATCGCCGCCTCCGTGCCCGAGAAACTGTGCACGTTGAACTCGCGCCACCTGTCTCCTTCCTTCCGTTCCTCGATCGCGTTCTCCTCCTTGGCCCGCAAGCGGTAGATGCGCCAGATCTTTTTGGGGACCACGACCGTGTGGTTGGTCACCAGCACGCTGTAGCGATAGTCCCGGTGCTCTTCCAGGTCCCGGAATAACATCGGCGGCTTGCCGCCGGGCCGGCGGTCGGGCCTCGCGTTCAGCGCCCGCGGCGGCACCCACCGGTTGTCCCGCGCTGCCACGTGGCATGAGGCGGCCGTCGCCCCAGCGGTATGGTATCCGGAGTCATTCCGCTCGCGCGTCCGCGCATCCCGCCGATCGGGCCACAACCGGAGCCGGTCGGCGCCGGCCTCCTGCGGGGCCCCCACCTTGCGCAGGCTCGGCAAACGGCCGCGGTTGGCGGAATGATACTGTGAATGGACCACTCGGCCGATGACCGTCAAGAAGCGTTTCTGCGTCTCTATGCGCAGCACGAGCCGGCGTTGCGCGCGTTTGTGCGTTCACAGGTGCCGATGGTCGCCGACGCGAACGACGTGATGCAGGAGATGGCCATTGTGTTGTGGCGGAAGTTTGGCGAGTACGCGACCAGCGAGGATTTCCGGCGTTGGGCATTTGGCGTGGCACGGTTCAAGGTGCTGGCGTGGCAACGAGACCGCATGCGTGACCGTCACATCTTCGGGGCAGATCTGACCGAATTGCTCGCGACTGAGTCGGAGATCGAGTCGGCGCGATTGGAGCGACAACGGGAAGTGTTGCGCGAGTGTCTAGACGAGCTGCCGACGGAACATCGTCGTTTGGTCGAGACTGCCTACGCGCCCGGCACGCGGATAGACAAGTTGGCCGAGCGCTGGGGCCAGACGGCCATGACGCTGTACAAGCGGCTGCATCGCATTCGACTCGCATTGGTGGACTGCACACGAGGCCGGCTGCGGCAGGAGGGGTGGCTGTGAAGACGCCCGATCCGCGTTTGGAATGGATGCGGCAGTATGTCGAGGGAGTCGCCGCGGCGGAGACGGTGGCGCAACTGGAACAGGCGTTGCGAGAGGACGCCGCATTCCGGAAGTTGTTTCTTGAATATCTAAATATCGATCTGGCCCTTTCGACCGGCGCCGCCCTTTCGCCGCCCAACGCGCGCGGCAGGGGGGGGGCGCCTGTCGCGACGCGATCGTATCGGCTCATGGCGTGGGCCGCGGTGGCCGCGGCGGTCTCGATGATGAGCGCGGCGGCGCTGTGGTGTTCGATGGAGCGCAGGGTGCGGCGCACGCCCGCGGTGCACCTCCTCGCCGGTTACGTGGCGACCTTGACGGCACAAGACGACGCCGTCTGGCAACAGTCCGGCGCCTTTCGAACCGGGCAGCGGCTTATGCCGGGACCTCTGCGGTTGGATCGCGGTCGGGCCGTGATCCGGTTCGACGCCGGAGCCCGCATGGTGGTCACGTCACCCGCCGAAGTGTGTCTGGAATCGCCGGGCTGTGTGCGGGTGATCTCCGGCCAAGTCGCGGTTCAGGCCGAGGAGGAAGCGGCGGGGTTTCGCGTGCTTACGCCGGACGGCATGGCGGTGGACCTGGGCACCGAGTTTGTCGTTGCCGTCCATCCGTCAGCCGGCACCGAGTGCCAGGTGCTGGAGGGCGAGGTGGAATGGTATTCCCGCGACGGCCGGCAACGACTGGCCACGCTCAGCCGTGGACAGGCGCGTCGGATTCGGGCTGGTGAACTCAAGGTCATCGAATCGAAGCCGGCGGAGATTGTGCGCCGGATATTGGTGCCGCCGGCCTTGCGGGCCGGCGGGGGCCGCCTGCTGGCCTACGAGTCGTTCGATTACAACGAGGGCGACGCACCGGCCGAGTCGTTGGCGGGCGGATACGGTTGGTTGGCGCCATGGCGCGGACGCTACATTCCCTCGGATGTTGTGGATGTGGACCCGCTGATGCGGGTGCGCGCTGGCGAGAGCTTGATGTTTCCCGGCATCGCCGGCGGAGAAGGTGGCCGGTTTGTCTTTCATGAGATGAAGCAGTGGCGAATGCGGCTGCTGGCGACGCCGGTGGAATTCGGGCGGGATGGCGTTTACTACCTGAGCTGGCTTGCACGGCGGCCCTCGCATCCGCCCCCGGTCAAAACGCCGTATGGTCGAATGGCGATCACGTTGCGCTGCTCGACGAACTACTGGGCGCACTCGATCAGTTTCGCAATCAGTTCGGCGAACCGACCGCTGCTGATGGCCGATGGCAACAACCGGGTGGCCGACCGGGCGTTGCCGGCCAACGCGACGTTGCTGGTCGTGGGCAAGGCGGTCACCTCGCGGCACGGCCCAGACCAATTGTTCATGAAAGTCTACGAGCCCGGGGAGACGGTTGACGTGGAGGACCCGGCCGTCTGGACCGTGGCGAGTGAGCATCTTCATTTGGACGCTGCGTTGGACATCTTGATTCTCGGCAACACGGGAGGCGCGGCATGGGAACTCGACGAGTTGCGCTACGGCGCCTCCTGGGGAGCGGTGCTGCCCGCAAACAGCCGCGACGTTACCGCGATGTCGTCATGGTCCGCATGCGATCAACCCAGACCCAGGAGAGGTTCATGAACACGACCCGTTCGCAATTGAAGCCGAGCCGCCGGCAATTCCTCGGCGCCAGTTTGGCGGCCACCGCCGGGATGTTGGGGGCCGCCGCCCCGGGCGGAATGGTGCCGAATCCAAACGATGGAAACGGCGGGATCAAGGTGGGCCTGTACAGCATCACCTACCTGGGCATCTGGTATCAAGGCGAGGCGCTGACGCTGCAGCAGGTGGTGCAGCGGGCGAAGCGGTACGGCTATGATGGCGTCGAACTCGACGGCAAACGCCCCCACGCCAATCCCCTCGACTGGCCCACAGCCAAGTGCCGGGAATTTCGGTCGTTCGCCGAGGACAACGGCATCGCCGTGTATGCCGTTGCCGCCAACAACGACTTCAGCAGCCCGATTCCGGAGCGCCGGGAGGCAGAGATCGCCTATGTGAAGGAGCTGATCCGCATGACCGCGGATTTCGGCGCGCCCGTGCTGCGCGTGTTTTTGGCATGGTCCGGAGTGACGCGGCATCCGAAACTGGCGCGGTACGACATTGCGGAAGAAATCTGGGCGTTCACTCAGAAGGGATTTACGGACTGGCAGCGGTGGGTGTGGTGCCGAGAATGTTTGACCGAAGTGGCGCGGTATGCGGCGGATCACGGCGTCACGTTGGCGCTGCAGAATCACCGGCCGGTCATTCGCGATCATCACGACGTGGTGCGGATGATCAAGGAAGTGGGCTCGCCCCATCTGAAGGCGTGTCTCGACGCGCCGAACATGCCGGACAAGACTCCGGCCAGCGTTCGCCAGGCGGCGTTCGATGTCGGCGGCGCGCTCCAGGTCCTCTCGCATTTCGGCGGGGAATACCAACGGGAGCGGGACGGCTCGATCGCGGGCGGCCATGAGATGTATCCGGCCTTCATTCGAGCGATGACGGAACTCGGCTACACAGGATACATCGGCTACGAACTCTGCCACACATTGCCGGTTGTCAATGGCCAAACGGTGGGCATCGAGTACGCGGATCAATGCGCCGAACTGGCCTGCGAATACATGCGCGGCGTTATCCGAGAGGCGCGCGCGCGTTGATGTTGGCACGACGCCGCCCGATGGAAAGGAGAGGATGGCGATGAAGAGGCGCGCCTTCGTGCCAACGCCGACACTGGCCGCGATGGCTTCGGTGGGATATCGCGAGGTCTTCGGGGGCCGCGCTGCCAAGCCCGACCGCATCGGCTGCACCACGTTGTCATTCCGGATGCGGTTCCCCGCCACGCGGCGAGAGGGCGTCATCGCCACGGAGCCGGACCTGGATTGCTCGATGGGCCGGCGTTGTTCGTGGAGCGGCTCGGGATTCGCCACGTCGAGGTCTGGAGCCAGCATGTTCCGGAACCGACCGTGGCGTACGCCGAACGATGGCGCGCGGCCGCCGACCGCGCCGGCGCGCGCATCGTCAACATCCAGCAGGACGAGCCGCCGTTCGACCTGTCCAGTGCCGACGCCGATCCGCGGCGCGCGTGCATCGAGGCGACGCGGCGATGGATGGACATCGCCGCCGCCTGCGGCGCGGCGTCGTTGCGCGCGAACGTCGGTGGGCAACCGAACGACCCGTTCGATCTCGCCATCACATCCGATTCATTTCGGCGATGCGGAATACGGGGAGAGAATCGGCGTCAAGATTCTGATCGAGAACCATGGCGGCCACAGTGAGAAGACCGACAACATCGCGGCCATCATCCAGCCAGTCAACCGTGCGTGGCGTCGATCGCTCCCGGACTTTTACAACGTGCCGGCGGAGTTCACCACTGAACAACGCGTGGCGTTCCTCGCCCCGATTCTGCCCTTCGCTCAGCTTGTCTCCGTCAAAGGCGTGGAGTTCGACGCCGATGACCGTTGTGTCAGCTACGACATCGGCGCGTGTGTGCGGGCCGCCGAGGCCGCGGGGTTCGACGGACTGTATTCGGTTGAGCTGTGGTCCCCGAACTACGTGGCTCTGGCCACGGCTCGCGCCATCCGGAGCGTTGCCGACACCATCCGGAAGTATCTGTCACCGATGTAACGGAAAGGAACGACGTTGACAACCCGAAAGATTACACGGCGCGGATGCCTGAAATCTGCCGCCGCTGTCGGCGCGGCCTTCCACCTCGTTCCACGCCACGTGCTGGGCGGCGCGGGGCGCGTGCCGCCCAGCGAGCAGGTCAATCTGGCGGGCATCGGCGTGGGCGGCATCGGATTTAGCCAGCTCGCATCCTGCGAGCAGGCGGGCTTCCGCATCGCCGCGCTGTGCGACGTGGACGATGTCTATGCGAAAACGGCGTACGACCGCTGGCCCATGGCGCGGCGGTACCGCGATTTCCGGGAGCTGCTGGAAGCCGAAGGCGACCGAATTGACGCGGTGTATTGCGGCACCCCGGACCACACGCACGCGGTCATTGTGTTGGCTGCCCTGCGGCGGAAGAAGCACGTGTGCAGCGTCAAGCCGCTCACCCGGACCATCGAAGAGCTGGACATCGTGGTCGCCGCTGCGCGGAAGGCCGGCGTGGCCACGCAAGTCACCGTGATTCCGAACACCAGCGAGTCGGCCTGTCGCACCTGCGAACAAATCTGGGCGGGGGCCGTCGGCGCGGTGCGCGAGGTCCACATCTGGAGCAATCGTCCGATCTGGCCACAAGGCATGCCGCGCCCTCCTGGCGAGGACCCTGTGCCGGCCACGTTCGACTGGGAGTTGTGGCTCGGCCCCGCGCCGTTCCGCCCGTTCAAGAGCGAATGGGCCAGCGATGATCTGGCATTGCGGCAGATCGCGGGGATTCGCGACAAGACGCCGCACTCGACGGCGGTCTATCATCCGTGGAACTTTCGCGGCTGGTGGGATTTTGGCACCGGCGCGCTGGGCGACATGGGGTGTCACCATCTGAACACGCCGTATCGAGCCCTCCGGTTGGAGCACCCGGTTGCGGTGGAAGCCACCACCACGCGCCGCTTCGAGGAGAGCGCGCCGCTGGCCTCCATCGTTACGTTCGAGTATGCGGCCCGCGGGGATATGCCGCCGGTGCGAGTGATCTGGTACGATGGGGGCTTGAAACCGCCTCGTCCGTCCGCGCTGAACAAGCCGCTGGCCGATGAAGGCGTGCTCTACGTCGGGGACGAGGGAATGATGTTTTCGCCCGCGCTCCTTTCGCCGGAGCGCGCCGCGAAGTTCGCCGGCACGCCCAGAACCCTGCCTCGCCGCGGCGGCACGTGGGTGGAATGGATGGAAGCGATTCGCGGCGGCGAGAAGGCTGGTTGCCATTTCGATTGGGCGGCGCTGTTGACCGAGGCCGTGCTGCTCGGCAACATCGCCATCCGCACCGGACGGCGCATCGAGTGGAACGCCGCGGCGCGGCGCATCATCAACGACGAATCGGCGAATCTCCTCCTGGGGGCGTCCTACCGCGACGGGTGGACGCTGCAACCGTGAACCCGCCCCGACATCCCGACCGGCGACGACGGCGATTCGAACTGGGGGTGGCGCCGCCGTCCGACGATCTGCGGCGCCTGTTGGCCCACACCTCGTGGGCCGCGAACCGAACGGAGGCCGACATCGCCGCGAGGATCCAATGCACTCCGCTGTTCGTCGTGGCGCGAGACGGCGCCACGACGATCGGATTCGGACGGGCGTTGACCGACGGGACATACCGGGCGTTGCTGGACGACATTGTCGTGGCCGAAGACCGCCGGGGCCGCGGCATCGGCGCTGCCATCGTGGAATCGCTTTTGAGGGAATTGGCGGATGTGGAAGAAGTGGTTCTCAACACCGAAGAGTCGCTGCGCGGCTTCTACGAGAGACTCGGGTTCCGCCCGTTCACAGGGCTGACGATGGTGCGGCGCAATTCAACCCCTACGGTATCCATATGATCGAGATCACAAGGACGTCGACAGCTCTTGCCCTCACGTTTGCAGCCGGCGCGGCATCGCTGTCCGCGTCGGAGGCCCCGGTGCATCACGGCGGCCAGGCCGATGGCCTGCCGTTGTGCGTCCACGTCCGCACGGTGTTGCCGGACGACGACTGGCGTCACATCGCGGCGCGGTATGGATTGGTCGTGACACTGTTTTCTCCCATGGATGAGAACCCGGATTTGATCAAGGAGAACGAGCGGGTGAGGTGGGTCAAATCCCTGAACCCCGATCTGAAGGTGCTCGTCTATGGCAGCGTCATCAACGCCGCCAATGTCCGTCTACCGCCGGCCGACAAGTCCGCCGGCTGGTTTCTCAAGAACGAGCACGGTGGCCCGGTGGTCCAGCATTTTTTCGGCGGCCATCATCTCGATCCCGGCAACGAGGAGTGGCGGGAGTTCATGGGGCGGGCTTATGCGGACGCCATCGCCCGTTACGGCTACGACGGGGTGTGGGTCGATCTGGTGGATTCGACGACGCAATACGTCAACTTCAAGCAACCGTCGCCGGCGGTGAATCCGAAGACGGGCATGGCATACACCGATGCGGAGTGGAAGGCGGCTACGATGGGGTTCCTGCGCGTCGTGCGACGCCACATCGGCGACCGCTGGATGGTGATCAACGGCGCACACGGGCGGAAGTATTTCAGCACCGGCTATGCCGATTATCTCGAGGTGGCGGACGGCATGCAAAACGAAGCGTTCACCGGCTGGAAACAGAATCCGATGCAGCGGTTCCGCATGAGCGAAGAGGAATGGAAGGCCGATGTGGATGCGTTGGCCGATGTGGCCCGGCGCGGCAAGATCATGGTCGCCGTCGCGAATCTGAAAGGGCGGGAAGACTCGGAGCCGTGGGATGCGTATGAGACTCGATACCGCTTCGTCGCTGCCAGCTTTCTGCTCGGCATGGGCGAGCGGCATTTCCTGAGATTCTACGGGCAGGACCCGGGCACGCCCGGCATCTATCGGCCCGGACGCGAGATCCGCCCCATGTTCTGCGAAGCCGCGCTGGGCCGGCCGCTCGGGGCGTACCAAATGAGCGATGGGCTCTATCGGCGCGACTTCGAAAACGGCCTGGTGCTGGCGAATCCGACGGGACGCGAGATGCAAGTTCCGCTGACCGGTCAGTGGAAGACCGCTGAGGGCCAGCCGGTGGACTCGCCGCTGACGCTGCCTGGGCACACGGGCGCCATTCTGGTACGCGGGAGCTGACGCCTCGGACCTTCCGGTCTCGTGGCGGGCCGGCCCGCATTGCCGTCCGTCCGCGTACCTGCCGCCATCCGAACAGCGGTCGCACGTGGCGATCACCGATGTTGGCGGCGACGCGCCGGGCAATCGGATCGCGATACCGCTCCAGCGCGTCGTGGAAGTCCCGTCCCATGTCGGCGGCGATGGGGTCGGCGACGTGGAACAGTTGCCGCAAAGCCGGGTTGAACATCGGCTGGGTGGGGTTGTGGTCCAGGGCGGCGACTAGCGCGGCGGCATCCATCGCGGCGACGGCTTCGGGCGGCGGACGCCGCTCCCGTTGGATGCCAATGACGGCGGTGTAGGGTCGATGAGCGCGTCGAAGCGGGGTCATGCGCGGCGGTAGATTCCCTTGACGAGGCCGAGTGCCTCGCCGCCGCCGGCGGACGCCAGACCGGCGACCTCCTCGAGCCAGGTCATCCCTGCGGTCTTCACGTGCAGCCCGGCGTCGGTCTCGCGGCGCCCGGCGCAGCTCGTCCATCGCCGCTCGATCGTCCGCCGAGTCGGCCAGATTGCGCGTCTTGCACGGGTCGGCGACGAGGTCGTACAACTCCTCCGGCGGTTTCGGCTCCCAGAAGCGCCGCTGCAGATCGTTCAGCCGGTCGGCCTCGTACAGATCCGTCCAGACGCGGGTGGTGGGGGGCTCGAATAGGTAGGCGATGTGGTGCCCGTAGATCCGGTGCGGCAGAGAGTGATGGCCGTACACGTAGCGGGCGGAGCGCGCCGATCGGACCATGTCGACGTGTTCGTTCATCCGGCCGCGGAAGCCGAACTGAAAGGTTGGCGCGGCGGCGGCCCAGGGACCGAGAAACGCGCGGCCCTGCGTGCATTCCGGCGGCCGAATCCCGGCCAGGCTCAGGACGGTGGGCGCCAGGTGGACGAAGCCGACCAGCCGCTCCCACTCGCCGCCGAA
>CALLFZ010000026.1 GCA_938010045.1 uncultured bacterium
GAGCACGGCGGGGGAGATGAACCACTACATTGAGGTGGAGGTGTACGGCCGCAAGCCGAAGAACTGACCGGCCTGCGCCGGCAAGAGGCAAGGCGGTGGGGGCGTCCCCGGCCCGCGGCCCGCGGGGTGAGGGAGCGACAATACCGCGCTCCAGCGGCCGGAGTCGTGACGCCCGGCTTCAATGTGCCGGCCGCGACGAGTGTGCGTCGGACGAGACGGTGCGCCTCTCGTGAACCAGCGCCGTCGACCGGGACCGCTCGAGGTCGCCGCATGAGCCCGCGTTGCGCGGGTTGGACATTTCGCGTAGATTTTCCCGTGACCGCGGATGAATGAGCCGCGGACGATTCGCGATGGGCCGGATGATTACGATTTGGCGCGACGGGGCGTGACGGAACGGTTTGTCCGGTAGCCCCGCGGCGGCGGGGTTTTTTTGTATCGGGTGGCGTTCGTGACAACGGCGATTGAAACGGGCGTAGCGATCCTCGGCTTCGGCACGGTGGGCGGCGGTGTCGCGGATTTGCTGGTCCGCCACGGCGACCTGATTGCTGAGCGTTCGGGCGTGCGACTGGCGCTGCGCGCGATTGCCGACCTCGACCTCGAGCGGTCGCGCGGTGTGCGGGTGGACCGCTCGTTGCTCACGCGCGATGCGGCGGCGGCGATCCACCGGGACGACGTGCAGGTCGTGGTGGAGACGATCGGCGGGACGGGAGCGGCCCGCGAGCTGATCCTCTCGGCGCTGGAGGCCGGTAAGACGGTGGTCACGGCCAATAAGGCGCTGCTGGCCGAGCACGGCGTGGAGCTCTTCGCCGCGGCGCGGCACAGTGGCGCGGGTCTGTACTTTGAGGCGTCGGTGGCCGGCGGCGTGCCGATCATCCGCGCGCTGCGTCAGGGGCTGGTCGCGTCGCGGATCCCGGCGATCTTCGGAATTCTGAACGGCACCTGCAACTACATCCTCACGCGCATGGAAGAGGAGCGAGCGCCATTCGACGTGGTGCTGCGCGAGGCGCAGGCGGCAGGCTACGCCGAGGCGGATCCCTCGCTGGACGTGGACGGTGTGGACACGGCCCACAAGGCCGCGATCCTCGCGACGCTGGCCTGCGGCCGTCCGGTGCCGCTGCCGGCGGTCGGCACCGAGGGTATCCGGAGCGTGTCCAATCTCGACCTCGATTATGCTCGGGGGTTGGGATATGCGATCAAGCTACTCGCGGTGATCCGCAACGAGTCGGGGGGGGTGAGCGTGCACGTCGGGCCGTGCCTCGTGCCGCGCTCCCACCTGCTCGGGCAGGTGCGGGACGTCTTCAACGCGGTGCTCGTGAAGGGCGACGCGTCGGGCGATACGATCTATTGCGGGCCGGGCGCGGGCCGGTTCCCGACGGCCGGCGCAATCGTGAGCGATCTCGTCGAAGCGGCCCGGCGCTGCGCGGCCGGCGCCGCGCATGACGACGCCTACGCGGGCGACCCGCCTCGCCTCCGCGCCGACACCTCCGACCGAGCGCGCTGGTACCTGCGTGTGATGCTGCGCGACCAGCCTGGAATGCTCGCGCGCGCGGCCGAGGTGCTCGGCCACCACGAGATCAGTATCGCGTCGGTCGTGCAGCGCGAGGCGCGCAGCGAGCCGCACGTGCCGGTGCTGTTCCTCACGCACCGCGCCGCGTTCGGCGCGGTTCGTCGTGCCCTCCGCGAGCTGGCGCGCATGGACGGCACCGGCGGGCCACCTGTGTGTTTTCGAATCGAAGACCTGGACGGAGAACCGAGCCGCTGAAGTGGCCTGAGGAGAGCGACGATGGCGCTGGTGGTGCAGAAGTATGGCGGGAGTTCGGTTGCGGACGCGGCCTGCATGATCAACGTCGCCGAGCGGATTCGGCGGACGCGCGAGCGCGGCGACCAGGTGGTGGTCGTCGTCAGCGCGATGGGCGATGCGACCGACGACTTGATCGAGCTCGCGAAGCAGGTGAATCCCGATCCCGACCCGCGCGAAATGGACATGCTGCTGGCGACCGGCGAGCAGGTCTCGATCGCGATCCTCACGATGGCGCTGCACCGGCTCGGCGTGCCCGCGATTTCGCTCACCGGTCCGCAGGCCGGCATCTTCGCCGAGGGCATCCACCTGAAGGGTCGCATCCGCGACGTCCGTCCCGAACGCATTTGGCGCGCGCTGCGCGAGAACAAGGTCGTGATCGTCGCGGGCTTCCAGGGGCTCGACTCGAGCGACGACATCGTGACGTTGGGCCGCGGCGGCTCGGACATGACCGCCGTCGCGCTCGCTTGGGCGCTGAAGGCCGATTGCTGCCAGTTCTACAAGGATGTGCCGGGCGTGTTCACGGCCGATCCGCGCATCGTGCCCGAGGCGCGTAAGCTCGACTCGATCTCGTACGACGAGATGCTCGAGCTGGCGAGCATGGGCGCCGCGGTGCTGCAGTCGCGCGCGGTCGAGTTCGCGTCGGCCTATCGCGTGCCGCTGGAGGTGCTCTCGAGTTTCGAGGACCGGCCGGGCACGCGGGTGTGTGAGGAGACCCCCGACATGGAAAAAATCATCGTGCGCGGTGTCGCGGCCGACACCCAGCAGGCGAAGATCACGCTGATGGAGGTCCCTGACCGCCCGGGCATCGCCGCCGCGATCTTCACCGCGATGGCGAACGCGGGCATCAACGTGGACATGATTGTGCTGAACGTGCGCGCCCAGGGTCAACGGGCGGACCTCTCGTTCACGGTTCCGGTCACCGATCTCAAGACCGCGCTGAAGGTGGTTGGCGAGGTGGTGCCGGAGGTCGCCTCGACCGGCGTGACGCACGACGCCGACATCGCGCTGGTCAGTATCGTCGGCGTTGGCATGCGGAGCCACTCCGGCGTCGCCGCCCGTATGTTCTCGGCGCTCGCCCGACACGGCATCGATATCCAGATGATCTCGACCTCCGAGATCAAGATCTCGGTCGTGATCGCGAAGTCGCAGGCGGCCGAGGCCGTGCGGGTGCTCCACCGCGAGTTCGAGCTCGACCGCGAGTCGGCGACGCCCCGCGCGCGCCGGCGCGCCGCCTCACCTGCGCGTTCGCGCGCACGGCGCACGCGATGAGCCCCACGGTCGAGCTCTACGACACCACGCTGCGCGACGGCGCGCAGGCGGAGGGCGTCTCGTTCACGCTCGTGGGCAAGTTGCGCGTTGCGCAGCGGCTGGACGCGTTCGGCGTGGACTACATCGAAGGCGGCTACGCGGGCTCGAATCCGAAGGACATGGAGTTCTTCGCCCAGGCGCGTCAGCTGAACCTGCGCCACGCGCGGATTGTCGCGTTCGGCAGCACCCGCCGCGCCAAGCGCAGCGCCGACGAGGACGAGGGACTCGCCGCGCTGCTCAAGGCCGAGACCCCGGCGGTCGCAATCTTCGGCAAGTCGTGGCGACTCCACGTCCACGAGGTGCTGCGCACGAGCGAAGAAGAAAACCTGCGCATGATCGCCGACACCATCCGCCGGCTGAAGGGCGCTGGCCGCGAGGTGATCTACGACGCGGAACACTTCTTCGACGGCTGGCGCGACTCGCCCGAGTACGCGGCGCGTACGCTCGCAAGCGCACGCGAGGCGGGCGCGGACGTGCTCGTGCTGTGCGATACGAACGGCGGTACGATGCCGCACGAAGTCGAGGCCATCACCGCCGAGGTGGTCCGGCGGTTCGGCGGCCGCATCGGCATCCATGCGCATAACGACAGCGAGGTGGCCGTCGCGAACTCGCTGGCGGCGGTTCGCGCGGGCGCCCAACACGTGCAGGGTACGATCAACGGCTTCGGCGAGCGCTGCGGCAACGCGAACCTCATCTCGCTCGTGCCCAACCTCGTGGTGAGGCTCGGGTGCACGTGTCTGCGGCCCGACGCGCTGCGCGAGCTGAAGGCGGTCTCCGAATTCGTGTACGAGATGGCCGACATCCGCCCATACCCGAGGCAGCCGTTCGTCGGCGACAGCGCATTCGCACACAAGGCCGGCGTCCACGCGGACGCTGTCCGAAAATGCCCCCGCGCCTACGAGCACATTGATCCGGCGCTCGTCGGCAATGAGCGGCGCATTCTCGTCTCCGAGCTTTCCGGCGCCAGCAACGTGTTTTTAAAAGCTGTCGAAATGGGCCTGGCGATGGACCGCGACTCGCCCGAGGTGCGCACGGTGCTGCGAGAGCTCGAACGGCTCGAACGCAGCGGCTACCAATTCGAAGCCGCCGAAGCCTCGTTCCGGCTGCTCGTGGAAAAGGTGCTGAAGCGGCATCGGTCATTCTTCAGCCTCGACGCGTTCCGCGTGATCGTGGAAAAACGACGCGCGGGCGAACCCTGCATCTCTGAGGCAACTGTGAAGCTGCACGTGGACGGACAGCCTGTCCACACCGTCGGCGAGGGGGATGGACCGGTGGATGCGCTGAACCAGGCCCTGCGCAAGGCGCTCGAGCCCTTCTATCCGGTCGTGCGGGATGTGAAACTCGTGGACTACAGCGTCCGCATCCTCGACCCGCAGGCCGCGACGGCGGCCAAGACCCGCGTACTGATCGAATCGTCCGCGGGCGGCCGCTCGTGGAGCACGATCGGCGTCTCGGACAACATCATCGAGGCCTCCTGGGAGGCGCTCGTGGACGGCATCGAGTACAAGCTGTTTCTCGATGAGCAGTCCCGCGTCTCGTCCGCACCAACCGATCCGCCGGGTCCCTGAAGCCGCCGCCCGGCGGGGCCCGCGGACCGGTTCGACGAGCGGCGGACCTCCACGCTGAAGGCGCGCGGATGCCGGCGATCCCAGCGCTGTTTTGAGGGGTCTGGACGGACGTGGCCGTGAGGGCACGACGATCAATCTGCGGCCGTGGTGCGTCCGACACTGCTTCGCCGGCCCTCCGTTGGATAGCCACGGCCATCACGCTCGGAGTGGCAATGAATTGAATGGGACCTCGGCGTACGCGATCGCTGCGAGATCCCAGGGGCGGCCGTGACCTCGGATCGCCTGCTGATCCGCGGCGACAGGTTTTTCTTTTGCTGACCACCTCGGGGCCGTGATCCGGATTGAGGGTGAAGGCGGAGCAAGTGGAATGGGTCGGGGTCGGACACTTGCCCCTGGACCTTCTCGCGGGGCTCCAATTCGTTCGCCGAGGCGCTGTGCGGAAACACATCCGCCGCCCATTCGCCCGTCCCTTTCGCGGTGAGCTCACCGATCAAGTCCGATTCCCAACCGCGGCGGGTCTCATGGGCGTCCTCTTCGGCTCGATCGTTCTCCACAGAACGGGTTCCGTCGCCCGCAGTTCGAACAGCGCGTCGTCGCCGAGGCTGGTGGGAGCTCGGTTGCACGTTGGCCAATGGCCATCATGCTCGACACGGTTTCAGTGATCTGGTCGGCTTGTGATTGGTGACGGTCGCGAAAATACTTCGCTTTTGGCCGATGCATTCACCCCGTCCACGTACGCTCGAGGCTCTCGGCGCCATTGCGCTGGCGCTGCTGGCCCTGATCTTGTTGCTGCCGGGTAGCGCAACACTGCCGCTGCTCGACCGCGACGAACCCCGGTTTTCGCGCGCGACGATCGAGATGATCGAGCGGGGCGACTGGGTCGTGCCGTGGTTCAACGGCGACTATCGCTTCGACAAGCCGGTGCTAACCTACTGGTTGATGCGCGGGGGCTATGCGCTGGCCGGCCGCACCGAGCTTGGCGCGCGGCTTCACTCGATTGTCGCGGCGGCGCTGATGGCCGTGCTGCTTCATGCGATGGCGACGCGGTGGTGGAGTTCGGCGGCCGGCATGGCGGCGGGGCTAACCTGGCTGTTTTCGCTGCAGGTCTTCATTCACGGTCGCGCTGCGGTGGCGGACATGCCGATGGTGCTGGCCGTCACGGCGGCACAGTATGCGCTATGGAATCTCGTCGGCGCCGACGGTGCGGGCCCCCGTCGAGGTTGGTGGTGGCTGCTATGGCTTTGCCTCGGCCTCGGTTTTCTCGCGAAGGGACCGGTGGCGGTTCTGGTCCCGCTGGTCACGCTTCTGCTGTGGCGTTGGGTGTTCGAACGGCGGCCGCTGCCGTGGCGTCAGCTCGATGCGTTGCGCGGCCTCGCCTTGATGCTTGCCGTGATCGCGCCGTGGGGGCTGCTGGCGCTCAGGCGCACTGGCGGCGCGTTCTGGCGCGTCGGCATCGGCCACCACGTGGTGCGGCGTGGCCTCGAAGCTTTCGACGGCCGGCCGTTCATCCCCTTCTACTATGTGCCGACGGCCCTGTTCAGCTATTTTCCATGGATGGCTTGGCTCGGCGCAGTCCTGCTGGTGGCGCGGCGCGAGCGGTCGCCCCGAACGCGGTTTCTGCTTTCATGGTGGCTTTCGCCCTACCTGATCTTTTTCGCCTACACGACCCAGCTACCGCACTACATCCTGCCGGGTATGCCAGCGTTTTTTCTGCTGCTCGGCCGCGCGACGGATCCCTCGGCCGGCGCGATCGCGCGCCGCGCGGCGGACCTGCCGCGGTGGTCGCGGCGCTGGCGGGCCGGCGTGATCGCGCTGGGCGGAACGCTGATCGTGCTGGCGGCCGCAGCGGCATGGGCCGCCCGGGGCGACCCGGTGTTCGGGCCGCTCGCACCGCTCCTGGGGGGGCTGTCGGTGCTTCTGGCCGGGCTTCTCACGGCCCAGTGGCTGTATCCTCGGCCGTCCTCTCCTGTGATGGTGGCCGCCGTGCTGATGCTCACGATTGGGGGCGAGGTGTTCGCCCGCTCGTTGCGCGAACTGTCCGCTGGGCCCGCCTTGCAGGCCGCCCTCGGGCCGCTGCCGCCCGATGTCGAGTGCATCTGGCATCGCTATCAGGAGCCCTCCACTGTGTTTTACACGGGGTGCCGCTGGCGAGCGCTGGGCGGCGTCGAGGAGATCCGCGACCGCATGCGCACCCCCGGCCCGCGGGTAGTTCTGGCCGCCGCCGAGCGACTCGACGTGGACGACCTGCTGCGCACCCGGCTGGCGGAACGCGTCTGGGGCCGCCCGAAACGCGCACGGACCGACTGGAGCGATGAGATCGCCCGCCTCGAGGTGACGGGCTACCGCCGCCGTGATCTGCGCGTTTTTGTGATCGGTACGGGGTCATGGTATACCTTGGTCGTGTTCGACAATCTCGAGGGGCTCTCCGGCCGCGAGCCGGTTGCCTCGTTGCCCGTAACCAGCGGAGGTGCGCGATGATGAATCGTCGAACATTCTTGGAAACAGCGGCCGCAGGGCTCGCGGCCGGAGCGGCGGCGCGCGTCGCCGGCCAAGGGCCCGCCGCAGAGCCGGTGCGCATCGGTCTGATCGGCTGCGGCTGGTACGGCGGCGTGCTGCTCGACGCAGCCCACCGCGTCGGCGGTGTCGAGATCGTCGCCCTTTGCGACGTGGATCGTCGTCACCTCGAAGAGACCGCCGCGAAGATCGCCGAGCGCCAGAACGGGCGCCGCCCGCGCACGTACAAACTGTATGAGGAGATGCTGGCCGCCGGCGGACTCGACGCGGTGTTCATCGCCACCCCACCGCACTGGCATGCGCTCCAGTTCCTCGCCGCGCTCGAAGCGGGGCTGCACATCTATTGCGAAAAACCACTCGCCTACGACATCCGCGAGTGCCAAGCGATGGTTCGCGCGGCCGAGGCGCGACCGAAGCAAGTCGTTCAGGTCGGCTTCCAGCGACGCCAGAGCCCCGCGTGGCAGCAGGTTCGCGAGTTCATTCGCCAAGGCGGCCTCGGCGCTATGCGCCAGCTCGAAGCGCAGATCCACTACACCGCGGGTCTACTCGACTCCACCCCGCAGGACCCGCCGGCCGAGCTCGATTGGGATCTTTGGTGCGGGCCCGGCCCGAAACTGCCCTACTCCCCACAGGTTGGCCACAAGGCATGGCGGCTGGAGCGCGAGGTCGGCCACGGCCATCTCGTCGACTGGGGGATCCACCTGATCGACGCTGCCCGCGGACTGCTCGGCGCCGATGTCCCCCGGCGTGTAAGTGCCAGCGGCGCACTGGTGAAGTACGGCGGCCGAATCACCACGCCTGACACGATGAGCGCGTGGTTCGAGTTCGGCGACGTGCCGCTCCTGTGGCGACATCGCCTGTGGGGAGCGCAGGAACACGATCCCGAGACCCAAAACGGGATCTTCATATACGGCGATGACGGCACGATCTTCGTCGCCGATCAACGCTGGGTGTTCACGCCGCGCGGCAACCCATCGGCACGCAAGGTCACCGAGGCAAAAAGCGATCTCGCGCGCGAACACATGGCCCAGTTTTTGACCGCCATCCGCGAACGACGGCCTGCGGGCTGCTCGCCGCGAGATGGCGCCGCCTCGACCCTCGCGGTCAAGCTGGCCATGATCTCGATGGACCTCGGCCGCACCGTGGAGTGGGACGCCGCCCGCGAACAGATCGTCGGCGAGGATGCCGTGGCCCGGATGAAGCGCGACTACCGGGCGCCGTGGCGACATCCGTGGTCCGGATAAGCTCGGCCGGCACGTTTGGCGGACGTTCTTCTCCTGGGCCATGGGACGGTTGGCTCTTTGATAGCTGCGGTTTTCGATCTCTGGGCTCGCCGTTTTTGCAATTTCGCTATGAGCGGCGAGAACAAACCGCGCCTCGATTCTCCACGCTTGCGGCGGGACACGCCACCGCCGGTAGGCCGGAATCTCCGGATCCGGTCTTCGCGGATCATGCAGCTCATTTGACAAATCCGCAGGTTCAGATCCATGCGCGTTGCGCGGCGGCGCCGCCATGGCGAACCATGAACGCCACAGGACGGTTCATGACCCGCGCCCTGGCCGACAAGACGGTCAGGCCATCTCTCTGCCTTTGGCACGCGACCTGCTCGAATGCTCCAGTGTGCGTTGCGTTGTTTGAGTGGCACATGAGCACGGTTCTCGTTATCATGAACGAAGCGAACTGGGATTTCGATGGAGTGCCAAATGAGGGCCAAGAGCGGCGCGCGGGTGGAGCGGGCAACGTGAAAGGCCGCCGCCCGGAGCTTGACCTCGATCTGGTCGACGGTGGGGAATCGCTCGATTCGCTGGTCCGCATGTTTTGGACGATCGAAGAGGCGCTGGGGGATGGACAGAATGTGGTCCGGCTGCCCGCCCGCCTGTTTCTCGAAAACCTGCCGGAGGAGCTGAGAGGGCCGCGCTGGCGCCCGGACCTCTTTCCGGCTGTGGTGGTCGAAGTGGATTCATGGGACCTTCTTTGCAAAATCAAAATGGGTCGGGTGAGTTATCCGCTGGCGCGGATCATCCACGATTTGCCGGCCGGCTGGGTGGTGGGTGCGCCGGACGCCGAGCTGGTGCTGGATGTGCCGCAAGTAATCCGAGTGCTGCCCGACGATCTACGCGAGAAACTCGATTGAATCCGGCGGGTTCGGTGTGCGCACGGCTTTGCCTCGCAGTCGCGATCGCGGCGCTGCGCAGCGGGGCGGTCGCGCGGGGGGCTCCGGTGCCGACCGCGGGGGCGGGGCGTTTTGCCGATCAGATCGCCGCGTTTGACCGCGAGGATTCCGCCCGGCCACCGCCGGCCGATGCGATCGTGTTCAGTGGCAGCTCGAGCATCCGGCGATGGACCAGCTTGACAAATGATTTTGCCGGATGGCCGGTGTTGAACCGCGGCTTTGGCGGCTCGACAATGAGCGATCTGCTCGAACGGTTTGACCGCGTGATCGGCGTGTACCGACCCCGCGCGGTCGTTCTCTACTGCGGCGAGAACGACATCGCGCTGGGGCGTGACGCAACTGAGACCGCGAACGATTATGTCGAGCTGCTCCGTCGCTGCCGGCAGGTGCGGCCGGATATGAAGATCCTTGTGGTGTTGATGAAGCCCTCGCCCAAACGGTGGCATCTCTGGCCCCAGATGGCCATTGCGAACCAAAGGATCGAACAAATTTGCGCTGGGGCGGGCGTGGCCACCCTTGACGTGGCGCCGGCGATGCTCGGACCGAACGGTGAACCTCGACCAGAGTTGTATGTGGAGGACCGGCTGCACATGTCCGCGGCTGGTTATCGGATCTGGTCGGAACGGATTCGAGACTGGTTGACTCGCGAGGGGATCGCCCCGGCCGGCGCGGGTTCAGCTCCATGAGGCGGCCGATCCGGCTTCGCCGGACATGAGCATCGGTGCGTGGGCGGCGGCCGCGGTCGCCGCGCTGCTCATTGGCATGGCCAAATGCGGCGTACCGGGCCTCGGCATGCTGTCCGTGCCCCTGATGGCCATGGCACTTCCAGCGCGGCAATCGGTCGGTGCGCTTCTGCCCATTCTACTGGTGGGCGACGTGCTGGGCATTGTGTTCTTCCGCCGTCATGCCCGATGGGATTGGATCCTGCGGCTCGCGCCTTGGGTGGCGGCCGGCCTTGCGCTCGGTACGGTGTGGCTCTCCCACCTCGACAACACAGGACTCCGGCGCGTGCTCGGGATTCTTGTGCTGATGATGGTCGGCCTCGACATGGTCCGCCGCCGTCTGCGCTGGGACTCGCTCGCCCACCATCCCGCGGCGACCGCGACGGTGGGCGTGCTGGCCGGCACCGCGACCACCCTCGGTAACGCGGCCGGTCCTGTGATGAACCTCTACCTACTGGCGCGCGGTCTGCCGCGGCAGGAATTTGTCGGCACCGCGGCGTGGTTTTTCTTCCTCGTCAACATCACCAAAGTGCCCGTCTTCGTCAGCCAGCGGATGCTCACGCCCGAACTCGCGCGGCTGACCATGCTCATGGCGCCAATCGTCCTGTTCGGCGCGTTGCTCGGCCGAGTCCTCGTTCGCCGCATCTCGGAGCAAGTGTTTCAACAGATCGTGCTCGGCCTCTCCGCGCTGGCGGGGCTGCGCCTCCTCGGGTGAGCCAGCGAAGGCCGAGCGCTGGCGTGGCCGAATCCGCCGCCCACCAGATGCGCTCCTGCGGGATGCGGGCGAAACCCAGCCGACGTTCCCCGGGCCGCTTGCGCTGCGGATTCTTTTGAGCGGTGTGCGAGGGGTCTGGATGCGCTTGTGCCTGCGCTTGTGCCTGTCCCCAACGCCCTGTAACCAAGTGGATGCGCTTGTGCCTGTCCCCAATCCAAGACGGCGACCGAACACTGGGAGCACTGGGGACAGGCACCTGCGCGCTGGCGCGGCGCTCTGCTGTAGCTCCGGCGCTCTGCCGCCGGAGGATTCTTTCCCAGATCTTCCGCCGGGGGACCGGCGGGACCGGCGGAACTACAAAATCTTCCGCCGGAGGACCGGCGGAACTACAGCGGCCGTTGGATCCCGCGCGTGCCTGTCCCCATCCTCGCACAGTTGCCAGGTGCCTGTCCCCATGGAGCCTCTGGGGCCATGCCCGTCCCCCGCCCGCGGCCCCGCCCTCTATTGGGGACAGGCACAAACGTAAAATTCGGCGAAGGTGTACGCGGGCAACTAGCTCGAAGGACACGGTCAAACGCAGAGTCCAGCCGCCGTCATGATGATGTTCAGCTCCTGCCGATTTTGAATTCGCTGAACAACCCACTCCCAATGCGAGCTGTACGGTAAGGGGTTTTGCCTGAACCCACGGCGGACGGTCGAGAGGATCGGCGCGCCGACCTCCCCCGAGGAGCGCACAGCTTTTCCAACCACCGCTGGCAGCAACTTCGAATCGGGCCTTGCGCCTCTTCGATGCGGCGGCAATGGACCGGGCGGACAACGTGCGCGCCATATGGAAGGCCGGTGTGCCGTTCAGCGCCACATCTGCGAAGAGGTGCACGCGCCTGTCTCATGACGCCGAGTGCGGCTATCCGAAGCTCGTCCGCCCGCTTCTCGAGTCAGGGAGCCGTCTATTCGGGCTCGGCGAGGCGCGGATATTCGTGGCGATCGCCTGGTCGGCTTCGCGACAGATCTAACTCGAACAACCGGTGGGATTGTGTCCCATCGGACGCTGGCCGCCGCGGTGCGATCCGCCCCGCCGACGTGACCGCACGGGCGCCCGTATGTTTGCGCGCGTCTCTCGGGCGCATTCTCGCCAGCGTGGCCAGACCTGCGCACTCGCGTCCACATCTTGGAGCGCCGGCGGCGTCCGCTCGCGGCCGTGGTCGGCCGACGGCACGCGCACACGCCCTTCTCGCCGCCGACGGTCTCGAGCGGGGCGGCCGCATGGGACCGCTGTGACGTTTCCGACCGACGTCTACGGCTGAGCCTTGGATGGCACCGGCCGCAAGGTGCCGCGCGCGGACGGACCGGCGGCGGCCGGTGTGCTGCCGAGCTCGATCGGCCAGTCGTCGGTGCGGAACGGCGAGGCCGGCAGCCCAGCGCCGTTGTAGAGATTGCACGGTGGATTGTCCGCCCATCCGTAGCGGACCGCGACGGGTTGGGGCACGGCGGGCGACGAGACCACCAATTCGGTGCCTTCGATGCGCCCCTCGGCGGCGTGCCAAACTCGATCCGAGCCGGCGATCGCCAGCGCGCGCGGCGTGCCGTCGCGTGCATGGAGGCCGTCGGCGTGGTCGAAACGGATCCGAATTGCCCCACCCTTGACCAACATCTCCCGGTAGAGGGGGCCGCAGGGCGCGATCTCGGGGCGGCCGTACACCTCGCGCAGCGCCCACGCGGCGAGGCGTTCGCCGACCTCGGTTTTGCGCTTCGGATGGATCTCGTCGGTCTCGCCGAGATCGATCGTCACGGCGAGCCCCGTGCGCGGCGTGCGGCGCGCCACGAGAAGCTGTTGCTCGCGAACCACAGCCCACGTGCTGTTGGTCTGGACGGGCACATCGGGCGGCGCGCGAAATCCCGGGAGCTGCACGATGCCGAACGGAAATTCGTCGTCCCAATCGCGGCGCCACTGCGCGATCATCGCGGCGAGCAGCTCGCCGTAGAGCAGCGAGCGCGGACCGTGGGAGTTCGCCTCGCCCTGATACCAAATCGCGCCGCGGATCGGGAAGCCGACGATCGGCGCGATCCGGCTGTTGTACTGGACCGAGGCCAGTCCGGGATTTTTCTCGGGCGGAAACGGCTTACGGAGCTGGCGCAGTTCATTCGAGTGGCCCGCGGCCGCGAGGCGTGCACGGCGTTCCTCCCATTGCTGGAGCAGCTCCGGGTAGCGCGCGGGGTAGGCGTCGCTGTTGGTCAAGAATTCGGCCGCGGCCGGCAGGCGTTCGAGCAACGGCCGCGGCATCCAAGCTTCGATCGGCGTTCCACCCCAGGCCACCATGAGGAGCCCCACCGGAACGCCGAGTTCTCGGTGAAGGCGGCGGCCGAAATAAAACGCCGTCGCATACCAATTGCCCACCTCGGGCGAGTCCGCGCGCCACCACGCGCCGGGCATGTCGTTCGTCGGCTGCGGCAGCGGCATGGCCTCGGAGCGGAAGGCGCGCAGCATCGGGAACGCCGCCCGCGCCGCCTCCTCCGCGTCGGCGCTCGACCGAACCGGCATGGCCATATTCGACTGGCCGGAGCACACCCATACCTCGCCGACGACGACATCGCGGATCGTTTTGGCTTCGCCGCCCGACGTAACGCTGATCTCGTGGGGTCCGCCGGAGGGCATCGCCGGCAGCGTCGCGCGCCACGCACCGTCCGCCGCGGCCACAACCTGAGTTTCGACCGCGGCCAGGCGAATTGTGACCGTCGCACCCCCGCCGGCCCATCCCCAGATCACCACCGGCCGACCACGTTGCAACACCATGCCGTCGCCAAACAACGCTGGCAGGCGCAATGCTCCGCCCTGGGCGGTGCCCCCCACCAGCAGGGCGAGCACGATCCACCACCCGCCTGCACGCCATCGCTTCATGGGCATACCTCCTGCGCCAATTATCCGGCCGCGTGCTCGCCGCACAAGCCGATCGGACCTCCGCTGCGGCCGCACGATCCGCCGGCCGAGGAAACCAGGCCAGCCGGCATCGCGGAACGCGCACAGCCACAGCGGCCCCAGTCGGCCAGGAAGGCCCGGCGAAACCGACGTTTGCACATCGCACCTGGCCACGATCGAGCCCGTGGCCACGGAGCGCGGCGCGGAGCACTCAACGGATGAAGCGCATATCCCGTCTTCGCCACATCCACATGTACCGCGTGTTCGCGCTGTTCGTTCTCGTGTCCCGGACGGCGCTCACGGCGCCGCAGATGCGCGCCCCAGACCCCGGCGAGGCCCGCTGGACTGGTGGCTTCTGGGGCGATTGGTTCGCGCGTTGCCACACGCGCACGCTGCCCGCGCTCGAGACGGCCATGCGACGATGCCCCACCAACGGCGCTCAGCTCCGCAACTTCGAACTCGTCGGCACGCCCGACGCCCGGCACTCGGGCAACCACTGGAGCGACGGCGATGTCTACAAGTGGCTCGAGGCGATGGCGCGCGTGTACGCCGTAACCCGCGACCTTCCTCTGCTGGAACGGATGGACGAATGGATCGCGAAGATCGCGCGCACGCAGGCCGAAGATGGCTATCTCAGCACCCAGACGCAGTTCAACCCCGCCCAACCCCGCTGGGGCGCCCGCCGGTACCACGAGCTGTACAATATGGGGCATCTGCTCACCGCCGCGGCGGTTCACCACCGGGCGACGGGCCGCACGAACTTTCTGGCGGTGGCGCTGCGCGTAGCGGAGTGTCTCGACCGCACCTTTCGGCCGCGCCCAAAGGCGCTCGCGCACTTCGGGTGGAACCCCTCCAACATCATGGGACTGATGGACCTCTACCGCGTGACGGGCAACCGCCGCCATCTCGAATTGGCCGCCATGTTCGTGGACATGCGCGGCTCGGAACCGTGGCCGTCGCCGGACGAATGGCGCGTGCCGCTGGGCGATCCGCATCCGGGCGATCAGACGCAAGACCGCGTCCCGTTGAGGCGCGAGCGGCAAGCAGTGGGCCACGCGGTGACCGGCGCGTATCTCTCAGCGGTGCGGCCGGAGTTGCCGGCGAGACCGGCGATGCGGCTCTCCTCGGCGCGCTCAAAGCGATCTGGGATCACATCACCGGCCGCAAGATGTACATCACCGGCGGAACGGGCGCGATGCGGCGCGGGCTCTCGATCCGCGATGACCGCGTGCACGAGGCCTACGGCGGCGCGTACGAGCTGCCGTTGCGCACCGCCTATAACGAGACCTGCGCGAACATCGCCCACGCCATGTTCAGCCGCCAGCTGCTCGCACTCACCGACGAGGCCAAGTACGCGGACGTGATGGAACTGGTGCTGCACAACTCGATGCTCTCCGCGATCAGCCTCGACGGCGCGCGGTTGTTTTACACAAATCCGCTCGAACGTCGGCGCGATGCTCCGCTCGAGTCGCACGACGCGTGGGAGCGATGGACCTGCTGGAGGTGCTTCTGCTGCCCGCCGAGCGTGGCGCGCACGATCGCGGGGCTCGCGGATTGGGCCTGGAGTCTCTCGGACGACTCCTCGTGGGTTCACCTCTACGGCACGGGAGAGATCGCCGCGCAGCTGCCGGGGCGCGGTCGCATTCGTGTTGTGCAGCGCTCGAACTTTCCGTGGGAGGGGCGCGTCGAACTCGGCATCGTCGAAACGCCGACTGAGCCCTGGGCGCTCCGGCTGCGCGTGCCCGGCTGGACCGCGAGCGCAACGCTGACGCTGAACGGTGAACCGATGTCGGCGCCCGATGCTGGCACGTATCTCGTGCTCCAGCGGACGTGGCGCGCGGGCGACCGTATCGGACTCGAGATGTCGATGCCCGTTCGACGCGTGATCGCGGACCCGCGCGTGGAGTCGTGCCGCGGTCGCGTCGCGGTCATGCGCGGTCCGGTGGTGTACTGCGTTGAGTCGGTGGACCTGCCGGAGGGAGTGGCGCTGGACCAGGTCCGGCTCCCGCTGACCGGCGAGCTTTGCGCTCGTTGGATGCCGGAGCCGCTGGGTGGCGTCGTGGCGATCGAAGTTGAAGGCCGGGCGGACGAACCCGCGGCGGCGGACGCCTCCGAGGCATTCTACCGGCCCGCACCGGCTGGCGCCCGGCGGATTCCACTGCGTCTGGTGCCCTATTTCGCGTGGTGCAATCGCCCCCCCCGCGAGATGGCGGTCTGGTTGCCGGCGACACACTGAGCCGTCCGCCGCGGAGATGCAGGCCGCAAGCGAAGCGGTGGTGCACGGGTGGTCGCGCTGGCCGGTGGCCGCGGGGATGATACACTGCGCGGCGGCCGCCCGAGCGGCGGCCGGCGGTCATCGAACACCCGCCTCAACAAAACGAGGTCCGAATGAACACACATTCCGCCGCGGCCGCCGCGCCGGCCGCTGACGACTCCGCACCGGTCGCCGTCTCCGCACTGCTGGTCACGGCCGCGTACATCGCCGCGCAGATGCTCTCCGACATTGCGAGTCTCAAGATTGGTGTGGTGGCGGGCCTCGCGGTGGACATGGGGACCTTCATTTATCCGATCACGTTCACGCTGCGCGATCTGGTGCACCGCGAGGCGGGACGGCGCGGCGCGCGCGCGATCGTGCTGGCGGCGGGAGGGATCAACCTCGCCATGGCGGCCTACCTGCGCTGGGTGGCCTCGGTGCCCGCGGATGCCTCCTGGGGACTTGGGCGAGAGTTCGCGGCGATCCTAAGCCCTGTTGCGCGGATCGTGCTGGCCTCGATCGCTGCGGAGGTGCTCAGCGAACTGGCCGACACGGAGATGTACCACTGGTTCGTGACGCGCGTGACGCGACGGCACGTCTGGGCCCGCGTACTCGTGAGCAACGCCGTCTCGGTGCCGCTCGATAACCTTGTCTTTTGCGTGGGCGCGTTCGGGTGGACGCTGCCGTGGCAGACGGTGGGCGAGATTTTTCTGATCAACCTCATCGTGAAGGGTGCGGTGACCCTCGCGAGCATCCCGCTCATCTGGCTCGCCCGCGAGCGCGCGCTCCCGCCGGCCGGGTGAAGACCACAAGCCGCCCACATTCGACGGCGCCAGAGAGCGACAACGAGCTGGGAGCCCCATCCTCCGCGGCCAGAGGGCCGGAGCCCGCGCCATTGTCTGGTGCGGCGTCGGATCTATCGCCACCGCGGCCTCTTCCTTCGGGCCGCGGACGGTCGGAACGTTAGCAGTGCGGTGCGGCCGGACGCGGGAACGCCCGGCGAAACGCGAAGCCGCTTTGACTACCGCGAAGCGGCAGCCAGCGAGAAACGACCTCGTCCCCCCGATGGGCGCCGTGCCTTGCCCTGGCCCTGAGAGGCGCGCGGGCGCGCATCCCGCGCCGCGTGGGGTTGGGAGCGCGGCGTTGGGAAGGTCCGTGTGCAGGCGGCAAGCGATTGGCCAGGTTCGGCGCCCCCGGCGAGCGCAAGCCGCCTCGCCGCAGCGGGTTCGCACGGCGCCCCGCGAATCGTCAGCCTCCGCCCCTCGGATGGGGTTCTCTCCGCCTTGCGATCGCCGGCCCTTCGTCATGGCCATGCCCGCCTTGACGCTGAAGCGCAGCGGGTGTTAGGAAGGGGCCATGCGGCGGAGCGGGTTGACCATTGTCCGAGATGCGGCTGCGGCGTTCAGCACGGCGGCGCTGGCCGTCGCGCTCATGGCAGGGTGCGGACGCGGGTACGACGGAACCTCGGAAAGCCGCGAGGAGCAGCACCCTCTGATGCGCCGCGCCCAGGCGCTGGAACGGGCTGGCGATCTCGACGGAGCCATCGCGACGTACGAGAAAGTGCTTGAGCGGTATCCCCGGATGGCGCGCCCGCATTTGCATCTCGGGCGCCTCTTCGACAGCGATGCGAAGGAAAACTACGCGCGCGCGATCTACCACTACGAACGCTACATGGCGCTCTCCCGCGACGAAAAGACCCGCCGCACTGTCGGCGAACTGCTGATGCGGGCGCGGTGGTCTCTCGGCGCCTCGCTGGCCGAGCGGCCCGCGGACGGCGCAAGGATCATCGCGGACCTGAAACGCGAAAACGCGGCGCTGAAGGAGGAGATCGTCGCGTTGCAGCGTCAATTGTCCACGTCGGCCGTGCCCGTCGCGGCCGCGGTGCCTCCGCCTGCGCGTTCTGCGGCATCCGACCCGAGTTCTCGGACGTCCGCTCCGCCCGCCACCGCCAAATCCGGCGCCGGCGGGCTTCCGCCGCCCGCGCCCGCCCCTGCGGTCGCCGAGGTGCGAACGTACACCGTTCAGAGCGGAGACACGCTAGCCTCGATCGCGGTCAAAATGTACGGCGACGCGAATCAGTGGCGCCGAATCTACGAGGCCAATCGATCACAATTGTCCGGGCCCGGCATCGTCCGGCCCGGTCAGGTGCTCGTCATTCCCCGGTGAAGGAGGCGCAGTATGCCCGGTCGTGATTTTTTCGATGGCGATCTCTATGCCCGTCGCGAGGAGCTGCCCCGCGTGAAAGTGGGTCCGGCCGACGAGCCTCCGCCGCCCGAGGGGGCGCCCGGCGCGGATGCGGCGCGCGGCGTCTCGGATCTCAATCTTCCGATTATGGTTCGCCACAAGCAAGCGCTGGACGAGCAGGAGTCGCAGCGCGCGCAGGAGCTCGAACGGCTGCGCCGAATCGCGGCCGAGCTGGAGCGCGAAAAGCGGGAGCTCGAAGAGGCGCGCACCACCCAAGAATCCTTCCTGCGCGGACGGCAGGAGCTGCTGGACCGCCTCAGCCAGAGCCTCGTGACCATCGAGCACCGGGAGCTGCAAGCGGTACAAACCGCCGAACTGCTGCAGAACGCGCGGACGCGATTTCGGGCGATGCTCGATGAGATTCAATCGATTCGCGAGGAAGAGTGGACGGAGGAAACCATCCGCGAAAAGATCCGCGAAGCGCTCGCCCGTGTGGACGACCTTCGGATGGAATACAACAAAACCATGGCCCGGCTCGAGGCGGCGCTGGGCGCCGCGGCCTCGGAGGGGAACGTGCCCGCTCCACCGTTGGTCGGGCCTCCACCGATCGTGTCTGCGCCGGTGGCCCGGCCGGAGCGGACGCTCCGGGAATGGTTTGTGATCGGGCTGATGGTGAGCCTGCCGGCGATCATCACGGCCATCGTGTTGGTGGCGGTGTTGATGGCTCGCAGCCTGATGTATTGATCGGCCCATGTCGCCGCCGGGCTTCCAGCCGCGACGCGATCTCGAAGCGCGAGCCGCCGAGCTGGAGCGCCGGCTGCGCGAGGTGCGTCGCGCGATTGCGGCGGCGGAACGCGGCCGGCCGGTCACCCTTCCCCGCGATCTTGAGTCAGCACGGGCGACGCCGCGCGCGCCCGAGCGTCTTGCCTCTCCGGCCGCGGCCGGCTCGGACCCGCGCCTCGCCAAACCGACCCCAACGGCCCCACTGCCGCGCGCGGAGCCGGCGGCCGCCGGCCGCCGAACGTCGCCGGTCGAGACTGACCGCGAACGGTTCGCGCATTACTTCGGCAGCGCCTTTCTGGGTCGTCCCCCGCCCAGTGTCGAGCGGCGGCTGCAGCGGAACCGCGCCATTGTGATGCTGATCGTCGTGGCGATCCTCGCCTACATCGTCTATTCGCTGGCGCGCTGACCCACGGACCGGACAGCGGAGGCAACCCCGGACCATGTTGTTCACTGTCTCTTGACCCGGCCCCGGAACAGTGGCATGGTATCTCGCATGGTGAATGCCGGATCTGAACGGCTCGCCGAGCCCGGGTCGAACAGAAAGAGGAAAGGAACGGCGTCATGACAAGGCTGCGCAACTGGATCCGTCGGGGGTTCACCCTCGTCGAGATGCTCGTGGTCATCACGATCATCGGAATTCTGATGGGGCTTCTTGTGCCGCAGATCAGCAACGCGATCCTGCAGGCGCGGCTCACCGGACTGATGAATAACGGCAAGCGCATCATCGAGGCGGTGGTGCAGGTCGGCGGCGAATCGGTGTACACGGCCCGCATCGTTGGCTTCCCGAAGTACAGCCCGACGACCGTGGTCACCAACAACGCGTTCAAGAACGTCGCGGACTATTTCCGCTACCTCGTGACGGGCGAGGTGATGGCCGTGAACTGGGCGTTTTTCACGGGTCCGGGCGTGCCGCCCGCGACGGGTGCCGATACGTTCACTGGCACGAACCATGCGTGGCGGATGGTCGCCGACGTGACCGAGAGCTATCCCGAGACAGCGCCGGTGCTCTGGACAAAGAACCTAAGCTTGACGACGGTGGGTGAGAACATCACGCCGCGCCCGAACGGCCTTCCGCAGAAGCTCGAGGACATCCAGCCGTTCGCGACGAAGGGCCTTGTGATTGTCGCCAAAGGCGCGAGCGCACAGAAGCTCGTGAAGGACGACCTGAAGATCATTGCCTTCACGAACATCTTCACGCGCGCGACGCTCGATGGCAGTGTCCTGACCAACCGCGTGTTGGAACCCTAACGGCGCAGCCGCCATCACCGCAGCGCCTCGGCCGCAGGGCCGAGGCGTTGCTGTTTCGCCCACCTGCATCCGCAGCGGGGCGGCGGAATCATCTCCTCGGGCAAAGAACGCCGGCGAGGTCTCCGTGCGCTGCCCGGTCGGCCACACCGACAGCGGTCGTCGAATGCGGTGCTCCGCACATCGCCGCGTTCGGCCCAGTCGGCCGCACCACGAGCCGCGTTCGAGGGCCGTGGCCGGCGCGCTTTGCCAGCGCCGCCCTCACCGCATGGCGTGGCGAACAACGCGCCGGCGGCGTCCCGGCAAGGTGCGGACGGCAGGCGGGGGGGGACGGAGTACGCCGACCGCGGAACCACGCGCTCGCCGCACTTCGTTCGCACGTGACAAATGCGACGGACCGTGGTAGGCTATCGGTGACGTCCGCGGTGCGGGAGTAATTCAGTGGTAGAATGTCAGCTTCCCAAGCTGAACGTCGCGGGTTCGATCCCCGTCTCCCGCTCCACTCCATTCCGTAAGGAAACTTTGTGTTCCCTTGGGAAAACCACAACGTTTCAGATTCGCGCCCATTCGTTGTGATTCTCCCCAACCGCTCGAACCGTCGCGCAACCGTGAACCCACTGTGCACCCACGGCCGCCGTGGGCGGCGGGCACGGCCGGACGCCGACCGCCGTCAGTGCTGGAACGTCATGCGCTGCACGTCCACGCCGGCGATCGCTCGCAGGTCCCGTTCGAGCGCCGCCACCGCGGAAGTCGGCCCGACGACGTGCAGCACGATGAGGCCGTTCGGCGAGCCATCGCGGCCGTGCACGTCGTGCAGCCCCAGCCGTGTCTGAATGATACGGCCGTGGCGGGTCAGAACCTGCTGCACCTCCGAGGCATGGCGAGTGCGCTCGGTGATGTGCAGTCCCAGGATTTCGTGGTGCGCCTGCCGTCGGCGCGAAGTGCGCGTACTCATTGCGGAATCTCCCGTTGGCTCAGCTCCCGTACACCTTTTCGAAGGGCCACATCAGTACGCCGCCGTCGAGCACCCGCACATCGGGGAACCCGGCATGGCGCAGAATGATCGAGGCCTCATACGCGCGCAGCGAGTTCCGGCAGCAGAGCAGCAGCACCCCGCTCTGCGGCAGCTCGCGCATGCGGCCGCGCAGCGATCCGAGCGGGACCAGCCGGGCGCCGGGAATGCGCATCTCGTCGTACTCGCGCGGCGTGCTGACGTCCACCAGCGTGACGTCGCGGCGCTCCTGCAGCAGGCGGCGCGCCTCCAGGGGGGGCACGCCGACGAAGAGACCGTCGAGCTTGTTCCGCGCAACGTTGCAGGCGGTGATCAGGTTGTCCAGCGCTGGCGAGAACGGCGGCGCGTAGCCGAGATCGAGGTGCACAATCTGGTCCACCGTCATGCCCGCGGTGATGGCGGTGGCGGCGACGTCAATTCGCTTGTCGCCCTCGCCGGGCCCCAGCACCTGCACCCCGAGCAGCCGCCGGGAGGGGCGTTCGACGACGAGCTTCAGCATCAGCAGGCGCGCCCCGGGCAGAAAATGCTCGCGGTCGGGCGCCGCGCAATGCACGGTCACGATGTCGCGACCGAGCTCCCGGGCCTCGCGCTCGTTGAGGCCCGTGCGGCCGACGCAGTAGTCGAACACCTGGCAGACCACCGTGCCGAGAATGCCCGGGAACCGATCACTGCCGCCACACAGGCGCACTGCCGCGACGCGGCCCTGCTTGTTCGCGGTGGAACCGAGCGGCACATAGGCGGGGCGGCCGGTGAGAAGATCGTGGTGCTCGACGCAGTCGCCAGCCGCGTAGATGTCGGGATCGCTTGTGCGCTGGTGCTCGTCCACGAGGATCCCGCCGGTCCCGCCGATCGCGAGCCCCGCCGCGCGCGCCAGCGACGTCTCCGGCCGCACACCCGCCGCCAGAACGACCAAATCCGCCGGAATCTCGCCGCGGTCGGTGATCACCCCCCGCACCGCCTCGTCGCCGCGGAACCCCCGCACTTCGACGCTCGTCATGACTCGCACGCCGTTCGCCTCGAGGTGCTGCTGCAGCAGCCGGGAGATCTCCTCATCGAGCATGCCGAGAATCTGCGGCATGCGCTCGACGATCGTGAGCCGGCAGCCACGCTGCACGAGGGCCTTCGTCATCTCGACCGCAATGAGCCCCCCGCCGACGAGCACGACGTCGAGCGCACGCCCGCTCGCGAGGGTGTGGCGGATGCCCTCCGCGTCATGTACGCCGTGCAGCGTGTAGATGTTGCGCAGGTTCCGTCCCGGCAGGTCGGGCACGACCGGCCGCGCGCCGGTCGCGAGCACGAGCCGGTCGTACGGAATCCATCGCTCGGCGCCGTCGGATAGGTCGCGGATGCGCACGCGCTTCCCGCGCCGGTCCACCTCGACCGCCTCCGTGCGGCTGAGCACGCTGACGTTGCGCACGTTGTGAAAGAAGATCGGATCGCGCACCGCTCCGAGCGGCGTCGAAAGCAACGCGCGACGGTCGCGCACCGTGCCGGAGACGTAGTAGGGCAGCCCGCAGCCCGCATACGAGAGCAGCTCGCCGCGCTCGATGATGGTCACCTCGGCGTCCGGTCTCAGCCGCATCACCTTCGAGGCGACCTTCGGTCCGGCCGCAACGCCCCCGATGATCACCACGCGGAGCCGCTCTCCCTTGTCGGCCGGCGGTTCCTCAGCGGGCGCCTCAGCGGCCGGTAGATCCACCACAAACTCCGCCCCTCCCAGGTCGGAGCTTCCCGCCCGGACCGTTCCGCCGCACGACTCGACCAGCGCGCGCACGAGTGCCAACCCGAGCCCCGCGCCGGGCGTACGGCTCTCGCCGGGCACCATCATGCGGTAGAACGGCTCGAAAATACGGGTTCGTTCCGCCTCGGGCACGCCCGGGCCAGAATCGCCCACCGAGATGCGCACGCCGTCCGCCCCCTCACGCGCCACGAGGAGTCTCACCTGACCGTGCCGCGGCGTGTATTTGAGCGCGTTTTCGATCAATGCCCGCAGCACCTCCACCAACAGTTCCTCGCCGGCCTTCGCCACCGCCGGTTCGTCGCGAACATCCAGCGCGAGAGAAATGTCCCGCCGTTGCGCCTCCTCGAGCCACTGTTGGTGAACCCGACGCGCGACAACCGCCGCATCGCACCACGCCGCCTCCCCCGCCGATGGCGGACGGCGGACGATCGTCAGCAGCCGACGGACGGTCTCGAGCGCCTCCGTGAGCCTCGCGTCCGCGCGCTGCAGCAGGTCCTTCTGACGGGGACTCAGCGGACCGGCCAGGTCGGCCATCAGCGTTTGCAGGACCGTTTCGGCGGCGCCGATCGGCGACTTCAACTGGTGGGCCACCACCGCCGCAAAGCCCAACGGATCGCTGAACCTCGTCTCCCCGCTATGGTTGTGCTGATCCGGCATCGCCGTGATCCAACGCGGAATTCGACCGCTACGACTCTACCGGGTTCGGATCGGCACGGACAAGTCGAAGTCGCCGGCTCCGAGCCCTGCACTAAGACGTCTGCTGCGGCGGACCTCGGCGGGACGGTCATCCGTTCCCCGTTCCTTGCCAGAGCAGAGCGTACGGAAGGAAGGGCACCTCACCGCGGCCACTCTCCGTCCTCCTGCGAACGTGGACCGGGCGATCGTCTCGGTTGGCGACCGGTGCTGAATCGCGGACGGACGGTCGATGCTGTTCAACAGGGGACGGTCGGAACCCCAGCGTCCACGATCCTAGGCGTTGCGAGAGTTGCATCGTTGTGTTGAACCCGGTGCGTCCAACGCAAATTGAGCGATGTGTTGAGCAATGGGGCGCCGGAAAGGTTGAACGCGCGCGGGGGCCGTGCGATTGTCGGACCCATGGGCCAACTCCGCGAAGTGAACGTGGCGGCGATCCGCGCGGCGGTGATTCGCTGCATCGAGCGCGCGAGCTTCGAGATGGATGCGGCGGAGCGCGAGGCGCTGCGCCGCCGACGCGAGCGCGAATCGAGTTGCGCGGGCTGCTTCGTACTCGACCAGCTCCTCGTCAACGCCGACATCGCCCGCGAAGACCGCCGGCCGTTGTGCCAGGACACGGGGCTGGCGGTGATCCGCGTCACGATCGGGCAGGACGTGCACCTCGTCGGCGGTGCGCTCGACGAGGCGATCCACTCCGCGGTGGCGGAGGCGTGGGCGCGTTTCCGACTTCGGCCGAGCGTCGTACGACACCCGCTCGCGCGCCGCAACACCGGCGACAACACGCCGGCGGTGATCCACATCCGCCTCGTGCCGGGCGACCGCGTCGAGCTCGACGTGATGGAGAAGGGCGGCGGGTGCGAAAACATGTCGCGCCTCGCGATGCTGACGCCAGCCGACGGACGCGCGGGGGTTGTGGACTTCGTCGTTCGCGCGGTGGTCGAGTCGGGCGGGAACGCCTGTCCACCGCTTGTGGTCGGGGTGGGGATCGGCGGATCGTTCGAGCGAGCGGCAGAACTGGCCAAAGAGGCGCTGTGGCGACCGTTCGGCGAACCGGCGGACGATCCGCTTGACCGCGAGCTCGAACGTGAGCTTTTGGAGCGGCTCAACGCCACGGGGCTCGGACCGATGGGGCTGGGCGGCGACACGACGGCGCTGGCGGTGCACGTGCGGTCGCACCCGTGTCACATCGCCTCGCTGCCAGTGGCCGTGAACCTCGATTGTCACAGCCACCGGCATGCGCGCGAAGTGTTGTGAGCGCGGCGCTCGAGCGGCGTGAGGCGGGCGTGGCCGCGGGGATTGCGGCCGCTCTCGCGCTCGCGGCGGCCTACCTCGCCACTGCGCCGCTCAACCGAACCGAAGCCGAGGACGTGTGGGACTTCGCATGGCAGGTCGAGCGTGCGGCCGGCCCGCAGTTGGTGCATCCGCACCATCTCGTTCATCTGCCGCTCATGCGCGCGCTGTGGCGGACCGCGCGGTGGGTCGCCCCGGATGCGCGCGCGCACGGCGTGATGGCGGGCGTCGGCGCGCTGGCGGCCGGCGCGGCGGTCGTGTTGTTCGGCGCTCTTCTGCGGCGCGCCGGCGGTGTGAGCGCCCCGCGCGCCGCAGCGGCGGCCGCCGTGCTGGCGGTTTCGTACGGCATCTGGCGCTACGCGGCCGAGGCCGAGGCCTATGCGCCGGCGGCGGCGCTTGCGCTAGGCGCATGGTGGAGCGCGGCCGGTGCCCGCCGCATCGCACGGCGCATCGCGGCCGTCGGGCTCGGCGTTGGCGCGATCTGGATGCACATCTTCTCTGCGCTGCCGGTGCTCGGTGCGATTCCGTTGTGGCTGTGGCGCCGGCACGGTCTGCGTGCCGCGATCGCGCACGGCGCGGTCACGGCGGCGGCGACGGCGCTGGGCTACGCGGCGGCCGGCCAGGTGCCGATCCACACGGTCGGAGGGTCCGATCCGCTGCGCGCGGAAGGGGGGCTTCGCCCTGAGAGCGTCGCGAAGGCCGCGCTCGCGTTCGGCTCGACCGTCGTGGCCGCCAATTTCGTTTTCGGAGAACCGGCATGGGTGGGGGCGATCGAACGGTGGTTTCCCGCCCGGATGATCGAGGAGGAGGCGTTTCTCGGCCGCGCAATTCCGCCCGCGCAGCGACGCGCCGCGTGGGGAACGCTCGCTCTAGTCGCGCTTGTGGCGGCGGCCGTCGGCGCGGCGCTGCGGTGCCGACCGACGACGACCGGGCTCCCCGCGTCGAGCAGCGCCGCCGTCGCCACGAGCCGCGCTCCCCCTCGGGCGAGGGATCTCCAAGGATTGGAGGCCAACGGCCGGGGTGCGTCCAAGGATTGGACGGCGCTGGCGCTGGCCGCAGCGGCATGGTTCGCGGCACACGCGATCCTCCTGCTCGCGATGGAGCCGGGGAACCCGGAGCTGTGGGTGATGTCCCTGCCCCCCTTCTGGATGGCGGTCGGCGCCGCGGCCGAAGGGCGCGCGGTGCGGCCGGCGCTGCTCGCGACGCTCGCGGGCGCGCTGGGCGCACACAACTGGCTCGGCGGTCTTGAACCGCTGCGGCGTCCCGAGGGCGACGTGCATCGCGCGCGCGCGGCGTCGGTGTTGCGCGTGTGCACCGACCGCGACACCCTTCTCACCGCCGGGGGCACTGTGTGGGCGCGCTACCTGCGGTATCACGCACCCTCCGGCGCCGTGGTCGTGGACCTTTGGCGAGACGCTCCGCCCGACTCCCCCCGGCCCGGCGGACGGATGCTGGCGACGGGTGACCTCTTCGATCTTCCGCGCGCGTGGCGCACGCGATTTCCCGCCCGGGCGCGGCAGATCGAGGCGTGGGCGGACGGCTGGCGACCGCGCGCACGGCGGCTCATCCACGATCCTTGGGGCGGGGTGTGGGACCTCTCCGAACGCACCTCGCCACCCCGCGGCAAAAGCGGGGGGGCGAACCGGGCGGATCTCCGCGCCGAATAGAAACGCAAGATACTCGCAGTCAACATATTGTATTCTCCGCACCGCGGCGGATCCCCCTTGTGTTCGCGCGGGTGTTCCGGTATGATTTTTCTTCAAATGAGCGAGACCCTGGAGAACGACAAAACATTGACCACGACGCCGGCCGAGGCGGCCTCAATGGCGAGGCCCTCGTCCGGATACGGAGCCGATTCCATCACGGTTTTGGCGGGTCTGGAGGCCGTCCGCAAGCGACCCGCGATGTACATCGGCGACACTGGCGTGCGGGGCCTGCACCACTGCGTCTTCGAGGTGGTGGACAACAGCGTAGACGAGGCGTTGGCCGGGTTCTGCCGCCACATTACGGTGACGCTGAATACGGACGGCTCAGTGACGGTGGAGGATGACGGGCGCGGTATTCCGGTCGACGAGCACCCCACCGAACAGCGCTCGGCGCTCGAGGTCGTGATGACGGTGCTGCACGCCGGCGGCAAGTTCGACCACAGCTCGTACAAGGTGTCGGGCGGGTTGCACGGCGTTGGCGTGTCGTGCGTGAACGCGCTGAGCGAGTGGCTCGAGGTGGAGGTGCGCCGCGACGGGCGTGTTTATCACCAGCGCTACGAACGGGGGCGCCCCGTGACGGCCGTCGAGCCGATCGGAAAATCGCGTTCGACCGGCACGACGGTGACCTTCCTGCCGGACCGCGAGATCTTTTCGACCACGCAGTTCAACTGGGACATTCTCGCGAACCGTCTGCGCGAGCTCGCGTTCTTGAATCGCGGCATCGAGATCGTGCTGCGTCAGGAGGAGCCGGCGCGGGAGGAGGTGTACCGGTACAAGGGCGGGATCGTCGAGTTCGTCGAGCACCTGAACCGCACCAAGAACCCGTTGCATCCGAAGGTGATTCTGCTGGAGGGCGAACGCGACGGCGTGCAGGTCGAGATCGCGCTGCAGTACTGCGACGCGTACAACGAAAGCGTCTTCTCGTTCGCGAACAACATCAACACGATCGAGGGCGGCACGCACCTGAGCGGCTTCCGTTCGGCGCTCACCCGCACCGTGAACGCCTACGCGCGCGCGAACAAACTCTTCAAAAACGACGCGGACTCGATGAGCGGCGACGACGTGCGCGAGGGCCTCACGGCCGTCGTGAGCGTGAAGGTGCCGGACCCGCAGTTTGAGGGACAGACGAAGACCAAGCTCGGCAACGGCGAGGTGGAGGGGATCGTCGCCTCGATCGTGAACGAGCAGCTCGGCACGTATTTCGAGGAGCACCCGAGCGTGGCGCGGCGCATCGTCGAAAAGGCGCTGCTGGCCGCGCGCGCGCGTGAGGCTGCCCGCAAGGCCCGCGATCTCACCCGCCGCAAGGGCGCGCTCGACAGCGCCGGCCTGCCGGGCAAGCTCGCCGACTGCTCCGAGCGCGACCCCGAATTGTGCGAACTGTTCATCGTCGAGGGCGACAGCGCCGGCGGCTCAGCGAAGCAAGGCCGCGACCGGCGCTTTCAGGCCGTGCTGCCACTGCGCGGGAAGGTCCTCAACGTCGAAAAGGCGCGTGAAGACAAGATGCTGGGCAACACCGAAATCCGGACCATCATCCAAGCGCTCGGCACGGGTATCGGCCGCGAGGAGTTCAAGATCGAGAACCTGCGCTACTCGCGGATCGTGATCATGACCGACGCCGACGTGGACGGCTCGCACATCCGCACGCTGCTGCTGACGTTCTTCTACCGCAAGATGCCCGAGCTGATCGAACGCGGCCACGTGTACATCGCGCAGCCGCCGCTCTACCGCATCAAGCGAAAAAACCGCGAGGAGTACGTCGAAAACGACGAACAGCTCACGAAGATCCTGCTCGAGCTGGCGGTGGACGAGGTGAAGCTCGCGCGCGCTTCGGGCGGGCCGGTCGTCGCGGGCCGCGCGCTGGGCGAGTTGTTGCGGCTGGTCTTGGAGGCGGAGACGCACGTGGACCGGATCCGGCGCAAAGGGGTGGACATCGCCGAGTTCCTGCGGATGCGCGATCCGGCCACCGGCGCGCTGCCGCTCTACCGCGTGAGTGCGCCCGACGGCGAGGGGGGCCAGCGGGTGGCATGGGCGCACTCCGAGGCCGAGCTGCGGAACATTGTCGAGGAGGCCGACCGCGCGTTCGGCCCCGAGCAGCTCGACCTGCTGCCAGACGATGACCGCGCTGGCGGCGCGCCGCGGCGATCGCCGACGCGCTGGATCGAAATCTTCAGCGCGCCGGCGCTCTCCCAGACGTTGCGCGCCATCGAGCGGCACGGCTTCGCCGCCACGGACCTGCTGGACGCCGACCCGCCGCCGTTCCGGCTGATCAACGGCGAGGCCGAGGGCGCGCCCGTCCGCTCGCTCTTCCACCTGCTCGATGAGGTCCGCCGCATCGGCCGGCGCGGCCTCACCATCCAGCGCTACAAGGGTCTCGGTGAGATGAACCCCGAGCAGCTCTGGGAGACCACGTTGAACCCGGCCAACCGCAAGCTGCTGCAGGTGATGCTCGCGGACGCGGCCCGGGCCGACGAACTGTTCACGATCCTTATGGGCGACGCGGTCGAACCCCGCCGCCAGTTCATCGAGGACAACGCGCTGAACGTCCGCAACCTCGACATCTGAGGCGCCGACGCGCGGGAGCATGGCGATGTACAACCAGGGCGAACGAATCGCACCGATCAACCTCGAAGAGGAGATGCAGCGCGCGTACATCGACTACTCGATGTCCGTGATCATCGGCCGCGCGCTGCCCGACGCCCGCGACGGGCTGAAGCCCGGCAACCGACGCATCCTCTACGCGATGCGCGAGCGCGGCTGGACCTCGAACAAGCCGTTCGTGAAGTGCGCGAAGGTCGTCGGCGAGGTGATCGGCAACTACCACCCGCACGGTGACGCGGCCGTCTACGACACGCTCGTCCGCATGGGCCAGGACTTCGCGATGCGCGCGCCGTTGATCCAGGGCCAAGGCAACTTCGGCTCGATCGACGGCGACCCGCCCGCGGCCTATCGCTACACCGAGTGCCGGCTCCACCCGCTCGCCGAGGAGATGCTCGCCGACATTGACAAAGACACGGTGGACATGCAGCCCAACTTCGACGAGTCGCTGATGGAGCCAACCGTGCTCCCGGCGCGGCTGCCGAACCTGCTGGTGAATGGCTCCACCGGCATCGCGGTCGGCATGGCCACCAACATCCCTCCGCACAACCTCGGCGAGGTCGTGGACGCGCTCGTCGCGATGATTGATGAACCCGAGATTTCTCTCAGCGGCCTCTTGCGCCACATTCGCGGTCCGGACTTTCCCACCGGGGGCCTCATCTGCGGCGTCGCCGAGATCCGCAGAATGTACGAGACCGGCCGCGGTCTGCTCAAAGTGCGCGGGCGCGCGGGCATCGAGGAAGGGCCGCAGGGCCGCGAGAGCATCGTCATCACCGAGATCCCCTACGGCGTGAACAAGGCCGCGCTGGTCGAGAAGATCGCAGAACTCGTGAACGAGCGGAAGATCGAGGGCGTGGCCGACGTGCGGGACGAATCGGACAAGGAGGGCATCCGCGTGGTCGTGGAACTGAAGCGCGGCACGGTGCCGCGCGTCGTGCTGAACAACATCTACGAGCACACGCCGCTCGAGACAACGTTCGGCGCCATTCTGCTGGCGATCGACCACGGCCGACCGCGCACGATGACGCTCCCGGAGCTGCTGCGCGGTTACCTCGACCACCGCTTCGAGGTGTTCACGCGCCGCTTCCGGTTCGAGCTCGAGCGCGCGAAGGAGCGCGCGCACATTCTCGAGGGCCTCAAAATCGCGCTCGACCACCTCGACGCGGTGGTGCGGCTGATCCGCGAAGCGCGCGACCGCGACGCCGCGCGCGCGGGCCTGATGAGCCGCTTCGGTCTCTCCGAGCGCCAAGCCAACGCGATCCTCGACCTGCGGCTCTACCAGCTCACCGGCCTCGAGCGCGACAAGATCGAAACCGAATACGAGGCGCTGCTGAAAGACATCAACCGCCTCGAGGACTTGCTCGCGAACCCGCGCAAGATCTATCTCGAGATCCGCGCCGATCTGCTCGACCTGAAGCAGACGTACGCCGACCCGCGCCGTACCGAGATCGTGCCGGAGGAGGGCGAGATCCGCATCGAGGACCTCATCGCAGACCGCGGCTGCGTGCTCACGATCAGCCACGCGGGCTATATCAAACGCATGCCGGTCTCCACGTTCCGCCAGCAGCGCCGTGGCGGCAAAGGCGTCGTCGGCATGGAGACGAAGGAGGAAGATTACGTCGAGCACGTCTTCACCGCCTCGACGCACGACTGGCTGCTGTTTTTCACCGAACAGGGCCGCGCGTACTGGAAAAAAGTCTACGAGGTGCCCGAGGCCGGGCGCGCCGCGCGCGGCAAGGCGATCGTGAACTTTCTCGAGATCGGCAGCGAGGAAAAGATCGCGTCGCTGATTCCAGTGCGCGAGTTCCGCAACGATCGCTTCCTCGTCTTTGCCACCGAGCGCGGCATCGTGAAGAAAACGACGCTGGCCGCGTTCTCGAATCCCCGCGCGGGCGGCATCATCGGTATCCGGATCGAAGAGGGCGACCGGCTCATCGGCGTGCGCCTCACGGAGGGCAACAACGAACTGATGCTGGTCACGCGCCAGGGTATGAGCATCCGGTTCCATGAGGACCAAATGCGCGACCAGGGCCGCGACACGATCGGAGTCAAGGGCATCGAACTCGCCCGCGACAACGACGCGGTCGTCGCGATCGAGGTCGTCGACCCGTCGGCAACCCTGCTGTGCATCTCCGAGAACGGCTACGGCAAGCGGACGTCGTTCGACGAGTACCGCGCGCAGCAGCGCGGCGGCAAGGGGATCATCACGATGAAGACCTCCGACCGCAACGGCCCTGTCGTCGCCGCGCACGCGGTTCGCGACGGCGACGCGCTGATGATCATCACGGAGCACGGCCAGATGATCCGCATCCCCGTCTCGGAGATCCGTTTGATCAGCCGCATCACGCAGGGCGTGCGCGTGATCCAGCTCGAGGAAGACGACCGCGTCGTCTCGGCGACGCCGGTCGAGCCCGACGAGGAGGGCGTGCCCGCGCCGGGGGGCGCGCCGGCGGCTTGAGCGGCCGCACGGGACCCCGGCACGGTGGGCCATGACCGGCGAATCGCCCAGCCTGTCGCGGCCGCCACGTCCGCTCGCTTCGCCATTCATCCTCGCGCCGATGGCGGGCTATACGGATCTCCCCTTCCGCCGGATCTGCCGCCGGTTCGGGGCGGGCGCGGTCTATACGGAACTCGTGAGCGTGGACGGCCTGGTGCGCCGCTCGCCCGCCACCTGGCAGCTGCTGGCAACCCTGCCCGATGAGCGGCCGGTCTACGCCCACCTCTACGGCGCCGATCCCGACGTCTTCAGCGCGGCAGCCACCATGATCGCGCCGCTCGGTCGGTTCGACGGCATTGACGTCAACGCCGGCTGCCCGATGCCCAAGGTCGTGCGGCGCGGCGCCGGCGCGGGTCTCATGCTGGATCCCGCGCGACTGGCCATGATCGTGCGCGCGATCCGCGCGGCTGCGCCGCTGCCGGTCAGCGTGAAAACGCGCATCGGGCCCTGCGCGGATCGCGTGCTGATCTTCGAGATCGCAGCGGCGATCGAGGAGTCCGGCGCCGACGCGCTCGCGATCCACGCGCGGACCACGGATGTGCGCCACCGTGGGCCCGCCGCCTGGGAGCTGATCGCGGAGGTGAAACGGCGGCACCCGCGTCTCACCGTGATCGGGAACGGCGGCATCGGCAACGGCGCGCAGGCCGTCGAGCGGCTCCGGAGTAGCGGCGTGGACGCGGTGATGATCGGACGGGGCGCGATTGGGCGGCCCTGGGTGTTTCGCGACGCCGCCGCCGCGCTCGCCGGCGCGCCGACTCCACCGCCCCCGGAGCCCGAGGAGCTCCGCGCCCTCATCCGCGAACATTTCGCCGGTCTGCTCGAGCTCGAACGCGCACATCCGCTGGCCCGGCGTCGCCGTCATCCCCCCGAGCACATCGCCGCGTGCCGGTTTCGCGCCCACTTGCTGCGCTACGCGAGCGGACGGCCCGGCGCCGCCGACCTCCGCCGCCGCCTGAACGCGATGCGCAGTCCCGAGGCAGTCGAAGAGGGGCTCGCGCTGCTCTTCGGTCCGTCCGGTTGCGATTCCAGTGGGCGGCTGTAGGTCCGGCCGTCCGCGGCCGGACAACCTGCGCTTTGGCCAAGCGCATCCGACTCGACGAACGTGTCGGTGGCGGACCTTCCCGGCAACCAACGCCCGAAACCACAGCGCCCCTGACGACCCGCGCCGCGGGCAGCCCCAGCGGTACGCGCTTCGCCGGGCACCGCATGTTCAAAGCTGCCCTCACCGCGCGCGAATTGTCGCCGCGGTCGTTGACCATGGCCTTCCGCGACCCCGGGTCGCGGCAACCGCGCCACCGGCACCGTGCGAAGCGATCGAGCTCGTACTCACCAGACCCGGTGCCCGTGCGACCGATTGACCGCGCCGCAGATACATGAGAATGTGCGCGACGTCACCCGAACTGCGGAGATCTGAGGATGGACTGCGCACGTCGGCCTGCTGCGGTGCTGCCTCTCGTGGCGACGGCTCTGCTCGTTGTCCTGCCCGGCCACACGGCGCCGATTCGCGTGATGACGTTCAACATCCGATACGGCACCGCGCCGGACGGCGAGAACGCCTGGACCTACCGGCGCGACGCTCTGGTGGACACCATTCGCACCGCCGATCCGGATCTGCTCGGCACCCAGGAAACCCTCGATGTCCAGCGCGATGTTCTCGCCGCGGCCCTCCCGGACCATGAGGCGTTCGGCGCGGGCCGCGACGACGGCGGCGATCGCGGCGAGATGTGCGCGGTGTTCGTGCGGCGCTCCCGCTTCGAGCGACTCGCAGGCGGACATGTCTGGCTCAGCGAGACGCCGGAGGTCCCGGGTAGCCGAAGCTGGGACAGCGCCCTTCCGCGCATGGTCACCTGGGTGAAGCTGCGCGACCGGCGCGCGCCCGACGCGCCACCCCTGCTGTTCTGCAACACCCACTTCGATCATCGCGGTGCGCAGGCGCGGCTCGAATCGGCGCGCCGCCTGCGGGAATTCGTCGAGCGCGAGGGACGAGGCCTGCGGGTGGTCGTCACGGGCGACTTCAATGCTGGCGAGGACGACCCGCCATACACGGCGTTGTTCAGCGGGACCGCCGCGGCGCCATCGCCGCTGCAGGACGCGTATCGGCTCGCGCATCCGGTCCGCGAGGCAAATGAGGGCACGTTCAACGGTTTCCGGCCAGACGCGATCGCCGGACCCCGCATCGACTGGATCGGCGTCTCGCGCGGCGCGCGCGTGCTGGAGGCGGCGATCGTGCGCACATCGCGCGGCGGGCGGGTGCCGTCGGATCACTTTCCGGTGACCGCCGTCGTGGAGTTCGATGCTCCCGCGACGGCCACCACCCCCGGGGAGACGACCGAACAGCGCGACGCGCGCATGCGTTGGTGGCGCGAGGCAAGGTTCGGCCTCTTCGTGCACTGGGGTCTGTACTCCGGTCTGGCCGGCACGTGGGAGGGACGGCCAGTCGGCACGCGCGGTGGCATGGAGTGGATTCAGCAGCGAGTGAAGGCCGACACCGAGACCTACGCGCGCGCCGCGATCCCGAAATTTCGGCCCGCGCCCGGGTTCGCGCGCGAGTGGGCGCGGCTCGCGCGCGAGGCCGGCTGCCGTTATGTCGTCTTCACCACAAAACACCACGACGGTTTTGCGCTGCACGACTCGGCGGTCTCGGACTTCGACGCGGGCAGCGTGCTCGGCCGGGACCTTGTGCGCGAGATTGTCGAGGCGCTACGCGCCGAGGGCCTGCGCGTGGGGTTCTACCACTCGGTGATCGACTGGCACCACGATCAGTACGAGTATGCCCGCTCCGCCCAACTGCCCCACCCGCTCAAGGGCCGTCCCTACCCGAATGGCGCGCGCGACCACCAGCGCTACATCGAGTACCTCCATGCGCAGGTGCGAGAGCTCGTCTCGAACTATGGGCCGGTGGACATCCTCTGGTGGGATTTCAGCGCGCAGGACTTCCAGGGTGACGAAGCTTGGCGCGCCACCGAGCTCATCGCGATGGTGCGTTCGCGTCAGCCCGCGATCATCATGAACAATCGGCTCTACCGCCACACCGAGGCCGGCTGGACCGGGATGGGCACCGCCTCTGTCGCGCCCCGCCTGGATCCGCGATTCGGCGACTTCCTCACCCCCGAGCAACACATCCCGCCCGGCGGCCTCCCCGGCGTGGACTGGGAAACGTGCATGACGATGAACACCACATGGGGCTACAACGAACACGACCACGCGTGGAAGCCAGCCGATGAGCTGATCCGCCATCTCGTGGACATCGCGAGCAAGGGCGGCAACTACCTTCTGAACATCGGTCCGCGCGGCGACGGCAGTGTGCCGGAGGGCAGCGTCACGGCGTTGCGCGCGATCGGCGCCTGGCTGCGCGTCCACGGCGAAGCGATGTATGCGACGGGGCCGGCTCCGTGGGCGCCGCCCTCATGGGGGCGGATCACACGACGCGACGATGCGCTGTACCTCCATGTGTTCCAACGGCCCCCCGATGGACGGCTCGCGCTGCCGGTGCCGATCACATTCGATTGTGCGGTGCTGCTCGGCGATCCGCCCCACATCCTTGCGGAGGGCGGGACGACGCCCGTGGAGGCCATCGCGCTGCCGGCGGCCCCTGCCCCTGCTCCTCCGCCGGTCGCAGTGATCCGGCTCGATCACGCCCGATGGTGAACCGCGCGCCCCAGCCTCCCCACGAACCAGCGGTCCCCCTCCGCAACGCCCGCTCGACCTCGAGCACTCGGTAGCCGACAGGCTCGGACCCAACCGTTTGCCCGAGTCGGTGGACCGACGACCTCCACGTGGCCCCACCGCTCCGTTCGGGCCAGCGACTGCCGTGCCGACAGCGGGCACACGCTGTCGCCGGGCGCGGCACACGCGGTGGTGGGAGCGTAGTGCCCAGCGTGGCACCTCGTCGCTGCCGCTTGCCGCGGAGCGGTGGACATGTTCAACGGCGCTCTAGCGCTGAGACGCGGCAACCGGAGGATGGAGGATTGGGGCCAACCCGTTGGGTGTCGCCCCGGTCGGCCAAGTCGCACGTCGTCGTTGCCCGCGTCGGTCGGCAGAGGAGTGCCCGAACGACAGGGGGCACACCGTCGTGGTGGCTTCGTTCCAACCAGCGGGCGACCTCGGCGGCGGCGGCCAAATCTCACTCGCCAATGATCTTAATCAAAACCCGCTTTGGGCGCCGGCCGTCGAATTCGCCGTAGAAGATCTGCTCCCACGGTCCGAAGTCGAGCCGTCCGTTCGTGATCGCCACGACGACTTCGCGCCCCATGATCTGACGCTTCAGGTGGGCATCGGCGTTATCCTCGGCACCGTTGTGCGCGTACTGGTCGTATGGCTGTTCCGGCGCCAGCCTCTCTAGCCATCGCTCGAAGTCCTGGTGCAGGCCGCGCTCGTCGTCGTTGATAAAGACGCTCGCGGTGATATGCATGGCGTTGACGAGGCACAGCCCCTCGCGCACACCGCTGGCCCGGACGGCCTCCTCGACCTGAGGGGTAATGTTGAGGAACGCACGACGCGTCGGGGTGCGGAAGGTCAGTTCCTGGCGGTAGCTTTTCATGATCGGTCCGGTTCTCCGTTTCAGATGGGCCTATGGATACAGTCGCTGGAGGGTCCAGGTGCCGTCGTGGACACGCGTGTAGCGGAACCGGTCATGCAGGCGGTTCGGCCGGCCCTGCCAAAACTCGATGGTGGCGGGCACGACTCGATAGCCGCCCCAGTGCGGCGGCAACGGCACCTCACGGCCCCGGAAGCGCTCCTCGAATTCGCGGCAGCGATTCATGAATTCGCGGCGCGAAGCGAGCGGCTGACTCTGGCGCGAGGCCCAGGCGCCGATCTGGCTCATCCGGGGACGGGTCGCGAAGTAGGCCTCGGCCTCGTCACGCGGAATCGGCTCCACGCGGCCCTCGACGCGCACCTGCCGGATGAGCTCGTTCCAGTGAAAGGTCATCGCCGCGTACGGCACCTGCCGCATCTCGTCCGCCTTGCGGCCGACCACGTGGGTGTAGAACGCAAATCCGCGCTCATCGACGCCTTTCAGCAACATCATGCGGCCAGCCGGACGGCCGTCGCCGCCGACTGTGGAAAGGCAGAACGACGTCGGCCAAAAACATCCGGCGCGGCGCGCAAAGGCGAGCCACCGGCGGAACTGCCGGATGGGGTCCGGATCGAGCTGCCGCTCATGCAGTCCCAGCAGAACGCCCGGCAAACCCGCAAGGCGTGCGATCACTGACATGATCGCATCATAGCACAGCCCCGGATCCCGAACGGCGCGGGCCCTCGTCCGCCGCCCGCGTTATTGTGCGGGCGCTGCCGGCGGCGGAGAGGCCGGGGCGGGCGGAGCACCGTTTGGAGGAGTCGGCACCGTCACCGGTACGGTGATGGGCGCACCGGCGGGCGAGGAGGGCAGAGCGGTGTCGGACGCCGCCGGCGCGGCGGAGCCGGGTGCCGGCACGTCCACCGGCACTGTGATCGGCGTCGAAGCCGGAGGGGGCGTCGCCGAAGGCGCAACAGCGGCGGGCGAACCCGGGCCGGAGGGCGTCGGAGCCGGCGCGGCGGGCTGCTCGGTCGCTGCGCGCGCGCCGTCCGCCTGTTCCATCAAGCTCGGCTGACGGCCGCTGAAAAGAATCGCGAGTGCGACCGTGTTGATCATGAACAACGACGCCAACCAGATGGTCGCCGTCGTGAGCACATTGCCCGCGCGGGAACCGAAGATCGTCTCGCCGATGTTCGCCCCGAACGCGAGCCCAAGCCCTTGCTCGCGCGACTTCTGCAGCAGAATGACGCCGATGACCATCAGGCTCAGCAGCGCCTCGATCACCACTAGCAAGCCTCTCAGAATCTCCATGGCAACAGTCTCCCGAGGACACCGGCGGTCAAACGGCCGCCGCACGCACGATCGCGACAAACGAAGCGGCCTGGAGAGAGGCGCCGCCGATCAGCCCGCCGTCCACATCCGGCTGCCCGAACAGCTCGGCCGCATTCTCCGGCTTCACACTGCCTCCGTACTGAATGCGGATCCGTTCCGCCGCATCGCCAGCCAAATCGCGAAGTTGGCGACGGATCAGCGCGTGCACCTCTTGCGCCTGGGCCGCCGTCGCGGTGCGGCCGGTGCCGATGGCCCAGACCGGCTCGTAGGCGATGACCAGCCGCTCCCAATCCGCGCCGACCAACCCCGCGAGGCCTGCGCGCACCTGGCGCTCGATCACCTCGAAGGTCCGCCCCGCCTCGCGTTCGGCCAGCGTCTCGCCGACGCAGACGATCGGACTCAGCCCAGCGGCCAGCGCGGCGCGCGCGCGACGGTTCACGGTCTCATCGGTCTCGCCGAAATACTGCCGCCGTTCGCTGTGGCCGACGATGACATATTTGCAACCTTCTTCGAGCAGCATCGCGGCGGAAATCTCGCCCGTGTAGGCGCCGGACGTCTCCCAATGCACATTCTGCGCGCCAAGCTGGATGACGCTCTCCGCGACCACCTCGCGCACGGCCCGCAGGCTGGTGAAGGGCGGGCACAGCACGCATTCGACCGCCGAGAACCCGCCCAGCGCGCTGCGGATTTCCGCGGCCAGGGCGGCGGCCTCGCGCGCGGTCTTATTCATCTTCCAGTTTCCGGCAACGATTGGAGTACGCATTCGTTCACCTTTCTACGGAAGGCACGTATGTTAGCCGGCTGCCCCCTCGTCCGCAATCCCGCGAACCGCACGCCGTGCCGAGTGCGCTGCGGAGAATGTGCGGCCAATACAGGCGTCGGCGAAGGGAACGAACATCTACCCCAACGCCCCCATACCCTTCGCCGGTGTTTCTCGTCGCTGCTCCAAAACACGAATGCCTCCTTGACGACAGGTAGCTGAGATGGCCGTTGCGTGTAGGCATCTCTCTAGGCGTAGGTTGGGGACAGGCACCTGGATTGGCCGCTGTGGGTGGGGTCAGGGGGACGGGCACAAGCACAGACAAACGCAATCGTCTCGCTTTCCATCTACTGTGACTCTTGTTGGATGCCTGTCCCCCGGCAGGACTCGTCATGGGGACAGGCACTTCTTTGGACGCACCTCCCATTCTCGTGGCCTTTTTCGCTTCGCGAAACAACGCGGCTTCGTAGCGTTGAACCGAGCGTGGCGGTTGGGGTCTGCGTTCGGGCCAGAGGCGCAAACTCGGCGAGGGCCAACCTGATCACCGACACGTAGGGCCCGGTATGGCACCGAGGCCAGCCGCCATGATGATGGTCAGCTCATACCGGCATTCAATCCGGGTTCACCCTCCCTCGCCTGAAAACTCAAATTTTCGTTCCGCGGGTCAGCCTATTCACAATGCGAACTGTAATGGTGATGAAGCCATCGGGATCGATCTGGGATTGGGCCGCACATGGCGTCCTTGCGGGCATCACGAATTTAGAGAGCTATGCGACATGATAGTTTTTTGAGCGGAATCAAATTTTCGATGCGACCCTGGTGCGCCGCGACCCCGAACCACCGGCCCCGGAAAGCCCTGGTGGGTTCAACACGGTTTTGATGAACATGGAAGACCAAATGGATGAGCGGATGCCGCGTACGGCCCTCGCGCACCCATCGGGCCAGCGGTCTGGCGACGGGTGTCTCGGCCCCAGGCGCGGCCTGATGTTGGACCACCCGAGAGAGCAGAACATGCGCACACAGTGCCTTGTCGTTCTCCTTCTGAGACGGACGAATGAGAAAGATCCTTGCGTCACGAGCGAGCTTGAGCCACTTCGTCAGCTCGGGCGCACCATCCGGATCGTACGAGTCTGTACCCTCGCTCCGTAGCCGAGCAGGCGCGCCTTCGCGAGCGACGCTCCACGGGCCCTCATTCGCGAACTCTGCTCCATCTCCACTCGTCGCCGCCTCGTTCTCTCGACTCGACGGACATGCCCCCGGCGGTCACGGCGCCGAACCCTACCTCGTGCCCCATGGGATCAGGGGGACCGGCTGAGACGGTGGGCGGGTTGGTCGGCGAAGCGGCGGTGGGCGTCGCGGAGAACTTCGAGGATGCAGTCGGCGAACGGACTGCGAGCGAGCGCAGACCGCATGGCGCGTTCGTCGAAGTCGCCGGCGTTCCGCCCTGGGAACCAGTGTTCGGCCTGGCCGAGCAGGTTGTAGCGCATCTTCGCGTAGGCGGTCATGTCGAGCGCGGTCGCGTAGTTCCACAACCGGACGATCTCGAATACGTTCACCTCGCCGGGGCACTCGGACCACGGCGGAATCCCGTCGGCCCAGCGCTCGACCCAGTCGGCGCCGAGCACGCGGCGCAGTTCCGACTCGAGCCGAGCCGCGATGGCGCGGGCGAGCGATTCTCGATCGTTCCAGCGGGCGAGCGCACCGAGATGCTCGTCCCAGTCAGCGGGCCGCGCGACGCCGATGCTGATCGTGTGCACCTCGGGCCGCGCGAGACAGTAGAGGTCGTTGAACTGCATCGGCGTGAGCGGAGCACAGAGCCGGCGCAGTTTCTCCGGCGCCTCGTAGAGTTTTCCGCCCTTGTCGTTCGGGCTGATGATGAACACTCCGAGGTCGTGGCGCGCGGCGGCTTCGACAGCGGGCCACGTATGGGGGTGCACGAAGTACCAATGCAGGTTCACGTAGTCGAATTCGCCGGTCTCGATCAAACGCACGATCAGGTCGGTTGGCCCGTGGGTGGAAAATCCGACGAACCGGCAAAGCCCCTCGCGCTGAAAGCGGCGGGCGCCATCGAGCGCGCCGCCGCGGCGCAGCGTTTCGCGCAGCAAGTCCTCGTTGTTGATCCCATGGACCGCCAACAGGTCCACGTGGTCGAGCCGCAGCAGCTCGAGGGAGCGGCGCGCGGTGGCCAGGAACTCGTCGGCCGGTTTCGGGCCGACCTTGGTCTGCACGATGATCTCGTGGCGCGGTAGATGAGGCAGCACGCGACCGAGTTGCAGCTCGCTGGTGCCGTAGCCGCGGGCAGTTTCGAAATGCCGCGCGCCGATCTCGAACGCGCGCCGCACGCAGGCCTCGAGGTTGGCTTGCCCCTCGGGCGTGATGCCGTCGGCCTCGTCATCCTTCCACGAGTGCTGGAAGCGCATCCCGCCGCAGGTCAGTACGGGCATGGAGAGGCCCGTACGACCGAAGCGGCGGGTGGGCACGCGCGGCGGCGTGTCGCTCATGGGCGGGTGCGCCCGCCGGTTCCGATCAAGCGCCGGTCTTGAACACCGCGCCGACGAACACCAGCACAAAGAGCGCGATCGTCTCGATGATGCCCAGCACCATCAGGTAGTTGCCGAAGCCCTTGCCGGTCTCAGCCAGCGCGTCCGACGCCGCGGCGCCGGCCTTGCCCTGCCACCAAGCGGAGGCGCCGATGGCCAGGCCGCCGAAGAGCCCCGCGCCGAGCATCGCACCCCAGTTTGCGAACCCGGCCGCGTTGCAGAGCTCGGTCATCTGATTCATCAGGATCATGCCGTAGATCGTCTGCGACATGGGCGCGCCAGCGAACACGGTCAGGATGAAGGGAGCCGCCTTGTTCTGCGCGAAGCACTTCTTCCAAGCCCCGATCGCGGCGGGGCCGGCCGCGCCGGTGCCGAGCGCGGACCCCAGCGCCGAGAGTCCGAAGGCGGCGGCCGCGCCGAGTCGGCCGAGGGTGGCGACGGTGTCTGCATCCATGGTTCGATCTCCTTTCCGATCCGATTCCGCTACGTTCAGGTGTCCTGCGCCTCCGCCTCGTCCCGCACCCGGCAGAACGGACGGTACGGCAGTCCGGTCCATTGCAGGCCAATGTGGCCCGAGAATTCGAGCGTGTTGAGTCGCACGCCGTGAACCATCACGCCCATGAGCGCCAGCGCGATGTTCAGCGCGTGCGCGAGCACGAGAAACAGCGCCCCGATCAGCACCGTGCGCCAGCTTCCGAGCATCGGGGTGAGCATCCGGTTCAGATTGTCGGCGACCGCGTACGATGCGGTGCCGACCGCGTAGAGCCGGATGTAGGATACGACGTCCACGAAGTTCGAGACGACGTTGAGCGGCAGCATCACGTGGTTGAACCATTCGCTCTTGAGCTGGCGCACCGGGGTCATGAAGAGCACGACCAGCGCGAGGGAAACCGCGAAGACGGGCATCATCGCGCGCGGGAAGGGGGCGCCGAGCACCATCGTGTTCGCGAAAAAGAACATGGTCCAGGTGATTCCAAGCCAGCCGAGTTGCGCGAGCGACTGGGCGCTGCGGCCGAGGCGGATGATGTTCCAGACGTGCGCCAGCGACAGGTGAACCAGCGCGATCCCAAAACAGAGACGCTTGACGTTTTCGCCGTCGGCCAGCCAAGCGACGCGCGGCACGCCAGCCGGCTGAGTGCCGAACCACGTGCCGGTGAGCGCGCCCCAGACGATCGTGGCGCCGCTCATCGCAAAGAGCAAGTGCAGGAGCGGCCGGGGAGGGGCCGGACGCCGCGCGCGCGCGCCAAGCGCCGCACCAAGGAAGAGCAGTCCGTAGCCCGCGTCGCCGACGAGCATCGCGAAGAAGAGACCGAAGAAAATCAGGAACGCGCCGCTAATGTCGGTCTCGTGATATCCCGGCAGGATGCCGATGAACCGCATCAACGGCTCGATCGGCCGCGCCCAGCGGGGCAACCGCAGCAGCGTCGGCACGCGGTCGTCGCGCGAGGGCTCCTCGATCACCAGTCCCCAGCCATGCCGCGCGGCGGCCGCGCGCAGATCGTTGAGCCGCTCGGCGGGGCAGAAGCCGCGCAGGTAAACGATCGAGTGTCCGACCGCGCCCATGCCCGCGCGGGCCTCGACGAGGCGCCGGCGATCCTCAGCCTCGGCCGCGTGCGCCTCGACGGCGGGTCGGTCGGCCGCGTGCTGTTCGAGATGCGCGAGCAGCCCGGCGTCCTCCGCCTCAAGGTCGCGGATGCGCCGCTCGATCTCATCGAGGGACTGCTCTGGCAACCGAACCTCTCGGGCGGAGATCGCGGGCGGCTCGCCGCGGGCGATCACGGCGATGTAGACGGCGGCGCCCTCGCGCCCGATCTCCACGGCAACTCCGCCCTCGGGCACCTCGACGGTGTCGTTGGCGCCGATCTGGTACAGCCGAATGTGCACGCCGCGCGCGGCAAGCTCGCGGATGGCGGCGGGGTCGAACCGTCCGAGCGGGCGGATGCGTTCGTGCTCGTGGCGCAGCGCGTCGAGCTCGTCGGCGATCTCCTTGCGCCGGTGCAGAATGCGCCACACGTCGCGCACGATCTCCGCGGCGGGCTGGCCCGAGGGCGCGCCACGCGCCGTCCGCGGCAGCAGGTCCAGCGCGGTGCGGATGTACTCGACCTCTTTGCGGGCGGCCTCGACATCCTCCGATTCGATCGGCCGCACGGCCTCGAGGTGCACGACGCCGAGGTCGCGGAGCCCCTCGAGTGCGCGGTCGCGGTCGCGGTCGATCGCGAGGACCGTTACCCTCGACATCGGCACGATCATCGGCGCGTCCTCCGGACGGGTGCCGGCGCGCGGCCATGGCGGGGGGCGTTCATCCGGCGGCGGTGGTCTTTTCGCTCGACTTGCCCTTCGCGATCTTCGCGCGGGAGACGGCGGCCGTCATCTGGTCACCGAGGAAGATACGGATCACGCGGATGTGTTCCTTCGTCTCGGGAATCTTCACCTTCTCAAAGAGGTTGACGCGCTGGGTGGTGGTGCGCAGCTCGTCGCGGAGCGCGCGGAGCTGCTCTTCGAGCACCCGGCGCTCAATGCGGAGCCGGATCATCTCCTCGAGGACCGCGCGGCCGTCGTCCACCCAGGGCGGCGTCTCGAAGAGATCGGGCAGCGAGCGATCGAACTCGACGGCCTCGAGCAGGGGGATGGCGACGCCCGCGATGTTGCCGATGGAGGTACGGACCTCGCGCAGGCGCACAAGAGCGGCGACGTCGTACGGCTCGGAGAAGAGCCGCACCCAGGGCGCGAGCCGGTCGGCCAGCGCGGTCTCGCGCTGCCGGTGCTCTTCGATTCGCGCCTCGACGCCGCGCACCTCCATCTGGAGCTGCTGCTTCTTGAGCATCAGCGTGGGCAGGTAGCGCTGGTAGCGCTTCAGCGCGTCTCGCTGCGCCTTCAGCTCGTTTTTCGTGTGTTTGATCTTTGCCATGGCGCGAACCGCCTGGTCCCCGCGCCGTTCAGCCGGCCGCGGTGACCGCCGTCTTCGGCCAGAACTTTTCGATCAGCTTCGTCGGGATCGCAGTCTCCTCGGGATCGAAGCACTCGGCGAGAATGCGCCAGCCGAGGTCGAGTGCCGGCTCGAGCGGGATGTTCACGCGCAGGTCCATCATCTTTTCCTCGAACAGCCGCCCGTACTTCAGCAGCTTGCGGTCCCAGTCGCTCATCCGGAAGCCCATCGCCTGTTTCTCGAGCGTTTCCTTGTAACCCGCGTAGAGCTGGATCATCGTGTTCATGATCGTGCGGTGGTCCTCGCGGGTGCGCGCGTTGACGAGCTGCTTCAGGCGCGAGAGGGAGCCGAATGGCTCGATGCGGCCGTTGCGGAGGTAGAACTGGCCCTCAGTGATGTAGCCCGTGTTGTCGGGCACGGGGTGGGTCACGTCGTCGCCGGGCATCGTGGTGACCGCCAGGATTGTGATCGAACCCGCGGTGTCGAAGTCCACGGCCTTCTCGTAGCGAGCCGCGAGCTGGCTGTAGAGGTCCCCGGGATAGCCGCGGTTCGATGGGATCTGCTCCATCGTGATCGCGATCTCCTTGAGCGCGTCCGAGAAGTTCGTCATGTCGGTGAGCAGCACGAGCACGCGTTGGTTCTGCAGCGCGAACTGCTCGGCCACCGCCAGGCATACGTCGGGCACAAGCAGACACTCGACCACGGGGTCCGCGGCGGTGTGGATGAACAGGATCGAGCGCGACAGCGCGCCCTCGCGCTCCAGCGTGTCGCGGAAGAAGAGGTAGTCGTCGTGCTTGAGGCCCATGCCGCCCAGGATGATCAGGTCCACCTCGGCCTGCAGCGCGATGCGCGCGAGCAGCGGGTTGTACGGCTCGCCCGCGACGGAGAAGATCGGCAGTTTCTGCGACTCCACGAGCGTGTTGAACACGTCGATCATTGGGATACCCGTGCGGACCATGTGGCGCGGGATGATGCGCTTCGCGGGGTTGACCGACGGGCCGCCGATCTCGATCGGGTTTTCGTGGATCGCAGGACCACCATCGCGCGGCAGGCCGCTGCCGGTGAACACGCGCCCGAGTAGCGACTGCGAGAACGGCACGCGCATCGTGTGGCCGAGGAAGCGCACCTGGGAGTCGGTCGCGACGCCGCGGCTGCCCGCGAACACCTGCAGGTCCACGCGCCCGCCCTCGATGCGGATCACCTGCGCCAGCGACGTGCCGCGGCGCGAGGTGACCTGCGCGAGCTCTCGGTACCCGACGCCGGTCGCCTGGACCGTGATCACGTTGCCCGCGATGCGTTCGATCCGGTGATAGACCCTATACATACTCCGTGACCTCCGAGACCATCGCCTCGATCCGACGCTCGATCTCGGCGAACTCCGGCGCCGACCGCTCGATGCGGTTCCAGTCCTTCACAAGCTGCGTGAGCCGCTGGAAGAACCGGCGAGCCGCGTCCTTCGTCTCGAACTTCATCGCGGTGCGCAGAATGCGCGCGAGCCGCTCAAACACGTAGCGCTGGCGGTCGGGCGGCGTCGCGGCATCCACCGGGTGGTAGGCGTCCTGCTGCAGATACACCGCGTCGAAAAACTCCGCTTTCAAGTACAGAATGAAGTCCTCGATCGAGGTGCCCTCCTCGCCGACGACCTTCATCATCTGATTGACGTCGTTGCCGCGCTGCAGGATGTCTCGCGCGACCGCGACCTGCTCCGCCGGCACGACGCCCTCGTACTTGCTCCACGACTCGAGCGGATGGATCGCCGGGTAGCGTCGCTGGTCGGATCGCTCGCGCGAAAGGCCGTGGAACGCGCCGACCACCTTCAGCGTGCTCTGCGTGACCGGCTCCTCGAAATTGCCGCCCGCGGGGCTCACCGTGCCGCCGATCGTGACCGAGCCGACGCCGCCGTCGCGCAGGCGCACGAGGCCCGCCCGCTCGTAGAACGCCGCAATCACGCTCTCGAGGTAGGCGGGAAAGGCTTCCTCCCCCGGGATCTCCTCGAGACGGCCGGACATCTCGCGCAACGCCTGCGCCCAGCGCGAGGTGGAGTCCGCCAGCAGTAGCACGTTGAGGGCCATCTGCCGGTAGTATTCGGCAATCGTGATCGCCGTATACACCGAGGCCTCGCGCGCCGCGACCGGCATCGAACTCGTGTTGCAGATGATCAGCGTACGCTCCATCAGGCTGCGGCCCGTGCGCGGGTCAATCAGTTCCGGAAACTCGCGCAACGTCTCGACGACCTCGCCCGCGCGCTCGCCGCACGCTGCGACGATCACGATGTCCACATCCGCGTAGCGGCTCGTGAGCTGCTGCAGCACCGTCTTGCCCGCGCCGAACGGGCCGGGGATGCAGTAGGTGCCGCCCCGCGCCACCGGAAATAGCGTGTCAATGATCCGGATCTGCGTCGTCAGCGGATCGGTCGGCCGCAACCGCTCGGCGTAGGCGCGGATCGGAATCTTCACAGGCCAGCGCTGGACCATCGTCACCGTCTGCGTGGCGCCGTCGGCCCCGCGCAGCCGCGCAACGGGGTGCTCGATCGGATACTCGCCGGCCGGCGCAATCTCCTCGACCGCCCATTCGCCCGCGAGCGCGAACGGCACCATGATCCGATGGCGGAAGATGCCCTCGGGCACCGTGCCGAGTGTGTCGCCGGCCTCGACCGTCTGCCCCGGCTTCGCAACGGGCGTGAACGCCCAGGCGCGGTCGCGCGGCAGCGGATCGAGGTACGTGCCACGCTGCAGGAAGAAGCCGCACTTCTCGGCGAGCTTCGGCAGCGGATTTTGCAGTCCGTCAAAGACCTGCGTCAGCAGTCCCGGTCCCAGCTCCGCCGAAAGCAGCTCGCCGGTGAACTCGACCCGATCCCCTTCCCGCAGGCCGGTGGTGTCCTCGAACACCTGCAGCTCAGCGTAGTGCCCACGGACGCGGATCACCTCCGACTTCAGCCGCACGTCGCCGAGCACCGCGTAGGCGACCTCATTCTGCACCACGGGCTTCTCAAACTCGACGATCAGCAGGTTGCCGCTGACGCCGACGACCTTTCCGACATTGTTGCTCATCGTGTCCGCCTCACCGATCGGCCTTCACGCCCGCGATCGCCGCTTCGACCCAGTGCTCGAGCCGCCGCCGCCCCGCGTCGGCGTCCATCCGGCTCCACCGTTCCAGGATGCGCAGCTTGAGCGCATAGGCCAGCACGCCCTCGAGATCGAACGGCCGGAAACGCGCCAGGTCGTCCGCCACATGCCAACGGCAGCGATCGAGCTCAAGCTCCCGCTCGAGCGGCGTCGGGCGGCCCATCGCGTCCATCGCGGCGCGCTCGAGCGCGACGTCCCATCCGGTGTGCTCGCGCAGGTACGGGCGGGCCTCGACGTTCGCGGCCGCGGCACGCGCGCGCGCGATCGCGTTGCGAAGCTGCGTCTCCCGCGCGCGCCACTCCAGCACGAACGCCTCGTCCGACGCACCACCGTCGAGCAGCGCATCGAGCGTCGCGAGATCGCGCGGCGTCAACTGGCGGGCCGCCGCGCTGCGGAACTGCTCCAGCGACATGGGCGGCGGCGAGTTGAAGACCAGCGCCGGCAGGCTCGCCGCGAAATACGCGTATTTCACGTCCTCACGCTCCCGTCGCGTGGACCGCCCGCGCTCTCGCCGGCCTCCTCGGCGGCGCGATGGACGATCTCCGCCAGATGCGGCCGCAGGAACCGGCTGAGCGCTTCGGCAATCGCGGGCTTCGTGAAATCGTGATAGACGTGGCCGTCCTTCAGCGCAACGCGGAACCCGCCCTTCAGACCGCTCTCGGCGCGGATCGCGATCCCCTGAACGAGTTTCTGACGGTACTGGTCGGCAAAGAACGAGATGATCTGCTGCTGATCCGACTCGTTGATCAGGAATTCCACCCGGCTTTCCTCGCCGTGGCGCGCGCAGTAGGCCTGCGCAATCTTCAGCATCATCTGCTGGAGGGTCGAGATGTCGAGCGCGCGGTCCACCGCATCGCTGACGATGTCCTGCAGAATGTTTTCGATGCCCTGGCCGACGGCGATGAGCAGGTCGCGCGCGGCCTGTTCCAGCGTGCGCTGTGCACGCTCCGCAAAGACGGCCGCATCGCGTTCGGCCTTCTCGATGATTTCGCGCGCGCGCCGTTCCGCCTCGCGCACCTCCGCGGCGGCCTTCTCGCGCGCCTGCGCAACGATCCGGGCGGCTTCCGCTTCGGCGCGTTCGATCGCCTCAGCGCGGATCCGATCGATCAGATGTTGAAGTTCTTCGGCCATGAGCGGGCTCCTTTCGCCGGCGGTCGCCCACCGAAAAGGTGGATCAGTCTATGCGGAGGCTCCGCGGCTGACAAGTGCCCCGAGGCGACGTCGGGGGCGAGGCCGCCGCCCTTCCCTAAATGCCCGCACATCGGGCGCGGCGTCAAGACAGTCGTCCTCGCCGCGGGCGACTCGCCCTGCGGAGTGCCGTGCCGGCGGGACAGACGAGGGTGACCGCATCCCCGTGATCTCGCACCACTGGCCGGATCACTACGCGCGGCGACCGCACGCGTTACTGTCGTTCCGCTCTTCTCGTGCCAGATGAATCCGTTAAGACCGTAATGGAAGAGGAGGCGTTGGTGCGGGATTTCCGACAGCAGAGCGCCAGGGCTGTCGCGGCGGTCGGCTGAGCACACTGGGGGTCGGGCATGGTTTCGCCCCGCCCAACCACGCGGCCTCCCCACAACCCCCGGCCACGCAGCCGGCGGCCTCGAAACCGCGTCCAACGGCCCCAGGCCGCCCGGCATGATTCGCCGACTGTCCTGTGGGCCTCAGGTGTATGGTATGTTTTGAAATCTGAACAGGTATGGTATCTCTTGCTCCTATGAAACTCAAAAAATGTTGTCTGATGGTCGTGGCTGGTGTGTGTCTGACCGGCATTGGGATGACGGCCGATCCGGCGCCCCTGCCGGACGCGGTGCTGTCGACGCCGAACGAGCCAGCGGAACGGCCGCCGACGGAGTCACCACCGGCCGCCGAACTCGCGGCACAACCGGTTCCCGAGCCAGCGTTGGCCCGCGAGACGCGCCGCGAGGAGCAAGTTGTCGGACTGCTGCGGTTTGTGGTGCCCCGACATGCGGACTATCAGTACGGGCTGGGGCTGGAACTGCAGTGGGTGCTGTGGTTCGGGCCGTCGTTCGGCGTTGCGGTCTGCGGTGGCATTGACCGGTGGGCGATCGAAGCGCGCGAATATTTCGAGGATTCCGAAGTGGTGCTGCGGCCCCAGGTGGACGGATCCGCGCTCGCGCTGCCGTTCGGCGGTTCGCTCCTCTATCGCAGCGAGAATCTCGGTTCTAAACTTCGGGTGACCGCCGAACTCGGCCTGCGGTTCGCCTACATCATTTCCGACGTGACGATGACCTACGATTTCATCGACCACTACGGCCAGCCTACGCGGGTTCAGGACACGGTGGATCTCGACCCGCGACTGCTGGCCGTCGGGCGGCTCGAACTCACCGGGCCGATCGAGACCGCGTGGGACTGGTTCATCGGCGGCGGTTACCAGAAGGACTTTGCCCAGGGCGAGAACTGGCTCTACGAAGAAGTCGCGAACGACCTTTCCGGCATCGTGATCTCGCTCGGTGTCCGTCGCCGGCTCTGAACCCCACGCGCCGCGATGAGGTCGGACCCGCCGCCGCCCTCCGACGGGACCACGGTGCGCTCGCACGCCCGAGACGAAGTACATGCACGCGGCTCCGACGAGGCCCCGTTCTGGCGTTTGTTCATTGCACTGGATCTCGACGATGCCACGCGGCGCGCGCTGACCGCGCTCCAGACACGGTGGCGTTCAGCCGGTGCGGACGTCGGCTGGGTTCGCCCCGAGGGCTTGCATGTGACACTGGTGTTTCTCGGCGAGACGCCCGCAGATCGAGTGCCGGAGATCGCTTCCCGGCTCGACGCTGGCGCGGCCGCCGTGCCGCCGTTCGAGTTTCGCGTAGTGGGCTGGGGTGTCTTCGGACGGTCCGATCGCCCGCGCGTGCTCTGGGCGGGTGTGGAGGCGCCGCCGCCCCTGGGCGACCTTCAGCGCGTGCTGTCCGACTCGTTGCGCGCGGCTGGGTTCCGGCTCGAATCGCGCCCGTTTGTTCCCCACGTGACGCTCGGCCGGGTGAGGTCCTCGCGCGGTCTTGCGGCGTTGACTTCGATCCTTCGCTCCACTATGAACGGCGAAGTGTGGGGGCGCGTGGCGGCCGGGCATGTGACGCTCATACGCAGCCGGCTCGAGGCACGCGGCCCGCTCTATTCGGTGGTGCATCAATCGGCGCTGAAAGGACACATCGGCCATGGCGAAGGCAGCGAAACCCCCGAGTGACGCCGGCAACAAACCGGCCGGTCGCGATCTGCCGCCCGCACTCGCCAGCGTGTTGGCGCAGATTCAAAAAGAATACGGCGACGGCTCGATCATGCGGCTCGGCACCGAGGAGGCGCTTGTTCGCGTACCAAGCATCTCCACCGGCGCACTCACGCTCGACCTGGCGCTCGGCGTCGGCGGTGTGCCGCGCGGCCGCATCATCGAGGTGTTCGGCCCCGAGTCCTCTGGCAAGACGACGCTCGTGCTCCACGTGATCGCGAACGCGCAAAAGGGCGGCGGTCTGGCCGCGTTCATCGACACCGAGCACGCGCTCGACCCGCACTACGCGAAGCGCATCGGCGTGAACCTCGACGCGCTGCTCGTCTCCCAGCCGGACTCCGGCGAGGAGGCGCTGAACATCGCCGACCAGCTCGTGCGCAGCAACGCGCTTGACGTGGTCGTGGTGGATTCTGTCGCCGCGCTCGCTCCGAAGGCCGAGCTCGAAGGCCAGATGGGCGACAGCTTCGTGGGTCTCCAGGCGCGGCTGATGTCGCAGGCGATGCGCAAGCTCACCGGTGCGATCAGCCGCTCGAAGACCTGCTGCATTTTCACCAACCAGATCCGCGAAAAAATCGGCGTGATGTTCGGTAATCCTGAGACCACCCCTGGCGGCCGAGCGCTAAAGTTTTACGCGTCGGTGCGGCTCGACATCCGCCGCATCGGCACGATCAAGGACGGCTCGGGTGCCGCGATCGGCAGCCGGGCCAAGGTCAAGGTGGTGAAGAACAAGCTCGCGCCGCCGTTCGCGGAAGCGGAGTTCGACATTCTCTATAACGAGGGCATTTCGTGGGAGGGGTCGATCATGGACGCCGCGATCGCGGCGGGGCTGATCGAGAAGCGCGGCGCGTGGCTCTCGTTCGAGGGTCAGCAGATCGGCCAGGGCCGCGATGCGGCGGTCGCGGAGCTGAAACGCCAGCCCGAGCTGGCCGCCCGGCTGATCGAGCGCATCCGCGCGAAGGCCACGCCATCACCCGCCGCGCCGCCCGCCACGGAGTGATCCGGCGGGCTGCGGCCGCCTCCGGGGCCGGGCCGACGCATTTGAATGCGCCGTCGCACAGCGGTAGGCTGCCAAGTTCATGAGCGAACTGGCCATCATGTCGTTCGCGCTCGGCGCCGCCGCGCTGCTTCTGGCCGCGGTCTCCTTCGCGCGGCCCGGGGCCGTGCGCCGGGCGCTGCAGAGGTTCCCGAGGCACCGCGGCTGGGCGTGGGTGCTGAGCGCGGCGGCGTTGTTCTGGGCCGCCTGGATCGTCGGGCACGCCCGGCTCGGACGGTTTGAACACTGGAAAACCTGGCTATGGCCCGGCTACGCGATTTCGGTGGCCGCGGTCGGTTTTCTAATGGACGAACTGCTCGCAGTGCGCGCGCTGGGCGGCCTGGTGCTACTGGCCGCGAATCCGCTGCTGCGCGCGGCGCGTCTGCATCCCTCCCCGTGGAGCCCGGCGATCTCGCTCTTCGCCTACGCGGCGGTGGTCGCTGGCATCGCCTGGATGCTGGGCCCGTACCGGTTCCGCCGTTGGACCGATTGGCTCTGGGACGAGCCGCGCGTGCGCCTCACCTCCTCCGCCATCGCGGCGCTCGGTGCGGTGTTCATCGCGCTGGCAGTCGCGGCCTATTAACGTGGCGATTCACCGGTGATCCGTCCTCCCCGCTTTCTTGTGCTGCGCGGCGGTGCGATCGGCGACTTCATCTTCACGCTGCCCGTGCTTCAAGCACTCCGCCGCCAGTGGCCCGAGGCCTACATCGAGCTGATCGGCTACCCGCACATCGCGCGCCTCGCCGTGGCGGCCGGCCTCACCGACCGCCTCCGCGGCCTCGACACCGCCGGCATGGCTCGTTTCTTCGGCCTGCACCCGCAGATCGACGACGAAACGCGCCGCCACCTGGCCTCGTTTGACTTCGTGATCAGCTTCCTGCACGACCCCGACGGCATCGTGCGGGACAATCTGCTGGCCAACGGAGTACGCCGGTTGCTGTATCGTTCGCCCATCGGGCCGGCCGGCCACATCGTGGACCACCTCGTGCAACCCCTCGAGTCCCTCGCGATCTACGAAGCGGGCGCCGCGCCCACCCTGACGCTGAAACCCGAGCTTGTGGACGCGGGTCGCGCCCGCCTCGACGCGCTCGGTGTGCAGGGTCGCCCCGTCGCGATCCATTGCGGTAGCGGCAGCGCACGCAAGAACTGGCCGCTCGACCGATTCGCCCGCGTCGCGGAAGTGCTAGCCGCGACGCACCCGCTCGTCTTCGTGCTCGGCGAGGCCGACCATCCGATCGCCGACGCCATTCACTCCCTCGCGCGCACCACGGGGGGCGCGCGGCTGGAAGGGCTCGACCTCGTCGAGCTGGCCGGTGCGCTCGCGAACTGCGCCGCCTTCCTCGGCAACGATTCCGGCATCACTCACATCGCCGCGGCGCTCGGCCTGCCCACTGTTGCGCTCTTCGGGCCCACCGACCCCGCCGTCTGGGGGCCACGTGGTCGCCGCGTCCGCATCCTCCGCTCCACCAGCGACCGCATGGAAAACCTCGACCTGGACTCGGTGCTGGCGGCGATGCGCGAACTGCTGGAGACGACGGCCTCGGACGGCTGACCGCCGCCGCGCGGCCCGCGCCCGCCGGAGGCGGCAACCGGGCCATGCCCCCCCCGTCGCGAAAGTTCCAAGCATTGGACAATCGCCGGCCCGCTCCGTCCAATCATTGGATAAACACATCTCGTGTTTGACCCACGTAGCCCGTACCAGCGTGACCACAGGTTCGCTTGAGGGGTGGTGGGCGCTACAGGATTTGAACCTGTGACCTCTTGCGTGTGAAGCAAGCGCTCTCCCACTAAGCTAAGCGCCCGAGAGCCATACCGCACTTGATACCCGGGCGCGGCAGGCCGGTCAAGTCCACCGACCGCAATTTGCGGGACCCTGCCGCCGCCGCTATCGTGAGGGGAGTGCCATGACGACCGCCGCAGAAAACCAGAAGTTTGCGCGGCCGCGTCGCGCCATCACGCGCGTCGGGGACGTCGGCGAGCGGGGTCTGATCCGCATTCTCGCGCGGCTGGTCGATCGTGGCCGGAACGTGACGCGTGGCATCGGCGACGACTCCGCCGTGGTCCGCATCCCCGGAGCGCGCGACGACTGGCTGCTCACGACCGATCCGGTGATCGAAGGCGTGCACTTTCTGCCGGACACGCCCGGCCGCCTGGTGGGCCGCAAAATCGCTGGCCGCGTCATCAGCGATATCGCGGCCATGGGCGGAGAGCCCCTCTATCTCCTCTTCAACCTCGTGGCGCCGCCCGACGCGCCGCTGCGCCGCATCGAGGACCTCTACCGCGGCGCCACCGCTCTGTGCCGCCGCTGGGGCGCGGCGGTGATCGGCGGCGACGTCGCGAAGGGTGCCCGCCTCGAAGTGCACGCGTTCGCGGTCGGTCGCGTCCCGCGCGGAGGCGCGGTGCTGCGCAGCGGCGCGCGCTCCGGCGACCACATCTTCGTGACCGGCGAACTCGGCGGCAGCCTGCTGGGGCGGCACCTGACCTTTGAGCCGCGCGTGGACGAGGGTATCTGGCTGGCGCGCAAACGGTGGGTCTCCGCGATGATGGATCTCAGCGACGGTCTGGCCGCGGATCTGCGGCGCATCGCGGAGGAAAGCCGGGTCGGTGCGGTGCTAGCGGCGCAGGCGATCCCCATTTCGCGCGACGCTCACCGCCTGCGCGATGGCCGGCCGCCGCTCGAGCACGCGCTGTGCGACGGCGAGGACTTCGAACTGCTGTTCACGGTCCGTCCGTCCCACGTCTCCGCGCTCAAGGCGGTGTGGGCGCGCCGATTTCCAAGGCTTCGTCTCTCCGAGATCGGCCGCATCACCTCGGAAGCGGGCGACCTCCGGCTCGAGGCGGCCGGCCGCACTGTGCCGATCGTGCAGGGAGGGTACGAGCATTTTGTGAGCGGCGAGACGCCGAAACGGCGTTCGCGGGGCAGATCAGCCTCGACGGCGGCGCCCGACGCGCCGCGACATCGTTCAGTCTGCCCTCGTTCAGACGCTGGTTCGGGTCCGGCGTAATCCTGAAGAATTTCACGCCGAAATCCGTGGAGGGGACCACCACCGCGCCGCCGTGCGGGTCGAGGGCGCGACGCACAACCTCGGCCTTGCCGGCGAGCATCGTGGGATCTCCGGCGCCCACGGTTCGCACCGCGTCATGTCCAGCGGCACCACAAAGACCACGGCGCGATGCCCACGATGGGACCGCCCGCGCGCGCAAGTTCTTGGTGCCCGCCCGACGCCGATGATCGTTGGCGCCGCCTCCATCAGCCCTGCCATCCGTATGAGTTTTAGATTTGTCGGCTTGTCCCGTGCCTGTCCCCATTTGGAGAGGCCGGCGATGTCGGGCGCGTCCGAGCCGAAGCCCGCGAGCGGCGCAGCCGCCTTTTGTAGTGCGCAGTTCTAACCAGACGGTTCCCCCGCCGCTGTAGCTCCGGCGCTCCGCCGCCGGAGCGAAGCCGTTGGGGCCGTTGGGGACAGGCACATGCGACGGCAACCGTGGACTCGCCGATAGTTGCCTCCCGTCAGCCGCCCGAGGTCGTCATGGCGTCTTGGGGACAGGCATCCGCCGCCGCTGTAGCTCCGGCGCTCCGCCGCCGGAGCGAAGCCCTTGGGGACAGGCACATGTGCAATTGGGGACAGGCACATGTGCAATTGGGGACAGGCACATGTGCAATTGGGGACAGGCGCATGTGCAATTGGTGTAATTGGGGACAGGCGCATGCGCAGACGACGCAACAATCTCCCTTTCAGTCTATTGCGACTTCTTGTCCCGTGCCTGTCCCCATTTGGAGCTTGTCCCGTGTCTGTCCCCATTTGGAGCGGCCGGCGATGGCGTCATGGGGACAGGCATCCGCCGCCGCTGTAGCTCCGGCGCTCCGCCGCCGGAGCGAAGCCGTTGGGGACAGGCACATGCGACGGCGACCGTGGACTCGCCGATAGTCGCAATTGGGGACAGGCACATGTGCAATTGGGGACAGGCACATGCGCAGACGACGCAAAAATCTCCCTTTCAGTCTATTGCGACTTCTTGTCCCGTGCCTTATCCCGTGCCTCTCCCCATTTGCCTGAATGAATGAATGAAGGGAATTGCCATGTGCCTGTCCCCATTTGGAGCGGCCGGCAGGCGTCGAGCCGAGCGTGGCGGTCAGGGTGCTTTCGGCTAGTTCCTGTTCCCGGTTTTCGATTTTGGGCAGGCACAAGTGCCTTCAATCACCGCTCAACCCAATCCTCATCCTAATCGGCCCTCCCCCCTCCGCCCGACGCCCGACGAAGACATCCAAAGCCGAGCTGAAGGCCATCCGCGACAGGCACGACCAGTCTTCCCACCCATACACCACTAGCTGGTCGCCAGCAGGATCGCGTTACAATGCAATGCTGGATCCGTTCAGCCCCGACCGCACGCACGGCGGCGAACACCTGGATGGAGGGGAACGACGAAGAACTCAAAGGCATCGAGGAGCACGATCGCGCGCCGGTCCGGCGGCCGCGCAGCGCCGCGACCGGTCCACTAGAGCCGGTACCATTCCTGCACTTTGCCCACGTACCTCGGGCCCTCAGTGACCACCAGCGTCATGTGATCGCGGTTGCGGATCACACCCTCCTTCCTCGCGACAAAGTTGTCCTCCGGGTGGGTGTCGAAGGTCACCGCCACGTACAGCGCGACCTCGTCGCCATGCACGACCCCAGCGATGTCGCCATGCACGGTGGGATCGGACGGATCGTAGAACCGCCCCTGCAAAGAGCGACCGCGTTGCCGAAGGGAGTACGTCGCCTGGCTGTTTTTCATCCGCCAAAGGCCCGTCAGATCGTAGGACTTCTCCTCGTCATCCGGCGGTGGTTGTTCATCGGCCGGAGGGGGGTGGCCACCGTCGCCGTCATCGCACCCGCCCCACCAAACTGCGGCGGTTGCGGCGATGACCAGCGCCGCCCACCACCGCACACACGATTTGAACCAAGCCTTCACGAATCCACGCACACACCGTCCACATCCACCCAATTTTTGCAGATTATGTCTTTGCCAACCATATGTCAATCAATTCTCCGAGCCGATTGCGCTGTGGATGGTTTTGATGGGTAAGACGAGAAGGCTGAATGCACGTAGGGCGAACATCTTCATGATCGAACCGAACAACCTCGGCTTCCGCGTCCTCAACCGTCGCTTCCGCCTTCGGAGAGCCACTTCGAGATCGGCCTCCTCCCACATGGCTCGTGTGCTCCGAGTTCCGGCCTGCGCGATAGTGGAAGCCGCCCTCCAACGGGTGCTGTAGTTCCGCCGGTCCTCCGGCGGAAGATATGGGGGAGAAAGCTCCGGCGGCAGAGCGCCGGAGCTACAGAGGAGCGCCGGAGCTACAGCAAAGTGCCGGGCCTGTTGCAACGCGGGGGAGGATGGGGACAGGCACATGCGCACAGGCACACGCGCGAGGTTGGGAGCGGAATCTGGGGACAGAGGATGGGAAGCCCACTCTTTGACGGCACTTTGATGTACCGTTCGTCCCCGACAGCGCAATCGGCTCCAATTCTCCACGCATGCCGGGGAGCCCAATCGCCCAGCGGGGACTCTCGGTGCCTCACACCTCAATTTCTCGCCCCCGCGCCTCGCGGCAGCGAATACGGGACAACCACGAGCATGGCGACCAGGCTGCCCGCCCCCGTCACAGGCCGTGCCTTTTCCCGCTCTCCTGTGCTGCCGAACGGAAACGCGAGCCCCGCGCTTCGTGTGGCATCGCATCCCCAACACCGGGCTGGCCGCGCCCCAATTTGAACAGCTGCGCGCAACGCACGCGGCGCTGGCACGATCGCGCGAACCGCGGGCGGCGACCACGGCGAAATGACGTTGCGCGAATCGCGGGGCTCGCTGCACCCAACCACGGCAGCGGTTGCCCAGGCATGCCGGCCATCAGCTTTACCTTGCCTGGCTTCGCACCCGCCGATCTGCAGATCTGTACCCATGGGGCGGACCTTGTTGACAACCGGCGACCTGACTGGCTCGCCGCGTCGCTCGCCGCCGGCTCTGGCGAACCGCGACCAACCGGCGCGCCATCTGGCCTCTGGCCGGCCGAACCGGCCTCATCGGGCAGGCGTCGCGATGCGAGAACGCTCGATCACGGCGACGTGGCGCTCGCGCCGGATGTAGAGCCCGGCCGTCGTCGCGAGAAGATCGAGCGCGCGCCGAACGGTCGGACGAGTCAGGCGCAACGTCAGCGGCGTCGCTGCGAGCGTCCCACGCGCATCGTCCTTCAGGATCAGGCTCACCCCGACGCCCGCCGGATCCGCGTCGCGGCTGCGATCACGAATCCAGTCAAGGATCTCCGAAAGGGGCGCTTGTCGGAAGTTCATGTCCGGCAGTTCGAGGTCGAAGGGGTCTGCCACGGGCCGGACCGCACGATGCGCCGGCGGGTTCGTCCCGGCCTTCTCGGAGGGGCCGTCCGCGGCGCCACCGAGCAGAGCCGCCAGCCCGATGGCCACGATGGTCCAGGCTCGAACCACGGTGCGTGCCTCGAATCAACACCTGTTCGCGGCGAAACGCAAGCGGCTTGACCCGGAGTCGTGATTTTTCTAAGCTCGAGTGATTCTTTTTCGGCCGTCGCGGGTGGATGGCGGCCGACGCAACCGAAGGGAAAGGCAGCGAACGTGAACATTCAGACGGCACTCTGGGCGGGAGCGGGATGCGGGGTTTTGGCCCTGCTGTACGCATTCTGGAAGACACAGTGGATCAACCGGCTTGATCCGGGCACCGAGCGAATGCGCGAGATTGGTGCGGCGGTGCGCGAGGGGGCGATGGCCTTCCTTGCCCGCGAGTATAAGGTGCTGGCGGGGTTTGTGGTGATCGTCGCGGCGGTGCTGGCCGCGATCAACAAGGGGCCGGTGCGGCTGGTCGCCCTCTCCTTTGTGGTTGGCGCGGCCTGTTCGGCGCTCGCCGGCTTGTTCGGAATGCGAGTGGCGACGGCGGCGAACACGCGGACGACCAACGCTGCGCGCAAGGGTCTGTCGCCGGCGCTAGAGGTGGCGTTCGCGGGCGGCTCGGTGATGGGCATGTGCGTGGTGGGCCTTGGCTTGCTGGGGCTGTCGGTCCTGGCGATCATTTACCTGCGAATCTTCGGGGAGGATGCCGCGACGCTGCGATCCACCGTGCTGCCGATCCTGGCGGGCTTCTCGATGGGCGCCAGCTCGATCGCGCTGTTCGCGCGCGTGGGCGGCGGCATTTACACAAAGGCCGCGGACGTCGGTGCGGACCTGGTCGGCAAGGTCGAGGCGGGCATTCCGGAGGATGACCCGCGCAATCCAGCGGTGATCGCCGACAATGTGGGCGACAACGTCGGCGACGTCGCGGGCATGGGTGCCGACCTGTTCGAGAGCTACATCGGCGCGATCGTGTCGGCGATGGTGCTCGGCGTCGCGGGGGGCGAGCATGCGGTCTCGCTCGTCATGCTGCCGTTCCTGCTGGCCGGCGTCGGCATCATCTTCTCGATCACCGGCACGTTCTTCGTGAAGACGCAGGAGGGCGGCAATCCGCAGGCGGCGCTGAACACCGGCACCTTCGCGGCCGCGATCGCGACGGCGGTGGTCTCGTTCTTTGTAATCCGCAGGTATGCGCCCGCGCAGTTCTCGCTCGGCGGCGAAGCCACTCACACGGCGCTCGGCATCTTCTACGCGTTGGTGGCGGGGCTTGCGGCGGGCGTGATCATCGGCCTGCTCGCGGAGTACTACACTGCCGAGGGCAAGGGGCCGTCGAACAAGATTGCGGAGTCCTCCAACACCGGCGCCGCGACGAACATCATTGCGGGCCTCGGCAACGGAATGCTTTCGACTGGCATCGCGACCGTCGTGCTCGCTGCGGCGCTTGTGGTCGCGTTCCAGGTGGCGGGCCTCTACGGCATCGCGATCGCGGGCCTCGGCATGCTCGCGACCACCGGCATCCAGGTCGCCGTGGACGCGTATGGACCGATCGCCGACAACGCTGGCGGCGTCGCCGAAATGTCTCATCTTGAAAAAGAGGTGCGTCAGCGCACCGACAAACTGGACGCCTGCGGCAATACGACCGCCGCCATCGGCAAGGGCTTCGCGATCGGATCGGCGGCCCTGACGGCCCTCGCGCTGTTCGCCGCGTACGGGCAGACGGTCGGCCTCAGCAGCATTGACGTGATGAACCCGAAGGTCTGCGCCGGCCTGCTGGTGGGCGCGATGATGCCGTTCCTCTTCTCCGCGTTCGCGATGCAAGCGGTCGGCCAAGCCGCGCTCTCGATGGTCGAGGAGGTGCGTCGCCAGTTCCGCGAGATTCCCGGCCTGCTCGAGGGCAAGCCGGGCGTCCGGGCCGACTACGCGCGCTGCGTGGACATCTCCACCGCCGCCGCGATCCGCCGGATGACCGCGCCCGCGCTGCTCGGTGTGATTACGCCGGTCGCGGTCGGGTTCCTGTTCGGCAAAGAAATGCTGGGCGGGCTGCTCGCGGGCGTCACCGCTTCGGGCGTCATGATGGCACTCTTCATGGCCAATGCCGGCGGCGCCTGGGACAATGCGAAGAAACACATCGAGGCCGGCGCGCACGGCGGCAAGGGGTCGCCCGCGCACAAGGCCGCCGTGGTGGGCGACACGGTCGGCGACCCGTTCAAGGATACCGCCGGCCCCTCGCTGAACATCCTGATGAAGCTGATGAGCGTCGTCTCGCTCGTCATTGCGCCAGTGCTGAAGAACGCGACGCCGCTCTTGTTCCGCTAGCCGAACGCGAGTCGGTACACTTCGATTCGGACGGGCGCCCGCGGACCTCCGCGCGGCGCCCGCACCGTTCGGATAGCTCAAGCCGCCGGCGCGCGGTGGCCGTGTCCGCCACCGCGGTACGCCGTGGCTCGACCGACCGCAGGCGGTTTGTGCCATACTCGCCGCATGAACCGCGTCACCCTTCGTTGGGCGCAGAGTTGCGTCGCGCTGGTAGTGGCCATCGCGCACGCCGCCGAGCCGCGCCCCCGGCTCCGTATCGAGTTCACGGCCACCGGCGCGGCTGTGGGCGAGGGGTTGGACGCGCCGTCCGGAGGCGATGGCACCCATGCGCCGGCCGTGATCGACGGAATCCCCGCGCGCCGCCTCGTGGGCGAAGGCTCACGCTATTTCTATGTGCGCGTCGTTCATCCGGCCTGGACGAGCGGCCCGGTGCATGCATGGGCGGTGTTTGAGGTGTATGACGACCGCGTCGGCAGCGTCGACCTACAGTACGAGCGTGCGGGCAGCACGAATGAGCCGGCCACCTCCTACGCGCACGCGGAACGCCGCTGGCTCGTTGGCTCGCGGCAGTGGCGCCGGCTGGTGTTCGAGCTGCCCAGCCTCGTCGCCGGAGGGCGGCAGAACCACCGCGCCTCCTTGCGGCTCGCCGCGCGCGACATCGCCGTGCGGGCCGTGGAGCTCCTCCCGGCCGCCCCGCCCGACGCCTCCGTCACGCCCGTGCCGCCGTTTCGCGTGCGCCGTCCGCCGGGCATGGAGCTCACCTTCGGCAACGACGCCAGCCGGGACGACGCCGTTATGTATCGCGCGCTCTCCGTCTCGAGCGTGGAAAGCTACGTGGATTGGGCCGGTGTCGAGCCGGTGTCGAACCAATGGGACTGGTCCCGCTGGGACGCCCAGATCAAGGTGCTCGAGTCGGCGGGACTGCGCTGGGTGCCGTTCATCATCGCCGGCCCGGCCTACGCGACGCCCCTGTGGTACCAGCAGTCCGCGGCCTCGCGATACTACAAATGCCTCGACCACGAACAGGAGAGCCGCGTCCAAAGCCTGTTCCATCCGCGATGGGCCGGCATGGTGGACCGATTTGTGGCGGCGTTCGCGGCGCAATATCGCGGCCGCGCCCCGATCGAGTCGCTGCTGCTGGGCATCACCGGCATCTACGGGGAAAGCATCTATCCGGCAGGTCCCGAAGGCGGTTGGACCACCCGACTCGTCGGCCCCTACCACAATCACCACGGCTGGTGGGCGGCCGACGAGGACGCGGTCGCCGCATTTCGTGCCGCGATGACAACCCGCTACCGCGACATCGCCGCGCTCAATCGCGCGTGGGGAACCTCGCATGTCTCTTTTGATGCGGTGCGCACCTTCTTGCCCGACCGCGCGCCATCCGATCGTGCCCGCGCGGATTTCGTCGAGTGGTACCAGCAGGCGATGACGGACTGGTGCGTTGTTTGGGCGCGGATCGTGCGGCGGCATTTCCCCGACACGCCGGTGTACCTGTGCACGGGCGGCGACGGCAACCCTGCCCTCGGCGCCGATTTCACCGCGCAGGCGAAAGCGATGGCGCCCTTTGGCATCGGCATCCGGATCACGAATGAGGACAGCGATTACGCGCGCAATTTCACAGTGACGCGCGAGGTCGCCACCGCAACGCGCCTCTACGGCACGTTCTGCGGATTCGAGCCGGCGGGGCGCGTCTCTCCGGCCGGCAATGTGGGACGAATCTACAACGCGATCGCCTCCGGTGCGCGCCAGCTCCATGCGTATGCCGGCAACGTGGCCAGCGACCCGCGCGCGCTGGAACTCTTTGTCGAATGGGCGCCGTGGCTCGCACCGCGGTCGCCGCGCACTGAGCTGGCGCTCTACGCGCCGCGAGAGACGTGGGCGCTCGAGCCCGCCGCCAACGGCCGTCTGCGCGCGATCTCCCGGGAACTGCGCGACGTCGCCGACCACGATGTTCTCACGCGGCAAAGCGTCGCTGACGGTCATCTGCGCGGCTATCGCGTGCTGGTGCTCGCCGAGGCGGAGGTGCTCGAACCCGCGGCGGCCGAGGCGATGGAACGCTGGGTGCGCGAGGGCGGCCTCCTCATCACCGCCACGCAGCCCGGCCGGTCGATCGGCATGCGGCTGTACGATCTCACCGCGTGGCGCGACCGTATGCTCGCCCCCGCGTCCGATTCGGAGCCGTCCTATCTGGCCCCTCGTCTCGATGGACCGGTGCCGACGAGCTGGGAGCTCGACATTGGTTCGCCGGACGATGAGCCGTGGCTGGCCGGCGACTGGCACGGGCCGGAGTCGCGCGGCACCGCGCGCTGCCGGTGGACCGGCGCGCGGGCCCTCGTCTACGTGCCGGCCGAACCGCACGTGCCCGCTCGCCTCGCCCTCGAGCTCCTCGTGCCACCCGCCGCCGTCCGCAGCGGGCCGGTGCGGGTGACCGTCGACGGACATCGGGTCGGAACGATCGAAACGCCGGGCGGCCGCACCTTCGAATTTGAGGTACCCTCTCCGGTCGCGACGGGGCGGTTGGCGCGCATCGGCATCGAGTGCACGCCGTGGAAACCCTCTAGGAGCTCCAGCTCCAGCGATACGCGCTCCCTCGGCGTCGAGGTGCGCCGCCTGGTGTGGCATCGCGCCGATGTCCCGGCGGAGACCCCGCCGGTAAGTGGGGTGCGCATCGCACTGGAGGTGGATCCAGAGGCGTTGGCCCGCGCGACGCGCCGGCTCGGCCTCGGCCGAACGGTCCATCTCGCCGGTTTCGCGGCGCGTCCGAAGGACCTTGCGCGGGTGATCGCACACCTGCTGCCCGATCTGCCCGATGGCCGTCTCGACGGCCGCTACGCGACGCGCACCGCCGAGGGCGTGCTCTGGCTCGACCCATCGGCACCCCGCATCTGGCTCGAAACCGCGGCGTCCGCGGCCTCGAATCGGTGAGCATACCGCCCGCGGCGGGCACCTTGCGGCCGCGATTGTCCACCGCCTACACTGGGCAGCGAATGAGCTGGAAACGCTTCGCCCGCGCCGTTCACGCGCGGTTGCCGGAAGGGCCGATGCGCGCCCGTCTCTCCGCGGCCGTGTATCGATGGATATATCGGGGCCGGCTCGCGGATTGCGCGTGGCGCAACGGCCGATTTGCGGTTCGCACGCCCGACGGGACCGAGGTCGTCAGCCTCCGCGAGTTCGATCCGGCGCCGCTCGCGGACGATTTTGACGACGCGGCGCCGGTGCCCGGCGCGGTCGCGCTGGACGTCGGTGCGAACATCGGCGCCGTGGCCTGCTGGCTTGCGCGGCGCGCGGGGCCGGAGGGCCGGGTCGTCGTGTTCGAGCCGGATCCGGCCAACCTCACGGTCCTGCGTCGGAACGTCGAACTCAACTTGCTCGACAACGTGGTCATCGTCGAGCGCGGCGCATGGAATCAAGAGGGCGAACTTGAGTTTCTCGCCGGCGGCGGCTACACGTCGAGTTTTTGCCGTACGAACTACGTCGCCGAGCATCCCGAACGCTACCGTCGCGTTCGCGTGCCCGTCACGACGATCGATACGGAGGTCGAACGGCTTGGCCTGCCGCGCGTGGACCTGATCAAGATGGATATCGAGGGCGGCGAGGGGCCGGCGTTGCTCGGCGCGCGGCGAACGCTCGAGTGGTTCCGGCCGACCGTGGTCGTCGAGTCGCACATCGTAGAGGGCCGCTCGACGCTGCCCGACATCCGCGAGGCGCTCGAGGCGGCGGGGTATCGTGAGATCGGGGTCCGACCGGATCCGGAGACGTCGGTCGTGATCGCGCGGGCATGATCGGCGCGCCCCAGCCGCACCGCCGCCGAGTGCGCGTGCCGTTTCGGTGGCCCGATCCGCCGTTGCAGGTGGTGCTCGTACACCCCGAGATTCCGCCGAACACCGGCGCGATTGCGCGGCTTTGCGCGGCCACCGGCACGCCGCTGCACCTGGTCGAGCCGCTCGGGTTCCGGCTCACCGACCGAGCGTTGCGGCGCGCGGGGCTCGACTACTGGGACGCGGTCGAGCTGCACCGACACCGCTCCGCCGAGGCGTGGCTTGCGGCGGCGCCGGCGCGCTTTCATTTGTTCAGCACCGCGGGCGCGCGCGTGTACTTCGAGGCAGAGTTTTGTCCCGGCGATGCGCTCGTATTCGGCAACGAGACGACGGGCCTGTCGGACGAATGGCTCGAACGCTGGCCCGACCGCGTGCTCGCGATTCCGTTGCTCGCCGACCGAGTGCGTTCGCTCAATCTCGCCACCGCGGTCGCCGCCGCGCTCTACGAGGCCCTCCGCCAGTGCGCCGCCCGCTGAGCGGCCGCGCGCGCGACATCGCAGTCGAATCGATGGCCCTCGCCAGAGGGCCGCAGGCTGCCGGTTCCTGATCTCGAGCGCCACGGGCCACGGCCGATCAAACCGCCGCAGCCGGCAGCGTCACGACGAATTCGCTGCCGCGCCCGAGTTCGCTCGTCACGTCGATACGGCCGCCATGCCGCCGCACGACCTCTGCCGCGATGGCCAACCCGAGGCCTGCACGACCACCCGCCCGACTGCGAGCGGGGTCGGCGCGGTAAAACCGCTCGAAGATATGCGGCAAATGCTCCGGCGCCATGCCGATGCCGGTGTCTTTCACCACCAGTCGAACGTTCGGCCCGTCGCACCGCGTGGCGATCTCGATCCGGCCACCGTCCCGGTTGTAGTGAATCGCATTTGCGACGAGGTTGAGCGCAACTTGCGCGAGTTCGTCCGCGCGGCCTGTGCAGACCGCAGGCTCGAGATCGGCAGCAATCTCGATACGGCGCTCGGCCGCCAGCGGCCGAAGTAGGTCGAGCGCCTCCGCCGCGACGCCGTCGAGCGGGACCATCTCGTTGAGCGGGCCGCCACCGCCCGCATCAAGCCGCGCGAGCGTCAGCAGTGATTCGACCAGGTGGTGCAGCCGTTGTGCGGCGCGGCGACAGGCGTCGAGCGCCTCGCGGTAGTCCGCGGCCGGCCGCTCGCGCGCGAGCGCCGATTCCGCCTGTGAGAGGATCACCGCCAGCGGCGTGCGCAGTTCGTGCGAGGCGTCGGCGGTGAACCGGCGCTGGCGCGCGAGCGCCTCGCAGAGGCGGTCGAACGTTTCGTTCAGCACCCGCGCCAGCGAACCGAGTTCACTGTCGGTCTCGTGCAGCGCAATTCTCGAGCCAAGGTCGCCGCCCGCGATGCGTGCCGCCGTCGCAGCGATCGCCTCGATGGGTTGGATCGCGCGGCGCGCGATCCGCGTGCCGACCGCGATCGCGGTGCCCCAGACCAGCGTGGCGGCCGTCGCCAGGCCCAGGCCGAAGCGCCTCAACTCCGCGAGCTCTGCGCCGATCGGCCGGCCGACGATGAGAAGGTGCCCGGGACGAAGGCGACGAACATGCTCGCGGAATTCTCCGCGCTGACGAATCAACCGATCCGCGGCCGGCGGCGCCGCATTCGTGGGTAGGGCCGGGGCCGAAGCGGAGGCTCTCACCACCGTGCCGTCGTTGCTGAGAAGAACGAAATAGGCGGCGTCGCGGTCATGTCCCGAAAACAGCATCGCCTCGATCGCCTCCATTCCCAGCCCCGACGGCGGACCGAGCGGCTCGACGCGGAGGGGGGCGGGGCGGAATCGCTCGACGCCGGCTCCGCGCTCCTCGGAGGGAGGCGGCCGGCGGATAGGGGGCGGAAGAGGCTCATGCAGCGGCGTACCGGCGGGATGCGGCGGGCCGGGTCGGTCGCGCGGAGGCGCGCGCACAGCGGGCATCAGCGCCGCGGCGCGGCGGTCCAGATCTTCGTCAATCCGCCGCAGGCGGCTTTCGCGCGCCAACGCGAATGCGGTGGCGGCAAAGCCCGCGAGCACCGCGCCCAGCAGCGCGCCGTACCAGATCTGCAAGCGCCAGCGCAACGATCGCGGCCAGACCTTCATTCGATGCAGTACCCGTGGCCGCGGCGCGTGCGGATGAAGTCGTGGCCGAGCTTGCGGCGGATGTTCGAGACGTGCACGTCGAGCAGATTCGACAGCGTGTCGTCGTCTTCGCCGAACAGGTGATCGTAGAGATCAGTTCGCGAGACGACGCAGCCGCGATGCAGCGCGAGGTACTCGACGAGCGCGTACTCGCGCGGTGTGAGCGGGACCGGGCGGCCCTTGCGCAGCACGACGCGAGCGCGCAGGTCGAGCACCGCGTCGGCCAGCGGGATCACGGGCGCGGGCTGGTCCGCGCCGCGACGGATCAGCGCCCGCACGCGCGCGAGCAGCTCGTCGAGCGCAAACGGCTTGGTGAGGTAGTCGTCGGCGCCGCTATCGAGGCCGCGCACGCGGTCGGCGACGGCGTCGCGCGCGGTGAGCATGAGCACCGGCACGCGGCGTCCGCGCTCGCGCAGACGGCGCACAATCTCCCATCCGTCGCGGCCCGGCAGCATCACGTCGAGCAGGATCAGGTCGTAGGGCCAGCTCTCGGCCTTGAACAGGCCGTCCTCGCCGTCTGCCGCCGTGTCGACCGCATAGCCCTCGTCGCGCAACGCGCGCGCGATGCCGGCGAGCAGATCGGGTTCGTCCTCGATCACAAGCACGCGCATCGACGTCTCATCGCTCCCTGCTCGCGCGCTCGATGCTGGCCGCCGCACCCTGAACGCACGATGAAGACACCCGCCGCGGGCGGCGCGCGGGGTCTTCAGGGAGCGCGGGCGGCGGGACCGCCCCAGACGATCCGCGCATAGTCCTCGAGCAGGTCGTACCTCCTCTGCCAGGTCGTGTACATGTACCCGCGTACCTGGGGCACGTCCCGGGCAAGGTCGAGCCAGCTGCGCACGTGGTCGAGCGTTTCCGCATCGTAGTAGTTCGCGATCACCACCGAACGTTGCTCCTCCGCGAAGAATTGGAGGCTCTGCGGCCGTGGGGCGCCGCCCCAGACCACGATCGCGATCTCGCGCGGCAGATGCCGCCAGGAACCCGTGAAGTCGCCGCGGACCATGTAATATGGCGAGCGCGCGTTGTGGTGCGGATCGAACATGTCCGACCAGATGTAGAGCTCGACCTCCGGCAGGTGACGGCGCAACACCTCGCCGAGTCGCGCGGCGCATTCACCGAGCAGTTTCGCCATGTCGTGCCCCTCGCAGGCGCGGCAGGTGCCTCCCATCCGCACCTCGTCGATGCTCAGGAGCACATGTCGCGGCCGCACGAGCCGCGCGAGCCTCTCCGCCTCCTCTGCCGCGTGTTCGTAGAGCGCGGGTTCGGCCATGCACACCGTCACCTGGGACTCGTGGATCACCATCGGGTGGTACCAGCCGGCGCGGAGGCGCTCCCCGTCGCGAATTCGGCTCGAATCCGGTCGCCGGAACACCAGCGGCGGCCGATCCGAACGGTGAGCACTGAATCTTGGATCCTCTGGCACGATGAAGTCGCGACCTGCCTCATACTCGACCGCGCCGTCCTCGCGGGCGAGCGTCACCGGCGTGCCGGGCCTGCGCAGCACCTGCACGGGCCCGACCTCTTCAAGGCGCCAATCGTCGAGCCACACACGGCCGGCGCGTCCTCCCCAGACGCCCGCGTACAACCGCACTGTCTCGAACTGCATCGAATTGAACACGACATCCACGCGAGTCCAGTCCTGCGTGGCGGCGAAGCGAAACTCGCGCGGCGCTAGCGAACGTCCACCGCCGAGCACTTGAAGTTGAAATGCGCCGGCGGGCTGAAGGTCTTCGAGACGCACCCAGGTGCTGAAGCGATAGCACCGCCATGGCCGCACGCGCACCTCCTGCATCGCGCGCCCGTTGCCGGCTTCGTGCGCGCGGAAGTTCTCCAATCGCAGCGACGTTCGCCCTTCGTGCACAGTCGTCGTGTCGGCAAAACTGATCACGCCGGGCTGGTCGATGTATCCGAACCCCGGACAACGGTGATTCGAATGTTCTTCAAAGCCGGCGTTGCTGAGCCTCGGCGGTTCGTCCGCCTCCCAGTGGATGTCCGGGCCACGGGCCACCATGCGCGCCTCCTTGACCGGTAGGCCCTCGGCCAAGTGCGGGTCGTGCGCGAGCGCCCAGCCGCCATAGCCGATCGAGAACACCGCGGGCACCAGGTCCAAACCGCGCTCCTCGCAGGCTGCCCGCAACCGCTCGATGCTGGCGATCGCCGACGGTTTCGCGCGGCACAAGGTATCGAGGCCGTCCAGCACGATACCGTTGGCGCCCGCCGCCGCCGCCCGTTCAACGAGCTGGAGAATCGCCGGACGATCCGCATCGCGGTGAACGCTGTAGCCGAAGATCCAGACCCATCGCCGTGGCGGCGTTTCCGCGGCCGCGGTGCCGAGCCACGCCGCGGCCAGCAGGATCGGGCTCCACAGTGTCACGCGTTTCATGAGAGGGTGCTCTCGTCGGGTTCGAGCGCGGCCGGACCGCCCGTGTCGGCGACCGCCCCACGCCGGCTCTGGTCCGCCGCCGGTGGCCGCCACGGCTTCGCGTAGAACGGATACCGCTCCGCCGGCGCGCCGGTCGGCACATGTTTCCAGCGCTTGTAGCTCCAAAGCCACGCGTCCGGCCAGCGACGGACCGCGCGCTCGCACAGCGCCGCGATGTCGGCCGTGAGCCGTACGACCGCCTCGTCGTCGGCCCCGGCCGGAAACGCCTCGGGTTCGATCGCCTCGCCCGCCATCACGCGGCATGTGCCATCCGGTTCCGGCAGCATGAACGCGGACAGGATCGGACAGCGCATCCGCAACGCGAGCGCCGCAGCGGCGCGCGATACCGGCACCGGCAACCCAAAAAAGGGTACGAAGACGCCGCCTTCCTCCGGCTTCACGTTCTGGTCCAGCAGCATCGCCACCTGCCCTCCGGCCTTCAGGTGCCGTAAGAGGCGAAGCAACGCACCGCGCTGCGGGATGATCGTCTGCCCCGAGGCGCGCCGTAGCTCAGCGAACAAGCGGTCCACCGCCGGGTTCGCCAGCGGCGCCGCCACGCTCATCAGGCGCACGCCCTCCGCCGCAACCGCTTGGCCGAGCGTCTCCCACTCGCCGAGATGGGCGGTCAACAAGACATGGGGGCGCCCGTCGCGCACGCGTTCCAGAAAACCCGCATCGTGCCGGATATACCGCCGCAAACGGTCCGGGGGGCCGCCGCCGAACCATACGGCATCGAGCAACGCGAGCGCAAAGCTCTCGAAGGATCGCCGCACGCGCCGCCGGCGGGCCTCCTCCGAGAGCTCCGAGCCGTAGACCAGCCGGAGGTTCGCAAGCGCGACGCGGCGGGCATGCGAGGGAGTGGCGGCGGCGATCCGGCCCAACGCACGGCTGAGCGCAAGCACCGACGCACGGCTCAGCCGCGGAACCGTCGAACACGCTGCCCGTGTCGCGATCAATTCGAACACCGAGCGAATGGGATGGCGGTTGGACATGCGCCAGGCATGGTGAGCCGGGCGGGAATCGAACCCGCGACCCCAACATTAAAAGTGTCGTGCTCTACCGACTGAGCTACCGGCCCGTGCCGTCGCACATCGTATCGCTGGTCCCTCCGTCGGGCAAACCGCCGGTTGCTGGGCCGCCGTGTCCGCTAAGGCCCCACCGCGCAGTTCCAGCGGGGGGCGGTTCGGTCGTGTCCATGATCAGCATCCGGCCGGCCGCTCGAGACTTGCGCACGGCGCGGGTTCACGTCCAGATTTGACTGTGAACCCAACGCGGAGACGGCCCATATACCCTTCCTGACGACGGTTCGCGGGCTGGATCCTCTGGGCCTCTTCAGTGGTCGCTCTGCCCTCACTGCCCATCGGCCGACATCCCGAGCACTCGCGCTGGTTCGAGGGGCGCGGCCGGGCGGTCGCGCGGAACACGAGCGCCGAGCACTACGGGGCGATCATCAATTTCGAGTTCAATATGCGGCGCTATCTCGATGCGCTCGAACGCGATGGACTCAACTCCACGCGCGTGTTCTCCGGCGAGTACGTCGAGCCGCCCGGCACCTTCGGCATCCGTCGCAATACGCTCGGGCCCGCACCCGGCCGTTTTCTCGCGCCGTGGGTGCGCGGCGCCGAGCCGGGCGAGGGCGACAGCGGCGCGAAGTTCGATCTCGAGTGCTTGTCCGTGCCCTACCTGCAGTGGCTCCGCGAATTTATCGCCGAAGCCCCCCGCCGCGCGAAGCCCGCGTTCCCGTATCCGGAGGCACTGGTCTGCCATCTCGTGCGTGCGTTGAAGGAGGTCGACAACCTCGTCGACGAGATGCAGAGCGAGCCGTGGGCCGACACCGTCCGCCATGGCGCGGTGATCCATCCGTGGTGGACCGAGCACTCCGGTTGGCCCAATGCGGTGCAGATTCCGATCGCGGAGTCGGTCGCATGGCAGCGAGCGATCGCGGCGATCATCCGGGACGAGGAGCGCCGACTCCCTCGCCGCCACATGATCGCGCAGAACATGCGGAGCTGCTCAACTTTCACTACGCGCTGCCCGAAGCGATGGGGTGGAACCGCGGCGTGCACCGTGCGATCGGATGCGACGAGACCAGCGTGATGGGCCGGTCCGACGCCCCCGATCGGCGGCCGGCCTAGCGGTTGGTGACGAGCGGCGGGGCGTTGTTCAACCATCTCGACGACTCGTTCACCGTCGGCCAGGAAGATGGCTCCGATATCGAGAGCGATGCCCCCGGCAGCGGTGGGCCCGCCATCCGGCGGCGGTTGGCGATTTTGAGCTGTTTCCTGCACACGTTCGACCTGGCGCGGCTCGAGCCGGATCCGTGGGTGGTCGAGGCCGCGCCGGGACTGGCCACGTGGGCGCGGTCGTCACTGGCAAGCGAGTAGGCGATCTACGTCGAGAGATGGGGACCCACCGAGGTGCGGCTCCGGCTACCCAGGGGCGCTGGCGCGCGGACTGGGTTTCGAGGGACGACGGCCGCCGTGTAGGCGGTCCCTACTCCCTCAGCGGTCCAGCAGGAAAAGGCAACCCGGATCGTTCCGCCATGGGTGTCGCGGCGGTAGCTCCGATCGCCTTCGACCGCACACAACGGCCGAGGGCTTTCGCATGGGCGGTCGCCGACGAAGTTCGGTGTGTCGATACCCGCCTCTTTGGCAGCCGAGTGCCGAAGCAACAGCGGTGTGGCCTGGCCGCGGGCGATGACTGCCGCCGATCCGCGTCACTTCCTTGCGCCGTTGGGCTGCGTTGCGCCCGCGGCGGAGGCCCCAGCGGTACCGCGCACGGCGACCGCCTGATGGTGTTCGCGACACCTCTCGCGTCGCCGCGATGCCGTCGATTAGGGCAGGAAGTTCTGGCGCTGGAGTTTGTCGGGCAAATAGACGTCCATCACGTGGTTGAGCCCGTGCTTCGCGAAGGCCTGCTGCTCGATGCGCACGCCCATGTCCAGCATCTGGTTGAGCGCCGCCTGCCACGGCGGATGGTGGCGGATGAAGGGGTCGTTCTTCAGCGCGTCGCGCGCCCGCTTCACGTCGGCCTCTTCAAGGGGATGTGTCGCGTCCTCGAGGTCGTAGTCGAGGATGTCTTGCGGCGTGACGCCGAGGTATCTGGCCTGTGGCACACAGAAGAGCCGGTTGATGTGCGCGGCCTGTCCGCTGCCGCATTTCAGCGTGCGGTAGATGTTGCAATAGCCGTAGGGATCGCCGTCGGTGAAGGCGAGGACGGGCAGGCGCGTCGCGTCGGCCAGCCGCCGCACGAACCGGCGGCAGGCGCGGGTCGGCACTCCGCTCATCGAGATCAGGATGCATCGCGCTTGTTCGTACCAGCGGTGATGCACCAGCCGCTGAAACAGCGACGCGGTTTCGACAACGAGCACCCATTTCGCGGATGTCTCGAACGCGAGGTGCTCCACCCGCGACGGGATGCTCCAGGCGCCGGTGCCCAGCCGTGTGCAGTCAATGCGGATCGGACGGCCCGTGCCCGGATCCCGGTCCACCACCACCAATGGCCCACACACTTCGCCGCCCCGCTCTTCGGGGATGTAACCGAGAACTTCGCGATTGACGCCGAGCATCGCCTCGATGTCGTCCAGCAAGCTGTCGCTCTCGCTCTGCTCGTCGAAGCGGCATTCGCCCCAGCTCTTGCTGTTGTAGTAGACCTCGCGCTTGCCCGCGATATCGTCGCGGTCGAGCAAGTCGAGCTTCGTCGTCGCGAGCAGCCGCATCGTCTGCGCGAAGGTTTTCACCGTGGTGACCGAGAGCGTCCGCGTGGCCATGCGGCCGAGCATCTCGAGATAACCGCTCTTGGGGTCGTAGCGGACGTTCGAGAGCGCGCGCACGGGCACGCGGAGCTGCGGACGGCGCCCGCGGCGCAGAATGTCGTCGCGCACGTCGGCGGCCACGCGCACGATGCGCCGGGCGGCTTCGGCGCGGTCGGCGGCGGTCACCTCCCCGCCGGCGGCGGGACGGGAGGGCATCGAAGCGCGGAATGATCGGGCCATGTGCGATTCCTCGACAAACCGGCAGTTGAGCGTAGCGGTTTTTCGGCCCCGCGCGAGCCGAACTCCGATCGTTGAACTCATCCGGCACGTCAAATCACGGCGCCCATGAGGCGCCATGCCGCCCCGCCGGATCGCGGTGCCGGGACGGCTCCGGCTGGGGACCACGCCGCCCGCTCCGCTTGCGACGGCCCGGCCGAGCACGCATCATCGCCGCGTGAACATCGTCTGCGCGGAGAGCGTGCTGGCCGGCGCCGAGGCTTTCTCGACGCTGGGTGCGACGGTCGTGCTGCACGACCGCGCGATCCGCCGCGAGCACCTGCTCGACGCCGACGCGCTCGTGATCCGGTCGAAAACCCGCGTCACCCGCGAGCTGCTCGAGGGCACGCCGGTCAAGTTCGTCGGTACCGCCACCGCGGGCTATGACCACATTGACGCGCAGGCGTGCGCCGAGCTCGGCGTGGCCTGGACCGCGGCGCCCGGTTGCAACGCGACGAGTGTCGCCGAATGGCTGGTGGCCGCCCTGCTGGTCTGGTCGGCGCGGCGCAATCGGCCGCTCGCAGGCCGGTCCATGGCTGTGATCGGTGTCGGACAGGTCGGCGGCCGCGTGGTGCGCCGCGCGCAGATCCTGGGATTGCGGCCGCTGCTGAACGATCCACCGCGCGCGCTCGCGGAAGGCGACTCCTCGTTCCGTCCGCTCGAGGAGGTCCTGCCGGCCGCCGATTTCGTCACGCTTCATGTCCCGCTGACCGACGACGGTCCCTACGCGACGCGCGGTATGGCCAATTGTCGTTTCTTCGAGCAGATGAAACCCGGCGCGGTCTTCATCAACGCGTCGCGCGGTGAGGTGGTGGATGAGGAGGCTCTCTCGTTGGCACTCGATTCGGCACAGGTCAGCGACGTGATCCTCGACGTCTGGCAGAACGAGCCGGCGATCTCTCCTGCCTTGCTCGATCGCGCGATGCTCGGCACGCCCCACATCGCGGGGTACTCGTGGGACGGCAAGCTCGCCGGCACCGTTCAAGTGTATGAGGCCTGCTGCCGGTTTTTCGAGGTCCGTCCGACGTGGCGGTCCGTTGAGGTCTCGGCGGGGGTTCCGCCGCCCCAGATCGAGCTCGCCGCCGACGCGGCCGACCTCACGGCGGCGCTTCGCGAGGCCGTGCGCGCCGTGTACGATATCGAGCGCGACGACGCCGCGCTGCGCGGCGCGGGCGCACCGCCGGCGGAACCGATGGCCGACCGTTTCGAGCGGTTGCGGCGCCACTATCCGGTTCGCCGCGAGTTTGCCGCGTCCACCGTCACGTGGCAGGGCTCCCTTGAGGCACCCGCCGCCCGCGCCCTGGCCGCTCTCGGTTTTCAAGTTGTCACGGCTCAGGGAGCCGCCCGCCCTGGGGCGGCCACCTGAGAGTGAATGACCGGACGCCCGCGTCCGACGCCAGAGCGAGACTCACGACCCGTCGCCCTTGAGGAACCGCCCTTGGTCAGCGGGCGGCAGAGCGGTCAGGCCGGCCGTATGCGCGGCAGCAGCTGGATGTGGCCCACCCGCTCCAGCTTCAGCAGCAGCGGGCGGCCGGCCATGTCCTTGAGTTGGCCACGCGCGTTGGGCCAGTCCCAGCGCCGGCTTCAGCGGCGTTCGGCCCCGGGCCGGGTGCGCCGCCAGCATCGCGTGGATGAGTTTGATCCCCCGGCCGTCACCTCGCGTCCCTGCGCCACCCTGCCCTCTGTCCGAGCGCAGAAGGTACGGCACCGCCCCAACCGAGGTCAGCACAAAAACTGAACGATCGGTTGCGTTTCGGGGGGAGTGGGCTACGATCCACATTGATGGGATTTGGTTGTGCCAATTCTCTCAGCTGGCTGCCCGCTGCGGGCAGGCAACTGAGTAGTTCCTTCAAATTGTGGCAGGTGACCGGTCGGTTTGGTCCCGACCAGCGCCGTCGCGACAACCAACCCAAGGAGGACCCGAATGCACACACACGCACGGATGCGAACCATGAGCGCACTGCTGACCCTGCTGGCCGGCGTGATCGGCGCGCCGGGCAAACCGCCCACCGATGAGCAGATGGAGAAGATCCGCGCTGCGATCCCGGACCGTCCCCAGGTGACGCCGGCACGGCCGCGCCGCCTGCTCGTGTTCTCGCTCATGAAGGGCTTCCGGCATTCCGCGGGGGAATGCGGCGCCTTCGCGCTGATCGAGATGGGCAAGAAAACCGGCGCCTACACCGCCGAGGAGAGCACCGACCCGGCCGTCTTTGCGGCGGATTCCCTGAAGCGCTTCGACGCGGTCGCGTTCAACAACACCACCGGCGAGCTGTTCGACGATCCCGCAGTGAAGGAAGGGTTTCTGAAATGGGTGCGCGCCGGCGGCGGCGTAGTGGGCATTCATGCCGCGACGGACACGTTCTACAAGTGGCCCGAGTACGGCGAAATGATGGGCGGCTACTTCGACGGCCACCCCTGGCACGAGAAGGTCGTGCTGCGCATCGAGGAGCCTGGTCACCCTCTCCTGCGCGCGTTCGGTGGCCAGACCCGATTCGAGGTCACTGATGAAATCTACCAGTTCCGCGATCCCTACTCGCGCAGCCGCCTCCGCGTGCTGATCAGCCTCGACCCGGAGAAGGTGGACATGACGAAGAAGGGGATCAAGCGTACCGACCGCGACTTTGCGGTCTCGTGGATCCGCCGCTACGGCGAAGGTCGTGTGTTCTATTGCTCGCTCGGCCACCGCGAGGAGATCTTCTGGAACTCGACGATCCTCACGCACTATCTCGACGGCATCCAGTTCGCGCTCGGCGATCTCGAAGCCGACGCGACGCCGCGCCCGGCGCCGAAATGAGCGGGCGGCCGGCCGAGGTGCTCGCGCCATGAACGACGCGCGCGAGGCCGGCGCTGGTGCCTCGGGCGGCCTGCTGGACCTGGTTCGCCGCCGGTGGAGCTGCCGCGCCTACGCGCCCGAGCCCGTCTCTGAGGCCGCGATTCGGTACTGTCTCGAATGCGCGCGCCTCGCGCCCTCCGCTTGCAACCGGCAGCCCTGGCGGTTCGCGGTCGTGCGTGATGCCGGGCTGCGCCGTCGCATCGTGCGCGAGGGTCTTCTCCCCGGCCTGCGCATGGACTGGGCCGAACGCGCGCCCGTGATCGTGGCGCTCGGGATGGTCCGGGATGTGCTCACCCACCGCCTCGGCGCGGGCATCTCGGGTGTGAACTACCCGTGGGTGGACCTCGGCATCGCGGGCGAACATTTCGTGCTGGCCGCCGCGGAACAGGGGCTGGGCACTTGCTGGATCGGTTGGATCCGCCCGCGCGCGCTGCGGCGGCTCGTCGGTTGGCCGCACGACGTGCGACCGGTCGCCGTGTTGACGCTCGGGCGCCCCGCGCCCGACGTGCCTGCGCGGCCGCCCGAGGAGCGCCGGCGGCCGCTGGAGGAGATGGTGCTATGGCGGTGAACGGCATCTGCCATCTTCGGCGGCGGCTCAGCGGTGGACTGTTCGCCAGTCTTGGACTTTTCGGAGCAGGGGTCATGGCCTCGTCCAACGCCGTCGCCCCGCCCGCCGGCGTGGCGTACGTCTTGCAGTACGAGAAGCTCGGCCGCTCTCGTGAGGAGGTGCGGCAGCGACTGGCCTCGTGCGGACGCGAATGGCTCGTGCTCGAACCCGCCGTCGACTCCGGCGCGGGCGCCGCGGGACGCTGGTCGCACGGGGAACTCGATGCCATCCGCGCGGCCTACCCCGGCCGGCGCCTCCTCTCCTACCTCTCGATCGGCGAGGCCGAGGACTACCGCGACTACTGGGTCCGCGCGTGGGACGCGCGCCGCGACGGACAGCCCGACCCCGGCGCGCCCCGATGGCTGCTACCGCAGAACCCCGAATGGAAGGGAAATTACCGCGTCCGATACTGGTCGCCCGAGTGGCAGGCGCTCGTGCTCGCCGAACTCGACCGCTGCTTCGAGGCCGGATTCGACGGTCTCTACCTCGATCTCGTGGATGCCTTTGAGAACTTCGAGTATGACGCGTCGCGCCGCGAGTGGATCGAACACCGAACCAACCCGGAAACCGGCCGTACCTATCGCCGCGACATGGTCGACTGGGTTCGCCGCATCGCGCAACGCGCTCGGGAGCGGCGCCCGGCAGCGATCCTGGTTGCCCAGAATGGAGAGGCGCTGCTGGCCGACCCAGACTTCCGCGAGGCGATTGACGCGGTGGCCATCGAGGACCTCTGGAGCAACGGCCACCGTCGTCACAACCCCAACGAGGTGGCGCACCGTCTCGCCGGCGTGCGTCCATGGCGCGACGCCGAAGGCATAGTGTTCGTGATTGAGTATGCGATGCGGGCGGATCTGCGCGCCGTAGTCCTCGAGGCCGCGCGCCGCGAGCGGCTGCCGGTCCTGCTGACCGACCGCGAGCTGCGCACGCTCGGAGAATGGCATCCCCCCGCCGGTACGGGACGCCGCGGCCCTTAACACCGCCGCCCGCCGGAGAGCCGCCGTGCACAGCACTGGGATTGTTCCAAGGATTGGACGGAGACGGCCGCCTCGCGTCCAAGGCTTGGACGGGATCCTCTTGTGGGGTGCTTCGCATCGCCTCGTCGCCACGTTGGCATGTTCGGCTCGCCTCGCCTGGGCCGGCCTCGAACCCGCCGGCATACTCCTGGAGGGGACGGCCGCGGCGACGCCCTGGTACGAGGTGCGCGGGCCGGCGGCCGGGCCAACCGTCGTGATCGTGGCCGGCGCTCACGGCGACGAGATCGCCGGACCGATCGCAGCCGAACAGATCGCACGCTGGCCGCTGCGGCGTGGGCGGCTGCGCGTGCTGCCGCGCGCGAACGTGCGCGCGCTCGAGGCCATCCGCCGGTACACGCCGGACGAACCGTCCGCCCTGTCTAACCTCAACCGCAATTACCCGACGTCGCAGCGGCCTGAACCCCGCGGCGAGCTTGCGACGGCGATCTTCGAATGGGTACGGGCCGCCCACCCGAACTGGCTGCTCGATCTGCACGAAGGACGGGGGATCCATGCGACGGACCGCTCCAGTGTCGGCCGCACGCTGATCATCTCGCACAGCCCCGTCGCCCACCTCATGGCCACCCAGATGTGGCGGCGCGTCCACACGACCGTACCCAATCCGGACCTGCCGTTCACGATGGTCGCCAGTGGCGGCGTAACGGGCGGGCTCAGCCGCGCCGCATGGGAACTTCTCAACGCCCACAGCATGACGCTCGAAACCGCCAAGGGTGACCCCCTTGCGTTGCGCGTGCGGCAGCACCGGAGTATGGTCCACGAGCTGCTCCAGCGGCTCGAGATGATCGGTCCGGAGGCCGACCCCACGCGGCCGCTGCCGCCATGCACCTCGGTACCTGAAGTGCAACCTCCCCGCCGGATCGCCGTCTATGCCGGCCCTAGCGCCGACAGCGGCGCCGTGCACCGCGCCTGGTTCCAGTTGCGGGGCGCCGCGGGCCGACTGGCGATGCCGATCGACGCCGTGGAGATCTGCGCCGGCGCACTCGCGGCGTTTGATGCGCTGCTGGTGCCGGACGAGCCCTCCGCCGCACCCGGCGCGCTTGGCGCCGAGCTCGATGCGGCCGCCCGTGTCGTGATCCGCGAATTTGTCCGGGGTGGTGGCGGCTACCTCGGCTGGGGCGCGGGCGCGCGCATCGCGCTCGAGCGCGCGCCCGACTTACCGCGCCTCGTGCCGGCGAAGGTGCGCGAATCCGCGGTGAACGCAAGGCCTACGACGGCTCGCGTTGTTCTGACCGAACGCGCTCTCCCACAGCTGGGCCCATTGCCCGCGGGGCCGATGGAGATGGTCGCAACGCTTCTCTTTCAGGTCACGCGCGAGGAGGGGCTAACCCCAGTCACCGTTTGGGCGGTCGCGGAGGGGCCGGACGCGGAGCCGACGAGGGCGGTGGCGATCGCGGCGCGGCACGGAGAGGGACGCGTCGTGCTATGGGGGTTCGACCTCACGGCTGCGCCGGCGTGGCTCGTTGCGACGGCGGATTGGTCCGCCGGGCGGGATCGGAGTGCGCGCTCGCATTCATCTGCGGCCTCTGCGAGGTGAGCGGTGACCGGCCGATCGCGCGCCGGCCGTGCTCCGCCGCGACGGTGTCGCGTGATAGACTGGGTGCATGAGCACGGACACTGATGCCTGGACCGTGGCCCGTATTCGCGCGATGAAGGGGCGGCGGTTCGCGTGCGTCACGGCGACCGATGCAGTCACGGCGCGCTGGGCCGACGCGGCGGGCATTCCGCTGGTGCTGGTCGGCGACTCGCTCGCGATGACAGTGCTTGGCCACTCAACCACGCTGCCGGCCACGATGGAGGCAATGCTGCACCATACTGCGGCGGTCGTGCGCGGGGCCGGTCGTGCGCTCGTGATCGCGGATATGCCCTTTATGTCGTACCAAGTGTCCGACGATCAGGCGCTCGCGAACGCCGGGCGGTTTCTGCAGGAGGCGGGCGCGGCGGGCGTGAAGCTCGAGGGCGGGCGCGTGCGGGCCGGCACAGTGCGGCGCCTGGTGAACAACGGCATTCCCGTGCTCGGGCACATCGGCCTGCTGCCGCAGAGCGTGCGCGCGATGGGCGGCTATCCGGTGCAGGGGCGCCGCCCCTCGGAGGCGGCGCGCCTCGTGGCCGACGCGCGCGCGTTGGAGGACGCCGGCGCGTTCGCGATCGTGCTGGAGGGAATGCCGCCCGCCGTGGCTCGGCGCATCACCCAGTCGGTCCAGGTGCCCACCATCGGCATCGGCGCCGGCCCGCAATGCGACGGTCAGATCCTCGTGATCCACGATCTACTCGGTCTGGCCGGCGGGCGGTCGCCGAAGTTCGTGGCTCGCTACGCGGAGCTCGGCGCGCAGGCGGTCGCCGCGCTCGAACAGTTCCGCCGCGACGTGGAAGCCGGGCGGTTTCCCACCACCGAGCACTGCTACTGAGGCGCCGGAGCCCCGTCCGTGCTCGTGATCTCCGACTCCGCCGAGATGCAGCGTCAGGCGCTGGCCTGGCGGGCGGAGGGCCGCCGGATCGCGGTTGTGCCGACGATGGGCGCGTTGCACGAGGGGCATCGCTCGCTGATTCGGATCGCGCGCGCGCGGGCCGAGCGGGTGATCGTCACACTGTTTGTGAACCCAACGCAGTTCGGGCCGGGTGAGGACTTCGATCGCTATCCGCGCTGTTTCGAGCGCGACCGCGCGATGTGCGAGGCGGACGGGGTGGACGCCGTGTTCGCGCCCTCCGTCGCCGCGATGTACGCGCCGGATCACAGCACATGGGTCGAGGAAACCACGCTCTCGCGGGGCCTCTGCGGCGCGAGTCGGCCGGGGCATTTTCGCGGCGTCGCGACGGTCGTCGTGAAGCTCTTCATGCTCACGCAGCCGCATCTGGCAGTGTTCGGTGAGAAGGACGCACAGCAGCTGCGGGTCGTCCGGCGCGTCGTACGCGACCTGAACCTGCCGGTCGAGATCGTCGCCGCGCCGACGGTGCGCGAGGCGGATGGACTCGCGATGAGTTCGCGCAACGCGTATCTCACGCCCAACGAGCGCCGGCAGGCGGTCGCGCTCCGCCGCGCGCTGGACGAGGCCGAGCGCCGCTTCGCGGCCGGCGAACGCGAGGCGGCCGCGCTGCGCGAGGCGATCGCCGCGATGATCCGGCGGCTTGCCCCCGCCGCCACGCCGGACTACATCGAAATCGTGGACGACGAAACGCTCGAACCGATCGACACGGTGGACCGGCCCGCGCTCGTCGCGATTGCCGTGCGGTTCCCCTCGGCGCGGCTGATTGATAACACCGTGCTGCGGCCGGCCGGTGGAGCGCGCTGATCAGCCCCCTCGCGGGCCTCGTCGGCTCCGGGGGGCGCGCCGGAATTGCCGCACCATGACGCCGGCGGTCGCAAGCAGCCGGCGGGCGTCCGCCGAAAACGAGTACTCCTCCTCGTACACAACCTCGCGGATGCCGGCGTTGATGATCATCTTGCAGCACATCAGGCAGGGGCTCGTCGTGCAGTAGAGTGTGCCACCGCGCACCGCAATGCCGTGGTAGGCCGCTTGGACGATCGCGTTTTCCTCGGCATGCGCGCAGATGCAGTCGCCGAGACGCTCACCACTGGCCGCCGCGGAAGCGCAGCGGGGGCAGCCGCCATCCCGGCAGTTCGGAATGCCGCGCGGCGTGCCATTGTAGCCGGTCGAGACGATGCGCCGGTCGCACACGATCAGCGCGGCCACGCGGCGGCGGCGGCAGTTACTGCGGCGGGCGACAACGTGCGCAATGTCAATGAAGTACTCGTCCCAGTCGGGGCGGTTCGTGGATTGCGGTGGACGCGGCATGGCGCGGCAGTGTGGCCGGGGGGCGACGGCCGGTCAACCTCCGGCCGTCTTACCACACCACCCTGGACGGCCGGCGCCGGCGGCAGGCCGCCAGGCGCCGCGGATTACAGAAAGGCCGCACGAGCACCACGCCCGCGAGAAATCCGCCGACATGCGCCCAGAAGGCGACGCCGCCCGAGGCCGGCCCCACCGAAAACATCGTACCGAGCAATTGCAACAGGAACCAGTAGCCGAGCATCACGAAGGCGGGCATCACGACCACCCGCGTCCAAAAACCAAAGAAGATGAGCGTCTGCACCGGTCGGGTCGGGAACAACACCGCATAGGCACCCATGACGCCGCCGATCGCGCCCGACGCGCCCACCATCGGCACCGGGCTATACGGGTTGGACAGCGTCTGGGCTGCGGCGGCCGCCAGACCACACAGCAGATAGAAGATCGTGAAGCGCACCGGCCCCATCGCGTCCTCGACGTTGTCACCGAAAATCCAGAGAAACCACATGTTGCCGAGCAGGTGGAGCCAGCTTCCGTGCAGGAACATCGAGGTGAGCAGCGTCCACCAGTTTGCGCGATCCTCAATCACGCAGGCGAACTCGCGCGAGATCGGAATCATGGTTCCCGGTTTGACTGTGCCGAACAGTTCGCCCGGGATGAGGCCCCAGGAGCAGATCGAGCGAATCAGCGGCTCCGGTGCGCCAAGCCCCTGCACGAAGACCCACGCCGCCAGGTTCGCGGCCAGGATCAACACCATCGCCACGGAGGTGTGGACCGTCGGGTTCTCGTCGCGGAGCGGCAGCATGACCCGCGAAGCCTAGCCCAACCCCGCGAGCCGAACAAGAGAGAATTGCTTGCGCGGTCCGGGGAATGATGGCCCATACAGGCGTCGACGAAGAAGTGAAAATATTGTCGGCCCCAACGACCCCGTGCCATTCGCTGGTGTTTCGCGTCGTTCCCTCAAACAACACGAATGTTTCGCCCCTCCAGTCCTCACTGGGGACAGGCACTGGGGACAGCTGGCGACAGGTACTTGGGACAGGCACTTGGGACAGCCGCGGTGGACAGGCACGTCGTTTGGACCGGCCACTTGGCGATAGTCGCCTCGCGTCAGCCGCCATAGAGCCGTCATCGGGACAGGCACCTCTCTCCCGCGGCCAACCACAGCACGATCACGATGGCAGCCCGTACCTTCACCTTCATGGGTTGTCAGGTGCCGGTGGGTTGTCAGGTGCCTGTCCCCAGCCCCGTGCCGCCGCCCGAGATTGGGGACAGGCACATGCGTAGACGACGCAACAATCTCGCGTTCAATTCACTGTGACGTTTCGTCATGTGCCTGTCCCCATTGCGGCAGTGAACCGATGGGGGATGCCATCTGCCTGTCCCCATTGGGCCCGATTGGGCCTGCCTACAGGTGGGGGATGATTGAGCGCCGATTTGCCCCCTCGCGTGTAGACGGGGGCGCCTTCCCGGGGACAGGTATACGTTCAGGTATACGTTCAGGCATAGGTTCACTCTCACTCCGCATCCGGAGACATCGTCTTACCCATCAAAGCAATTCACAGCGCAATCGGCTCTGGGTGGTGGCGTTGGGGCCCGGCGTCCGATGGCGGCCCACGAGGCCCCAGGTCCTCCCGCGCCGGGCGCTTCCGGCACAAACCGAGACGGTGCCGCGCTTCGGCGCGCAACGAACTCCCTACCCCCGTCCACACGTGACGCGCGCGGTTGCAGGGCCGCCCTCATCGCGGGCACTCACCCCCAGGGTTTCAGCGGTTCGACGAGGCAACCGGCAGCACGTGCGTGACCTCGCGGTTCTGGATTCGTACGATCCGTTCCTCCTCGCGCTCCGCGCCGCCTTCGCGAATCCGCAGCCGAACGCCGACCTCCCAGGCCGCGCCGGCGCGCCGCACGCCGCGCCACGCCACCGGCTCGATTTGGCGCGACGCGGTCTCGAACAGCCGAACATAGTGTTCCACGAGGGGTGCCGAACCGTCGGGCCGCACCTGCGGTGGCGCGTTGTCATCCGGCGCGATGCCGATCCAGGAAAGCACCCGTTCCCACCACGAAAGATCCGCGCGTGATGTCCGCGCAATGCGCCGACCGGTCACCTCGGTGGTGCCGGTGCCGAAACATGCGGAACACGCAATGCGACCGCTCCCGCCACACGCCGGACATTTCGTACGCGCAGTAGTGGTTTTGCCGGTACCGCGGCAGGCGGGACATGTCGTCGAAGAGGAGCCCAGTGTCCGATCGGACTTCGTGCGGCGTACTAGCGAGCCGGTGGAGATGCGCCCGCTGCCCTGGCAGGTTGAGCAGGTCGTCTCGATGCCGGTGGTCCAGCCAGAGCCGCCGCATGCGGAACACACCGTATAGCCGGTGCCCTGACAGGTTTCGCAGCGCGCGGTCTCAGCCACGGGCTGCGAACGTTCAACGATCACGATGGGCTGCGTGCGACCGAACACATACAGCGCCGCGCCCCCGGCGGCCAGCAACAGCACGATCACGATGGCAGCCCGTACCTTCATCGATCAGTCTACGATGTATCCCTCGCCAACGCGCCGATCGCGAGCACAGCGTACCAGCTTGACTCGACATCGGAGGAGGGCTGGCCGGGTCGCTGGGCGAAGCCACCGTCGGCGCAGAGGTGGGCCATCACAAATTGAATATCGCGCTCCGGGTTGTCCGCAGGTGGGCGGCCGGCGAGGTCAAACGCGAAGGCGGCCACGGCCGTCGCCAGCAGATCGGCGGCGGAAAGACCCACCGCCACACGCCAGCCGCCCTCTGGATGGCGGAGTGCGGTCAAACGTTCGGCGCAGACGGCCGCCGTGCGTGGATCACCGAGTCGTTGAGCGACCACCCAAGTGGCCGCGAGGGTAGGCGCCAGCGAGACGGCGAGCGCGTCGGCATGCCCCGAACACGCCGGCCCATCATCCGTCGCCGTTGAGGTCTCCGGATGGGTGAGATCGTCCGCCAGCAGCGCGAGAAATCGGCCATAGGGACTGGCGTGGGCCGAGGCCGTGACCTCCGCCACCGCTGCACTCATGTCGGCGGGAACCAGTGGCCGGCTCCCGAGGGCGCGACGGCAACGAAGCAGCGACAGCAGATACACTCTGTCCCCGTCCGGCGGCCGGATCCGTTCGACCCATGCGAGGTCCTCTGCTCGCGGCGGCAGTCCCAAGGCGACCGCCAGTTCAAAGCCGAAGCCCGAGAAGTAGAGGTCCGGGCGGTCGTCGAGACCACGGATTCCGCCCTCCGGCGCCTGCAGTTCGCGAAGTCGTTCGCGCAGACGTGCGCGTTGCGGTTCGTTGAGCGCTGCGGCGCCGCGGTGTAGCCGAGCCAGGATCTGGTCCACCAGCGATGCGCTTCGCGGGCGATCCATCACGGCGCTCACGGCCGGGAGAGGATGCGGCCCACGATCCGGCGCAACAGACTCTTCAACGGGACATTGTGCACCTGTTCGAGCGATCGGATCGCGGCATTGCGGTGGTGGTCGAGCAGCAGTTTTGCGCGCTCGACCACCCCCGCGGTGCGAATGAACTCAGCCATCCGCGAGGCTGCGCCCGGGCTCGGGCGGCACCAGTCGCGCTCGACCTTCTCCTTCTGCGGTCCCGCCGCCGTTTCCCACGCGAGGGCCGAGAGAATGGAAAGGCGCGGCGCGGCATCGCCATCGGCCGGCGGCTCGTCGAGGTCGTCGAGATCGTCACGGATTTGGTAGGCGATGCCGATCGCGGCGCTGTATTCGCGCACGGCGGCCTCCACCGCGGCCGAGGGTTCGCCGGCGGCGAGCGTGCCGAGCCGCAGCGCCACCTCGAAGGCGGGGGCGGTTTTCAATCGGAAGATGTCGAGTACTCGCTTTGGTTCGATCGGTTCGGGCGCGCGCAGCCACGCCAGCTCCTCGCCCTGGCCCGCACAGAGAGCGCGGTGGCCTTCCGTGGCGGCGCCGAGCAGCCGTGCGATACGTTCGGGCGGCGCGCCGCACTCGGCGATGCGCCGATACCCCTCGCCCACGAGCGCGTCGCCGACGTTGATCGCGATCGGCACACCGTGCTCGACGTGCACGGCGGGGCGACCGTAGCGGATCGGGTCGTCATCCTCGATGTCGTCGTGGATCAGCGACGCCTTGTGGAAGCATTCCACCGCCAGCGCGAGCGATCGCACCATCGTGGGTACGGTCTGGCCATTCTCTTGCAGCGCGCGCCAAGCGGCGACGACGAGGAACGGACGCCACCGCTTCCCGCCTCGGACCACCCACTCCCGAGCGATCCGCTCGGCCGAACCGGACGGCACCCCGAACCAGCGCTCGATCTCCTCGGCGGTGAACCAACCGGCCACCTCCTCGTGCAGACGCTCCAGGTCCGTGCGGCCAAACCACTCCGCGGATGACCGTAGCTCGATGGCCTCGCGGGCCCAATCCAAATCGAGCACCGTTTCTCGGCAGCCCTCGTGCAGCAGCGGAATCGCGAGTCCCGGAATCGCCTCGGCGGAGAGATGCGGAAACGCGCGTTCGAGCACCGAAAGGCAACTCACGCCGATCACCGCATCCACCTGTCCGCCCTCGATTAAGCGCGTCACGACCGTGGCGCCCTCCGCGACGAGCGTCAGGTAGCCGAGCCGCTCCGCGAGCGTCTGCAGTTCGCCGATCGGGCATCGGCCGCACCCCTGGCAGAGCACGCCGAACGAATCCATCGGCGCCGGGCAGTCGTCTGCCGGCCGCAGACACTGGGGTAAGAGCAGCAGGCGCCGGTCAAACGGGGTTGCGGCGACGATGTCGCGCCAGAGCGCGTTGTTGAGCAGCACGGCGACGAACTCGAGCCACTCGGGCGCACCGCCCTGCTGAACAATGAGCCGCCGCGCGTGCATGCGCAGGTCGTCCGCGGTCAGGGGTGGCGTCAGATCGTGGCATCGCGCATACGCCTCGGCTTCGACTCGCAGCCGCTGCCGTTCGGCACGATCCACCGGCACGGCGGCACAACCCCGTTGTTGCGCGGCCAACGCCAGTGCGCGGGCCTCAGCCATAGGCGCTCATTCCGAACCACAGGTTTCGCTTCAATTGACGATACATCCACACCCGTTCGGCGATCGGCACAGCACTCCCGTGGTCGGGTCGGACTTGCATCCGATCCAACTCCGCACGGGCCGAACCACGCCCACTGGTGTCGCGCGCGCCGATCGCGTCGAGACACTCGGCGAGGCCCCCGGGATCGCGCAATAGGATACACCCCCCGTTGGCCCGCGCCAGCCGCGAGCGCACATCCCGCAAAAAAACGGAGGCGGCCATTCGGCCGCGCGCGTTCGCGCCGTCGCCGATGGTCTCGGCCGCGAACTGGATCACCGGGCACGGCTCAATGTCTCCGCCGGGCCCGACATGGTGGCTGAGCCCGATCGCGGCCGGACACACTGGCCGCCCGTCCGCATCCCAATAGGAGTCCATGATCAGCAGCGGCCAGCGTCCCCGCGCTTCGACGAGAAATTCGCGAACCCGCCGAATCGCGGCCTCATCCAGCGCCAGCTCCGGTGCGGGCCGCGGGCCCACGGGTCGGTAGATGTAGTACCAAACATAGTGCACGCCCCGTTCCACCAGCTCTGCGAGAAACCGTTCTCCGGTCATCTCATCGAGATTGGTGCGGCAGAGGCTGGTCGCAACGCCGGTGATGAGCCCGTGGCGGCGCGCGGCCTCGACGGCGGCCCAGGCGCGGTCGGCCACGGAGCGGGCGCCGCGGCGCTCGTCGGCAACTGCGCCGGTGCCCTCGATGCTGATCAGGGGCGACACGTTGCCGAGCCGCCGGAACCGCTCGGCGGTCGCGTCGTCCAGCCGCCAGCCGTTCGTGAACACCTGAAAATAGGCCTCGGGGTGCCGGCCGAGCACGTCCAACACACCGGGGTACAAAAGCGGTTCGCCGCCGAGCACGCCGATGAGCGGTGCGCCGCCGTCCGCCATCCATCCCTCGATGAGACGATCGAGCACCGCGGGGTCGATCGAGCGGGGCGGCCGCGAGGGGGTCACCCAGCAGCCGAGGCACGAGAGATTGCAGTCGTCGGTGATGGAGACGAACAACAACGGTGGCGAGGCCGCGTCACCCACGGCCGCGGCGCGCCGCCATGCGCGAATCGACCGCGCCGAGCGCGCGGCGGCCGACGCGAACCGCGCCAGGAGTCGTGGCGGCGTGCCTCTGAACCACCGCCCTAGCAGCCGCGCTGCGATCACGGACCCGCACCCGTGTCGGGCCGGCTCGGCGCGCCCCGGCTGGCGGCCAGTCGCCGGCGTTCGGCCAGCGCGGCGCGCAGGTCGCCCCGGCCTATCCACTCCAATTGTCGGCGGAGCGCGCGGGCCCGTTCGGTCTCTTCGTCGGTGATCTCGGCGCCCTCGAACGGCGGCTCGGTGTGTTTCGGAAAGATAATCGCGACCTGGGGACAGATCCGCGCGCACGCCGGACAGTGCGGTTTACAGTTCGCCGGCCGCACCACATGCACACGGCCATCGCGGCGCTCGTAGACGCCAAAAAGACAAAACTCAACACACTGGCCGCAGGCCGTGCAGCGCGCGGAGTCAATCACCGGAAACCAAGGCAGCCAGCCGTCCGGCGGCGCATCGGACGCGGGGAGCTCCTCGGTCGAGGTGGTCGGCACCGCGTCGACGCCGGCCCGCTGGGCTGCCTCCTGGGGATCCGCGCCGACGAGGTCCACGCAGCGCACGGCGACCGGTGCGCCCTCGAGGGTATGTGCTGCCAGCGCGCGCACCGCGCGGGGCCGGCATGCGACGATCAGTCCGCCGCCCTCGCGAAGCCATTCCACCCACCACTCGGCCCGACGCGCCGCCGCTTCGCAAAGGTCATTGATCACGCGAACGGTCCAGCCCGCCGCGCGCGCCGCGGCGGCCACCGCGTCCGCCGCCGCCGGATCCACGCGGCGGCTCCACGCGCAGCGGCACACCACCGCGCGCCGTGCGTCCGCGCCCCGCTGGGCTTCCGCCGCCATCGCCTCCCCACGATCAGCGCGCGACCCGGAGGCTCACGATCGTACCGCGGTCACTGCGCATGAACAGCCGCCCGTCGCTCCACACCGGCGCGGTCCAGATCTTGCCGTCGGTGACCACGCGGGCGCGGTGCACGAGCTGCCGGTAACCGGCCGGGGTGGCTTCGACGACCGAAATATCCCCCTTTTCGTTAAAGTACACGAGATAGCCGTTGATCTTGATGAGCGAGCCGAAGCCCATGCGCTGCCGCCATAGCTCCTGACCGTCGGCCGCGCGCACACACACCAGGTCACCTCGCCCATTATTGCCGTCGCAGCCATAGATGTGGCCATCGTGCAGCACGACGCTGCTGAAGTGGCTCGCGATCGCCTTGTTTCGCCACACCTCGCGGGGTTGGGGGCCGGACACGTCGAGCAGCGCGCAGCCCTTGCCGTAGCCCGACGAGATGAACCATCGGTTCTCGGCGATGGGCTCCGGATCCGCCGCGTTGACGTCCCACGAGGTTTTCCACGGGTACTCGACCACGACCTTCCCGTTCTCGGCATCGACGATGAAGAACGCCTTCGCGCCGAACAGCGCGAGGTGAAGGCGGCCGGCGCGCTGAAACGGGACGGGCGTCGAATACCCGGTGGTGCCACCGCCGCCGTTCCACAGCATGCGCCCGGTGGCCTTGTCCAGCGCGCAGCCCGACCGGCCGATGTTCAGGTACACCACGTTGCTGATCACTAGCGGCGAACCCGCCAAGCCCCACTCGCCGACATCGGCATTCATTTCCTTCGCGACGTTGCGAATCCACACCGGCTTGCCCGTCTTCAGATCGAGACAGGCCGCGTCGCCCCAATAGCCGAGCGTGTAGACGCGGCTACCCTCAATCCAGGGCGAGGCGCGTGGGCCGGGATAGCTGCCAGGCTGGGCGGGATAGGTGTGGCGCCACAACTGGCGGCCGGTGCGCACGTCGATCGCCACAATGTGGTCTCGCTCACCGTCGTTGCCGAGCGTTACGCCAACTCCGCCGGCGACCGAGAGCGCCGAGTAACCCCGGCCGACCGATACGGTCCACTCGATGGCGCCGCGTTCGACTCCCGCCGGATCGAAGGCCGCGTCTTCCACGATGCCGTTCCCGTTCGGACCTCGGAAGCGCGGCCAATCGCCCGCGGCGACCATCTGGAGTGGGCTGATCAGCGGGAGTCCAACGGTGATGAGGAAGGGTAGTATCTGAACCGGTTTCATGCCGGATGTTCCTTTCCGCGATGCGCGCCGCCCGACGGCGTCCATGCCCGCGACGCGGAGCTTAGCGATCCACCGGGGCTCTGACAACACAACCAGCCGCCAGCTGTGCCGATGGCGTGGTGGGGCGGGGGGCTGTGAATCGAGGTGGTCGTCGGGATCCGCCGCGGTCCTCATGCTCCGCACCTGTCCGGCGCGCCTCGAACGCGACTGTCGCCGAGGCAGCGGCTTCTCCAACGCATGGACAGGTACGGAGGCGGCACGTCCAAGCATTGGAGGCATGGCCGACATCGCCGGCGCGCCCAGCTCGCGCGCCTTCGAGGCGGGCGGCAGAGCACGGCACCCAACACCTCGCGTTGCCGCTCTGAACGCCCGCGGAGCTGCCGCTACCGGGGCTCTCCAAGGCTGAACGTCGCTGCGCTGCCCCCCCCGTCCGTCCCAGGCGGCGCTCAAGGCCAGCGGCGACCGCATGGCCCCTGTGGTCGCGAGCGGTGGCCGCGGCCAGAGCATCGTGGCACTACGTGAATCCCGACTCAGCGTGTGTGGTGACAGCGCGCAGTGCGGCAATTTCGATCGTCGCGTGCCGGCCGCACGAATACCGTCGGCCTACGATTCCGCCCCAGCGCCGGGCGAGAAGAACGCGTGACGTGGGCGCGCCGGGTTTTTCCTCGCCGGCCTTTCGCCCCCCGCGCCGGTTCAGGCGGTCGGGGCGACCGGCGAGTCCTTCAATGTGACGGTCTGATTGAAAACCGGCGCTTCGGGTCGGTGATCGAGCTCGTCGGCGCAGAAATACCCGAGCCGCTCGAACTGCAGCACCTCGCCGGGTCGGGTGTCACGCACGGACGGCTCGGCGAGAGCGCGCGCCACGCGCAGAGAGTCGGGATTGAGCCAGTTTCGAATGTCGTCGTCCTCGGGAATCGTGCTGAGATCCGCGATGCGGAAGAGCCGGCCGTACAGGCGCACTTCGATGGGGACCGCGTCTTCGACCGAGACCCAGTGGATCGTGCTCTTGACCTTCAGGCGTTCGCTCATCGGGGACCAGCGGCCGCGCAACGCGACCACGCGCCCGTCGGTGTCGTGGTTCACGCCGGTGCAGCTGACGTACCCGGCGCCGCGCAATCGAACCGCGCGGCCCGGGGCGAGCCGGTAGAAGTCACGTGGGGGGTTCTCGTGGAAATCGTCGCGCTCGATCCACAGTTCGCGGCCGAAGCGAATCTCGCGTTCGCCGTCCTCGGGCCGTTCGGGGTTGTTGGGCGCGGTGGCGACGAGCCGCTCGCCGGCTGCGACGTTCTCGAGGATGAGCTTGAGCGGGTCCAGCACAGCCATGCGGCGTGGTGCGGTGCGATTGAGCACCTCGCGCACGCAGTGTTCGAGCAGCGCGATATCGGTGAGGCTCTCGTACTTGGTGATGCCGATCAGGTCGCAGAAGTTGCGGATCGCCTCGGGCGGATAGCCGCGGCGGCGCATCCCGCAGAGCGTGGGCATGCGGGGATCGTCCCAGCCGGACACGAGGCCGTCGCGCACCAGTTCGAGCAGTTTCCGCTTGCTCATCACCGTGTGCGAGAGGTTGAGCCGCGCAAACTCGTACTGGCGAGGCGGCGGATCGAAGCCGAGCGTCTGGATGACCCAGTCGTAGAGCGGCCGGTGCACCTCGAACTCGAGCGTGCACAGCGAGTGCGTGACGCCCTCGAAGGCATCCTCGAGCGGGTGCGCGAAGTCGTAGGTCGGGTAGATCACCCAGCGGTCTCCGGTGCGGTAGTGGGGCACGCGCAGGATCCGGTAAAGGACTGGATCGCGCAGGTGCAGGTTGGGGGAGGCCATGTCGATCTTCGCGCGCAGGCACATGGAGCCGTCCGGGAACTCGCCCGCGCGCATGCGCTCGAAGAGGGCGAGGCTCTCCTCGATCGGCCGGTGGCGATAGGGGCTCTCGCGGCCCGGCGCGGTCGGCACGCCGCGGTACTCCTTCCACTGCTCCTGCGAGAGCTCGCAGACGTAGGCCTGGCCCATGCGGATCAGGCGGACCGCGCACTCGTACATGCGGTCGAAGTAATCCGCCGCGAAGTAGAGATGTTCGCCCCAGTCGAACCCGAGCCAGCGGATGTCGCGCTGGATCGCCTCGACATACTCCATGGACTCCTTGGTCGGGTTCGTGTCGTCCATGCGCAGGTGGCAGCGGCCGCCGAACTCGCGCGCCATGCCGAAGTCCAGGCAGATGGCCTTCGCGTGGCCGATGTGGAGGTAGCCATTCGGCTCGGGCGGGAAGCGCGTGACGACGCGTCCGCCATAGCGGCCGGCGGCGACATCGGCCGCGATGATCTCGCGGATGAAGTGCGTGGGCGGTGCGCGGTTCATGGAATGCCGGACAGCATAGGACCGGCGGGCCGGCCGCGCAACGACGGCAGCCGGCGCGGCGAGGCGGCGCAGTAGAGACTTAACGCGAGGCGTTCAGCCGATTCATTCCGCCCCGTAGCGGCGTCTCGCGGCCGCCCCACACCAAAACGCCGGGCGTCGCGGGCGGCAGCTCGATCTCCGCATCGCAGAGGTCGCCGTCGAAACGAAACGCCACCGCCACTTCGCCGGCCGGATGCGGCAACCGCGCGCGGATCGAACGCCATGGACCGGGCTGCGGCTCGATGCGCACCGAGCGGAACCAGGGCTCGGCCGGACGGATCCCCGCGACGCTCGCGAAGAGGTGGAACAGCGGATGGCTGCCCCAGGCATGGCAGTCGGACCGGGTGTCGCCCGGTCTTTCCACCGGCGTGCGCAGGCCCTGCTGCACCAGCTCCTTCCAGAAATCGAGCCGGTTCACGATCAGATCGCCGCGCCCGAACTTCCGCCATGTCTCGAGCAGGTAGAAGCTAAAGTAGATCGTGGTGCGACTCAGGTTGGGATCGGCGAGCAGCCCTTCGAACGCGCGGCGCGCGTCCGCGGGCGGCAGCACGTCGGCCAGCAGCGCGAGACACTGCGCATGCTCACTGAATTCGGTGTGCGCGAGGTTGTCGGCGAGGAGGCCGCGCGACTCGTTCCAAAACTTCCGCCGGATCGCCGCGGCGATCCCGTCGGCGCGGGCCGTCCATCGCGCCGCCAAGGCCGGCTCGCCGAGCGCGGTCTCGACCTCGGCCGCCGCCCGGAGGCAAAGCACATAGAGCAGGTTGTTCAACGCGGACACGCCGAAGCGGCCGTCTGGCGCGATACCGACCTTCCAGGTCGGGACCCAGTCCATGAACGACCAGCCCGGCAGGCCTTCGAGCAGGCCATCCGCGTTGCGGTAGTGCTCAAAGAGCTCGAGCATCGCGCGCATGCCGACCGCGCGCGCGCGCACCCAGTCCGGATCGTTGCGCCACCAGGCATGGTCGCGGAGCATGAGCGTCCAGATCATCGAAAACGTCGTGGACATCTGCGGGATGTGAGCGGGGAAGCGCTCGTTCACGAATCCGCCGTTCGCACGGGAGCGGTCGAACAACTCGATGCCGCGCCGCACGAGGCGATCGTCGCGCGTCATCGTGTAGGTGGTGAGCATCTCGAGGCGCGTGTCGCCGACGTACATCAACTGCTCATAGTACGGGCAGTCCATGAACGTTTCATGCGAGCACATCTGCATGCCCCGCACGGCGAGGCGGATCACGCGGGCGATCTGGGCATCGTCGCACTCAAAACGGCTGTCGAGCTCGAGCGGATAGCGCGTTTCGTCCAGCGCGAGGGTGCGGAGCACCAGCGGCTCGTCGGCGGTGCGGATCGTGAGCCGGCACCACCGCCCCGCGCGCCACCAGTGGGTTGAGAACCAGCGCGACGTGCCGCCGTCGGGCAGGAACGTATCGGTGAGGCCACGAAAGATTTTGCCCGCGAACTCATCGCGATGTCCCTTCGTGCGGCCGTCGGGCAGGTAGAGGGACTCCGCCCACGACCAGCGCACTTCGGCGCCAGCGCCACCGGTCACTTCGAGCACGGGATGGGCGCAGTAGTAGTCGTCGAGGTCCCACAGCACACTGCGTTCGGAGCGCGCAGGCACGACGACCTCGCCACGCCCCTCGATGAGCGCCTGCCAGCTGGCGAGCTCCTCGTGGCGGCCTTCGTCGGCCGTCCAGGTGCGCGTTGGATCGGCCGAGGCCACGACCGCGGCAACCCGACCCGTTCGCACGCGCCGGTCCAGCATGTCGGGCAGCGTCGACGGCCGCAGGCGCCAACCCGACACCCAGGCTCCGTAGGGCATGTCGCGAACCGGTCCACGCACCACCACCGCCTCCACCGCTTCGCCGCTCTTCCATTGAGGCCCACATCCGTGCGCGGTGAGCTCGCCGCCCACCGCAAAGATTTCCCGCTCGGAAGGTGGTTCGACGATGAGCCCGTCCAGCCGCTCCACGGTCCATCGCGCGCGGCCGGTCGTGAGGTCCCGGTCATACGGGTCCTCGGCCTTGAGAATGAAGCCGCCGCGCCAGGTGAGCTGGGCCATGGGCGAGAGCGGCCCAAGGCTCCAGCAGAGCGCCTCGAGGCGATGGCGGCCGGGCGTCAACCGCACTTCGTAACTCTTGAATGCCCATGCCTCCACAGACGAGCGGTCGGGCCCGCGCGCGATGCGCTTGCCATCGAGAACGAGTTCGAACCGTTCATCGGCGCTCACGTGCAACCGAAGCGGCTGAGGCCGCGCCTCGAATTCGCAGCGGAACCTCAGAAAAACGGGACCGCGCCACCCGCTGTCGAAGTAGCCCAATCGGTCGGCCCACCGATTGGGAAGGCTCGCAGGGACGTCGCGTTCGCCCGGCCCCCGCACGCCCGCGAAGTCGGGATGCCAGATCCACGAGGCCGAATCGATTGGTTCGATCGGTATCACGCCCGCGTTGCCGTCGTGCGGACGGACGGGTAGAAACAGCCGCTGCACGACGCCGTCCGTCGGCGGCGAGGCGGGCGACACGGCGCCGGTGGAGCGCGCCAGACCAGAGACGAGAACCGACCCAACGATCCCCAGCATCGCGACTCGCGAACGTTTCATGAGCGAACCTCCGTACTTCGTTTCGCCACTCTAGCGGCGCAGAGAAATGGCGGCAACAACCGGCAAACGATGACCGAGCTTCGTCGGCCGCACGCACCGCTCGCCACGCGATGCCATCTCAACATTTGAGATGGAGCCGACGATGCACTGCGCCCTCCCGCCTTCGCTCGATCCGAGATGAACGCAGCGCCGGCCCGGACGCGCGCAATACGGCCGTGCGAGATGATGGATCTCCCCCCTCCTCCAGCGATCTGCGGGATTCTCGCGTCGGTCCCGACTTCTGGAACGTTTCAGTTTCGCGTTGCGACTGACGACGGGACGGGATGACGACGCAAGCGGGCCGCTTGACAGCCCTGCGGAGCGGGGGCAGTGTCGCGCACCGGTCGCTTCAACGACCGCCGGAGTCTCCAAAGATGCGCGTGCCGCTGGAATGGTTGCGTGAACTGGTCGAATTCGATGACACACCCGAGGGGCTCGCCGAGCGTCTGACGTTCGGTGGCATCGAGGTGGAGGCGATCGAGCGCGTTGGCTCGGACTTGGCCGGCGTTGTTGCGGCGGAGGTGCGGGCGGTGGAGCCGCACCCGCAGGCGGACCGTCTCACTGTCTGCCGCGTCTGGGACGGCGCAGCGGAACGGACCGTGGTCTGCGGTGCGCCGAACGTGCGCGTGGGCGGTCGGTACGCGCTCGCGCTGCCCGGCGCCACGCTGCCGAACGGCATCACGCTGCGTGTCGCCAAGATTCGTGGTGTCGAATCGCACGGGATGCTCTGTGCGGAGGACGAGCTGGGCCTCTCGGAGGACCACACCGGCCTGTTCGAGCTGCCCGCGGAGGCGGCGCCGGGCACTCCGCTGCGCGACGTGGTTGGCGGTCCCGACGTCGTGCTCGACCTGGAAATTACGCCGAATCGGCCGGACTGTCTGAGCCTGCTCGGCGTGGCGCGGGAGGTGGCCGCGCTATATCGCCGGCCGTTGCGCCCGCCGTCGCTGGAGGTGTTCGAGGCCGCGGAGGAGCGGATCACCGAGGCCGTGAAGGTCGAGGTCATCGCGGGGGATCTCTGTGCGCGATACACCGCTCGCTGGATCCGCGGCGTGACGGTGGGCCCCTCGCCGCGCTGGATGCAGACCCGGCTGGCGCGGGCCGGCGTTCGGCCAATCAACAATGTGGTGGACATCACGAACTACGTGCTGCTTGAGCTCGGCCAGCCGCTGCATGCCTTCGACCTTGAACGACTCGAAGGGCGCAGGGTCTGCGTCCGCCGCGCGATGCCGGGCGAGACGATCCAAACGCTCGATGGTGAGACGCGCGAACTCGACGACGCGATGCTCGTCATCGCCGACGCCGCGGGACCGGTGGCGCTGGCCGGCGTGATGGGCGGCGAGCGCAGCGGCATTTCGTCCGCGACCCGCGAGATCCTGCTCGAGAGCGCCTCGTTCGCGCCGGCCTCAATCCGCGCAACCTCCCGTCGACTCGGCCTGGTGAGTGAATCGTCGTACCGGTTTGCGCGCGGCGTGGATCCCGAGCTTGCCGACGCGGCTAGCCGACGTGCCTGCGCGCTGTTGGCGAGCCTCGCCGGCGGGCGAGTCGCGAGGGGTGTCGCGGACATCTACCCCGAGCCTGTCCGGCCGCGGCACGTTGAGTTGCGCATGGCGCGGCTGCGGGGGATGCTCGGGATTCAGGTCGAACCGCACACGGTGGCGGAGACGCTCCGCGCGCTGGGGCTCGAGGTGAGCCTCGAGGCTGGCGACCGGCTGGCCGCCACGGTGCCGACCTTTCGCGGCGATCTCCGGCTCGAGGCGGACCTCGTGGAGGAGTTCGCGCGGCTGCATGGCCTGGATCGCATCCCTACGGCGGCCCCTTCCGCGCGCATCGTGCCCGATGCCCACGATCGGCCGGCGCGGGCCGCCTCGGAGGTGCGCGAGATGTTCCGCGCGCTGGGCCTCGTCGAGATCCTGAACTACAGCCTGACCTCGGAACGACTGTTGGACCGGTTCGGTCTCGACGCGCCGCCGGCGCGAGTGCGATTGCCGAACCCAATCAGCGCCGATCAGGCCGTATTGCGCACATCGCTGCTTCCTCAGATGGTGGAGACGCTGGGCCGCAATCGCGCGCGTCAGGTGCCCGACGCGGCGTTGGTGGAGTTCGGCCGGGTGTTTGAGCGCCGCGCCGACGGCTCCGTGGCGGAGGAGGACCGGCTGGCGGTCGGGCTGATGGGCTCGATCGGGCGAGGGCCGCTCGCGCGGCGTCCACCCCCCAGCGAACTGGAGGCGCTGCGTTGGCTGAAAGGGATTCTCGAATCGGCGGCCGCCGCGCTGCGTGCGCCGCCGCCGCGGTTTGCGCCGGTGCCTGCAGCGGCGTTCGAGCCGGGCCTTGGGTTCGAACTGCGGCTCGGGGCGGACGGGGCGCCCGTCGGCCGAGCGGGCATCGTGCGGCGCGCACTGACCGTGGACTGGAAAATCTATGAGCCGGTCGCCGTCGCGGAGCTGCGGCTCGAGGCGCTAACCGGCGGTCTCGACGCTGTACCCGCGCCGGTGCCACCGCCGCCCTTTCCGTGCACCGTGCGCGACCTGGCGCTGATCGTCCCGCGCAACGTCCGCCACGAGCAGGTGGAGGCGGTGATCCGCTGCGCCGCGCCGCCGCTTCTGGAGCGCGTCGAACTTTTCGATGTGTTCGAGGGACCCGCTCTGCCACCGGAGACGAAAAGCCTGGCCTATTCCTTGACCTGGCGGGCCCCCGACCGTACGATCACCGATGACGAGGTGCAGCGCGCTCATAGCGCGGTGGCCGAGGCGGTCGTCCGCGAACTTGGCGCCCGGCTCCGCACTGGTTCCTGAGCGGTCGCTCGCCCGTCGGGCGATGTGAACAGGGCAGAGTACGAGGTCCATGATCTCCGCGGCATGGATTGAAATTTTGATCCGGTGGCTCCTCGGATGGAGCGCGCCGGAGCTGGGGCCGTCGTGGAGCCGGTTCAATGCAGCGGCGTTCGCGCCGATGTGGATGACGCCGGCGCCTCGTGGCGCCCGAAGGCCCGTTGCGGAGCGGGTCAGTGCAGCCGAAGGGAGTCGTCCACCCAGCACGCGGGCGGCGGCCGAGCCCGGCGGGGCCCTTGTTCTTTGCCAGAGTTGACCCCGGGGTATGAACCCGGGAGCGCTGTGTACCCTGCCTTGTTCGCGAACGGGTCTCGCGCTCTGACCCAGTAAGCAACTGCAAGGGAGCCGAGTTCGCCCGGTGCCCTCCGCCCCTCGTCGGGCACGAGGAATCCGGCCGACGACGCACCCACCTCGATGATCGAGGTTCAGAGACACGACCCCTACGGCATGGCGGGGTACTTTATTTTGAGCCACCGGCGATGACGGATCTGTTCGACACCACGGGCGAATCTGCGGGCGATGCGGCCGCCCGTCCGCTCGCCGCGCGCCTGCGACCGCAGACGCTCGACGAGATCGTGGGCCAGGACCACATTCTTGGCCCCGGGCGGCTACTGCGCCGTGCGATCGAGGCGGACCGCCTGGGCAGCGTGATCCTGTACGGGCCGCCGGGCTGTGGAAAGACCTCGCTGGCCGAAGTGATCGCGCGGATCACCCGTCGGCGGTTCGAACGCGGCAGCGGTGTGCTCTCCAACGTGCCGCAACTGCGGGAGTTGCTCGATTCGGCCCGCCATCGCGCCGCGCGCGGCGAGCGGACGATTCTCTTTCTCGACGAGATTCACCGCTTCAACAAGGCGCAGCAGGACGTTCTGCTGCCCTACGTCGAAGACGGCAGCGTTACGCTCATCGGCGCGACGACCCACAACCCCTTTTTCTTCATCAACGGTCCGCTGGTCTCGCGCTCGCAGATCTTTGAGCTGCGCGCGCTGGCGCCGCCGGATGTCGCGGTGCTGCTGCGCCGCGCGCTCGTGCATCCGGATGGCCTCGCCGCGATTCCGGCGGAGGTGGACGATGACGCGATCGAGCACCTCGCGCGCACTTGCGAGGGCGACGCGCGGCGCGCCCTCAACGCGCTCGAAATCGCGGTGCTCACGACGCCGCCGGGGCCCGACGGACGGGTGCGGGTAACCCGCGCGGCTGCCGAGGATTCGATCCAAACGAAAGCCGTGCTGTACGACGCGGATGAGGACGGCCACTACGACACGATCTCTGCGTTCATCAAGAGCGTGCGCGGCTCCGATCCGCATGCGGCGGTGTACTGGCTGGCGAAGATGCTGTACGCGGGCGAGGATCCCCGCTTCATCGCGCGGCGCCTGGTGATTCTTGCCTCGGAGGACATCGGCAATGCCGACCCCCACGGCTTGGTGCTGGCCGCCGCGGCCGCGCAGGCCTGCGAGCTGGTCGGCATGCCGGAGGCAAGGATCGTGCTGGCGCAGGCCACCACCTATCTTGCCTCGGCACCGAAGAGCAACGCCGCGTACCTCGCGATCGAGGAGGCGCTGGGGGATGTCCAGCGCGGTGTCGTACTGCCGGTGCCGATGCACCTGCGCGACGCGCACTACCGCGGTGCCGAGCAGCTCGGCCACACGGGATACCGCTACGCGCACGACGGCCCCGGCCATGTTGTGGACCAGGACTACATCCCGACCGACACAGTGTATTACCGACCCACCGACCAGGGCTACGAAGCGACGATCCGACGACGTCTCGAGGCCTGGGAGGCTCGGAGGAACCGGCCACGGACACCGCCGACACCATCGTGATCCGCAAGCACACGCTGCGCGAGCGGGTGAGGCGACGCCGATCGCCCGGGCCCGAGGCGCGCCATCGAGCCGCCGCCGCGATCGCGCGCCGCCTGCGGCGGCTCGAGGTCATCCGCCGTGCGCGCGCGATCGGCGGCTTCGTTGCACTGGCGGACGAGCCGCCCGTGCTCGACGCGCTGCGGCGGCTCGAATCGGCGCGACTCTGGGCCGTGCCCGCCTGGGATCCGGCCCGACGCCGCTACCGCTTCGCGCGCTGGCCTGAGGCCGACGACCGATGGAGACGAGGGCCGGACGGCGTCCCGGAACCCGACCCACCGCGCTGGATCGCGCCCGCCCGCCTTGATGTGGTGATCGTGCCGGGCGTCGCGTTCGATCCGACAGGCCGGCGGCTTGGCCGCGGGGGTGGTCATTACGACCGACTGCTCGCCCGATGCCGCTGCGCGGCCGTGGGGGTTGCGTGGGACTCGGCGATCGTGCCCCGCGTGCCCGTCCGTCCCCACGACCGACCCGTCGCTTGGGTGGTGACCGAGCGCCGCGTGATTCGCTGCCGCGACGTTCGCGCATCGCGGCGGCCGCCCCAGATAGGAGGGCCGCGATGATCTGGGCGCAGTTGAGCCAGTGGCTGGCGCCGATTTTTGTCGTGCTGCTCGGCATGCTCGCCGGCTACGTGCTGCACGCCGTGTTCTTGCGCGCGCAACTGGCCCGCGAAGTCCGCGAGACCCGCGAGCGGGTCGAGGCCGCACGCCGCGAAGCCGACCTGCTGCTGCGCGATGCACAGCTTCGGGCGCGTGAAGAGATCGTGCGCGCACTCGAGGCCTTCGAGCGCGAGCACGCCGACCGCCGCCGACACCTCGCCGCGGCCGAGGAACGCCTCGCGCAGCAGCAGATCGAGATAGATCGGCGCGCCACCATGCTCGAGCAGCGCACCGGCATGCTCGATCGGCGCGAGGAGGAGCTGGATCACCGCGCGCAACAGTGCGAGGCCGAACTCCGACGCGTCGCAGAGCTGCGCGCCGAGGCCGAACGCCGGCTGGCCGAGATTGCGCGGTACTCGCGCGACGAGGCGCGCATCGCGCTGCTGATGCAGCTCGAACGCGAGCTCGAAGCCGAACGCGCCGAGGCCATCCGGCGCCACCTCGACCTTATTGCGCGGACGGTCGAACCCCGCGCGCGCGACCTGCTCACGCAGGCGCTCGAACGCTACGCCGCCGAGCAGGTCAACCACACCACCACCGCCACGATCACCCTGCCGGACGAGGAGATGAAGGGGCGCATCATCGGCCGCGAGGGACGCAACATCCGCTCGCTCGAAACCGAGACCGGCTGCACGTTCATCATCGACGAAGCACCGCGCACGATCGTGATCTCCACATTCGATCCCGTACGGCGCGAAATCGCCCGCCGCATCGTCGAGGAACTGGTCGCGGACGGCCGGATTCACCCGGCCCGCATCGAGGAAGTCGCCGCGAAGGTCCGTGGCGAGGTCGCCGATCTCATTCGCAAAGCCGGCGAGGCGGCGCTGGAAGAGCTGCAGATCACCGGTGTGCACCCGGACTTGATCCCCGTGATCGGCACCCTTCAGTTCCGCACAAGCTACTCACAAAACGTACTGCGCCACTCGATCGAAATGGCACACCTGATGGGGATGCTCGCCGCCGAACTGGGTCTCGATCCAGCGATCGCGCGGCGCGTCGGGCTCTTCCACGACATTGGCAAGGCGCTGACCCACAAAGTCGAGGGTCCGCACGCGACGATCGGGGCCGACCTGCTCCGCGCGCATGGAGAGCCGCCCGAGGTGTGGGAGGCCGTCGCTGCCCATCACCACGACAGCCCCACCACCCACACATACGCCGCGCTTGCAGCCGCGGCGGACGCAATCACCGCCGCTCGCCCCGGCGCGCGCTCGGAATCCACCGAGGCGTTCCTGCGACGCATGGCCCGCCTTGAAGAAATCGCGGGCGGTATCGCGGGAGTCCGCCAGTGCTATGCCGTCCATGCCGGCCGAGAGATCCGGGTGTTCGTGGATCCGGGCCAGGTCAGCGACGACCAAGCGTTGATTCTGGCGCGGGACGTAGCGCGGCGGCTGCGCGCCGAGGCCTCCGTGGTCGGCCAGCTCAAGGTCACCGTGATCCGTGAGACCCGCTGCGTCGAGTATGTCCACTGAACCCGTGTGCGGAGACGCCCCATGCGCATTCTGATGATCGGCGATATCGTCGGTACACCTGGCCGCAGAGCGGTATGCGATCTGCTGCCGCGCCTGCGCGACACCTGGCGGCCCGATGCCGTCGTCGCGAACGCCGAAAACGCGGCTGGCGGCCAAGGCCTCACGCCGCCACTCGCCGACGAGCTCTTTCGCGCTGGTATTGACGCGATCACTCTTGGCGACCATGTCTTTGACCAGAAAGACCTCGAGCCATGGCTCGATCGCGAGCCCCGGCTCGTGCGGCCCGCGAACCTACCGCCGGGGTGCCCCGGCCGTGGATCAACGACCATCTCCACGGCCGCCGGCCCGCTGACCATCGTCAGCCTCCTCGGCCGCGTGTTCATGCAGCCGATCCCCGACTGCCCATTCCGCGCCGCCGACCGGCTGCTGGCCGAGTTGCCCGAACCCCACGGACCGGTGGTCGTAGATGTCCACGCCGAGGCTACCTCCGAAAAAGCTGCACTGGGTTGGCACCTCGATGGCCGCGTGGCGCTCGTCGCCGGCACGCACACCCACGTCCAAACCGCCGACGAACGCATTCTGCCCGGCGGCACGGCCTTCATTTCGGATCTGGGCATGACCGGCCCCGCCGATTCCATTATCGGCCGCGACATTCCGTCGGTCATGGTCAAGTTCCTCACCGGCATGCCGCGCCGCTTCAAGATCGCCCGCGGACGCGCTCGGCTGGACGGCGTGGTCGTGGACATCGCCGACGCTGGACGCGCAGAGAGCATCCGTCGAGTGCAGGAGTGGTTGGATGAGCCTGTCCAGGCCGACTGACGACGCCCTGCCCCTGCCGGCAGCGCCCGAGGGCCCGCGGATCTACCGCGTCGCAGAGCTCGCCGCCTTGATCACCGCCGCTATCGAAGGCCGGTTTCCGGACCCGGTGCTTGTCGAGGGCGAGATTTCGGGGCTGCGCCGCCAGCCCTCGGGGCACATGTACTTCTCGCTCAATGACCCGGCGGGCACCGCGAGAATTGACGCCGTGTGGTTCGCGCGCCGCCAAACCGCGATCGCCGCCCGGCTGGCCGACGGCCAGCAAGTGCGGCTCAGCGGGGAAGTCGGCACCTACGAGCCCTCCAGCCGCTACCAGATTCGGGTCCACGACGTGGCCCCCGCCGGCCGCGGCGCGCTCTGGGAGGCCTTCGAGCGGCTCAAGGCGAAGCTCGCCGCGGAAGGGCTCTTCGCGCCCGAGCGCAAGCGACCGCTGCCCCTGCTGCCGCGCACGATCGGCGTCGTCACCTCTCCCGCTGGCGCTGCGCTGCGCGACATCCTGAACGTGCTCGGCCGCCGTTTCCCGAATATGCACATCGTCATTAGCCCCTGCCGCGTTCAGGGTGAGGGTGCCGGCGCGGAAATCGCGGCCGCGCTCGAGCGCATCGGCCGTTGGCCCGGCGTGGACCTCGTCATCCTCGCGCGCGGCGGCGGCAGCATCGAGGACCTCTGGGCGTTCAACGATGAACAGGTCGTCCGCGCCGTCGCCCGCTGTCCGCGTCCAGTGATTACCGGCATCGGCCATGAGACCGATTTCACGCTCGCAGACTTCGCCGCGGATCTGCGCGCGCCGACGCCCTCGGCCGCCGCCGAACGCGCCGTCGTCCCGCGCGCGGACTTCGAGGATCGCATCGCGCAGCTCGACCGGCGTCTTCGGCGGGCTACCGCGCACGCGCTATCGGACCTTCGCGCGCGCCTGCGCGATCTTCACGGCGCCTACGCGATCGCGTTGCGCGGCCGCCTCGCCCGGCTACGTCAGCGACTCGACGATCTCCACTCGCGACTGCGCGAAACGCTCGCCGGCCGCGCCGCCCGCGCTCGCGCCGCGCTGGCCGCGTACCCGATCTCGCGCTTCGAACAGGCGCTCCGGCGCCGGCTCGAGCAGCGCCGCGAGCAGTGCCGACATCTCGACGCCAGGCGGCTTGCGCTCGATCCCGCCGCGGTCCTCCGCCGCGGCTACACGATCACCCGCCGCGCAGACGGGCGCCTCGTCAGCGCCGATGACCTGCCCGCCGCGGGCGAGCGCCTGCGCACGCAGACCGCCGGCGCCGAGATTGACTCCGATGTCGTCCAGATCAGGATACATAGCACACACTCATGAGAGGGCACATCCCGCCCAGGAGCCGACCATGCCGACCCCAAAGCCCGTCGGAGACTTAACGTTCGAGGAGGCACTTCAACGCCTCGAGCAAATCGTCACTCGGATGGAGTCCGGCCAAACCCGCCTGGACGAGCTGATGACGGATTTCGAAGAGGGCGCCGAGCTGGTGAAGCTGTGCCACCGCCGCCTCGATGAGATCGAACGCCGCATCGAGATGCTCGTGCAGCGGAACGGGCAGGATGCCGCCGTGCCGTTTCCGCCGGACGGCGGCGGCGGCGAAGCGCCCGCAGCCGGCTGAACGCGAACGCGGTCGGCGGGGTCAAACTCAGAGTAGGGAGGGACGAAGGACGATGAAACGAATGATCCATGTCGTTGTGGCGGCCATCACTGTGCTGGCCGGCGTCGCGCAGGCCGCCAGCCCTGGGCTCGCGAAGCAACTCAGCCGGGAGATCGCGGACACCGTCGCGAGGGTCATGCCCTCCGTCGTCGTCGTACGCACCGAGGCCACGCGCTACCTCCGCGCCTACGATCTGTTCTTCGGGCGGCGGCTGATGATCCCGCAGATTCTCTCCGGCCAAGGCTCGGGGATGATCATTGACCGCGCGGGGTATGTGCTGACAAGCCGCCACGTGGTCGCGGGCGCGGAGGAGATCACCGTCGTACTGAACGACCAGACCGAACTGAAGGCGCGGATCGTCGGCACGGATCCGACAACCGATCTGGCCCTGTTGAAAGTGGACGTCTCGGACGGCCGGACATTGACGCCGATCGAGTTCGGCGACTCGGATGCGCTGCGCGTCGGCGAAATCGTGATTGCGATCGGCTCGCCCTTCAACCTGGCCGGCAGCGTCACGATGGGGGTTGTGAGTCAGAAGGGACGGACGGTCGGAGTGCTGCCGTTCGAAGACTTCATCCAGACCGATGCGCCGATCAATCCCGGCAACAGCGGCGGACCGCTCGTGGATCTCGACGGGCGCATGGTCGGCATCAACGCGGTGATCCAGACCAGTGGCGCCTCCCAGGGCAACATCGGCATCGGGTTCGCGGTGCCCGTGAACCTCGCGCGGCGCGTGGCCGAGTCGCTGCGCCGTACCGGCCGGTTCGAGCGGCCGTGGCTCGGGATCGCATGGGACGAGATCGAAGGGCCCGCCGAGGCGGGCCAGCCGCGCGGGATCCGCGTGGCGGCGGTCTTCCGCCACACGCCCGCCGCGCGCGCAGGTCTGCGAGCGGGCGATATCATCTTCCGCATTTCGGGCCAGCCCATCTCCAGCTCGCATGACCTGCTGCGCGCGCTGTTGAGCAAGCCGATCGGCGCCACGCTGGAACTCGAGGTTCGGCGCGGGCGGCAAATCCTCCGGCTGCCTGTCACGACCGACCGCATGCCCGATCAGTTGACCGATGACGACCTCGAATGAGGGCGGCGCGGACCGTCGGCCACGGCTCGATCTCGAGATGGCGCGTCGGGGGTTGGTGGAGAGCCGCGCGCTCGCCCAGCGTCTGATCCTCGCCGGCCGCGTGCGCGTGGATGGGCAGATTGAGCGTCGAGCCGCGCGGACCATCCGCCCCGATACGAACATCGAGCTCGTTGAACCGCCCGCGTTTGTCAGCCGCGGCGGGGAAAAGCTCGACGCCGCCTTCACGGCCTTTCCGCTCGATGTGCGCGATCGGGTGGCACTCGACATCGGCGCCTCGACCGGCGGGTTCACCGACTGCCTGCTGCGGCGCGGCGCGCGGCGTGTGTACGCGGTAGATGTTGGCCGGGGGCAGCTTCACTGGTCGCTGCGGCGCCATCCGCAGGTGGTGGTGATGGAGGGCGTCAATGCGCGCGATCTGGCGCCGAGCGACCTGCCCGAGCGCGCCGGCTTCGCCGCCGTGGACGTCTCGTTCATCTCTCTGCGGCTCATCCTCCCGGTTCTCCCCCCGCTGCTGGAGGCCGACGCGTGGATCGTGACGCTCATCAAGCCGCAATTCGAGGCGGGCCGGCGCGAGGTCAAACGGGGCGGCGTGGTGCAGGACGAGCGCGTCCGGGCGCGCGTCGTGGACGAGATTCGTGCGTTCGGTGTAGACTCGTTGGGTCTCGAATGGGTCGGCGTGGTGCCATCGCCTCTGCGGGGGCCCGCCGGCAATGTCGAGTTTCTCGCCGCCTGGAGGCGACCGTGAGGCGCATCGGGCTGACAGCGAACACCGGTAAGCCCGCCGTGGACGAGGCCATCGCCGCCGTCGTACGGTTCGCACATTCCGCCGGCTGGACGCTCGTCGCCTGCGACGACACCGCCGAGCACTCCACCTCGATCGAGCGGGTGCCGCCGGATCGGTTCGCCGACGGGCTCGACGCGATGATCGCCATGGGCGGCGATGGCACGATGCTGCAGGCCGCCCGCCGCCTCTGCGGCCGCGACGTACCCCTGATGGGCGTCAACCTCGGCAGCCTCGGGTTTCTGGCCAGCGTGCCCCTCGAGTATCTCGACGAAGCGCTGCAGCGCATGGCCGAGGGATCGTGCCATGTATCGCGTCGCGCGCAACTGGAGGCCACAGTGTTCCGCAACGGCGTGGTGGCCGGCAGCTACTGCGCGTTGAACGACGTGGTGTTGGGCTGGGGCGACACGTCGCGGATCGTCGCACTCGAACTTTGGATGAACGATCGGCCGGTGGGCGTGTTCGCATGCGACGGCCTCATCGTCTCCACCCCCACCGGCAGTACGGGGCATTCGCTGTCGGCGGGCGGGCCGATTGTCCATCCCGAAGCGGCCGTGATGGTCGTGAACCCGATCTGCCCGCACACGCTCAGCCACCGCCCGATGGTCGTGCCCGACAGCCACCGCATCGACGTCGTTTCGCTGCGGTCGAGCAAAGAGCTGATCCTCGCGGTGGACGGTCAGGACCACCACCGGATCGCCGAGGGCGACCGGGTTCGCATTCAGAAATCCCCCCACACGCTGCGGCTTCTGCATTTGCCGGGCGACGATTACTTCGATGTTCTACGCCGTAAGCTCCACTGGCGCGGCTCCGCCGTCTGAGGCCGGCCGAGCGCCGGAACCTCAACGAGCCGGCCACTCCGGACGGCATCGCACCGGCCGCAGCTATGGCCGCCCGCGGATATCGGCCGGCGCAGTGCAGCCAGCGCCGAACGGGACAACATCATGCTGCGATCACCGAGCACGGCGAGAACAACCGCCGTGTCGCCGCCCTTGTTGAAGGCGGTCTCCCCCGCAGAGTCGGCCGAACCACCTCGTTCGCGTGCCGTGTCGCGCGATGCGCGGTACCGCCTGGGCCCGCACCCAGGGTGCCCCATCCGAGCGCGACAAACCGCCGTCAGCCTCGCCCCGTGCCATGGCCTCCGGAGTCTAGGGTGTACGGATGGTTGCCGCAGGCCTAGGACGGGGCGATAGTGTGCGGAGCCGAAGAAGCCTCGGCCCTCGGGAAGCGAATGGAACGCGGCTGGAAAGTGTTGGTAGGCGCGGCCGGTACGCTGATCGTGGCGTTGCTGCTCGTCGTGGCCGCCCTGGGACCGATCGTGCGGTCCACGGTGAACACCGTCGGCCCTGCACTCCTCGGGGTGCCGGTGTCGTTGTCCGACGTCACCGTGAGGCCCCTGCGTGGTCAGATGGAGCTCGGCGGACTTCACATCGGGAATCCGCCCGGCTTCAAATCCGACCGGCTCGTTGAAGTTGGGCATCTCGTGGTACAGGCCCGGCCAGCAGCGCTGCTCGCCGATCCCGCGATCGTTGATGCGGTCACCATCCGGGGCGTGCGGTTGACCTACGAGACCACCGGGCGACGAAGCAACCTCGGGGCATTGAGTGAGAACCTCTCGCGCGGCTCCACCTCGCCGCCGCCCGCGGGTGGCACTGCAGACGGCGGTCCCCATCCAGGCCGCCGAGTGGTGATCCGAAAGGTGGTAATGGAGGACGTCCGCCTCAAATTCGCCGCGTCGCTGACAGGCGGGCGGGGCGTTGAACTGCCGTTGGACCGGATCGAACTGACCAATCTCGGCGGCGAACAGAACCCTCTGACGGTCGCGTCGGCTATTTCGCAAGTGCTCGCAGCAATTACAAAAGGAGTGGGCCAAGCGGTGACGGCCGGCGCGGGCGATCTTGCTCACGCGGGCTTGGACGTGGCCGAAACGCTCGGCGGCCTCGGCCTAAAGGGTGTCTCGGCGGCAATCGAAGAGGGGGTGAGGGGCGCGCAGGCGCTCGGCGAAGGCACCGCCTCGGGAGTACAGGCCGTGACGGAGGGCGCCAGCCGCCTCATGCATCGCATCCAGAGAATTCTGCAGCGCGGGGAGCCTCCGGGCGGAACGGCGCCTTGATGCCGCAGGCCGCGTATCGGAACGCATGAGACCCGCCGCTCGTTCGCTCAACTTTGCATGCTCTCACGACGCATGAGCCGCCCCCCGTGTCCGCCCAGATGACATGAAGCGAATTCTTGTTTGGACGATCGCCGCGCTCGCGGTCATGGCGCTGTTTGCACTGGCCGCCTCGGCGGCGGGCTGGACCGACGAGGCGCGCGTGAGCCGGATGATCGAGGCCGTCCGAAGCGGCACGGGGGGACGTATGGCCGCGGCCGCACTGATCGCAGGTCTCCTGGCGCTCGATTTGGTGCTGCCGACTCCATCGAGCATTTTGATGACGCTTTCCGGCGCGGTGCTCGGCATTGCGACGGGAACCTTCGTGTCCATGGGCGGCGCAATGGCCTCGGCCCTGCTCGGCTACGGTCTGTGCCGCCGGTACGGACGCGAGTGGTTTCGCCGGACCGTTGGGGGATCGGAAGCGGTCCGCGTGGAGGCCTGGGTGCGCCGGCACGGAGCGTGGGCAATCATCGTGAGCCGCAGCGTACCGATGCTCACCGAACTCGTCAGTTGCGCTGCGGGCCTCACCGGCATGCCGCCGGCCACGTTTGTGGCGCTCTCCGCTGCGGGCACACTGCCGATCTGCGCGGTGTATGCGTGGGCGGGGGCGCAGAGCGCCGATCCGCTCGGCCTGCGCTGGGCGGTGGTGCTGGCGTTCGCGCTGCCGGCGGCCGGCCTCGCGCTGGTCCGGTTCCTCCCGCGCCATCGCGCGCCTTCGCAGACGGCGCCCGGTGGCCCCAGCTCCACCCAACCGACACCACCTCGCCGGGGAAGAACCTGCAACCCGTAGACGTTGTGTAGGAGCCAGGCTCGATCCCGTCGAACCGCATCGTTCTGGATCCGTCGTCCGCCGCGGTCGGACGTGCCGGACATGGTCACGACGCCCCTGCGAGTGACGCGCCGAGCAGGACGGCGTTGGGGAAACGAAGTGTTTGGACTTGCCAACGAACGGCCCGAGTACGGTCGTGCGGATTGGCGAGGATATCGCTTCCGTTCGCGTTCCGAGATATGGGCATGGCATCTCAGCCCATTTGCGACCGGAGGTGACCGACGTCGTACAGACCCGCCCACACGGGGATCGGTGAAGGACCTGCTGCTGTTCCGGCTGAACGCCATCGCGCAGCCGCCACCGAGAGCGGGCGCGGCGCGAAACCACCGCGGCCTGAGCATGTCGTGCAGCATGCCCGAACCATGGCCACAGCCCCGCTCTTGCTCGGGACAGACGGTTCCCAAGTTGGCCCGCTGCGGCGATCATGGCGGTGGCCGGAGCCAGGGCCGTCGGCCGGGTGATCAACCACCCGAGAGGCGTTCGGCAACTTGGAGGGCGCCGCGTTAGGTTCACGGCGACTGCAGGGCGCTTGGCACGGTGCTCGCGGAGATTTGAGCCGCCCACCGATGAGATGGGAGCATACCGATTCGGGTTTCACGTTGCGATCCGCCGGGAGTAGACTGGCTGCTCTGAACGCCGGCCGCCAGATGGGCGGCGGAGCCGCGGGAGAGGGTTATGCGCAGCGATACGATCAAACAGGGAATCGAGCGGGCGCCACACCGGAGCCTGTTGCGGGCAACCGGTCTGGACGACGAGGCCATCCGGCGACCGTTCATCGCGGTCTGCAATGCCTACACCGATGTGATTCCGGGCCATGTGCATCTGAACAAGGTCGGCGCGATCATCAAGCGCGCGATCGTTCAGGCGGGCGGCACACCGTTCGAGTTCAACACGATTGGCATCTGCGACGGGCTCGCGATGGGCCACACCGGTATGAAGTATTCGCTGCCGAGCCGCGAGCTCATCGCCGACTGTGTAGAGACGATGGTCGCTGCGCACTGTTTTGACGCGATGGTGTGCGTGCCGAACTGCGACAAAATCATCCCGGGCATGATCATGGGGGCCTTGCGCGCGAACATCCCGACGGTGTTCGTCAGTGGAGGCCCGATGGCGGCCGGGCGGCTGCCGGATGGGCGCGTGACGGACCTGATTTCCGTCTTCGAGGCCGTCGGAGCGTACGCGGCCGGTCGGATCCGCGAGGAGGAGCTGCGTCAGCTCGAATGTTCGGCGTGTCCTGGCGCGGGCTCGTGTTCGGGCATGTTCACCGCCAACTCGATGAACTGCCTGCTCGAGGCGATCGGCTTGGCGCTGCCGGGTAATGGCACGGTGTTGGCCACAAATCCGGCACGGCGGAGATTGTGGCGCGCGGCTGGCCGGCTCGCGGTTCGTCTTGCGCTGAACGACGGTCCCCGTCCGCGGGACATCGTCACGCGTGAGGCGATTGACAACGCCTTCATCCTTGACATGGCGATGGGCGGCAGCACGAACACCGTGCTCCACACCCTTGCGATGGCGCACGAGGCGGGTGTGGACTACGACCTCGACCGCATCAACGAGCTTTCGAAGCGGACGCCGAACATCTGCAAGGTTTCGCCTTCCTCCGTGTATCACATCGAGGATGTGGACCGAGCGGGCGGGGTGTCGGCGATTTTGAGGGAGATTTCGAAAGTGGAGGGTCTTCTGCACCTTCGCGCGAAGACCGTTACGGGGCGCACGATTGGGCAGACAATTGCGAAGGCCGAACTTCGCGATCCGGACTGCATCCGGCCGCTCGAGCGCGCGTACAGCCGCGAGGGTGGACTCTTCATTCTTCGCGGCAACCTTGCGCCACAGGGCGCGGTCGTGAAGACCGCCGGCGTGGATCCGCGCATGCTCGTGCACCGCGGCCCAGCGGTGATCTTCGATTCGCAAGAGGCCGCGTGCGAGGGCATCTTGGCTGGCCGCGTCAAAGCGGGGGATGTGGTCGTCATCCGTTACGAGGGCCCCAAAGGTGGCCCCGGCATGCAGGAAATGCTGGCCCCGACAAGCTACATCATGGGGCGCGGTCTTGGCGACAAGGTTGCCCTGATCACCGACGGCCGCTTCAGTGGCGGCACGCGCGGCGCGTGTGTGGGCCATGTGTCGCCCGAGGCCGCCGAGGGTGGGCCGATCGGGCTGCTGCGGGACGGCGACATCATCGAGTTGGACATTCCGGCCCGGCGGCTCTCGGTTGCGCTCTCCGAGGCGGAGCTCGCCGAGCGGCGTCGCGCGTGGTCGCCTCCGCCTCCGCGCTTCACGAGCGGCTGGCTGGCGCGCTACGCGGCGCATGCAACGAACGCCAGCCGCGGCGCCATCCTCGCGTAGTCGCCAACGCTGACGGCGCTTCGCGCAGACCTCCCCGGCGCCGCATCTCAAATTTGAGAGGTGTGCGAATACGCGGTGGATCGGTGAGGTTGCCGCATGGACCCAACGGCGCCGGGCATACGCCTCCCCGGCTAGTCTCGGCCAAAGCCTTGATCGCATCGCGGACTGGCTGATGGCGAAGGGCAGAAATGAGCGGGGCCGAGCAAGCTTGTGGGGCGGGCCGGAACTTGGGCGGTCGAGCGCGCGCAATCGAACTGTCCGCGAGCCAATTCAGCCCGTTGCCGATCACGGTCGTCACTCTGACCCCGAGTTCGTGGCGGCTCGGCACGAGCGGTTGGGACGGGTGGTGACGGTATGCGCCATTCCCGCGCACGCCGATCGGCCGGCCGTTGAGGGTGACCTCGGAGAGTTCATGGATTACATCTAGGTCCAGACACTCGAGTTCTGTGTTGGGCGGCACCTCCAATGGAGTGCGGTAGATCGCAGTGCCCGCGAAGTTTGCCCAGCTCGTGATGGAGCTCGAGTCAACGGCTCGTTCCGCGCCGGCGGCGATGGGCGGATGACGAGACACGGCGAGGTTCTGTTTCGGCGCCGCCGGCGGCGGCGGCAATGAGGCCAGTACAGGGCCGGGCTGCGGCCCGGATTCACATGATGGCACTGGCGGAGCGCAAAAGGTCGCGGCAACGTCGTCCCTTCGAAGGATGCAGTCCGTATGAAGACCCCTCACCCGCGGGCTCGGCCTCGATCACAGTCACAGTGGGCCGCCCGTTGAGCCCGGCTCATGCCAGTAGATCACCACCGCCAGGGAGTCGGGAGGCGCGGTTCGGACCGGCTCGGGCAGCTCGACGGTGATCGTGTCGTCGGATTCCGTGCGCCAGGAGAGAGGTGCGGTGACGCCCATCATTCGCACGGCCGCCCCCTCCACTGGGCGGTAGCGGGTCCGGATGGTAAGCGTGGCGGGCAGGGGGGGTTCGTTCTCCGCGAGCAATCGGATGGCGTGAATCCGGCCGCCGCGCGTCGTGAAGGCGAAGGGGCCGTCACGGAACGGTGCCAGCGGACGCGTCCCATAGAGGGCTTCTCCATGGGCCGAGAGCCATCGCCCGAGACCGCGCATTCGTTCGACCGCCTGCGCGGGCAACTCGCCATCGGGCTGCGGACCGACGTTGAGCAGGAGGTTGCCGCCCTTCGCAACGATATCCACGAGAATGTGCACGAGCTCGCGGACGCTCTTGTAATGGTCGTTGGGCTTGAACGACCATTGCGTCCCGAGCGTCATGCACGTCTCCCACACGAACGGCCGCGGGCCGTCGGGGATTTCCTGCTCCGGGGTACGATACTGCTCGTGGCGGCCGCCCACGGTGCGGTCGCACACGATCAGCTGGGGCTGATGGCGGCGAGCCATTGCGACCAGATCATCCATTCGGATGTCCTGTTGAGGGGGGCGCACCTGTCCGCCATCGAGCCAGAGAATGTCCACCGGACCGTAACCGGTCATGAGGTCCTCGACTTGCGCATGGGTGAACGCGACGAACCGGGCCCACCGCTCCGGTTCGGCCAGTGGGTCGTAGTTCGGGTTTCGATCCGTGATCGTCCGCTCGGGATCCCAGTAGGCGGGATGGCTCCAGTCCGCCTTCGAGAAGTAGGCACCGATGCCGAAGCCGCGGTCGCGGAACGCGCGGAACACCTCCAACACCACGTTGGAGCGCGGATGAGCGTGGAATGGGACATGCGACGCGGTGATACGGTTGGTCGTCGTGCGCGTATCGAACATGCAGAACCCATCATGGTGTTTCGTGGTGAACACGACGTAGCGCATGCCGGCGGCGCTCGCCTCCTCGGCCCAGCGGTCGGGATCCAAGCGCACCGGATTGAACGTTGTCGGCAACGCCTGGTAGTCGCGGCGAAAGCGCTCGAGATCGCGGCCGCGTTCGACCCAAGCGGGGAGGTCGTCGGGCCGCGCCCAGGTGTCGGCCGGCACCAGTGGCCACGACTCGATGCAGCCCCACTGGCTGTAGGGTCCCCAATGCAGCATGAAGCCGAGTTTCAGATCTTGGAACCATTCCAGCCGCGGCGCGAAGGCGGCGTCGTCCGGGGTGAAGAACGCAACGAGGATACGTCCCAGAATCTGTTCGCCGAACTCGTTGGCATGAACCCGGTCGCGATAGAAGCGGTGCGGGTGTAGGCCGCTGGATCGGATGTACTCGCCCCACGGCGATGTGAGGTCAAGGAATGCGCAATGTTCCTCGTCGGCGAGGCGGCGCAGCGTCGCGCCCCAGGTGCCAGTGCCGGAATCGGGCGCGCGGGCGAGCGCCTCTTCATCGCGCGGATCCACATCGCCGAACGCGCCGGTCAACAACAGAACCTCCGCCTCTGGGCACCCGGCACGGAACTGTCGGATCACCGCACGCACCGACTCCGCGTCGCCGCGCTGGCTGATGCCGCCGATGAGGAGGAGGTCCGGCCGGTGGGGAACGATGTATCGCGCGACGCGTTCGTCCTCGCGGTAGTACCAGCACCCCGTGCTGCCGCGCACGAGCACCGTGCCGCGCACGCGCGCCTTCGGCCACGCCTCGGCCAGGCCGTGGAGCCAGCCGGACCGCATCATGTCGTTCACGATACTGTCGCCGAGCGCAAAGACGTGGAGCGTCCCCCCCTCGGTCAAAATGCGGCGCGTCCGCTCGAGCCCGCGCCCGTCGTTGGACGGCGTCGTCCACCGACCGCGGGGCATCTCGGCCTGAATCCGGGCAACCTGTGCGCGGCTGCGGCCGGGGGACGTGAACAGCGCGCACCCCGGCTCGCAGGGGAACGACTCAGTCGTCGAATCCAGCGGGTACATGACCGGCAACGCACCGCTTTCGGGAAACCGAACCGGCGAATCGCTCCATCCGCTGCCCGCCCACACGGACGCATCGGTGAGGACCGCCGCCACGAGACAGCTCACACCTCTGAGCGCCATCTTCATTCTCGATTCTCCGCCCTCGGGGATGAACATCCGCTCACAGCTCGACCACATCGCCGGCCGCCGGCAGAAACACGGGGGCCGTTTGTTCGGCGCGCAGCGCCTCTGCGAGCGCCGCCCGAACGCCGTCCTCACCGTGGACCAGCACGATGCGGCGGGGGCGCGCCGCCCGCACATATTCGATCAGTTCGCGCCGATCGGCGTGCGCGCTGAACGCGTTCAGCACGTGCACCTCGGCGCGGACGGTGAACTCGTCGCCGAAGACGCGCACGCGTTTTTCCCCCTCGACAAGGCGGCGTCCGAGCGTGTGTGCGGCCTGAAATCCGACGATGGCAATCGCGTTGCGCGGGTTCTCGATGCCATGCTTCAAGTGGTGGAGGATTCGACCATGTTCACACATGCCCGAGCCGGCGAGCACGATGCAGGGCGCGTCGGAGGCGGTGATTCGTTTCGACTCGTCCACCGTCGAAGTGAACCGGACCCAAGGCGGAAACAGCGACCCCATGCGGCGATGGAGCTCGTGCGCCTCCTCGTCGAACAAACCCAGATGCCGTTCAAACACGCGCGTGACGGCGCCGGCCATGGGGCTGTCCACATAGGCGCAGACCCGCCCGAGGGCGCCCTCGGCCTCCAGCGCGTGCAGGTGGTAGAGAATTTCCTGGGTGCGTTCGAGCGCAAACGAGGGAATGAACAGCTTACCCCCGCGGCCGAGCGTGGTACGCACCACCTCGCCCAGGCGCGCGCGGGCCGTCCGCGCATCGGCGTGATCGCGGTTACCGTAGGTGCTTTCGATCACAAGTAGGTCGGCATCGGCCACCACCTCCGGATCGCGGAGCAGAGGCAGGTTGCGGCGGCCCAGATCCACGGCGAACACGACGCGTTGCCGCCGTCCGTTCTCTTCAACGTCCAACACCGAAAGCTCCGCGCCCAGCACATGGCCCGCCTCCACGCCGGTCAGGGTCACGCCCGGCGCCACCTCGACGGGTTCGTCGTAGGCGTGACCGCGCAGCCATCTCAACGCCACATCCGCATCCGCTGTCGTGTACAACGGCTCAACCGGCGGCAGCCCGCGGCGGTTGGTCTTCTGGTTCAGGTAGGCGGCGTCCTGCTCCTGGATGTGCGCGGCATCGTGCAGCATGATCCCGCACAGATCGACGGTCGCATGCGTGGCATGAATCGGCCCCTCGAATCCGGCGCGCGCCAGCGACGGCAAATTGCCGCAGTGGTCAATGTGCGCGTGCGAGAGAATCACCGCCGAAACCTCGGTGGCGGCGAATGGAAACGAACGATTGCGCTCGAAGGCGAGGCGGCGCGGCCCTTGAAACAGGCCGCAATCCCGCAGTACGCGGCGGCCGTTGACCTCAATCTGAACGAGTGATCCGGTCACCGTGTCGGCGCCGCCGTCGAATCGCAGCTTCATTGGGTGTGTTGTCCGAACCGGCCATCGGATAGCATGGCGCGGTTGTTGGCATTCAATGCGATCCCGATCCACAAGTCAAAGAGTGCGGCCGTTCCCCGCCGCCGAGGTGTTCGAGACGCTCTACCGTGTGCTCGGTCCGCAGCACTGGTGGCCAGCCCGCACGCCGTTCGAGGTGATGGTGGGCGCGGTGCTCACGCAGAACACAGCGTGGACGAACGTCGAGCGCGCGATCGCCAACCTGCGCCGCGCCCGAGCGCTGTCGGCAGGCCGTCTGGTGGGCATGTCCGTGGAGACGCTCGCGGCCTTGATCCGGCCCGCCGGCTATCCGCGCGTCAAAGCGCGGCGCCTGCTGGCGTTCGCGCAGTGGCTTCAGCGCCGCGCCGGCGGCCGGCCCAATCGGTTGCGACACCGGCCGACCGACCAGCTCCGCGCCGAATTGATCGCGGTCCACGGCATCGGGCCTGAAACCGCCGACAGCATTCTCCTGTATGCGCTAGGGCGCCCGGTTTTTGTCGTCGATGCCTATACACGGCGGTTCATGGCACGACACTGGTGGGCGCTGTCGCACGAGGACTATGACCGCCTTGCGGCGCGGTTTACGGCGGCGTTGCGTCGTGACACGCGGCTCTACAACGAGTACCATGCGCTGGTGGTCGCGCTCGGCAAACGGTGGTGCCGGCCCTCACCCAAGTGCGGAGAGTGTCCGCTGCGCGACTGGCTGCCCCGCCGGACCGCCGAGCCATGAACGCGGCGATGAGGCGTGGGCTGCGGGCGCGGGTAATGATCGCGGGAGTCGTGGTCCTATGCGGATGCGCGTCCCCGAGTCGGCCGCCAGCCGATGCGGTGGCAGAGGTCGTGGCGTGGCGGCCGGCCGGCCGTGTGTTGAGGTCGCGACCCGACCAGGGGTGGGTCGTGTTGGAATGCGTGCTGGCACCGCCAGTGGGCGCCGTGGTGCCGCTGGCTCGCGGCGGAGGCCGCGAGATCGGCCGGGTGCGGATTTCCGGGCGCGCGGATGGCGATCTCGTGATTGCAGAAATTGTGGATGGCTGGCCGGAGCCTGGTGACTGGATCGCCGGGCCTCCGTGACCGGCTGCCGGGAGAGATGGCAATGGCATTGACGGCATTCATCAGTCCGAGCAACGTCGGGCCGTGGCAAGTTCTAGTGATCGTGTTGCTGGTCGTGTTTCTGTTCGGCGGCAAAAAGATCCCGGAGATTTCTCGCGCACTTGGTCGCAGCCTGAGCGAATTCAAAAAAGGGCGCGAGGAAGGCGAGCGAGAGCTTGCAAAGTCGGACAAGCCGGACGAAACCGACTCCGACGCTCCTGAGCAGAAAACCTGATCTGCCGCGCGAACGGATGTCGGCGGGGCGTCCGGCCAGGAGAGGTGGGTCCCCGCCTGCGACGAAGCGGCCGTGCCGGCCGGTTCGGCTGCCGCAAGAATTCGCTCGGTTTGGCTTGTCCCCGCAGTGTGCTGACCGTACGATCGGCCCATGGATCGGGTCTGCTTTTACATCGGCAGCAAGCCCATCTACTGGTACGGCGTGTGGGTCGCAGTGGGCCTCGGGGCGGCATGGGCTCACTTGCGCCGGCTGGGGCGGCGGGCGGGCTTCGACGAGCCGCTCGTCTCCAATATGGTGCTCGTTGCGATGCTCGGCGGTTTGGTCGGGGCTCGTGTGGCATATGTGGCGGCCAACTGGTCACAGTTTGCGGGACAGTGGCTCGAAATCATCCGGATCGATCACGGCGGACTGATCTTCTACGGGGGCGCGTTCGGAGCCGCCGCGGCATTGAGTGTGCACGCCACGTTGCAGAGGATTCCTTGGCGGCGCTACGCGGACTTCATTGTCACCGCTTTGCCGCTGGGGCATGCCTTCGGCCGTGTCGGTTGTTTTCTCAATGGCTGCTGCTATGGGCAGGCGCTAACTGGTGCGTGCGACCTAGTTCGCGGAGCAGCTCGGCGCGCATCGTGCGGCTGCTATGGGCAGGCGCTAACTTGTGCGTGCGACTGGCTCGGTGGGCGCTGGCCCGTCCAGCTCATGGAGGCCGCAGCCAACCTCGTCATCTACGCCGCTCTCACTCGTATGTACATCCGAGGATGTACTCCCGGGATGGTCTTCGCCGGATACCTTATTTCGTATCCATTTGTTCGTTTTATGCTTGAATTCATTCGCGGTGACCAGCGTGCCGTGTGGGCCGGTTTGCACGTGGCTCAGTGGCTGAGTCTAGCTCTGTTCGCCGCCGGCGCTTTGCTCGCATGGATTTGGGGAACACAGCGCCGGACACCGGCCGCCTGATCGTCCCGCCCGAGCTCGACGGCGGGCGCCTGGACACCGCCTTGGCGAAGCTTGCGCCGAATCATTCGCGATCCAGATGGCAAGCGATGATCAATGAAGGTCTTGTGAAGGTAAATGGCCGGCCGGCGCTCAAGGTCCGCCAAACGATTGCCACGGGTGATCTTATTGAATGGATCGAGCCGGCTGCCCGCCCGATCGCACTTGTTCCAGAGGATCGGCCCCTAAAGATTCTGTTTGAGGATCCGCACCTGCTCGTTCTCGACAAGCCGGCGGGATTGGTCATTCATCCCGCTCCCGGCCACGAAGCCGGCACGCTGGTTCATGCCCTTCTTCACCATTGTCCTGACCTGCGTGGCGTGGGCGGTGAACTGCGGCCGGGGATTGTGCACCGGCTTGACCGCGACACCAGCGGAGTTCTGGTGGTTGCGAAACACGAAGAGGCCCACCGACAGCTCGCCGAGCAGTTCAAGTCGCGCCAGGTCAAGAAAGAATATCTCGCGCTGGTGTATGGACACCCCGAGCCGCCCTCTGGTGTCATCGAGACTCTGATCGGGCGTAGTCCGAGCCGCCGAGACAAAATGAGCGCCCGAGTGATGCACGGCCGCCTCGCACGGACCCGATACCGCACGTTGGCGACATCGGACACGGGGAGTCTCCTCCTTGTCCAGATCGAAACTGGTCGCACCCATCAGATTCGCGTTCACATGGCCCACATCGGCCACCCGGTCGTCGGCGATCCAATGTACGGCTCGCGAACGGCGCAAAACCGTCGGCTTGGCGTTGGCCGACAAATGCTTCACGCGTGGCGCATAGGTTTCCATCATCCGGCCACGCTCGAACGAATGGAGTTTGAGTGCCCGGTCCCGCCAGACTTTAAGTCAGCGATGCAACAAATTCGTATAAGTTATTTATTGTAAATATTTCAAAAAAACTTCAATCGCCATGACGTCCGTCGGGTTCACTCCAGGAATCCGCAGCGCCTGACCAAGGCTCTCCGGCCGAACCTTGGAGAGTTTCTCTGCGCTTTCTCTTCTAAGTGAAGGTATTCTGAAATAATCGATCGAATCAGGTATTCCAACATTTTCTAGCGCCCTCATCCTTTCGGCTCTTGACTGCTCGATGCGTATATATCCGCGGTATTTGAACTCAGCCTCAATGAAATTCCGCTCCATCTCGGTCAGGTCTGTCCTGGCGCCTGGACAATCCTCATAGGTGAATCTTGGATCGGAAGGCATTCGATCAAAAGCCTGGCCCTTCGAAAGCATCTTCGAAATGCGATCGATCTCGGATCGAACCTTATTAAACGATGTTGAAAACCTGTGGATAAACTTCTCCTCGAGCACACCAATTTCGATTGATTTCGCGAGCAGACGATAAATTGCGTTGTCTTGTCGAAGCATTAAACGGAATTCAGATCTTGATGTAAACATCCTGTAGGGCTCGTCCGTCCCTTTCGTCGTGAGGTCATCTACGAGGACTCCGATGTACGCCTCATCCCTCCCGAATACGACGCTCTTCATGCCGAGCGCAGCCTTTGCGGCGTTGACTCCAGCCAAAAAGCCCTGTGCCGCCGCCTCCTCGTACCCGGTCGTTCCATTGACCTGCCCGGCAAGATAGAGGCCTCCAATTTTTTTCGACTCAAGTGTTCGCTTCAGATCGCGCGGGTCAAAGAAATCGTACTCGATCGCGTATCCAGGCCTGATAATTAACGCACGCTCGAAGCACGGTATGCTGTGTACCATCTCCTGCTGGACATCCCAAGGCAGTGAGTTTGATATTCCATTCGGATAGACCCGAACTGTATCGCGACCCTCCGGCTCGATGAAAACGTGGTGAGATTGCTTTTCCGGAAACTTTACAAACTTATCCTCGATCGAAGGGCAATACCGAACACCGGTGCCAGAGATTAAACCACCATATAGTGAGCTGCGCTTTAGGTTCCGAACGACGATCTCCTTAGTACGATCGGTGGTGTGGGTTGTAAAGCACGACACATGACCACAGCCCGGAACCCAAGGGATCGCATCATCTGGTATGTGTTCCACGTGGAACAGCGCAGGGACGTCCACTTTCCAGTGTTCCACGTGGAACTCTTTCCACGCATCCATGCCAACCACTGAAAAAAACCTTGGTGGCCAATCTGCTGGCTGCTCCATTGCCCGCGAATAGTCCACAGAATCTCTGTGCAACCGCGGCGGTGTTCCAGTTTTTAGGCGCTCGACCCTATGCCCAAATGACACGATGGACCTTCCCAAGAGCGAGCATGCCGGATCTCCGGCACGTCCGGAAGGAACCGAATGTGGACCAACAAAAACACGTCCATTCAGTGAGGTGCCTCCGCACACGACAACGCACTTACAGATGATCTCGTCACCGGAGGCCAATCTGATCCCGTGGACTCGATCCGCTCTATGTATGATCTCGGACACCTCTCCCTCGACCACGCTCAATCCAGGCTGTGACCGGATAACCGACTGCATATACTTTTGGTAGGCCCGCTTGTCACACTGCACACGGGTGGCCTGGACAGCAGGGCCCTTGCGTGTGTTCAGCACCTTGGAATGGATGGAAGAAAAGTCCGCCGCCCTCCCGATTTCTCCACCAAGAGCATCCAGCTCATAAACCATGTGCGATTTCCCCATCCCACCAATGGACGGATTGCACGACATCCGGCCGATGTGGTCCACACGGAACGTGACCAGGATAGTCCGAGCACCCAATCGGGAAGACGCCAGGGCCGCTTCAATTCCAGCGTGACCACCTCCGATCACCGCAACATCGAATTCAGTCCTCATTTGCCGATGCAAAATGTACCAAATATTGCGTTTAGAAGATCAGCATCATATGATCTGCCAATGATTTTGGCAAGTTCATCGGCAGCAGACTTCAAACTCTCAGACGCTAGAACACATGCATCCCCTCGAGCTGACTCCATTAGGCTGATCGCCTCTTCCAAAGATACCCTCGCAGCCTCCAGCGCGGACCGATGCCTCTCTGAAATGATAACCGGCGACGACTCATATGAGCATTGAATTCCTTCTAAGTAATTTCTGATCTGTTCATTGATTCTGCACACCGATCCAGAAGGATCTTTGATCGTTGTCTCCACGCACGGGATTGTTATTCCTCGAACCAAAGAACGATCTGGCCTGGCAATGTCCGTCTTGGTCAAAGCAATGATAGTGGGCTTGGGCGGCAACGAAGCGATGATATTGGAATCCATTTGATCGCACATCTCATTGGCTGGGCAGCAGTAAATGATCATATCCGCAAGATCCGCCTCAGCCCTGGAGCGTCGAATCCCTTCGCTCTCAATTGGGCATTCAGTGTCCGCAAATCCTGCGGTGTCAACGAGGCACACCTGGACACCATGAATTTCGGTCCAGCTCTCGATCGTATCCCGAGTCGTCCCTGGGTATTGGGACACGATTGCCCGGTCAGAACCGGATAGCATGTTGAACAAGGTGGACTTTCCGGCGTTCGCTCGACCCAGAATGACAACCCGGAATCCATGTCGAAGAAGTTTTCCGCAACTCCATGTTGACAATAGATTTGAACACGAATTCCTCGCCTCTAACGCCCCTGAGTGGGCGGCATCCAGTACCTCAGAGGGTATGTCTTCTTCCGGGAAGTCGAGGCTCGCATCGAGGTTAGCGGAGGCTGTAACAACCAGATCGTACAGGCGGTTGATTTCTCGCCCGAGGTGTCCCTGCAGGAGCCGAAGAGCCGCATCGGCCGCTCGCTCGGATCCCGCCTGAATAAGTGCGAGAACCCCCTCGGCTTGGGTTAGATCTATCCGTCCATTGAGAAACGCCCGCTTGGTGAACTCGCCCGGCTCGGCGACTCTGCATCCCACTTCGATGGCTCGTCGCAAGACTCGTGCGGCAGAAACGGTTCCCCCGTGACACTGAAACTCCACCACGTCCTCGCCCGTGTAGGAACGCGGAGAACGCATAATCAGGAGGAGAGCCTCGTCAAGCGTTTCGCCGGCCGCTCCGCTCACGCGCCCGTGGATGACGGTGTGGCTAGACCGCTGCGACGGCGGCGCGCCGGCGCACACAAACATGCGGTCGGCCACCGCCAGTGCCGCCGGTCCTGATACACGAACGATCGCAATGCCGGCGGCGCCGGGAGCCGTGGCGATCGCCGCAATCGTGTCGGACTCCGTACTCATCCTCGTTGGCCTGTATCACAATTGGCTTTTGAATCAAGGGCACTCCATGGTAGACTTTCGATGTGCGAGGACAATGCGCAATGCGCACGGCGACGTCCAATCTGAGGAGTCTGGTGGCCGCGCTGATCGGAGGCAGCGCCGTCTGGGCGGCTGAGCCGGCGGCTCCGGCGGACGGAAGCGTCACAAACGAGATTTTATTCAAGAAGAGGATCCGTCGGCGATACGAACAGCAGTTGATCGTGGAGCCGTCGGCCCAAGCGCCCGCAGCCCCCGTGCCTGAGAAGGCGGCCTCGTCCCCGGCCGCTCTAGACGCCTCGGCCGTCACCCAGCGGGGATCTTTGGATGTATCGACGACTCATCGGATCATTCCGCCGCCGCTCCGCCCCGAGCGGGTCCGGCGGCCGTCCAGGGAGGCCGAGGACGATTGGACGTTAACGCCGGACCAGCGGCTCGCTCGTGAGCTGAAACGAATCAGCGGCGAAGAAGACGACACGAGCGACACGGGCGACCAGAACTGGATGGCGCGCGACCTGGTCGCACTGGAGCAGGAGCAGAAGTCGGTCCGCGAAAAAGCCGAGGAGGCCCACCGCGCAGAACGCGAGACGGAGCAGATCGCCGAGATCATGGGGCGCGATCTGTTGGCCGGCCTTCGGTCCGATCCCACAACCACCGCGATTTTTTCCGGCGATGAGCGCGCCCGTTCGCCAAGGCCGTCACTGAGCACGTCCGCGGCGCCGTCGAGCGTCACAGCGTCCCGAGAACCGGTTGCGCGCACGGACGCACCGGTTGCGGAGCCGCCCCGCGGCGGTCGCGCAGCCGCGACCCGCTCGACCCCCGAACGTACGGACGGCCCGGCCGCGCCGCCCAGCCCTGACCCCGATTCCAAGTTGGCCGCAGACACTCTGGGCGGCGATTTGTCCCGATCGCGCGCGACCGCTCCGACGGAAAGCCCCTCCGTCGGTCCACAGTTGTTCACGTGGTCGTCGTCGTCCGGCTCCGGCTTTGCGGGCCTGCCTTCCTCCCTCGCACCGTCTGTTGCGCCTTCATTGAAGACACCTGCAACGCCGCTGTCCGCGCCTCCGGCCCTTCCGAGCGCGCCCTCGCTGGGCGTTTCGCCGCCGTCCTGGTTGCCGTCGGCGGCATCTCTATCGTCGTGGTCGCCGACCCGTCCGGCTCTTGGTTCGTTGGCAGCGCCGCCGGACTCTCCATCGGCCACGCCGCGCGCGGGGCCGCCCCTGGAACCGGTCCGTACGCCGTTCCTCAACACAACACCCGCGGTTCTGCCGTCGCGCTCGCCATCGCCGGAGGGGTTCCGCCGACCGTAGATGGCAGCGCGTCCCACGGATCAGCTCAGCCGGATTCGAAAGGAGGTCCATTCATGATTCCCCGCTACACCCGTCCCGAAATGGCGGAGATCTGGTCCGATGAGAACCGTTTCCGCATTTGGCTCCAGATCGAGATCCTTGCCTGCGAGGCCATGGCGAAGGCGGGCGAGATCCCGGCGCGAGACATGGCGCTCATCCGGCGCCGCGCCGCCTTCGACGTGAAACGGATTGCCGAGATCGAAGCCACAACAAATCACGATGTGATCGCGTTCCTGACCAATGTCGCCGAACACGTGGGGCCAGCGGCCCGGCACATCCACCGCGGATTGACCAGCAGCGACATTCTCGACACGGCGCTTGCGGTACAGATGGTCCAGGCGGCGGATCTTTTGATCCGCGGCGCAAAGGCCGTCCGGGCCGCGGCCGCCCGCCAGGCGCGGCGTCACAAGTTCACGCCGATGATCGGGCGCACGCACGGTGTCCACGCGGAGCCGATCACGTTCGGCTTGAAAATGGCGCTGATGTACGACGAGTTTGGCCGCGCCATCGAGCGTCTGGAGCGGGCCCGCGAGATCGTGCGCGTCGGCAAGCTCTCCGGCGCGGTCGGAACCCACGCCCACCTCGATCCGAAGGTGGAGGCGTATGTGTGCCGCAAATTGGGGCTGCGGCCGGACCGTATCTCGACGCAGATCGTTCAGCGCGACCGCCACGCAGAGTACCTCGCGGAGCTTGCGCTCGTGGCGACCTCGGTCGAACGGTGGGCGCAGGAGTTCCGGCATCTACATCGCACCGAGGTGCACGAGATTGAGGAGTTTTTCGGCCGCGGCCAGAAGGGTTCGTCGGCGATGCCGCACAAGAAGAACCCGATCATCGCGGAACGGCTGTGCGGCCTGGCGCGATTGATCCGCGGATATGCGCTGGCGGCGTACGAGAACGTGCCACTGTGGCACGAACGCGATATCTCGCACTCGTCCGCCGAGCGCGTGCTGCTGCCCGATGCGACCCTCGCGCTCGACTACATGCTCGCGAAGCTCGCGGACTTCGTCGACAAGATGCGCGTCTTCCCGGACCGAATGGCCGCGAACCTGAACCTGTTGCATGGCCTAATCCATTCGCAGCAGATCATGCTGCGGCTCACCGAGCGCGGAATGTCGCGTGAAGATGCCTACCGCATCGTGCAGCAGGCCGCGATGGAAGTGTGGGAGAGCGGCCGCGAATTCCGCGAGGTGATCGAAGCGAATCCGGAGGTCCGTGCCCATCTGACGGCCCAGGATCTCGACGAGGTCTTCGATTTGAGCCGCCACTTCCGCGACGTGAACCGCACGTTCCGCGCGCTTGGTCTCTGATCCCCGGCCACGGCCACGACACGTGGCGCGTGAGCGCCAGCGTATGAAGGTCCGCGCTGGCGAAGCCGTTCCATCGTTGGTCGGCCGCTGGAGATCAGGTGGACCGGCGGCGACGGGCGGTCGCAGCCAGGGGTTTCGTCTGCCTTGCACATTCCGCCCACCCATCAGTGGTGAAGTCGGTCAGTGACACTGTGCCGCTCCGAACCCTGTGTCCGCCGGTAGATCCCATGGCGTTGGTAGGGAATGAGCGGCCAAGATCGGCGTCCGTGAAGGGGGCGACCATCGTTTACCCCAACGAACCTGCGCCATTCGCCAGCGCCAGTGTTTCTCGTCACTCCGTCAAATAACCCGAATGTTTCCACCAGCTCGCCCTCTCTGGGCACAGGCACCTGGGATGGAATGGCCGTGGACAGGCCGTTGGAGACAGGCACCTCGCTGGGCGCAGCGTCATGGGGGTCTGCGGGGGACAGGCACGTACAGCGGCTGGGGACAGGCAATTGCGATGACGACGCAACAATCGAGCTGTCCATCTACTGTGACTTCATGTCTGGTGCCTGTCCCCACTCGGAGCTCGGGCCCGAAACCCGCAAAAACGAACCCCCAATCCCTACCGCCCACCATTCTCTGCCTTTTTCGCTTCGCGAAACACGGCGGCCCACACGCGTCGCGCCGAAGGTGGCGGTCCGGGGCGGCTCTCGGGCCAGCTCTCAAGCCAGTGCCAGTCCCCGGTTTTCAATTGGGGACAGGCACATGTGCGAACGACGGAACAACTTCACTTTCCAGCTGCTGCCACTGCGTGCCTGGTGTCTGCGTGCCTGGTGTCTGTCCCCTTTGGGAGCTGCGATCGTTGTCGAGTGGTTCCGCGCCGCAGCCCTCGAGCAGCAAGGCCGCCTTTGGCGGCGCGCAGAGGTGGCGGATGCTCTATTGGTACAGGCCCACGTGCGTTCTTCACCGCATTCCGACCTCTCGTCTCACCCTCAAAACACTCCGCAGTACAATCGGCTCCCGCCGGACGGCGCGCCTTGACGTGGCGGAGGTGCGACGGTACCGTCCGCGCCATGCGCAAGGGACGATCCGTTGGGCGGCTCGGTGGAGTGGTGCGGTGGGCGGTGGTTGGGCTGGGCACCATCGGAGTGGACCACGCCGAGCGGATCCGCCGCACGCCGCGGGCGCGCCTAACCGCGGTGTGTTCCCGCGATCCAGCGAAGCGGGCGATCGCCGAGCGGCTCGGCTGCGTGTTTGTGACAGACTGGCGAGACCTGATCGGGTCGGGCCTCTGCGACGCTGTGCTGATTGCGACTCCACACTCCGCACATGTACCGATCGCGCTGGCGGCGATTCAAGCCGGGGTGCACGCGCTGATCGAGAAGCCGGTCGCCGTGACGCTCACAGAGGCTCAGCGACTCGCCGCGGCGGCGTTGGCTCATCCGGAGGTGCGCGTCGGCGTGATGTTCCAGATGCGTACCGAGCCGGTTTGGCAACGGATGACCGCGCTGTTGCGCGACCGGGTGCTCGGCGAACTCCAGCGCGTCACCTGGATTGTCACCGATTGGTTCCGGCCTGACGTCTACTACCGCGCCGTCCCGTGGCGCGGCACATGGACGGGAGAGGGCGGCGGCGTGCTCGTCAATCAGTGCCCACACCAGCTCGACCTCTGGCTGCATCTGTTCGGCCCGCCGTCGCGCGTGAGCGCCTTCGCGGGCTTCGGTCGGCGCCACGCGATCGAGGTTGAGGACGAGGTTGCCGCGTTGTTCGAGTACGACCGCGGGTTGAGCGGCGTGTTCGCGACCTCCACCGGTGAAGCTCCCGGCGAGCGAAGGCTCTCGGTGGCGGGCACGGGCGGCCTCGCGATCATCGAGGGTACGGAGATCCGGCTGCGGCTGAACCGTGTGCCGTCGGACCGGTTCGCGCGCGAGGCGCGCGAGCCCTTTTCACGGCCGCCGACGCGCGAGCGCGTGATCCGATGCGGCGAGCCGCGACGACAACCCCACGAGGCGGTGATCCGCAATTTTGTCGAGGCGATTACAGACAGCGCGCCGCTGGTGGCTCCGATCGAGGATGGCGTACGCGAGGTGGAGCTCGCGAACGCGATTCTCGCCTCGGCGGTGCAGCGGCGGCCGGTGGCGCTGCCGCTGGAGGCGCGTGCGTTTGGACGGCTGCACAGCGCGCTGGTGCGGTCCGCTAGAACAGGCCAGACCTGACGCGCGGGTGCACTGGGGAGGCAACGATGCAATCCATACGACAGTTGGCGGGGCTGGTGGCCCTGCTGGCGGCGACGGCGGTCGCCGCCGCAGAACCGGCCGCGCGGTGGGATCCAGTTCCGCTGGGCTCAGTGCGCTGGCGCGGGCATCTGGGCGAGCGGCTCGACCTCATCTCGCGCGCACGGATCACAAGCCCCGTGGCGTGGGAGCGGATATATCCGGAAACCGAGGACGCGTTCCGGCGGCGCGAGGATGACCGCGATCACCCGCGGGCCGGCCATTGGCGCGGCGAGTTCTGGGGCAAATACATTCTCTCAGCCGTCGCGGCGCAGCGCTACTACCGCGACGAGGCACTGAAGGAGCGGATCGCACGCGCGGTTGAGGGACTGCTCTCGGCGCAGGAGCCGAACGGCTACCTCGGCACCTACCGCCATTCGGCGTTCGCGGGGCCGACCACATGGAACATCTGGTGCCGCAAATACACGCTCTGGGGGCTGCTCGAGGCTCGCGACCTGCTGGGCGACGAACGCATTTTGCCCGCCGCGCGCCGGTTCATGGATCACCTCGCCGCCGAATTCGGCCCGGGCGCGAGCAACATCGTTGAGACCGGCCTGTTCTGCGGCCTGCCGAGCACCTCGATTCTCACGCCGGTCGTGATGTTGTACCGCGCAAGCGGCAATCCGCGCGATCTCGATTACGCCCGCTATATCGTGGATCAGTGGTCGAAGCACCCGGACGGCCCTCCCGACCTGCTGCGCCGCGGATGCGGCGATACGCCGATCCACCGCTGGTTTCCGGACATTCCGCCAACGCGCTGGACGAAAAGCTACGAGTTCATGTCGTGCGTGGAGGGGATGATCCATCTACACCGCGTCACCGGCGAGGCGCCGCTGTTCGAGGCCGCGCGCAATCTCTACGGGTTGATCCGCGACTGGGAGCGCTCACCGGTTGGGTCTGTGAGCCTCAACGATAAGTTTGTTGGCGCGCGCGGCATGCTGAACACGCTCGCCGAGATTTGCGACGTCGTCTATTGGAACCGTCTGGCGTTCGAACTCTTCCGCCACACCGGCGAGCCCGCCTATCTCGATGAGTTCGAGCGCAGCCTCTACAACGCCTTGCTCGTGGGCGCTTCGCCGGACGGCACCTGGGGCCTGCGCCGCCTGCGCACGACTCATGAACACGTGCCCGCACACCCCCACTTTCTGCCGCACCACCACTGTTGTGTGGACAATCTCCCACGCGGACTGTTCCAGGCTGTGCAGGCGACCTTGTGGTCTGATGCGGACGGCCTCCTCCTGGCGTTGTTTGAACCCCTGCGTGCGGAGATCGAACGGCCGGACGGCGCGCGCGTGCAGATCGAAACGGCGGGCGATGTATGGGCGGACGAGCCCTTCCGCCTCACCGTGCGGACGGACCGTCCTACCGAGTTCAACCTGCGAATTCGGCGTCCGTACTGGGCGCGCACAGTGAGCGTGACGGTGGGGGGCGAAGCGGTGAGCAGCGAGACGCGCGGCCCCTGGATTTCGCTGCGCCGGCGCTGGTCCGGCGACACGTCCGTGGACGTGATGCTCGACATCCCCATCCGAGCGGAGGTGTTCGATCCGACCGGGAACTCCTGGACCGCGGAGCAGCTCGCAGAGCAGGCCCGTGAGTGGGCCTCGCTGGGTCTGGCCCGTTGGGATCCGGAGGCGCGCAAGGCGGTGCAGGTGAAGAGCGTCCAAGCGACCGACGCGCTGCCGCACACGCGCGCGGTATTTTGGTTCAAGGGACCGGTGGCGTTGGCCCGCGACGCGCGGCTCGGCGAGTGGGATCCGCACCGGCGATGGGCGTTTGGGGCCGGCGAACCGCCCACGCCACGCGCGGAACCTCGTTCCGCGCCAGCGGACATCTGGAAGGCTTGGCGGCTGGTCTGGCCGGATGGCGCCACAGCCGACGTCTGCGATTTTGCTTCGGCGGGCAACACGTGGGACGCGCGGTCGTTCTTCAGTGCGGTATGGCTTTGTGGAGAGCCTTGAGCGAACAGCTCGTGGTGCCCGCACGGCGGCACGCGATCAGCACCGCACCGGTGGCGTTCTCCTCCTCGGTGCGCGTCATCGTTAGCGGCAACCCAAACTCCTCGCGGATCTTCGCGCGCAGGAGTGGAGTGCGCCGCAGCGCAGTACCGCGACCGACCACGCGGCGTCGGTCCTGAAGCGCGTCGGCCGGCAGGCGCGACCGAAGATTGCGCGCGATGCCGCGCACGACGCTTCGCGCCAACGTCCCGAGATCGGGCAGCTCCGCGCCGAGATCAAGAATTGCGCCCCGTATCGTCGGCCGGTCCCGCTCGCCGTACCAAAGCGGCACAACCTGGACGTCTTCGTGCACGCGCAACCCGAGCCGGTTGAGACGCCGCAGGACGTCCGTCTCCGCCGGCTGAGGCCAGGTCGCCGAAGCAGTTCACGCCGAAACCGAGCGCGCGGTCCTCCACGAGGATATCGCGGATGCCGAACGCGGTGCGCTGTTCGGCGCGCCCGATGCGGTGCGCGTCGTAGCAGGCCAGGTGCACGTTTCAGAGCGCGTCCACCTCCTGTTCCGAATGCACGAACGCCTGTGTGCGGCAATCCGCGATCGGCCGCACACGCAGTTCGATCCCAAGCGAGCCCGCGAGACGGGGCCCGCCGCGTGTGCGTTCCAGGGGACGTTCTGCTCGCCGAACAACACGAACCGGGCGCCGCGCAGCTGACGCCGCAGCGCGAGAGCGCGAACCACGCCGAGCGCTTCGCGACGATTCGAGGGGAAGTACACCTCGACGCTCAGCACGCGTAGCATGTCCGTGGCCGACCATCGCCAGAAGTCGGGCTCGTCGTGCGAGAGGATCGGCCGGAAGATCACCGGCAGCCCGCGTCGGGTGCTGGCTCGGGAGGCGAATTTCACGACTCGGTGGGGTACGCCGGGATGCTTACCGACAGACTCGCAGCGGTCTGCGGCGGCCGGGACGCAACGGCGGCGCGCCGGTGATCCGCGTTACGGATCCCGATGGGCGGCGCCAGCTCCGATGTGCCGCGAATTCGGTGAGCAAGCTCCTCGAGCAAAATATTCGGCCGGCCCGCACGCGTGATACGGGGCTGAAGACGCGCGGCGAAGCGGCGCAACCAGGGAGGGAAAGACTCCGGCCGAGACGCGGGTGTGTGGTTCATGTTCGCCGCTCTCGAATCCAGCACGAGTGCCGACCACCCAGGAGCTGCCGACCAACCTTGGCCCACGGAAACATCTCGAGGATGCACCGTCGACCTCACGTGGCCGCCGTGCTCGATGAACTCGTCCCGCGACGTGCGGCGCCAACTTCGGCGCGGAACCGCTTTGAATGATGGCGCAGCCGCGGGCTTGCGACCGGACTGGCATGGCCGCTCGTCGGGCGGATCGCTCCGCCATCAACCGGCGGACTTCCAGTACTCCGCTGCCGGAGAGCGGAACAGCACCGGCGCGGAGGTTGCGCTGTTGATCCGTGCCCTGGCGATTCGATAACGCCGCCTCAACGTCGCCGCGAACGCAGCGCGGCTTGACGCGGACGTACGCTCCGGCCCACGATTCGCCGCGCGCTCGCGCGAAGCAACACCGCGAGCGTCCTGCAGGTTCATGAACGGTCTCCCCAGGGATGCCGCGGTGAGCGGAACGGTCGCGATCGTGGGCCGGCCCAACGTTGGCAAGTCCGCCCTGTTCAACCGCATCGTCGGACGGCGTCTCGCGATCGTGCACGACGAACCCGGCGTCACGCGCGATCGTCTGTCCGCTGAGGCACGGTGGGCCGGGCGAACGTTCCGACTCTTCGATACCGGCGGGCTTGGCCTGATGGACCGCGCCCGCGCGCCGGACGAGATCACGGCGGCCATTCGCCAACAGGTCGAGGCGGCCATCGAGGATGCCGACGCGATCGTGTTGGTGACCGACATCCAGGCCGGCTGTACTCCGCTGGACGAGGAGGTCGCGCGCCGGCTGCACGAGTGCGGACGGCCAGTCGCGGTGGCCGCGAACAAGGCGGACCACGCCGCGCTGGAGCCGATGGCCTCCGAGTTCCATTGTTTCGGCTGGCCGGTGTTCGCGCTTTCGGCCGAGCACGGCCGCGGCCTCGACGAACTGCTCGACTGGATTGTCTCTCGCTGGCCGCCCCACGGCGACGAGTCAGCGGCGGAGGACAGCGGACCGGCGCCGACGCGCGTGGTCGTGCTCGGCCGGCCGAACGCGGGCAAGTCATCGTTCATCAACCGGCTGCTCCGTCAGGAGCGCCTTGTTGTCTCGCCGGTGCCCGGCACCACTCGCGATGCCGTCGAGGTACCATTCACGGTGGACACGGGCGGGGGACCGCGCCCTTATATTTTGATCGACACCGCCGGTTTCCGCGCCTCCAAACGGCTCGAGTCGGCGGTCGAGCGCTTCAGCATCGCTCGGGCGGAACGTGCCCTGAACCGCGCCGATCTGGCGGTCGTGATGCTTGATGCATCCCTCGGGCCGACCCGCCAGGACCAGCGCATTGGGCGGATGGTGGCCGACGCTCGGGTCGGGTGCGTGCTGGTGGTCAACAAGTGGGATCTCGCGACCACCGGTCTTGATCCGCACCAGCGACGGCGCCGCGAAGCCGAGGCCCGCGAGGATTTGCGCCGCAAGTTTCCGTTCCTCGACCACGCACCCGTGCACATGACGTGCGCCCGGACGGGGGCTGGAATGGAGGAGGTGATCCGCTCGTTCGACCGTGTCGCCGCCAACACGACCGCCCGCCTCACGACGGGCCTTCTGAACCGGGTGTTGCACGATGCCGTCGAACGGCAGGCCCCTCCCTCGGTGCACGGCCGCCGCCTCAAGCTCTATTACGCGGTACAGACCGGCGTGCGGCCGCTGCGCGTACGGCTCTTCGTGAACGACCCCGATCTGATGGGGCCAGCCTATCAGGCCTACTTGATCCACCGGCTGCGCGCGGCGTGGGACCTCGCAGGCGCACCACTCGTGTTGGAGGCGATCCCACGGCCACGCGGCGACGGCAACCCGCCCCGGCCGGCCGACTAGAGCGCCCATGCGCCAAACGCGGCGCCCGGACCCGCGGGATCGGGACGGTAGTGACCGGGCGCTTCGTCCACGAATCGCGGATCTTCAAAAACCGAATTTGCGTCGAATCCCTTCGCGCGCAGAAACTCGGCCATTCGATCCGCCGGCACGCGTTCGTCGCCCCACCACACGCCCTCGCCCGCGGGCTGGAACCAGAGGTTCTCGTCCATCGTCAGCGCCGCAGTCCAGTCGCGCCCGTGCAGCCGTACTAAGCTGTCCACCGAGCGCGCGAAGATGTTGCGACGGATCACAAAGTTCGTTGTCCGCGCGGAATTGTAAAAGAACATCAGATGCCGGCCGTTCGGATCGGGCCGCTGCGAGTGTCCCCATCCGCGCCCCGCGTCAACGCACGTGTTGTATTCGAAGCGGATGTTCTCCGTCACGCTCGCCGCGCCGCGGTTCCAATACTCGAACGAGTACTCGCTGTTCCACACGACGTTGCGCCGCCAGACGATGTTGCACTGGCGGTTGGTGCCGATACCCTGGTTGGTGAGTGCGGCGTCGTAGATTTCCCAGAGGCGGCAGTCCTCGACGAGACAGTCTTCCGCGCCGGCCCAGAACTCGATGCCATTGCCATAGCGCACGGGCCGTCCGTCCTCCCTCCACTTGTGAAACCCGCCCCCCATCCACGAGATGTCGCAACGACGCACCGTGATGCCTCGGGTCCAGCCACCACCGATGCCGTGGGCCGCGCCGTACGCGAGCGCGAGGTCTTCGTACGTCACCCACTCGCGGCCGCCCTGATCAACGATGTGCCGACACAGCGCCAGTTCGATCTCCCGGTGGCGGCGCGCCGGATGTTCTTTGCACACCAGCGTGACCGAACGCGTCAACGGGTCGTACCAAAAGTCGTACTCGTTGCGAAGGTCAGCGGCAGCCCAGCGCTTGACCCCCCATCGCGCCCCGCCGTCAAAAATGATGTTCCCGACGTCGGCATCCAGTTCGAACGGTGGCGGCCGCGTCGGAGCTACACGCTGCCATTCGAGCCGCTCCAGGCGGTGGTCCGAGCCGGAGGCCAGCGCCCCGCCGAGCATCCACGCAATCTGCGCGTTGGTGCACGGCGCGCGCACGGCGAACACCAATTCAACCGCCCCTGACCCCCCGACGGGCACCCACATCGGCGGCGCGAGCGGTCGCCACGGCGCGCCCAGTTCACGAAGTTGGACCACCACCGATGTGCCGCGCGGCCCCACCCAGGTCCAGCGCACCCGCCAGTGGTCCCCGCCGGCGACCCCGCCGACCGGCGCGACAAGCTGGACGTGGTTTGGACGCGCGCCTCCCGAGCGGCACCGCACAACAATGGCCGTGCCGGCCGAACCGTCCACGGTGACCGCCGCACCACCCTCGACATGCACATAGATCCGTCGGGTGTCGAGCGTCTGGACGGGAGCGGCCTCGAGGTAACGGGGCGCGGCAGTGCGCCATAGTGAGGGCCCAACCGGTTCCCAATCGTCAATCCCCGCCTTGGACACTGACCCGAGCAGACGCGGTTTCGCGCCCTCGCCGTACGCCCCATAGACGATCGACGCGCCAGGTGCACCCGAACGCGGCCGCAATTGGCCTCGCCAGACACCGCCGCGTCGGAAAAGGACCCGGTCACCGGGGAGAAGCTCGGCGCGGTTGACGCGATCGAGCGTCGCCCACGCTCGGTCCGGCGCCGTGCCGTCAGCCTCGTCGCGCCCGCGGAGGTTGTCCACATGGTAGGTAACAGCAGGGGAACCGGCCGCGAACATCATGGCCACACATCCGCCGATGACACGCCAACGGATCAAGGAGCTCATGCCTCCAGTCTAACGGCTGACAGATCCACGTCGAACCCCGCTCGCAGCAGTGTCCCGTCCTGGTATCGGTTGACATGCATGCGACGGGCGGGACGGGATGAACACGGTGAACGTGCGGTTCAGGGAGGCGTTCCCGCGGCAGGTGGTGGATCAAATTGGGCGGGGAACGACGCTGCCGCGGAAGCGGCCCGGCGGGCGGAGCGGATCGGGGGTTCGCTGACGGTAGGCCGATGGGTACGG
>CALLFZ010000027.1 GCA_938010045.1 uncultured bacterium
CAAGCAGCTCTCCGGAGGCGAAGGCGACGGTTGAGGACGCGGAAGCCGAGGTTGTTCGGTTCTATGACGGAGAGGTTCACCCTTTCCGCCTCCAGCCCGCTCGTCCCACCCTTCAGAAACAACCCACCGCACAACCGGCTCGCCGCCAGCGCGGCCAGGACTTGTCCGACGACCTCAAGGTGGTCATTCACATCGAGGAGCTCGACGACGTTCCCGTTCAAAAACGCAAGGGATTGCAGTCGGAGTTGGCGGTCACGATGAACTGTTTTCGCAGCTACGGCGCGGTGTTTACGGATCCGAAGAGGTGCGCCCGAATCGCGCGGTGGTTGCACGGCGGATGTGCGTCCGAATCGGTGATGATGGCGATGGACGCCGCTTGGTGGTCGCGCCCACGCGCGCGGCCCGGGCGGCGGCGTCGAAGCTCTGCCGGCGCGACAAACCACGCGCCGGGCTCTCGATCGAAAGATCAACAAGGCGCGGCGTCGCAGAGCGTCGCGCAGCGCGATCGCGATCGCGAGGAAGAGGGGGCGGGCTATCGCACGATCTCGGTGAGTTGGCCGACGAGCGCCAGCGATTCCGACGGTTCGACCGGCGGCCGTTGAGCGGGATTGCCCGCGAAGACGATCAGGTGGTTCGCGTGGGGAGTGTTCTCGAGCGTGTAGGGTCAGAAGACCGGTCAGGAGGCGGACGGCACCGAGGCGCAGGCGGTCCGACGCCGGAGGGTGCATGCGGGATCGTGCAGGCATTGTCGGCGTGGCAGAGTGTGCGGGTGGAAGGTGATTCGACCGAAGGGGGACCACGGCGACGAACGAGTTCGCATCATCCGCCGCGGTCGAGCTGCTGTCGAGGTGATCGCATGCGAAGAGGTGCGCGCGAATCGTGTGCGGGGTCCGGCGGGTGGGCATGGTCGGTACGCGTCCGCCGCGGCCGAAGGGCGCGCCTCGCGCGACCGGTCGGCCGATGTGTTCCGCGGGGAGGGCAGACCAGGCCCACGGCGTGGTCGTATTGGTGTCGCCTATCCGACGAGGATCGTGACGCGCACGAAGGGATCCGTGAAGAATCGGAGCTGCGGTGGTTTGGCCGTGCGCGGATCGCTTGCGGCGGGCAGGACGCGGGGGCAGTGTGGACGGCATGAGTACCGATCACGAAGGGGCAGACATCGAGCGGCAACGAGATGAGCGGTACATGCGCCTTGCGCTGGCGCAGGCCCGCGCGGCCGGGCAAGAGGGCGAGGTGCCGGTGGGGGCAGTGATCGTGCGCGATGGGCGCTTGCTCGCGAAGGCCGCGAACCAGGTGGAGCGGTTGCAAGATCCGACCGCGCACGCGGAGATTCTCGCGATCACCCAGGCCGCGGCTGCGCTGGGCGGCTGGCGGCTCGATGGCGCCGTGATGTATGTCACGAAGGAACCGTGCGCGATGTGTGCGGGAGCGATCGTGTTGGCGCGGATCGCGACAGTCGTGTGGGGCGTGAGTGATCCGCTGCGCGGCGGCGCGGTGTCGCGCTTTTCGATTCTCGACACGGCGGAGCTCAACCACCGGTGTGCGCACCGCAGCGGTGTGCTGGAAGCGGAATGCCGCGAGGTGCTGCAGGCGTTTTTTCGGCGGTTGCGAGGGGCGGGGGGGCACGTGTCGTGAGTGGTCGACGGTGCTTGAAAAAATTTTTTTCGCGCAGGTGTTGACGCGGCGGTCAGCGCTCTTGTATGATGTGAAACCATGCCGCGAACATGCGGTGTTCTGTGACACGATCGAGAAGCGCGTGGTGAGTGCATCGAGGGGGCTTGACAGGCCTGTGCGATGTGCTAGACTGCGCGGCGACGATCGAGAACGGCCGTCGGAAATGGTCCGGCGGTGGGCCGACCGGGAACGTTGGCTCGGGCCCGAGAGGGTTGGAGCTGGCGCGGTGGGCATCGGATCTTTGACAGCGTGGCGAACGCACCGCGATTCGAGTCAGAAGCGGTGTGACGTGCGATGAGCTTGTGAAGGGTTTTTCCGTGATCCCGTGCGAACGGGGTTGCGGCCAGAACAGGACGACGAGCCGCCGGGCGAAAGCCGGGCGGATCCGTTGTGACGATGTGAACACAGAGTTACTACGGAGAGTTTGATCCTGGCTCAGAACGAACGCTGGCGACGTGGATGAGGCATGCAAGTCGATCGAACACCCTGGGGTAGCAATACAACGGGGGAAGAGAGGCGGACGGGTGAGTACAGCACGGGCAACCTGCCCTCAAGATGGGGATAGCCCGCCGAAAGGTGGAGTAATCCCGAATGTGGTGCGCCGGGCGCATGCCGGGTGCGCTAAAGGTGGGGATCCGCAAGGACCTGCCGCTTGGGGATGGGCCCGTGTCCCATCAGCTAGTTGGTGAGGTAACGGCTCACCAAGGCTTACGGGTAGCTGGTCTGAGAGGATGGTCAGCCACACTGGGACTGAGACACTGCCCAGACTCCTACGGGAGGCTGCAGTCGAGGATCTTGGACAATGCGCGAAAGCGTGATCCAGCGACGTCGCGTGCAGGA
>CALLFZ010000028.1 GCA_938010045.1 uncultured bacterium
GGTCCGACGGGGAGATGCACCTGGCAACTCCTTGGGCTTTCAGCGCCCACTCCGCCCAGAGAGACAAAGAAAGAGGTGCCTGTCTCCTTGACGAAGCCAGGGAGGCTGACGCAAGGCTACGATCGGCAAATGCCCGGACAAAACTACGTGCCTGTCCCCATCTGCCTCACGGCCACCTCATCCAACGTGCTTGACAATGGCCGCATAGCCGTCAACTGCTCGTGGCGTTTTCGAAAGCGCTACCATTCCATGACAAGGAATGGAAGTGCCGCATGACGTGGGTGGGCACGGGGTGGAACATGCGGCTGCGGGCCGTTGAGAGCCACAAAGGCCTGAGTCAGGTGAATCGGAGTGTCGATTGGCACTAGGGGGTTCGGCTAGTCTTGTCCAAGCTCCGGGCGGGGCGTCTTGCTGGTCCCAACGAGCCTGATGCTAGTCCCGGCCGGCGTTGCTGAGCCTGAGCCACGTGCCGTTGGGGGCGCGGGTGCATTGGGGCAGCGGTGCGGCTCAACCTTCATCCGGACAGAGAATCAACCTGAGGAAAGGAAAAATCGGATGAACACAGCGTATTGGCGAGCACGTGTTTCGTCCAAAGTATGGCATCTGCGGCCAAGCAGACAGAGGGTCCACGATAGGATGGGTGCCGCCTCAACGATGTGATGGGTGAAGCTGGGCGAATGGTGCACGTGGGGTGTCCGGCGGCCGCGGGGCTTGTCGGGGGTTTGCTGGCGGTCTCGGGCATGCAGGTGGCCACGCTGTGTATGTTTGGCAAGAACGCCCCGATCCGGTGCCTCCGTGCAACACGTGGGCAACGGCAGCGAGGATCATTCAGAATGCGGTAGACGCAGCCAACTCAGGTGACCTGCTCCTGGTGACCCATGGTGTGTACCAGGCCGGGGCCGTAGCTGTTGACGGGATGAGCAACCGGGTGGCGGTGACCAAGCCGGTCAGCGTGCAAAGCGTCGACGGGCCGGGTGTCACGATCACCCGAGGTCCAGGGCCGAACGGACCGGCTGCGGTTTGGTGTGAGCCGTTGAGCGACCGGGCGGTGCGGTCGGGCTTTACGCTGACCAGCGGGGCGACGCGAATGGAAGACGGTTGGGAAAGGAGCGAATCCGGCGAGGGTGTGGTGCGAGTCCACGAACGCGGTGGTGACCAACTGCGGGATCGCGGGTAATTTGGTCTTCGACCGTGGCGGCGGGGCCTTCGGTGGTACGCTGTACAACTGCACCCGGACAAGCAACTGGGTCCACCGCTGCCGCGGGGAACGACGCTAACGGCGCAACGTCGGAGGCGTGCGATCCTCGATGAAGCCGCTGTTGTCCCGGAGGACGGCGTTGGCTTGGTTGAGCAGTTTTGTGCCGCCCGGCGCTGTACACCGGTTGCGTTCGACCACGACATCCTGCGACGGCTCTCCACCAACGTGAATTGAACCGTTGGTCACGTTCTCGGCGATGCGCACCCGCCGGATCGGGTGGCGAGACTTGTTGCGGTCGGCGACCACCATAATGTTCGGCACCTGGTTCCGCTCGACCACCAGCCCGTCGATGCCGCCGGTCTTGTAGATCGAGATGTAGGCGTTACCGCGGTTCCCGATCAGGGCGCTGTCCAGCACGGTCGAGTTGCAATGGTCTTCATGCATCAGGCCTTCACCGTCGTTGATCAGATACTTGCGGTCGTACGCCCAGTTGCGGTGAACCTCGTAGTCGTTGTCTTCGAGGCGCCAGCGCCATCCGCGCATTTCGACGGCGCGATTGTCGTTCGTGGAGGCGCCTGTGGTCGTCTGCCGGCCGGTGGTGGTGGGGCGCCAGACGTCCTTTGCGAAACGGATCACGTTTCCGCGGCACACCACGCCATCGCCGGCGAAACCGATCGCCATCCGGCCGGTGCACCAGATGAAGTTGTCCGCGATGACAATCCCGCGGCGGAAGCCGTGGGGATGGGTGTCCGGCGTGCCATCCGGACCGTCCCCGCCGGGCCCGCCGAGAGAGAAATGGTTCACGTAGATGCCCGGGCGGTTATCGTAGTCGAAGACGACACCGTCCACGTCGATTGTCTCGTTCTTGTGCTTGAGACGATATCCGTTCATCACGAAGTTCTCGCTGCTTGGAGCGAGGCGGTTGTTGGCGACGAGCACGTCGCCCGCCGCTTCGATTTCGATCGCAGCGGAGTGCCGCGCGGTGAATCGCTGCCATCCGTGCTGGCCGATCGCCCGATCGGGCACGGCGGGGTCTGCGGTGGCCGCGTGTCGCACAACACAGCCGTAGACCAGCCGACCGGGCCGGCTTTGGAATCCGTCGGCCTCGCGCCAGTGGATCCGGGCGTGTTCGATGTGCAGGTGAACGAGGCCGCACCCACCTCCGTTCTCCGGATTCGCTAGCTCAATCACCTTGAATGCGGACTCGATCGGTTCACCGTCGCCGTCAGCCTGGAAGCGGTAGGCGGGAAATTCGAGTCGCGTGCCGAGGCGGTAGTCGTCGCGGCGAGCATCATCGCGTTCGGGCGGCTCGCCCCGCAAAATGACGCCATCGCGCAGGCGGATCGAGTCTCGAAAGCGATACACGCCGGCGGGCAGGTAGACGACACCACCTTGGGCGCCGAGCTGCTGCTGAGCGCGTTCCAGCCGTTCGTCGTCGGACGCCCCGGCCACCTCCGCCAAGTTCACGACGCAACTCCACGGCAGGCGGGCGATCCAATCCAAAGAGTATCGGGCAGCGGGATTCGCGGTCGGCGCGGCGGCCGATCCGCGCCGTATCATCGCCGCGCTGGTACCCACGATCAAGGTTGTCCACAAAAACTGCCTTCGAGGAATCATGCAGCCTCCCCTCGGTTCCGACTCGGAATCTTGATCGGAGAGACCAATGAGCGACCGGACCGGCTACCGCAGGCGCCGCCGCAAGAAGATCAGCAGGCCGATCAGAGACGGCAGGGCCAGGGAGCCCGGCTCCGGGATCACAGTGAGCGTCACACTGTCGTCGTAGCCCGGCTTGGTGCCGTAGTTGATGAGGAACTGATTCGGTCCCGATGTGAAGGTGGAGCCGTCGGCCAGCCCATTGAATGTGGAGCTGTCAATCGATCCCCAGCCAGCGATGATCGGATACACACTCAGGTAGGGCAGGGCCGACGGCGCACTTACATTGAGCGTGGCACCCCCGAGCGTCAGCGTGCTCGAGGGCCCCATGGCCAGCACATCATACTGGCCGGAGAGAGAACCAAGAATCTCTGCTTCGAAGATCGTTCCGGAGGCCAGCGTCACGTCGCCCGTCACCGTCAGCGTTCCGGCGCTGTGGCCGGGAGCGAGCGTGCTGTTGGCGTCGGCGACGAGCAGCGAGCCTCCGATGAAGCCGGTGCCCTCGAGTCGGCTGCCATTGAGAACCGATACGCGCGGCGAACCGGCGAGCGTACCGTCCACCCGTAGAACGCCGCCGCTCACGATCGTGTAACCGGTGTAGGTGCCAAGGAAGTTGGTGCCGAGAGTCTGGGTGGAGCCGCCGGCCTTGGTGAAGGCCATCCGTCGGCCGGTCGATCCGTCCGCCATGATGCCGTCGAACCGATACGTCCCGGCCGGCGCTGCGACCACCAGCATGCCCGTGGAAACGCCCGCGCTGGCGATCCAGGCCGACACGTAACCGCTGCCCGACAGCCCGCCGATCGTGTCCATCCCATTGGCGCCTGGTCCCGCGATCAGACGGCCGAAGGCGTTCACCGTCACATCGTTTCCGTTGGCCGCCTTGCCGACCAGCCGCACCGCGCCACCATTGATCCAGATGCCGCCCGTGAACTCGTTCGCGTTGTTCGTGACGTTCAGAGTCTGCGTGACGCCGTTGAACACGAGCCCGGCCGACCCTGTTACTTTAGCGCCGATGGTCGCCTGGGCGGAGGCGTTGAAGGCGCTGATGTAGCCGGGCACTGAGCCGAAATCGAGCGTGCCGCCGCCGCTGATCCGGGTGCTGGTCATGATCACGCCCCCGCTGGCGATCGTAACGGTCGCCCCATTCGTAATCGAGAGCTCTTGCCCGAGGCGCAGCGCATAGATGGTGGTCGAATTGGTCGCGCCCTGAGCCGACGCGACAATGTTCACCAGGTCGGTCGCGGTCGCGGAGTTGATGTCGCTGCTGGTGTACTGTGCCCACCCGATATAGTCGCTGGTCGGGTCGCCGGTCTTGTTCGTGTAGGTCAGAAAGTGGCCGAGTACGTTGCCCCCCGCAAAGCCCACAATTGAGGGGGGAAGAATCCCGTTCGTCAAGGCGGGCCGGCTGTTGGCGGCGGGAATCCAGATCGTGGCGTTGGTCGGGCTCATGTTGGCCACATCGATCAGCAGCGATGAACCGACGCCGGGCGTGGCCAGGCTACTCGGCGCCAACAGAATGTGGGAACTGGTCGACGGCTGTCGCAATAGGAGCCGTGCGCCGCCCGCGACCGACATCGCGCCGACCGCTTCGGTCACCGGGCTCCCGGCCACATTGCGGCCCACAAGAATCAACTGGTTGTTGGTCATCGCCAGACTATCGGCGTCCGCGTACCGGTCGGCGACGGATACTGCGAAATTCTCTAGCACCAGACTGCCGCCGGCGGGAATGCGGCTCATCGGCTCACTGACACCGAGCAGCGTCCCATTCCCGCGTGCGCCGAGCCCCCCGCGCGGCCTCAGGGCCACCCCGCTGAGGAGCGCGTCGGTCAGGGCGAACTCGGCGCCCAGGATGCCGCCATCGCGAACGGTGATGCCGCTGGCGTTCGGAAACATCGCCGCCGCATCGGTGAACCATGTGGCCGACGATTGCCCGACGATCGTCACGGCGCCGGTGAAACCGCTGTTGTCGCCGGCCAGCGCCAGGCCGCTATTCCAGATATAGGTACCGCTGGTGCTTCTGGCCGAGAGGGACAGAACGCCCGCGCCGCTGATCGAATTGGTCAGATGATACCGCGTCTGATTCCCCGTGAATTCGAGGTTGATGGCGCCGCCGTTCGAGCCGAGTTCGAACGGATTGGCGACGACAAAGATCTCCGTGTGGTTCGCGCCGAACGTGATCGCGCCGCCATCAATCCGGACGACCGTCGAGGAAACGCCGACGGCGGTCGCGCGGGTCAGCCGCAGTTCCGACCCGTTGGCGATGAAGGTGGGACCCGGCCAGCTCAGCCCTCCGATCGGCACGTTTGCCATGTTCCCGAACTGTACGATCCCCCCGCCGGCGTTCGTAAAGCCTCCCGACGCCGCAATCTGCCCCGCGCCGTTCGTGAACTGATAGGTGTTGCCGGCGGTATGGGTGAACGAGAGATGGCCTGGCGTCACCGTGCCGACGACTTGAATCGTGCCGGTGCCGGCGCCGGTGAAGAGGACATCATCACCCCCATTGTAGATTCCGTCCCAGCTGGTCGAATCCGGCTCGGTCCAGTTCATATCGCCGATGCCTGTCCAGGTCCGTAGAGCGGCAACACCGGCCAGGGGTACGCCGGCCAGCACAAGGGCGGTGAGCCACGAAATCGTACGACGGACTCCCTTCCGACGAAGTTCAATCTTCATATCAACCTTCCTCATCATGATTCTCCACCGAACAGGATGCATCCGGTGTGGCCGTCATACAATACCCAAAACAGGGTAGTGCGGTGGTTCGTCGACACGTGGCCATAGCCATCATGTCTCCAAGCGAGTGGCAGCCGAAGGGGCTGGGCAAGGAGCGGCGACGCCGCTACGGGAGGTGGTCAAACCCTGTTCGAGCACACGACGCCGTGACTCCGCGATTTTCGTGCCGCGTATGGCGGCCAATGGATTGCGGCCCGGTCGGCGACCCGCGAAGAGCGAGCGTCCGATGGGCCTCTGCGGCAAGGGAACGCCGGCGCCGCAACGGCGGTTCGTCCAGCGCGCCGCTCGTGGCTTCGTACGGCTTCGTAGCACAGCGCCGGGCAAGCCGCGGCGAGTGAATGAAACTGGCGGCGCGATTGGGCTGGGGGCACTCAGGAAAGGGCACGCTCAATCGCGCGCAGCTATTGTCGTGGTCGTTGGCCGCAGCTTTTCCATGTTGGCCGCGATCACGGATCGCGGCGGTAGTGCCGATTTCGACGCTGCCAGCTCCAGTGTTGAATCCACACGCGGTTGATCCTCTGCAGTTCAACGCATGCGGGCGATGCAAGATGACCGCGCGACGATGAGGGGCGACGGATCGGGTTCTTGTCGCGGGCCCGTCCGCCGTTTCGGCGTCCGGATACACAGGTCGTTGAGAGCGCCGCTCCATCCGCGCGCGGACATAACGCGCGCCGGCGGGCCTATTGGGAGGTCGGCGTGGCCGCTGGCAGTTCGATCGCCCTCAAGGAGGTTTCATCGCGGACATAGAGATGCCGGCCATCCCATGCTGGCATGCACCAGTTCGGGCCGCAGATCTCCACTGGACCAGCGAGGAGACGGAAGTCAGTGGGGTCGGCCGCGACCATGAGCAGGCGGCCATTCCCCGCCAAAATCAAGAGCCGCTCGCCGGCCACAAGGATGGCCGACCAGTCGTGTTTCAAGGGGGCGCCAGTGAACTGTTCGCGCCACCAGGCTCGCTCGCCGGTTCGGGTGTCAACGCACATCAACCGTCGAGATGGTCCTAGTCCGTAGAGATATGATCCGACAATGACGAATGGCGAAACATTGATCGCGTGAACCCGCGACGTCCAGACGGGTTCGAGAGGTACTGCTGCCGGCGAACCGGCGGGTGGCGGGCGTACCGCCAACAGTCCAGCCTGATGGGAACTTGCGAGCACAAGGTCGTGCGCCGCGCGCGGAGTTGTGATGTGGCGTCCGAAGGAAGTCCGGACGGGGCACCGCCAGAGGAGGATGCCCGAGTCCGGGTCCAATCCGAGCAACGCTTCGGCCGTGAACGCCAACAGTTGCCGCCGACCGGCCACGTTGGCGAGTGCCAGTGCGGCATAGCCGGCGCCGTCGTTTTGCGACCGCCAGAGCACACGGCCCGATCGCTTGTCGAAGCATACAATGGAGGCACCCGCCCGTCCGCCGGCGGCGACAAAGATGCGATCGCCGTCCACCCACGGGGCCGCCGTGTAGCCATGGCGGGCCGCGCCGGCCGCATCGCCGACCTCTCCGTGGAATTCCGCGCCGAAATCGTTCACAAAATTCACGCGCCAGAGTGTTGTCCCGTCCGAGAGGGCCAAACAGCGAAACTCACCGCGGCACGATTGCACGTACAGACGATCCCCGTCCACGAGTGCAGTGGCGCGCGGACCCACCGGCAAATGGTCGCGAAAAACGGTGTCGAGGTCGGCGTGCCAAAGCCGCCGACCCGAGGCTGCGTCGTACGCGCGTACGACCTCGCGTTCGCCCTCGGCTTCGAGCAGAACGACGCGGCCCTCCGCCACCACGGGCGAGGCCAGGCCTCCGCCAACCGAAGTTCGCCATGCGGGAGCGAGGGATGAGGGAATGCTCGTTGGCGCCGCCATCGTCTCCGGGATATGACCATTGCCAAGGGGGCCCTCCCACCGTGGCCATGGGGCGGCGGCGGCCGAGGTGAACAACGCCAGCGCGGCGAGGCACGGTGGTTGATGTTTGGACATGCGAAAGTGGTCAGTGGGCCCCCTTGTTCAGAGGTGCGGGGACGACGAGATGAGGTGGAAAGTCCGCCGCGTGGGCACCGCCGCGGGTACCCAGACGTTTGTTCGCGGACATTCCCATGGGCGGATTCAGCGGAATCGCCATGGCGCCGCGCTCGGCCATGATCTCGTAGAGGCGGCGCTCCATTTGTTGGACGATGGCTCGATGCTCCGGACGATCGATCAGGTTCATGGTTTCGCGAGGATCGTTGAGCAGGTCGTAGAGCTCGTCGGTGTCCCAGAGGCCGTAGTAGGTGATGTACTTGTAGCGGTCGCCCCGCAGCGCGAAAACGGTCGGCGTGTGCGGAAAGTTCTTTTCCCAGTAATAGACATACAGAAACTCGGTGCGCCAGGGGACCGGCTCGCCGCGCGCGAGGCCGAGGAAACTGCGGCCGTCCATGTCGGGCGGCGGCTGAAGGCCCGCGAGTTCGAGGACGGTGGGCGCGATGTCCATGTTCGCGACCACCTGCGTGACGACGGTGCCGGGCCGGATCAGCTCGGGGCACCGCATGAGGAGGGGAATGCGGATGGATTCCTCATAGGCGACGCGTTTGTCGATGAGGCCGTGCTCGCCGAACAGGAAGCCGTTGTCGGAGAGATAGATCACGGCCGTCGAGTCCCGCAGGCCGTGGCGGTCGAGCCATTCGAGCACGCGGCCGACGCTATCATCGAGCGCGCGGATCGTCTCGCAGTAATCGCGATAGTAGCGGCCGACGTCCAGATCGCTGTGATACGGAAAGTCGATCCCATGCCAAGAGTTTCGCTGGTCGCGCATCCAGCGCGGCTGGGCGGCGTAGCTCGGATCGGTGGCGGACGCAGAGGGCGGCAGCGCCCACGGCGCATCGCGATAGCAGCCCGCATGGCGCTCGGCCGGGACGAAATTCGCGTGCACGGCCTTGTGGGAGAGGTAGAGCATGAACGGGCGGGATCGGTCCACGGCGCTGAGCCATTCGATCGCGTAGTCGGTGAGCTCGTCGGTGATGTAGCCCTTCTGGGGAACACGCCGCCCGTTGACGTTGAGGCCAGCGGGTGAAGGAAGATAGGACCCCTGACCGCGGAAGCTCACCCAGTGATCAAAACCAGGCCGCGGGTCGTCACGCTCACCGCCCATGTGCCACTTGCCAACGAAGGCGGTCTGATAGCCAGCCGCCTGAAGGTACTCCGGGAACGTTCGCACGCCCGGCGGCAGAGGGCGGTTGTTGTCAATGACGCGATGCCGGTGGGTATAGAGGCCCGTCAAGATCGAAGCGCGGCTCGGGGAGCACAAGGAGGTGGTGACCATCGCGTTTCGGAAATGCGCGCCGTCGCGGGCGAGCGAATCCAGGTGCGGTGTCTGAAGAAACGGGTGGCCCATGAACCCGAGCGCATCGTACCGGTGATCATCGGACAGAATTAGCACGATGTTTCGCGGGCGAGCCTGTTCGATGCGCGGCAGGCGCAGTCCTTCTTCGGCGGACCTTGCCGGCGCAAGGACCTCCGCGAACGTGGGCGCGGCGAGCAGAACGGCGCCCAGCCACCATGGGGTGTTCGGCGTGCTCATGTCGGGTGTCGAGCTCCGGGCCGGGCGATCTGAGGGTCGCCGGGCTCCATCACAGTAGCAAGCGGGTAGCGGAATGCCAAGCGTGGGGCTATGCTGAGAACGATGATGGAGTTTTCGTCGTCGCCGGCGCTGAGGGAGGCCGCCGAGCTTGAGCTGCTCGGGGTGGACTACATGCACTGGCGGCTGCCGGACGGTGGAGATTTGTACGTGACGCGGCACGGACGGCCGTTCGCGGCGCAGCTTCACCCCGACTCGTGGTTTGCGGCGGGGTGGTTCGAGGCGAACCGCGAAAAACTGGTGGGCACCAGCACGGTCTACCGGGTTCGCACGCGACCCGCCGGCAGTCGTCCGCCGCTCGATCTTGTCGTGAAGTGGTGCCGCGTCGGCGCCCAAATTCCAGTGGATACGTTCACCTTCACCCAGTTCGTCGAAGCGGAGTTCAACAGTCCCTATGAGGAATTCGCGCTGGCGATGGAACTGCGGGCGGACCGCCGACCTCCGCGCATCATCGCCCATAAACCGCTCGGCGTGTACGTCCCGCCCCACCGACTCGAGCTGTGGCAATTGGGACGGACGTTGGCGCGCATGGAGCGGAAAAAGGCACTGTACCGGGAGGTCGAACTCGACATCTACCGGCAATACATTCTGATCTACCAATGGATCGAAGGCTGCTCGCTGACGGAGCACTACGGCGCGTTGCCGGGCGGGGTCGAGGCGCATCGCGACGAGATGGAGACCATCGCGAACGATTGCCGGCGGGCGCTGGAAACAAAGGGTTTCCGCATGCTCGATTTTAAGCCGGAGCATGTCATCGTTCGACCGCGGCGCGACGGTGCATTGCTGCGGCGGCGGGATGGCTCCCTGGTCTACGCTCTGGTAGATTTCGAACTGCTTCAACGCACCCCCGAACACGAACGCAGCGTTCAGGCCGAGCGCCGTTCGCGCTATCTTCAACATCAGTCCCACCGGTTTGAGCCGCCGAGAGGCCATTCGTTTCCGCCGCACCTCCGGCCGTCACAGGTGATGGGGGTGGACTACGTCTTCGGGCACTCCGAGAGCACCGGCGGCGCACTGTGGGTCGTGGGGCGCGACCCCGACCTGTTCGACTACTTTCTGCCGGAGCGGTGGCGGCGCACCCACCGCGAACGGTTGTCGCCCCACCGTGAGGTGTGGCACACGCGCACGAAGGACGAGATTCACCTTGTGTGGAAGGTCTCGCGAGTAGGCGAAATCCCCGACGTGGCCCCCGACGACCCGGCCGCCGAGGCGATCCGCCGCCATGGGTACAACAGCCCGTTCGAGGAATTCGCGATCGCGCTGGCATTGGCGCGGCGCGGAGTGCCGACGACATATCCCCGCGCAATCTACATGACTGGCCAGCCGCGCGTGGCCTCCGCGCCGGCCGATCCGGGTCGACACGAATCCCACGCACGGTGGCACGACCCCGACGGCGAACCGGTCTTGCGCCCGGATCGGAACTATATCGAAGTGTGGGGGTACTGGAACGGCGCCGACGAAACGTTGGCCGCGCGGTCCACACCCGTCTGCGAGCCGGTGAGCCTGCTGGACGCCCGCGATCGAGGCTGGATCACGCCCGGCGAGTGCGAGGAGTGGCTAGATCGCGCGCAGGCGGACCTCGCGGCGGTCGGTTGGCAGGATTTGCGACGCGATCCGGGCCATTTGCTGCTCTCGCGGACGCCGGACGGCAAGTTCTGGCGCGACGAAACCGGCCGGCCGATCCTTCGCTGGTGCAACTTTAGCCTCTTCCGGCGGACCACCTGACGGCCGGCGGGTCACCGACCCTATCGCCACCAGCGCAACAGCACGTTGAGAACACACGTCAACACCAGACTGACGAGCAGGCACGTGGTGAAAGGGAAGAAGAATGTACCCGATGTGCTCTCGATGCGAAGATCGCCCGGCAATCGGCCGGGCAGGGGGGGCCATCGGCCGGTGATCGCGGAGATGGTCAACACGGCACCGATAGCCACCACCGTGAGGATCAGCAGAGCGCTCCGCATTGCGGATGTCGCGTCGTCAACGGCGGCGACTACTTGCCCTTCGACTGGGCGTCCGCAATGAGCTTTTTCAGGTGCTCGACGTAAGCTTCGGCGCCGCCCGGCTTGTAGCCGGTTCGGGCAACTTCCTCGCCCTTCGGATTCAGGATCAGAACCGTCGGAAAACCGCGCACATTGTATTTCTTTAACAGCGCTTCGTTCTGCTCGCGGGTTTTCTTTGGCAGCTCCTTGCGGCGCGGAAAGTCGAGCAGTACAAGGACGAGATTTTCCTTGGCGTAGTTTTTGAAGGCAGGCTTTGAGAAGACCTCTTCGTCGAGCTTGATGCACCAGCCGCACCAATCGGAGCCAGAAAAGTCAACGAGCACGTACTTATTTTCGCTCGCGGCGCGCTCCACGGCCTTCGCGAAGTCATCCTCCCAACCGGTCGCGGCCAGCGAGCCGGCCGCCAGCGCGACGGATGCGACAATTATCAGAGGCAATGTGCGTCTCATGTCGAAGCCCTTTCGGTCATATGCTACACTACACTACGCTCAGGGGTGTCATTCCGCAAGCGGCGCGGAGTCGCCGATTGCGCTGCGGAAATCATGGGGACATCGCGGTGTCAGCGAAGTGAGGCGAACATCGTTCACCCCGACGCCTCCACGCCATTCGCCGGTGTTTCCCGCCGCTTCCCCAAACCACACGAGTGTTTCGACCATCCGCCCTCCCTGGGGACAGGCACCTCGCCAGCCGTCGGGCGGCGCGGCGCAGGTTGGGGACAGGCCCAACACCGGCCGCTGTAGTTCCGCCGGTCCTCCGGCGGAAAATTGGAGTCGCGCGTGACGGCGGTCAGAACGGATGGACGCCGCTGTAGTTCCGCCGGTCCTCCGGCGGAAGATATGGGGGAGAAAGCTCCGGCGGCAGAGCGCCGGAGCTACAGGGAGCTATTCGATTGGGGACAGGCAGAAGGCGCCGTCGGGTGCCTGTCCCCGGTCCTCCCCGGTC
>CALLFZ010000029.1 GCA_938010045.1 uncultured bacterium
CTTGTTGTATCGTGCCTGTCCCCATCCGGATCCGCGATCGCTGTCGAGCGCCTCCACGCCGAGCCTGCGAGCACCAAGGCCGCCTTCTACAACGCACAGGGCGGCTGATGGTTCCCCCGCCACTGTAGCTCCGGCGCTCCGCCGCCGGAGCTATTCGGCGAGCCGAACGGCAAAAAAAACGCTGGGCCGCCTCGCTGGGGCCAGACACCTGGGACGACCCCTGGGGACAGGCACGCACTGTCCCTGCCCGCCGGGCACTTGGCGAGACCGGCCTTGCGTTCGGCGCAATGGAGTTATCGAGGGGACAGGCACCTCTCTGGACGCAGTGGCGCAGTGAACCAAAGGGGAACCAAAGGGGATGCCACGGAGAGTGCCACGTGCCTGTCCCCAGTCGGCAATGCCACGTGCCTGTCCCCAGTCGGCCCCCAGTCGGCAATGCCACGTGCCTGTCCCCAGTCAGCCGCCCCCGTCCACCATTGGGGACAGGCACATGTGTAGTTCGCGCCGTAATTGGGGACAGGCACATGTGTAGTTCGCGCAACAATCTCGCTTTCAATGCGCTGGATCTTCTTGTCGTGTACCTGTCCCCATTAGGAGTCGCCGGCTACGAAAACCACCAAGTCGAACTCCCCATCGCTGCCGCCTTCTATTTATTCTGGCCGTGTATCTCCCTTGGCGTAATTCGATTGGGGATCGGCACAAGCACACTTCTTCTCGCACCGAGATCCCTCATATCAAAAACACTTCACAACGCAGCGTACTCGGCTCTCCTTCACGGTATTGCTCGAGCGCTGGCAGGCACACGCGGCCATACACCGTCAACGATGCCCAACACAACGCCGTGGCGGTCCCGAGTGCGGCGCAGAATCTCCGCTCGGGCCAGCTCCGCGGCTTCGTACACGCAGCCGTCGGCCGACAACGCGAGTTTCGCCGTCTTCCGGCGGCGCCCACGCACACTGAGCTGATCCACGCCAATCGGGCCAACCCGGCCTGCACAGTGCTCACTTTCATCACGTTTCTAAGCGGCGATTTTGCGAGCCAGGGCTCACAGCCCACCGCCCTCGGCGAGGCGTTCGATCTCGACATAAAAGGCGCCCCGCGCACGGCCGGATGGTTCATCCTCCAACCACGTTTGAAATCGCTCCCGGCCCGCCGGCAAGTTCACGTCGAAGGTCGCCGATGTCGCGCCGCGGGGCACTTCGCGGCTGGCGTCGATCGTCCCCCACCGCACGCGCGCGCGCGTCGCCTGCAGCGAGACGGCCGCCGCAGCGGGCTGGTGTCGCAGCGTGATCCGGTAGCGGCCAGGCCGGGCGACTTCGACCATCCACCATCCGTTGGCCCAGGGCATCTTTTGAACGAGCGACTGATCCCACGGGATCTGCGCGACATCCGGCGCATGCCAATCCATACAGGTGAATCGGCAGGGATTCTCCGCCTCGGTTCCCACCACGATATATCCATAACGAGCGAACACCGATTCGAGAGTCGTCCACCAAGCTTCATACTGCTCGCGAAGACGTGCGACCACCGTTGGATGCTCGGCCGAGACGTCCCTGGTCTGGCCAGTGTCGGCGGACATGTCATAGAGCTCCGAGCCGTTCACCAGACGCCAGCGATCGGTCAGTACGGCGCTTGCGACCCATTTCGGCGGGATTTCCTCGCGCTGCACGTGGACGAAGAGCGTCCGCTCAGGCCACCCGGCCGTCTCGCCGCGCAGGATCGGCACAAGGCTACGCCCGTCGAGCGGCTTGGGCGGCGTCCAGTCTAGACCACACAGTTCGACGAGTGTGGGCAGCAGGTCGAAATGCGCCGCCAGTACGGGAACGTCGCGGCCGGCCGCGAATCCGCCGCCGGGCCAGTAAAGAAAACACGGTACGCGGTGGCCGCCGTCATAGGCACTGCCCTTCTGGCCACGCATGCCCGCGTTGAAGCCGGTCCAGCCGCCCGAACCCGCGCCTCGCCCCCGCGAAACAACGCCCGCGGAGGTGCCGTTGTCGGTGAGAAAGATGAGGATCGTGTTGTCGGCCAGACCCAGCTCACGGAGTCGCGCCCGCAGGCGGCCGAACGCGTCGTCGAAGTGCTCGATCATCCCGTAGAACGCGTCCATCGGCGCGGGCACACCACACTCGGCATAACGGCGGCGGTAAGCCTCCGGCGCGCGATAGGGGGAATGCGGAATGTTCGGGGCTAGGTAAAGGAAAAACGGGCGGTCGCGATGCCGTTCGATAAAGTCGATGGCCGCTCCGATGAACACATCCGTGCAGTAGCCCTGGAACGGCCGCCATTCGCCGTTGTGGAGGTAATGATCGTCGAAATAGTCGTTGCCCCAAAAATCGGGCGTCTGGCCGATCCCGCCGCCGCCGTGGATTAAGGTCTCGTGAAAGCCGCGATCCTGCGGCCGCTTAGGATAATTGTCGCCGAGATGCCACTTCCCAATGCAGGCGGTACGGTAGCCGTTCGCCGCGAAGACCTGGGCGATGGTCGTCTCGTCGCGGAACATCATCGAACGGCCCATCACCGTGTGCCACACCCCCGCGCGAGTCGAGTAGCGGCCGGTCATCAGTGCCGCGCGGGTAGGAGAGCAGGTCGGATCTACGTGAAAATTTGTGAAGCGGACGCTCTCGGCATGCAGGCGGTCAAGGTTGGGCGTGCGGATCATGGTGTTGCCGTGGGCGCTGAGATCGCCGTAGCCCTGATCGTCGGTGATCACGATCACGACGTTCGGACGTGGAGCGGCGGCAACCGCGGCCGCCATGACCGCCATCAACAGACCGACCGCTGCACGCATGAGCGGACCTCCTTGGACAACCGGCCGCGGTGTGACTCATCACCGCCACTGCGACCTATCCTAACCAACTGCGCGATGCGTCCCAAGTCGCTCGGCGCCACGGGTTCGGTTACAGTTGCGAACGGACCCGTAGCCGCGGGCGTTGAATGCGAGAACATCATGCAGGGGGTCGAGTCGTACGATGTGGTCGTGGTCGGCGGCGGGATCGTCGGTCTGGCAACCTCGATGGCGCTGGCCGAACATGGCCGGCGGGTGCTGGTCTTGGAAAAGGAATCCGACCTCGCCGCACACCAGACCGGCCGCAACAGTGGCGTGATCCACTCCGGTCTCTATTACCGCCCTGGTTCACTGAAGGCTCGGCTGTGCGCGGCCGGCCGAGAGGCGATGTACGAGTTCTGCGCTCGCCACGGCATTCCGTGCGAGCGCTGCGGCAAGATCGTCGTGGCGACCGACGAGGCCGACCGCCGCCGCCTCGACGAACTCGAGCGGCGCGGGCGGGCGAACGGGTTGGACGGCCTGCGGCGTCTCTCGCCGGCGGAACTCCGCCAGATCGAGCCGCATGCGGCGGGCGTAGATGGTCTGTTGGTGCCGCAGACGGGCATTGTGGACTTTCGCGAGGTCTGCCGCGCGATGGCCGCCGAGGTGCGCGAGCGAGGCGGGACCGTGCGCACCTCCACGCCGTTCCTTGGTGCCCGGCTGGACGGCAGCGGTCTGATCGTGAACACGCCGCAGGAGCGGTTCTACGTGCGGGGTCTGGTGAATTGCGCAGGGTTGCAGTCCGACCGGGTCGCGCGTCGCTGCGGCATTGAGCCCGATGTCGCGATCGTGCCGTTTCGCGGCGAGTACTACACGCTGCGCGAGGACCGGCGACACTTGGTTCGGAACCTGATTTACCCGGTCCCCGACCCGCGGTTTCCGTTCCTCGGCGTGCACTTCACTCGGCGGATCACTGGCGAGGTCGAGGCGGGCCCCAATGCCGTGCTGGCGTTCCGCCGCGAGGGGTACCGCCGCAGCGACGTGTCGCTCGTTGATCTGGCGGAATTGGCCTCATTCGGCGGCTTTTGGCGCATGGCGATGCGGCACTGGCGGATGGGGCTGGATGAATGTCTCCGCTCGCTGAGCCGTCACCGCTTCGCCGACGCCCTTCGCCGGCTCGTGCCGGAGATCAGGGATGAGGACCTCGCGCCCGGCGGCTCGGGCGTGCGCGCACAGGCCGTCGCGCGGGATGGCGCGCTCGTGGACGACTTCCGCCTTCTGCAGGCGCCGCGCATGGTGCACGTCCTCAATGCCCCCTCCCCCGCCGCGACCGCCTCGATCGCCATCGGCCGCAGTATCGCGCGCCACGCGATTGGAAACTTTGGTTGATCCTTGCACCCGGCGGAGCGGCGGAGTAGATTGGCGCTGTGGCACCGGCCCGCGTGCATGAGCGGCCGCGGTCCGCGACGTTCGGGGGCGATGCGGTTTCGACGTGCGGTATGGGGTTTCGGTGGCGCGCCGAGGATCCCGGTTGGCCTCGTTAATCATCCGGGACACACACAACAGCCAACGCTGAGATGGCTCTCGCGGCCTAAGTCCGCGACGTTCGCCGCCGACGCCTGCTGAGCGGGTCGAACGGTTAGGCAGGCTGGCTCCGACCTCGGGTGGCCGGGGGGAGGAGCGAGAACTTCACGTGGCCGCTGGCGCTTTGCGTGGCCTGTCGTTCGGCAGCGCAAAGGGCGAGACCTAAAGAACGACTACGCGCGTAGATGCCGGAGCGACAACCGTACGGACGGGGGTTCGATTCCCCCCGCCTCCACCACTCCGAGTCCGGCCCCCACCGGTGGGCGCCGGTCAGACTCTTCAACAACCGCAGCCCCAAACTCCGGCCGCCGGAGCAGGCCAGTCGGCTCAGAACCACACAGCGAGGAGCAGCCCGAGGACGTTCATCGCTCCGAACGGGAGCATGAACGCCGCGGTTTCGCCGTCGAGCGTTGTCGGTCGCGGCGCCGACCGCGCATGCCTCCAGATGGCCGCGGCCTTCGGGATCACGGCAAATACCAGGCCGGCCGTCCATGGCAGGGCGGCTGCCCGGAACGACGGCACCCACCTCGGCACAAGGATCAGCAGCGCGGTTAGGACGAACGCACCGAACAGCAGCACCCCGAAGTACCGCCGTGAGCCGTCCGGGCCCAGTACTCCGGCCACCGTCCGTACACCCCGGGCCCGGTCGCTGTCTTCGTCCCGCCAGTTGTTCGCATGCAAGACCGCGATCACGAGCAGTCCGAACGGTGCCGCCCATACCACGGGCACCCACGAAAACCGTCCCGTGAACACGCTCCAGGCGCCGGCCGAGATGATCGGCCCGAACGCCGCAAACACCGCCACGTCTCCCGCCGCGATGCGCTTCAACCACGGGTACGCGAGCGCCAATGGAATCCCGGCGGCCGTAATCCACAACGGCACTGGACCGGCCGCCGCCGCCAGGGCCAGGCCGCAGATGCCCGCCAGCGCCAGCGTCATAACCGCCAGCGCGAATGTCTGCGACTCCGTCAGCCAGCCGCGGACGAGCGCACCGCTAACCGGCAGGGCAACGCGATCCAAACCGCGTCGGTAGTCAGATAAATCGCTCCACAGGTTCGCTGAGGCATGCGCCATCCACGTTCCCACCAACGTCAGCACGAGGCGCCCCCATCGCATCGGCGCGCCCGCCGCCACCACCGCCCCGATCGCGCCGAGTAGCACCGGCACGGTCGAAATCGGCGCGCTCCACGGCCGGCACGCCACCCATAACCGCATCGCCAAGCCCGGTCGTTCGCTCATCCTTACTTCGTTCATCCTTGCGGTTTCCATCACTGTCATCTCAGACCTCGGATTCCCGCGCCTAGCATCGCGGCCCATTACTCTCCTGTCAACCGCCGGAGCCGATTGCACTGTGGGGAATGAGCGGTAAATAAAGGAGTCGGCGAAGGGAGGCGAAAATCGTTTACCCAACGCCCCCGCGCCGATCGCCGGTGTTTCTCGCCGCTCTCCAGAAAAACACGAATGGCTCGACCATCTAGCCCGCTCCTCTAGGACAGACACCTCAGTCGCCTCAGTCGGCCGTTGGGGACAGGCATATCGCGGGCTTTGGGAACCGCGATGCGGACAGGCACGTGCTGTCGGTCACGCCCCATCGGCCTAGACGCTCAGCGAGAGTCGCCTCGCGTTCGGCGCCATGGAGCCGTCATGGGGACAGGCACCTCTCTGGACGCAGTGGCGCAGTGAACCAAAGGGGATGCCACGGAGAGTGCCACGTGCCTGTCCCCAGTCCGCGGTGCCCGGTGCCGGTGCCCGGTGCCTGTCCCCAGTCGGCCGCCCCCATCCCCCATTGGGGACAGGCACATGCGTAGTTCCCGCAACAATATCGCTTTCCATCCGCTGGAGCTTCTTGTCGTGTACCTGTCCCCATCGAGCTGTCGTGTACCTGTCCCCATCGAGCTGTCCCCATCGAAGCGCCAATTTGGCCAGCCGGGACGGGTGGTGGGTGGGTGGGTTTGTATCGTGCCTGTCCCCATCTGGATCCGCGATCGCTGTCGAGCGTCTCCACGCCGAGCCTGCGAGCACCGAGGCCGCCTTCTACAACGCACAGGGCGGCTGATGGTTCCCCCGCCACTGTAGCTCCGGCGCTCCGCCGCCGGAGCGATTCGGCGAACCGAACGGCAAAAAACGCTGGGCCGCCTCGCTGGGGCCAGACACCTGGGACGCCCCTTGGGACCACTGGGGACAGGCACGCATTGTCCCCTGTCCCTCTGGGGACAGGCACGCATTGGCCCTGTCCGCCGGGCACTTGGCGAGACCGGCCTTGCGTTCGGCGCCCTGGAGTTATCGAGGGGACAGGCACCTCTCTAGACGCGGTGGCGCAGGAAACCAAAGGGGATGCCACGCGGAGTGCCATGTGCCTGTCCCCCGTCGGCCGCCCCCGTCCACCATTGGGGACAGGCACACGCGTACCATTGGGGACCAGGCACATGCGCATTGGGGACAGGCACATGCGCAGTTCACGCAACAATCTCGCTTTCAATGCGCTGGAGCTTCTTGTCGTGTACCTGTCCCCATGGCGCGGTCCCCATCGAACCGCCAATTTGGCTAGCCGGGACGGGTGGTGGGTGGGTTTGTATCGTGCCTGTCCCCATCTGGATCCGCGATCGCTGTCGAGCGTCTCCACGCCGAAGCCTGCGAGCACCGAGGCCGCCTTCTACAACGCACAGGGCGGCTGATGGTTCCCCCGCCACTGTAGCTCCGGCGCTCCGCCGCCGGAGCGATTCGGCG
>CALLFZ010000030.1 GCA_938010045.1 uncultured bacterium
CGGCCGCCGGCGACGACCGGGCTGCTGAGAATCATGGCGCGATGCAGGTCTTCCGGCACGACGAAGCGCGCCGCGGCCCTCGGCGCCGCCGGAACGGCGCCACCGTCGTGCCCGCGCCGGGCAAAATCGTATCCCAGCACGATCGCGTGCGCGGGGGCGGTCGGGGGCGAAGTTTCGCCCGCCGCAGCGCTCGCCGTCCGTGCCGCGGCGCCTTCCGAAGCCAGCACGGCCAGCGCCACCGCGCGCCAGTCGGTAACGCTTCCGCCGGCCGCGGACGCGGCGGCGATGCGCGCTCGCCCCGTTGTGGGGTCGGCGGCGGAGCGCCCGATCCAGAACCACGCGCCGACCGCGATCAGCGCGAGACCCACCGGAATGAGCGGCCTCCGGCGAATCGCGGCCCAGAGCAGCCGCGGCTTGAACAGCAGGGCCGCCACGCTGGCCAGACCCGCCGCCAGCGCGGGAAACAGGGCGGCGCCGCCGCTCACGAAGAGGGGGATCACCCCGACGTTTGTCAAATGGCTCAACGCGTCTTGCGGCATAAAGGTCTCATGGCGTGGATCCGCACCACCGTGATCGGGATACGGAAAGCGAACAAACTACGCAAACATAACGCGCCAAACCTTAGTGAAACGCGAAACGGAACGCAATGGAATTTCGGTCTATGCGCATATAAACGCGAATCCCGATCGAAGAAAAGCGAACGCGGCGCGGAAATCCGGAGCGCGCTGCCGCCGGCGCGGTGAAGCGAAAAATCACCGCGAAGACGCGGAGAGGATGGGGAAACGCGGGACGTGGAAGGTTGGATGTTGAACGCACTCAGACACGCCCATCTCGATCCCTCGATTCCGCGCCGCGGATGGACCGGCTCTTTCGGGGTGTATAACACGGAGCGCCGGCGTCCATCTCTGGGGGAGTAACAGAACCGGCTGACCGCTCCCGCAATACCTCCAACCGTCTCAGCGAGAGTAGGGTTTGCCGGCGGGAGACCCCGCGGTCGCGATAGCGGAGCGCGATTTGCAGGCACTGGTATTGGCCGGCTCGGAGAGGATAGTCGGAGTCTGAGCGCAGGGCGCTGCCCCCAACGTCCTCCGAGGCCGATCAAGCGCCGGGCAGGAAGACGCGGCGGAGCTCGGCGAGCGCGGCGCGCGGCATGGGGCGCGGGCGTCCGAGTGCGCGGGATCGGGAATTTTCAGCCCGCCCTCGGCCACGTAGTCGAAACGCACCGACCGGTATTGGTCGGGCGCGAAACCCAGTTGCAGGTGGATGCCCCGGCTGCCGGATGCCGGAACGCCGGGATCGCCCATGACCTCTCCGCGCGGTCCGTAGATATCCGGAAAAGCGGTCAACGAACTGAACACCAGTCGCGCCTGCCGGGGATCGGCCGTGAAGACGCGCAGGTTGCTGCCGCGGGCCGCGAACATACCCGAATAACCGGGCCGGTGTCCGGCGTGATCGGCGAAGCCGAGCAACACGAAGGCGTCGCGCGTCAGCGGACGATCCGGCGAGCCGGCCTGCAGTGTGCCGTTACGATAGACATTCAGGTGAAACTTGTAGAAATGCGTCGAATGAAAGAACGGCCCCATCCGGGCGCCGGATTGCAACTCCACCGTACCGCCGTCGAAGATTTCCATCAGGCCCTTGTCGCGGGCGGCGGTCCAACGGAAGGTGCCGTTGATGATCAGCCGCCCGCCGGTGACCAGCACCTCGTCGTTGACGCCGATATCGCCCAGCACCTCGACCGAGGCGTCGCCCAGCTTGTTCACGACGAACTTGTGCGTGACGGCACTGCGGCTGTGGCCCTGGTTGTCCTGCGGCGTCGGGAACCGGCTCTCCTCGACTTTCAAATAGGTGTGCTTGTCGCCGGCGATCCCGAAGACCCAAAGCCGACCCGTGGGCAGGACGTGAATATTGACGTACACGGTCATCCAGGGACCGAGGATCGGCCCGTTCATGGAGGCGTCGTTCTCGATGGTTAGGTGGCGAACCTCGCAGTGGTTCTTCACGTTCAGCCGGCCACGAATGATCACGTCAGTGTCGCGGTCGGGCAGCCGGTCGGCGGGCGCGGCCGCCGAGCGTGCGCCAGTTGCCCAGATGCTCGAAATCGCCGTTTCCGGTCCAGACGAGCGCGCGTGCCGGCGGCCATTGTTGCGATTGCCAAGGCGCAGGCGCCCCGGCGCCGCGGGGCGCGTCGCCGAATGCGGGAAGCCCCGCGAGCGCTCCGCACAGGAGCGCCATTTGCGGGGCTGTCAACCGGACCAGAAATCGAAATGTTTTTTCATCATTGATCTCTCGCCGTAGCGTGCGCGGCCCGGAACCGCGCCCCTGAAGCCTGAATGGGAGGCTCTGCCTGCCACTCGGCGCGACAAGGACGCGGTATCTCGGCGCGCGCGACCCCGATGCATTGTAGCGTGACGGCAAGGGTTCTTGGCTTGCCGCCGCCGAACCCTTGCCCGTAACGCTCCGAACGCCAGGTTCAGTCAACCCCGCACCCGGTCCGGCGTAAAAAAAGAATGTGTCGCGCAACCGCTTTTTTTACACCCCACGCCTGCCGCGGCGAATCAAAACCGTCAGCACGCCCAGCACCAGCACGCCTGTCGAAGCCGGTTCGGGAATCACATCCACGACAATACTGGCGACGGCGCCGCTAAATGGCGTTCCCTCCCACACATACCTGAACCCGGGACTATTGTTCGTCGTGTTCAAGCCCATACGCAAGCTGGCGTCATCGTGGGACGAATCGCCATCAATACCCCTCATTACAAAGTGGTATGTCGTGCTGGGAGCGATGCCGATCGGAGACGCGAACAGGAATTCGACCCAACCCCGTTCGTTATCCACATTGTTCACGGGGGTCGCATATTGATTCGAGTTCGTCGGGTTGCCGGTGGCCGAATAAACCAGCGTCCCCGTTCCGACGGGCCCCTGCCATAACTCGATTTTCAACGTCTGGGCGCCATCAATACCAGAGCCGCGTCCGTCATACGTGCCGGGGATCAATATTCGCGAAATCGGGTTCACGCTCGCGGGCGTTGTGAACGCTTTTACCCAATTCGCATATTCAACGCCCGCCAAAATACTGCTATTTCGGTAAAACGGATAATGGCCGTTCTGATTTTGCCAGCTGTCATCTATCATACGCACATCCGCGCCGTTCGTGCCCGGCTTGACGGGAGTGCCGCTGGTCCCGGCGGGATTCAAAATAGCCACCGTGCTGCCGTCCGACAGCGTCAACGCCGCGTCCGCCCGATCCGAGACGGCCAACAGCAGTGGAACTGCCGCCAAGGCCGCCCATTTGCTTGTCTTCTTGTTCATGGCTCTCTCCTTCGGCTCGTCATCGCGAGCCCTTACACCCCTCTTCGGGGCCGTCCAACCGAGGGCCCGTCCCAACCGAGCCACCGTGGCGCGGTCTCGACCCCCGCGATGATCCAACATCCTTCATTGTCGTTCGCGCTGTTTCCTTTCACCGCCGCCCCCCAGCCGAACGACGACACCGAGCGAAGCTGATCCCGGTATTCCAATGCATCGAGATTCACATACCGAAGCCCGCCGTAGAGTGACTGGGCCAGCGTCGTCTTACCCATCTGCCGCGCCCCTGTCAGCACCACCAATCGCCGTTCATCCGGCTTCGGCAATCTGTCCGAAAGAGTCCTGGCTATGAAGCAATCCGCCATACTTGTGAGAAATTATACAGTATTTTTGCAATAGTCAAGTTATACAAGCGATTTTGTTGTGTAGTTTTCAAAACTGTGCAATTTGCGTGCGATCAAAATTGGGATTTTTTGGTTGGGCGATTGGTGAACAGCAGGATGGGGAGCGTGTTGGGGGCGGGCGGTTGAGCCAAGACGGAGGTGTGGCCCGAGGGATGGAAGCAGAGGGTCAGCGGCGTGCGGGGCGGGACTTCGAGTCGGACGCGGTGAGGGCCGATGGGGATGCGGCCATCGTCGCCGCTGCGCAGGGTTTTGCGGACGGCCCAGATATAGGGCCACCACGGGCAGCGAGGGACGGGGCGCAGTACGCAACGCCCCTGGGCCAGCGCCTCTTCCCAGGCGTGTTGGGGTGTTTGGCGCAGTTCGCGATGGATTTCTCGCTGGTTTCGGTGGAGACGAAGGGCGGTGATGTGGTGATTGGCGTCGGGCAGGTTTTGAACCGGCTCACTGGCGAAATAGGCGGGCAAGCGTCGTTGCCAGAACTGATGTTCGCGCTCGATTTTCCCCTTGGCTTGCGGGGTGGGCGCGTAACGAAGGCTGACCCCATAGAAATGCAGCGCTTGCCCCAGGGCCGTGAGCGCGTTGGGAACGGCGGTGAAGAAGAAGCTGTGGTAGTCCACGTAGATTTCCAGCGGCAGGCCATACTCCTGGAACGCTCGGGGTAAAAAGTCCAGGTAGGCCTCGAGGGTTTCGCGTTGATAGAGGCGGGAGGCCACAAATACCCGGCTGCAATCGTCGAGCATGTTCAGCATGGGCAAGGAGGTCTCGGACTGAGGAAACCAACGGTGCGGCGAAGCGTCCAATTGCCAGAGTTCGCCGACCCGGTGGCGTTGCCAGCGTCGCACCGGAGCCGGCGGCCGACGCGGGAGTTTCCCGTGCGCCAGTCCGTGGGCGATGGCCCAGCGTCGCACTTGAGCCCGATCCAGGCGAACCCCGCACAGTCGCAGCACTTCACTAGCCGCAAAACTGTAGGGCGCCGCCGGCTCGGAGCTCAGGCGGCGACGCAACAGATCCGTAACCGCCCGAGGCCACGGGGCCGTATGATCGCCGCCGGAAACACCGGGCGTCCACTCCGAGGACCGTCCGGCGCCCACGGCCCGTAAGTAGTCCCGGTACAATTGATATAGACGATTGCGGCAGACCTCCAACTTCTCCGCCGCCGCCCGAGCGGATATCTCCCCGGTACGCACTCCCTCCAAAATGTGCCGAATCAGCGGAGACGCCAGACGATGAGCCAACTGTGCTTTGTTTTTTTCATAGGCTGGGATTGTAGCCCATTGGGGGCGCCGCCCCCAAACCCCCGGAGTTTATCGCGCGAACCGGTGATTGAGACACGCCCCGAAAAAAGAACCCCGCGGCAACCGAAATCGCCGCGGGGCGGGGCTGAGTTACTCAACCACCGGGGCGCGGGCCGCTCGGGTTGCGCTCCCGC
>CALLFZ010000031.1 GCA_938010045.1 uncultured bacterium
ATCAACGGGGTTCGGCAGGAGGGCGGCGAGTGGTTCCGCTGTACGGTCGAGCAGGTCAAAGCTGCCATTCACGCCGTGCGCGCCGGACAACTGCTGGAAGAACAGCGCAGCCTCAGTTTTGGCCTGCGTCCCGAGCAAGAAGCGGCGATTCAAAAGACCATGGCGTACTTCCAGACTTATCGGGCCGAAAACGGTAAGCCGCCGCACTTCCTCTGGAACTGCAAGATGCGCTTCGGCAAGACCTTTGCCGCCTATCAGCTGGCTAAACGCATGGGATGGAAAAAGGTTCTCGTGCTCACCTTTAAACCCGCCGTGCAAAGCGCCTGGGAGGAAGACCTGCGCACGCATGTGGACTTTACCGGCTGGCAGTTCATCAAGCCCGGCGGCCCCGTCACATGGGAAACGGCGAACAAACGAAAACCGATCGTTTGCTTCGGCTCGTTTCAGGACTACCTGGGCCGCAACCCGAGCACCGGCGGCATCAAGACCAAAAACGAATGGGTGCACGCCACGCACTGGGATTGCGTCATCTTCGACGAGTACCACTACGGCGCCTGGCGCGAGAAGGCCAAAGACCTGTTCGAGGCCGAGGACGAGCGCGAACGCAAAGCCGCCGAGGGCGAAGCGCTGGACTACTTTGACGAAGACATCCTGCCCATCACCGCTGATCACTACCTATACCTGTCCGGCACGCCCTTCCGCGCCATCGCGAGCGGTGAGTTCATCGAGGAGCAGATTTACAACTGGACCTACTCCGACGAGCAGCGCGCCAAAGCCGAATGGGACGAGTCGAAAGGTCCCAACCCCTACGCGGCGCTGCCGCGCATGGTGCTGATGACCTATCAATTGCCGGAGGAGATTCGGCACATTGCCCTGCAAGGCGAGTTCAACGAGTTCGACTTGAATGTGTTCTTCTCCGCCGAGGGCGTGGGGGAGGGGGCGCGCTTCCAGTACGAAGCCGAGGTGCAAAAATGGCTGGATTTGATCCGCGGCGCCTATTTGCCGGCCAGCGTAGACGACCTGAAACTTGGCCGCGAGCGGCGTCCGCCCCTGCCGTTTTCGGATGTGCGCCTGCTTTCGGCGTTGACCCATACGCTGTGGTTCTTGCCGAGCGTCGCCGCCTGCTACGCCATGCGCAACCTGCTGGCGCAGCGGCAAAACAAGTTCTATCACGATTACAAGGTTATCGTGGCCGCCGGCGCTTCAGCCGGCATTGGCGCAGCCGCCCTGCCACCCGTGTTGGAGGCGATGGGTAATCCACTGGAAACGAAGACCATCACCCTCACTTGCGGGAAACTGACCACCGGCGTCACCGTGCGCCCGTGGACGGGCATTTTCATGCTGCGCAATTCCTCCAGCCCCGAAACCTACTTCCAATCCGCCTTTCGCGTACAAAACCCGTGGACGCTCCGAAATCCCGATGGCCTCTCGCCGAACGAGGAACTGATTCTCAAGCCGGAGTGCTACGTCTTTGACTTCGCTCCCGACCGCGCGCTGCGCCAGATTGCTGATTACAGTTGCCGGCTCAACGTCAACGAAACAGACCCGGAGAAGAAAGTGGCAGAGTTCATCCGCTTCCTTCCGGTGCTGGCGTACGACGGCAGTTCCATGCGGCAGATCGACGCCGCCGGCGTGCTACAGATGGCGATGAGCGGCACCACGGCCACGCTGTTGGCGCGGCGATGGGAGAGCGCGCTTTTAGTGAACGTGGATAACGATACCCTGCGGCGACTCATGGCCAATCCGCAAGCCATGCAGGCCCTGATGAGCATCGAGGGCTTCCGCAACCTGAATCAGGACATCCAGATCATCATCAATAAGTCCGAAGCAGTCAAGAAAGCCAAACGCGAAGCCAACGACCGTGAACTGACCCCGTCAGAACAGCGCGCCTTGACTGAAGAAGAAAAGCAATTCAAGAGCAAGCGTAAGGAAATCCAGGAGAAACTCATCAAGTTTGCCACGCGTATCCCGGTCTTTCTCTACCTCACCGACTTCCGCGAGCGCACGCTGCGCGATGTCATTACCCAATTGGAGCCGGGCCTCTTCAAGCGCGTCACCGGCCTGAGCGTGCAGGACTTTGAAGTGCTGGTCAGTCTGGGCCTCTTTAACAGCGCCCTGATGAACGATGCAGTGTACAAGTTCAAGCGGTACGAGGACCCGAGCCTGGTCTATCTGGGCGTCAACCGGCACAAGGGCGAAGCCATAGGCCTTTATGATACCGTTGTACGCCCCCGGGACTACGACCGGTCGTTCATCAACGAGCCAGTTGAACCTTATCGAAACCCGATGGGGAAGTGATAGAGGCTGACCATGGGGGGGCGATCCGCATCGTGAGCGGTTACATCCGCGCGAAGGATACGGTGCGCCGCCGGCGAAGTCGGCGGACTGTGGACCGCGGGTTCAATGTTTTGGAGAGGGCATGCGTTGGCGATCAAAAACGCACGCGCTGGCGAGCGCGGGTAGCTCGCCCAGTGTAGCGTCCCCGAAGCCGGATCCCTGCCGGCCGATCATACACGGTCCACCTCCCGCGTCCGTTCATTTGCCGGGCGTGAATGCTGTGCAACCCAGTGCGGCGCGTCCGGCGGGAGGTGCGGCGGCGTCGTGTTGATCACGAACAAGGACAACATCAACGAGCACGACGTGAGGGACGGAAAGGAGGAGGAGGATCTGATCGGCGAGCCGAGGCCCATCCGCGCCCTCCACGCAACCGGGAACTGCGCCCTTACGGGGTCATCGTGGACGAGGCACCCCCCATGTCGGCATCGGACGCACCCCACAAGAGCCTGCGCGACAAGCAAGGTGAGCTTCTGCGGGGCACCTCGGACGTTCGGTTGCTACTGACCGGCACGCCGCACAAGGGGAGATCCTGAACATTTTAGTCCTTTTCCTCCAACTCCTTGACCCAACGCCGTTGTGGATGTGCGCTCGATCGGCGAAGCCATGAGGCGCCGCCGCGCGTTGCTCGATGCAGAGGCCGAGATCCGGCCTCGCGTTCGTCAGCTTGTCGAGGGCGAGTTCCGCCAAGGCGCCGCCATTCCCACCGTGCCGTACCGCCGCGACAGCGCCGAGGTGCCCGATTCTCCTACGCGGACGTTGGGTGGTCGTCGAGTGATGTGCAACGCGAGCCGTGGATTGACGATCACTGCATCCGCGCCGATTGGGGCGCCGAATCGCTGCGCTTCGACGAGCACCGGCCTTCACCCAACGACCCCAGCGTGAACCCACCCTAGGGCGCGCAGACCTAGCGTGTCGGTTCACCTTTCGAACCGAGATGACCCGCTGGTGACCGAAAAGCTGCTTTGCGAGGTCTTTCGCACTCAGGAATGTTTCGAGTGGATGGTGTGAGAGATGGATGGCCGCGGAGGACAGACCAGATTTGGCATTCTCGCCGCGTTCGCTTGGGGGCGTCGTCCTGGGTTCTGGGAGGTGTCGCAAGTTCAGAATCGGGGATTGGGTGGCCGATCGCGAAGAGGCGCGGCCGAGAAATTGGGGGGGGAGGGGCGGGGGAGTAGGGAGATCCATTCGAGTTCGATGCCGTGACCGGGGGCGTCGGGGAGGACCTCGAGGTGGAGCACGATCTCCGGTTCGGCGGGTGCGGCGGGCGCCGCGCGCGCGCGGCCGATTTGGAAGGAGCGGTCGCAGGGCGCGCGTAGGTCGGTCGTGTGCGGGCCGGATGTGATACGGAGACCGATTGTGCGGGCCCGGTCGAGTTTTGTGCCGCGCCAGCGCACCTCCAGGTCGGCGCCCTCTGGACCCAGCAAATCGGCCGGGATGCGGACCGTTGCGCGGCCATATGCGCGTACGCAGGTTTGTCCATAGGGCGGCCGGACGAATCCTTCGCCGAGCCAAGCCGCACAGGACGGCTCGGCCGTGGGGTCGAAGTCCAGCAGGGCCGGCTCGCCGCGTCGGTAGAGCCGGATACCGGGGATGTGCGGCACACCGCCCGGGGCGCTGAGCGCGAGCTGGAGCACGCCTGTGTGAGGGCCGAGCGCCAAAAAGTTTGCCCCCGGCACAGCCGTTCGCGCGGCCAGAGGCGGATGTGGCGTGACCTCGTTGGCATCGCGCAGCTCGAGTCGCGCGTTCGCGCCGATCGCCCGCGCGTCCACTTCCAGCCGCATATCTGGCTCCGGGACGTACACTTCGGCCACACTGGAGGTGGCCATCCAGGGGCGGATGCGCCAGAAGTCCACGCGTGCGGATGGGAGGTTGAAGGGATCAAGATCGATCGGTTCGACGCCTGCGGCCTCGAAGTCGAAGGCGCGCCGGACGGCCGCCCACTCGATGTCGCGGCGGCCTCCGTAGCGGACTTCGGCACACCACACAGTACGGCCGGCGGAGAACTCTTGCGCGAGACGCTGGCGGAGACTATCGGAAGGATCCTCCGCGTCGGGCGCCCAAAGCCAGGAGGCAGGGCCGGCGTCGAGGCCGTTGAACCACCGAATGATCTCGCAAAAGTGGCGGCGGGCCAGCACTTTGGTACCCGGCGGCACCCGCGCGGCCACCTCGGCGGCCAAGGCACGAGCGTCGGCGACGCGAACACGGCGCGTGGGTGGTCGTAGACCGAGCAGCCAGACGGCGGCGACCGCGCATGCGAGGAGGGCCGCCGCGCCGGGGAGCGACCTTTTCCATTTCAGTCGAGCCCCGAGGGTTCCCAACGCGCTGGCCAGCCCCAGCCCGCCCACCGCCGCGCCGAATATGGCGGCAATCCAGAGGTACCGCGAGACGAATGTCCAATAAAAGCAATAGAAGAACGCGTAGATTAGGGCCGGCGCCGCAAGCAGCGCGGCGGCAGGTCCGTTGCGGTCGCGGGCCATCATGACCAGGCCGAGCGCGAAGGGAAGGGCCAGCAGCAGTGTCGCGCGGGGCCAACCGAGCAGGTACTTCGCGACCTGAGGCGCGACCTCGCCGAATGCGCCCCAGTTCATACCGGGCAACCAGCGCTGCTCGGCGAGCGTTTGCGGCGGGAGAACTCCGCCCTCCCCTTCGCGCAACAGACTCTGCGCTAGCAACGGCGCGGCTCCGATGAGAGCGCCCGCGAGCGCCCAGCCGGCGGCGCGGGCGACCGCGGCGCCCCCCACGCGCTGCTTGTGCGCGATCAGCAGGACAGCCAGCGGAAGGCCGGCCAGCAACGCCGGCTCGCGCACGCTGTAGGCCAGACCGAACAAAAGGCCCGCCGCGAAAACCCGGCTGGCGCGCCATCGGTCGCGGGGCAGCTCGTACGCCGCCAGCCCCAGCGATCCGAGCAGCAGCACATGCGACAGCGGATCGCGGTACGGGTTGGTTATCACCCGCATGAGCTCCGGATCGAACACCGCGCAGATGGCGATCGTAAACAGGGCCGCCGCGGTCTTCTGCTCGGACGGGCCCGGTGTCAGCGCCGCGGCCAGAGCGCCCGCGCCCGCGATGGCCCCGAGAATTAAGGGAAGGTTGCTCAAGAACACCAGATACGGCCCGGTGAGCGGGAGGATCAGCCGAAGAAACAGCGGGTAGCCACACGCGAAGCGGCTGGTGAAAAACTCGGTCGGGAGATCCCGTGCGAACACGAGCCAATTGACAGGATCGGACCAGGCGCGGATCGAGTAGGCGCGCAGCACCATGACGCCGAGCGCGCCGAGCACCAGCGCGCCTCCCGTCGCAGCGATGTACTGCGCTATACGCGACTGCGGCCGCAATCTGGGCGACCCATCCCGAGTGTCCCGCATCATCAGAACCTGTGCGGTAAGGATAGGGTGGGTCGGGAACTCAACGCGAGCTCTCGCGGGCCGGTCGCATCGGGGGCGGCGCCGCCCTTCTCGCCTCGTTCATCAGACGTTCGAGCTGCGGTTCGATGTCTTTCGGCTGACACTTTTCGAGCAGGATGCGACCTTCGGGGTCGGTGATTCGAATCGCCCAGCCATACGCCGTTTCGCGCAGCTCGCCCGAGCCGGGGCCGGTGCGGTTCCACTCGACGCGCCGCAGGGTGACCGGTTCGGTCTCGAAGGTCACGGGGCGCGACCCGGAGAGCACGAGCTCTTCCTCCTTCATGGTGCCGGCGCGTAGATTGCCCAAGGCCCCCTGGATCACCACGAGGTACCGGACGCGAAGGTCGTCTGGCACGTCGGGCGTGACGCGTTGAATCTCGAAACGATAGACCACTTCGTTTTCGTCCACGCGACCTGACGCGTGGGGCAACTGTTGCCTCGGCCCTTGGCGGGACGCCACGGTTTTGCGCGTCGCGCTCACGCGCAGTTTTTCGGGCTGGGATGCGGGGCGCGCCGGTTCCGCTGCGAGCCACAAGATCAGGGCGGCGGCGAGCCGGACCGTGAGCCGTCGGTCGAATGGGGTGTTCATATATCTCTCCACGTTTGGCGGTCGGGCGAGGTTACACCGGCGGCTGGCGAAGGGTATGGGCCCTCGGGGGGGACTAGCCGGAAGCTCACCGGGATGCGGTAGACCGCCGGGCCGGCGCCGGGAAAGGGCGCGGCCCGGCGCACGGCCGCCACGGCGGCGGCGACCAGGCGCGGCGTGCCGCCGTCCGCGTCGAGCGACTCGATGGCGCCATCGGCGCGGACCTTCAGCACGATCCACACGCGCCCCTCTTCGCCGCGCTGACGGGAAGCCTCGGGGTAGCGCAGCGCGCGGACGATCGCATCGCGCACCGCGCGCCAATGGGGGGAGGTGTCGGGTGGTTCGGCGATCTCCGCTGGGGCGGGAGAGTCGGCTGCGGTGGGGGGCTCAAGCGGGTGCGCAAGTTCGCGCATTTCGGCGAGCAGTTCCTCGATGTTCGGCTCGGGCGCTGGCATGTTCGCGCGCCACTGCACTGCGACGATCTCGATCGGCGGCGGTTCGGGTGGGGATAGCGGCTCCGGTGGTGCGACCTCGCTGGGAGGAAGTTCGGGCAGCGGGGGCGGCGGAGGACGGAGGACGGGGGGCGGCCTACAGCGGCCGATGTCCACCGCCACGAACGGACGTTGGTCGCGGGCCTCACCGGCGCGGCGTTCCACCACCACGCGGCCGAGCATCGCCAGCAACACTCCGTGCATGGCCAACGAAGCCAGCAGCGCGCGCGTTCGAAGCGCTGCGTCGCGGCGGCGCCAGCGCCACTGCTCCGCCACCGGCGTTGGGGGCGGCCACGATTGCGGAATGCGCAACCGGAGGGGGCAGGCCGCGGTCCAGCGTGGCTGTCTGCCTCCAACCACCTGGATCCGCCTGTTCACCGTTCCCTCTTCGCGCTTGGCCATCATGATGGACGCGGATCGACGCCACACCAACACCAAGAGTACACTGTTGGCCGGAAGCTGGCGAATGAAGACGGGCGTGTGGTGTTCGGCTGCGACGGCGTTGACCGTCGTGGCGGCGGTGTCGCGAGCCGACGTCTGGCTGGAGTTCGAGTCGCCGGGCGCGGCCGCGGCATGGACGGTGGGCCGCGGCGCTCAGGTGACGCTGGTGGATGCCGCACCCGCTCCCTCGGAAGTGGCGGGCGGGGCAGGCCCCGCTGGGCGTGCGCTGAGGTTCGCCGCCCCTGGCGGCGGCGGGGCCTACCTCTCCGCGGTGCCCGACGGGTTGGCGAGCGCCGGCTCGGTGGCGCTCTGGGTGCGGCGCGTCGGGGCGGATGCCCCCGCGGCCGAGGTGGAAGTTCACTTCGTCGAGCCCGATGGCCGCTCGCGGTTCTGGCGAAAAATCACGCTGGAGGGGTCCGACTGGCGACGGGTCGAGTTTCCATTGAGGTTCTTTCGGACCACCGGGGCGCGCGTGCCGGACTGGCGAGAGGTCCGCCACTTCGGTCTGCATGCCCGCCAGGCGGTCACTATGGACGTGGACGCTGTTTCCATTGAACGGATCGAGGGCTACGGGCCAGAGATCTCCCTTCGCGAGTTGCGCGACATTGCCTTTCCGAGCGCCCCCACCGGAACCGTGCGGCTCGTGCGCGACGCGGAGTATGCGATCCTGACCGACGCCGCGGGTTTGGACCTGTTGATGGTGCGGGCCGTGATGGCGCAATTGACGCGCCAACTCCGCCGCCTGTTCCCGTTCTTGCCGCCGCCGTCTCGCCCGCCGGTTCTGCTGGTGTTTGCGAAGGCCGACGACTACCGGTCGTTTCCGCCCCGCATCGCCGAGCGAATGGGCTCGACGGCTCGCGAGCCGACCAGCGACGGCTACACCATCGTGGGCGTGGCCACGTCGTGGTGGGATGCGCAGAAAGGCTCGTTGCGGCCGGTTTTTTTTCACGAGTTCGTGCACGCGTGGCTCTCTCAGGCGGGTGGACTCGCCTGCGAGGGTCACTGGCTGCACGAGGCGGTCGCGAATTTCATGCAGTTGAGCCTGTTCCCGCAGCCCGGCTTCGATGAGCTGGTGCGGCGGTCGCTCGACGCCGGGGCAGCTCGGCCGCTGCGCGAACTGTGCTCCGAGCGGCCCGTACGGGTGTCCGACTACTGGCAGCTGGTGACGGTCTTCCGGATGTTGGTTTCGAAGCCTCCCTACTCGGAGCGTCTGCCGAAGCTGTTCGAGGCGGCTCGTGCCCACAGTAGCTTTGATCTTGGTCTGTATCTCGCCGAGGCATTCGGCGTGGACTGGGACCAGTTCGTGGCCGATTGGACGGCCTACTGCGACGAGGCATTTCCAAACGCGGCGGTGCCGTCTGCGTCCAGTGCGCCGCCCGCCGAACCGGCCGCGGCGCCCGATCCGGCCGCGCCGGCCGGCTGAGCGCGACGTGCGGCCGTGGGGCTCGCGTGAGCATTGGCCTCGGCGATTCGGCCGCGTGGGTGGGCGCGTTGGACAACGGCCCGGCGCGGTGTAGGCTGGGCCGGCGTGGATTGACCGCGAACCAGGGAGCGCGATGAACGCATGTCAGGTTTCAGTGTGGGCGGCTATGGTGGCCGCCGTCGTCGGGGCCGAAGAACGTCCGCCGTTGCGGGCCATCTACGAGGACCCCACGCTCGACCCGCCGCTGACGGAGATTGACCGTCGCGTCTACCCCGAGCTCGAACCGCTGGGGATCCGCCCGAAGCTCTGTTCCGACGCCGTCTTCATCCGCCGGCTGTTTCTGGACGCGGCGGGCGTGCTGCCGAGCGCCGCGGACGCGGCAGCGTTCCTCGCCGACACCAACGCGAACAAACGGGCGATCTGGATTGACCGCGTGCTCGACCGGCCGGAGTTTGCCGACTACTGGGCGATGAAGTGGAGCGATCTGCTGCGCGTCAAGGCGGAGTTCCCCGTCAACCTGTGGCCGAACGCGGCGCAGGCGTTTCATCGTTGGATCCGCGAATCGCTGCGCGCCAACAAGCCCTACGATCAATTTGTCCGCGAGATGCTCGTAACCAACGGCAGCAACTTCCGGGTTGGCCCTGTGAACTTCTATCGCGCCGTGCAGAACCGGAACCCCGAGGGGTGGGCAACGGCCGTGGCGCTGATCTTCATGGGCACGCGCGTGGAGCACTGGCCGAGCCACCGGCTGGCCGGCATGAGTATGGTGTTCACCGAGCTCTCGATCAAGCCCACGAAGGAATGGAAGGAAGAGATTGTCTTCTGGGATCCCGACCTCCCCGCCAAGGTGGCGGCCACCGGCGGCGCCGCGGTGGTGGCGGGCCCGCGGGTTGCGGAGTTCCCCGACGGCACGAAGGTCGAGCTGCGGGGCGACCGCGATCCCCGAGAGATCTTGGCGGATTGGCTGATCACGCCGACGAACCAGTGGTTCGCGACCGTCATGGCCAACCGGGTCTGGAGCTGGCTGCTCGGCCGCGGCATTGTCCACGAGCCGGATGACTTCCGTCCCGACAATCCGCCGTCGAATCCGGCGCTGCTGGAGTATCTGCGGGCCGAGTTTGTCGCTCAGAAGTTCGATGTGAAACACTTGTTCCGGCTGATTCTGAATTCGCGCACCTGGCAGCACTCGTCGGTGGCCACGGCGGACGAGTTGGCGAAGGCCGAGGGAACGTTCGCGTTCTACCCGATGCGCCGGCTCGAAGCGGAAGTGCTGATTGACGCGATCAATAAGGTCACCGGCTCGACCGAACTCTATACCAGTCCGATTCCCGAGCCGTTCACCTTTGTGCCGGAGACGAAGAGCGCGGTGGCGCTGCCGGATGGAAGCATCACCAGCCCCTTCCTCGAACTGTTCGGCCGTCCAGCCCGCGCGACGGGGATGGAGAACGAGCGGTCGAACCGGCCGATCCCGGCCCAGTGGATGCACCTGCTCAACTCGAGTCACATCCAGCAGAAAATCCAGGCGAGCGCCACGATCGCCGCGATCGCGCAGCCAAACCGGAAACTGCCGGAGATTGCGGAGGATATCTATCTGCTGGTTCTGAGCCGGCGCCCCACCGCGCCCGAGATCGAGCGCCTCGCGGCGTATGAACAGAAAGGAGTGGTGCGCGGCCGGGATCTCTGGAACGATATCGTTTGGGCGCTGATCAACACCGACGAATTTCTGTACCGTCATTGACAAGAAAAATGGCCAGACTCCGTTATACTAACGTTCGGGGCGGGTTGAGACCCGCACCTCCAATAGGATGGGCTGAGCAATGACGGCAAATCGAGCATTCCCGGATCCGCGGGATGGCATCTCCCGGCGCGAAGCCCTGCGGCGAACCGGCGTGGGGGCGGCTGCGCTCATGGCCGGTGCCGCGCGAGCGGATGCGCCCGCCGCGCCACCCGCCGCAACGGCACGGTCGGTGATCCAAGTGTTCTTGTGGGGCGGCATGTCCCACTCGGACACGTGGGACCCGAAACCCGATGCGGGCTATGACTACACCGGCACGTTCAACAAAGCGATCAAGACGAATGTGGACGGCATCCTGCTGAGCGATCTGTTCCCGATGCTCGCGAAGCAGGCCGACAAGTTCTCGCTGATTCGCGGCATGACGCACGGCAACAACGGCCACGAGACCGCCGCCTATCTGATGCAGACCGGCCACATGCCTGGTGAACGGCTCGCGTATCCCGCGATCGGCGCGGTGTTCGCGCTGTTCAAGGGCTACCAGGCGGGGTACAAGGGGCTGATCCCGCCGTACGTGGTCCTCACGCGGCCGCAGGGCCGGTTCTCCGAGTCGGGCTTTCTCGGCTCGAAGTTCAAGCCCTTCGCGACCGGCGGCGATCCGAACGCACCTCGGTTCGAAGTGGAGGGGGTCGTCGCGCGCGGCATCACCGACCAGCGCCAGGCCGCCCGGCGCGATCTGCTGAACGAGATGAACGTGCTGGCCGGCGCCACGCCGGACCATCCCGAGCTGGCGCACTCGCGCGAGTGCCGCGAACAGGCCTACAACCTGATCCTCGGCGAGGGCAAGGACGTGTTTGATCTCTCGAAGGAGGATCCCAAGCTGCGGGACCGCTACGGCCGCCACACGTTCGGGCAGTCCTGCCTGGTCGCGCGCCGTCTCGTCGAGGCCGGCGTGCCCTACGTCACAATCAACTACCCGGGCGGCTGGGACACCCACTCGAACCATTTCGCGACGATGAGTCGGCAGTGTCCGCAGCTTGACCAGGGTCTCGCCACGCTGTTGCAGGACCTGCACGACCGCGGTCTGCTCGAGTCCACAATCGTGTGGTGCTGCGGCGAGTTCGGGCGCACGCCAAAGGTCGACTGGCAGCCGCCGTGGAATGGGGGGCGGAATCACTTCGGCAAGGTCTTCACGGTGCTCGTGGCGGGCGGCGGATTCAAGGGCGGCCGCGTGGTGGGGGCGACCGACGACAAGGGCGAGGAGATCAAGGAGCGGCCTGTGTATCCGATCGATCTGCTCGGCAGCATTTATCGGCTCGCCGGCATTGATCCGGACGCGAAGCTGCCCCATCCGCTCGGCTATGACGCCCGCGTGCTGGCCAGCACTGAGGCTGGCGCGAAGACCGCCGGCCTGTTGACGGAGATCATGTAACGTCCCGGTCCCGCCCCGCCCACGCGGTGCGCGCGGTCCGCAGAGGAGCGAGCATGCAACGACGAGGTGTCGCACGCATCAGTGCGGCGGCGGCGTTGGCGCTGTGCGCCGCGGGGACGTCTGGCGCCCAGCAGGCCTACATCGGGTACGTGTATCCCGCCGGGGGGCGGCAGGGCACGACCGTGCGGGCGACGATCGGTGGCCAGGCGATCGAGCGCGCGCGGCACATCGTGGTGTCCGGCGAGGGAGTGACCGGCCGCGTAGTCGAATACAACAAGCGCATGAACCCGCAGGAGGTCCAGCTCCTGCGCGAGCAGCTCTCCGAACTGCGCCGGCTGCCCGCCGAGACGCAGGCGGAACCCCAGCTCACGAATCTGATCGTGCGGCTCACGAAGCTCATTGACGAGTGGACCGACCTGCCCCAGTGCGACTCGATCGCGAACCTCGTCGTCGCGGACTTCGTGATCGCGTCCAACGCCACGCCGGGGCCGCGGGAGATCCGCGTGATCGGCGACCGGGGACCGTCCAACCCGCTCGTGTTCATGGTCGGGGAGCTGCCCGAGTACGGCGCGCCGCCGATGCCCACCAGCCGCCGCGCCATTCTCGGCAAAGAGGGTGAAAGCCTGCGCCGCCGCCGCAAGGCGCCGCCGGCCGGCGGCGATATGATGGCCATGATGATGGGGGGAGGCGCCGCGGGCGACGAGCCGGCCGCCAGCGACCTGGATGACGACGAGATGGTGGTCGAGATCCCCTGCGTCGTGAACGGCCAGATCGGCCCCGGCACGATCGACCGGTTCTGTTTCCAGGCGCGCAAGGGGCAGCGGCTGGTCATCGCAGCGCAGGCGCGCGATCTGGTGCCGTACATCGCCGATGCGGTGCCGGGATGGTTTCAGGCCGTCGTCGCCGTGTTCGACGCATCGGGCCGCGAACTCGTGTACAACGACGACTTCCGCTTCCGGCCCGATCCCGTCCTCGTTTGGGAGGTGCCGGCCGACGGCACCTACCGGCTGGCCGTACACGACGCGATCTTCCGTGGGCGCGAGGATTTCGTGTATCGAGTCACGATCGGCGAGGTGCCGTTCGTGACCAGCGTCGTTCCGCCGGGCGCGAACCGAAACGCCCGGCCGAACCTCGTGATTGACGGCTGGAACCTCGAGCCGACCGAATGGGAGTTCCCCCTGCGCGACCCCGAGCCCGGAGTACACATGATCACCTTCCGCGGCAAAGGGGGGCGCACATCCAATCCCGTGCCGTTCCTTGTGGACGAGCTGCCCGACGTGCTCGAACGCGAGCCGAACGATTCCGTCCGGCAGCCGCAGGCGGTTCCGTTGCCCGCCGGCATCAACGGCCGGATTGAGCGAGCGACGGACGTCGATGTGTTCGCGTTTGACGGCGCGGCGAGCAACCGCGTCGTCATCGAGGTGTGGGCCCGCCGGCTCGACTCGCCGCTGGACTCCTACATCAAGCTAACGGACGCCGCCGGCACGGCGATTTCGATCGCCGATGATTGGGAGGATCTGGCCTCGGGCCTGTACACCCATCATGCGGATTCCTATCTCGATGTGATGCTGCCCTCGAACGGCACGTATATGGTCCAGATTCGCGATACGCAGCATCGCGGGGGGCCAGAGTACACGTACCGGTTGAGGATCAGCCCCCCCATCCCGGACTTCACGTTGCGCGCGGAGCCCTCGCGCGTCGTCTTTCGCGGTAGCGCCACCGCCGCGCTGAATGTCCACATCTTGCGCAAGGACGGTTTTTCGGGCCGCGTTGATCTCCAGCTGAAGGATCCGCCCGAGGGATTCACCCTGCAGCCAGCGTCGCTGATCGGCACTCAGACCACCGTGCGCGTCACACTCAAGACCACCCAGGTCGGCACTAACCCGCCGGTGCGGCTAGAGATCGTGGGCGTTTCGACGAACGAGGGCCGTGTGCTGGTGCGGCGGGCGGTTCCCGCCGAAGACCGCATGCAGGCGTTCTTCTGGCGGCATCTTGTGCCGGCGCAGGAACTGCTGGCCATGGTCATGAATCCACTGCCTCCCCCCCAACCGCCGGAGCCGCCGAAACCTGCGACGACATCCGTGCCGCCGACGCCAACGAAACCCCCAGCTGCTCCAGTGGCCTCCCCGGCGCCCTCGCCCAAGCCACCCGAGCCCCCTAAGCCTGTGCCGACCTCGGCGCCGCCGGCTCAGGCCCAGCCGCCGGTTCCAACGCCGTCTCCGGCCACCCCTGCGGCGCCGGCACCCAAGCCAGCCGAGCCGCCCAAGCCCGCGGCGACGCCCACGCTCCCCGCCGAGACGAAGCCGCCGGCGCCGGTCACCAACGTGCCTTCGGCCGCAGCATCCGCACCCCCGCCGGCACCCGCCTCAGCGGCCACGAATGCGCCACGGCCCAAGACGCCTGAACCGCCCAAACCCGCGACAACGGCGGCCCCTCCGGCTCAGGCCCAGCCGCCGGTTCCAACGCCGTCTCCGGCCACCAACGCCGCGCCGGCCTCCACTTAGCGCGGTCCGCGCGGCCACCAACCGGCCCCCCCGGCCGTGCGTTCCCCCACCGGCCGGCCTAATCGAGAACGCACACGTTTTTGGCATCCCGAACACAGGCATGATGGACACTCGCGCATCTACCTCACACTCATGATCCGGGATCGGAACACAATCTGGTCGAAACTGAAGCGCAATGTGCTGACGTGTTGGTTGCCGGTTGCGCCCGGACGTACTGGCGCATGCCGCTCGTGCGGGGCCTGCTGCCGGCTGCCGTATCGCTGTCCGGCTCTTCTCGTCCTGCCCGACGGCCGGAGCCGCTGCAGGATTTATTTGGTCCGCCCGCCGAGTTGCCGTGTGTACCCGCGCACCCCACGCGAGCACATCACCGCGGGCGTCTGCGGCTTCCGGTTCCCGGCAGCGGAGGACTGAGGAGGGAAGCGCCGCGCGCTCAGTGCATCTCGACCGCGCAGGTGCCGGGCCCTCCGCGGGAGTAGTGGACGCGCACGTCCGGGTGATCCGCAAGCCGCGACATCGGCACTGCAGTGTCCACAATCCGCTTCGAAATCATATCGGCGGTGAGCCGCTGGCCAACAGGGTGATCGTGCCGGCCGGCCAGATTGAGACGCGCTCGGCCATCCAGGGTTCGACGGGATCCACCGTGATCGCCATCGTCGGCACCATCGCGATGTGGCCGCCGCCGCTCGTGCGCGCGTTCTGAACGATCGTGAGCGGATGAAGTTTCACGACGCGCGTGCCGAGCGAGCGATCCTCGGCCGGCGGCCGCGGCGCGTCGCGCCAGCGACCGCGGCGGGGCGGGGGATCGTGGAACGCCCAGTGGTTCGCGTCGCCCTAGCCGCCCTGCATCACCGCGCACCGCGCGCCGGAGCGCCAGAAGCGGCGGGAGGGCGCCGTGTCGGCCTTCGGGAAATGCAGGTGGCGTCGGGCATGCGCAACTTCGGCGAGATGCGTGAACAGCAGAGCTCGCGGTCCGCGCGCTCGAACGATCGCGGATGCGTCGCCGGCACCTCGCGGCCGGTTGCCGGATCGTACCACTCGTCCATCCCCCAGAAATGCGCGGAGCGCACGTCGAGGTTGAGCTCATGGACGAGGCGCGCGACCAGCGGAAGCTGCTCCGTGGGGCCGATCGGGCCGCAGATGCCCACCGGGTTGTCGTCGCTGCTCTCGCGCCATGCCTTGAGGTATTCCAGGGCCTCCGCAAGATACAAGTCCTCGAGCGTGTCGTGCAGGATCACGCGGAAGCCCGGCGCGCGAGGCGTTCGAGATCGCGGGGCGTCAACCGCGCGACCTCGGCGATGAGTTCGTCGTCGAGCGTCGTGGAGTCCCACCCGTCGGGTGCGATCGCACTCAGTTGTCGGGCCATGTTTGCTTCCTCCCGAACCCGGTCGGGCCGCCGCTCAAGCCGGCGTGTGGCGCCCGCGCCGTCGCGGCCAGGCCGGATTTGGCCGGCACGCCGGTCCGAGCGCATTCCGGAGCGGATCAAACTCGGCTTCACCGAAGCCGTGGTGCAGATGCCGCCGCCAGCCCTCCGCGCGCGCGAAGCGGCGGGACATGCGTCCGACCTCCTGCGCGAGCCACTCGAGCGTGGCGAGGTCATTGTTCATCTTCTGAGTCTCGGCCAGCCATGCGTGCTGGCTGCGGTGGGCGGCGAGGGCGGCGCGCTGCACGTCGAACACCGGCGCGGTGTCCACGAACAGCTCGGGGATGATCGGCTGGCGCAGCGGATCGCATAGGCCGACCGGCATCGCATGGTAGATCGCGACGTCCTCCGCGACCGGCGGCCGCGGCGGTCGCGTGCGCACATTCCGCATGCCGCGCACGAAGGCGGCCGAAACGGCAAGCCGGCAGGTATTCGTGTGGTCCTCCATGTAGTCCTGCGGCGAGGGCACCAGCAGGATGCTCGGCGCGACCTCCCGGATCACCGCGGCGAGGCGCAGCAGCGTGGCACGCTCATAGAAGATTTCGAGGTCGCGCACCAGCGGCGGGTGATGGATCGCCCCGAAGGATGCGGGCACTTTCTCGCGCCTCGGCCAGCCGGATGCGCCGTAGCCGCGCCGCCGGATGCACCTGGCTGCCGAGACCGCCGTCGGCGACGTTCATGAGATGGATTTCGTAGCCGGCCTCCTTGAGCCGCAGAAGCGTGCCGGCCATCAGAAACTCGACATCGTCCGGATGCGCTCCGATCGCAAACGCGCGTGGCGCCGGGCCACCTCAGGGGGAAGGTGACGTCACGGCCGGTTGAGCCTCAGCCCCTCAGCAGTTGCTCGATGAACTCCCGGCCCGCCCGGAGGTCCTCGACGCGTTGGTTCTCGGCCTCGCGTTCGAAACACAAATCGCCGTCGAATCCAATCTCCTCGAGTGCGCGCAGGAATGCGGGCCAATCCACTTGGCCGCGGCCGACGGGCAGCTCGGTGCCCCACGTGCCAGGCACGTCGGTCACTCGCGCGTCTTTCATGTGCACGCCGCGCACCCAACGTCCCACGAGCCGCACCGCATCGATTGGATCGCCATTTCCGTACAGGAGCATATTGGCCGGATCGAAGTTCACGGCGACGTTCGGTTCGCCGAGAGCTTCGAGGAAATTGCGCAGCGATTCGGCGGTCTCCTGGCCGGTCTCGCAGCCCAGCGTCAGGCCGTGATCGGCGAACATGCGGGCGATGGTGCGGACACGGCTGGCCAGCTTCTCGAACGATGGGTCCGCAGCGTCGTGCGGCAGGAAGCCCGCGTGAAACATCACGAACTTCAACCCGAGGCGCTCGGCGTTGCGCGCGGTGATGCGCGCGTTGGCGAGGTTCTGCTCCCAGGTTGCATCCGGCACAATGCCACCGGTGACGCGAATCGTTTCCAGGGTCGAGTAGTCCTCGCCAACGGTCCGAAACATGCCCGAGACGGGCGCGATGCCCTCATCCGCGAACATCTTCGGCGCAGGATCCCACACCGACGGATGTTCGCGGAACGGGTCCAGGTCGAGTTGCACGCGGTGAAATCCCGCAGCGCGCATCCGCTGAATCAACGTGGCTGGGTCCGACGCCTGCAGCGACCAACTACACACTGCGATCCGTGAGAGAAACCGCTGAGGATTCGACACAACGCCCATCGTGCACCTCCGTCCGAATTTCGAGGACCTTCAGCCGAACATTTTACAGTTCATCCTACCCACGCTGCGATGGTATCGTCAAACGGCGCTGGTGGCGGGGGATGGGGCGACCCGCGTATCTCGCCATCGAACCCGGGCCGCATGGATATGTCGCGACGCGATGGCGGCCACCCTTGCGCCGCCGGCACACGCCGTGGAGGTCGGGTTGTTCGGCGCGACGCCCCCCGCGACGAACGGCCGGCGGGGCACGTTGCCGATTCCGCTCGCGGGTAGACGAACCCCAGATGGGGGATGTGACCCTGCATGGTCCACGGCTCGCGGGCACGATGGACGCGTGGGCGCCATCCCTCCCCGCCGGCGGCGGGGTTCCGGCCCCGCATCATGGCCGGCGGTTCACCCGGTGCAGAAACTCCGCCGCTCCGGGCCGCCGGTTTTTCCGCCTCGACATCCAAGGCCGCGTGAGTCTACTCTACTACTCGAAAGGAGGACAACGATGGCTCCGATCGGAATCACTGGACGCAGAGGTTTCCTGCTCGCGACGGCGGCGGCGGCCGGTGCGGCGCTTCCGGGCGCCGGGGCGGAGGGCGCGAAGACCGGACGCGTCCTGATCCTCGGCGTGGCGTGCAGCCCGCGCAGGGGCAAAACGACGGCTCGAGCGGTGCAGATCGCCCTGGATGCCGCTCGCGCGGCGGACCCGCGCGTCGACACAGAACTGATCGATCTGGGCGGCCTCAAAGTCGGTGGCTTCGCCAAGCCCCAGCCGGAGGACGATTTCACGCCGCTGCTGGCGAAGTTCAAGGATCCAGCGGTTGGTGGCCTGATCATCGGTTCGCCCAGCTATTTCCGCGCGCCGAGTTCTCTGTGCCGGGCGTTCATCGAGCGCTGCGCGCCGTTGCGCGAGCCCCACATGGTGCTCGCCAACAAGCCCGTCGGCGTAGTCGCGGTTGGCGGCTTCCGCAATGGCGGCCAGGAGCTGGTGATCTCGGAGATTCTCACCTCGATGCTCTGTTTTGGCATGGTGCCGTGCGGTGGCAACGCGCCGGCCTTCCAGGGCGCGACGGTCTTGTCGAAGGACGACGACATCGCCGAGGACGACCTTGGTCTCGATACGGCGCGCAAGCTCGGCGCCCGTATCGCGGCGGCGGCGCTGCGAGCGGCCGGCCTGGCCGCCACGGCCTGACGCGGTCAGCGTCGAGGTGGCGGGGATCGCATCGATGTGCCGCGATGCGATCGCGGCCGACTCATGCCCAGCCGGCACACGCCGTGGAGGCCGGGTTGTTCGGCGCGGTGCCAGCCGCGACGAACACCGGGCGGGACAGGTCACCGTGTCCGCTCGCGGGCAGACGAACCTTTCATCGGTGCCGCGGTGTTCGTGTCGCGAAACAACGCGGTCGACCAAGGCGGGATCCATCCCGCGCCGATTCCGCTGGCGCGGTGTGGTGGGAGGTTGTGTTCGGCTGCGGAGGGCGGCCGACTCTGGGTGACCTTGCCCTGAGTCGAGGGGCATGCCCAGTTTGCCGATGCTCAGCGATGACGCTGAGGCAATGCGCAATGGCCGTGCGAGGCCGGATTACAGCGGGCGACCGTTGAGCGTGCCTGTGTTGCGCTTGAGCATCGCGACGATCGCGTCGACGTCGGCGTCAGAGAGTGGCCGGCGATTGAGCCTCGGCACGAAGTGATCGTGCATCAGGCGCACCACGTTGCGCAGATCCGTTTGCGAGCCGTCATGCAGGTAGGGGAAGGTGAGCGCGAGATTGCGCAGTAGCGGCACTTTCATCTTGAAGCGGTCGGCCTCATTTTGCGTGACGTTGAAACGGCCGAAGTCGTCCTTTTGCGGCGCGCGGCCGAGCGCTTTGAAGAAGGCGGCGGGGTTGTGGGGCTTTTCGAACGAGCGTCCGCCCATGGGTTCGCCGACGTGGCAGGTGGCGCAACTGTGCGCCTTGAACAGCTCGAGCCCGCGCGCCTCGGTGGCCGTGAGCGCTGCGCGGTCGCCCTTCAGGTAACGGTCCACGGGGGAGTCGGGCGTAACGAGCCCTTTCTCGAATTCGGCGATGGCATCCTGTACGTTCGCGGCGGTCCAGGCCGCGTCGGCGCCGTAGATCTCGCGGTAGATTGCCGTGAGCGTCTCGTCCTTGGCCAGCTTGGCGAGGACATCGTCCCACTTCGCGTCCATCTCGATCGGGTTGACGACCGGCTGGCCGGCCTGGTCGGCGAGGTCCTTGGCGCGGCCATCCCAGAACTGCGCGAGGTTGAAACCGGAGTTGAAGACGGTGGGCGAGTTGATGCTGCCGAGCTGGTTGCGAACGCCCACGGAGAACTGGCGCTGGTCGGTGCCGCCCTTGGCCAGATCGTGGCAACTGGCGCAGGAGATGGTGTCGTCGCCCGAGAGCCGCTTGTCGTGGTAGAGCTTGTCGCCGAGCTCGACTTTGCGCGGATTGAGCGGCTCCGGCCAGCGCGGCGGCAGGGGTTGCACGGGGAAGACCGCAAACTCCGGCGACGCGAGCCCGCGCGTGAAGTTCTGCCTGCGGACCTCGTGCACCCATTCGAGGAGCGTCCGCTGTTCCGCCGTGGAGAGGGTCGCGTTCCAGTGCATCGCGAGGTAGGGCAGGATCGGCATCGTCCCGAGCTCGACCGACTGTTCGAGCTTGGCGATCGCGACCTCGTCGGCGCCGTGCTTCTCCAGCAGGCGCTGAGCGTCCCATATCGCGACACCGTCCGTCACGTGGCGTCGGATCAGTGAGGAGGCAATCGGAAGGTTCGCGTACCACGGCAGGCCCGGATCCTGCATATGGCACATGACACACTTCGCTTCGAGGATCGCCTTCGCGGCGGCCTCTGTTGCGCTGGCGGTTGGCAGACTGCGGAACGAATCACGCACCGGAACCGGCACGATCAAGTTGATGAGCGGGAAGGCCAAGCCGAGCAGAACCAGCACCAGGATGATCACCCACGCCCGTCGTTTCATGCGTCAGCTCTCCGTCGTGGCACCCCGCCCAGACCTGGCTGCAGTATAGAAGACTCTCGTGCCGGCCGCAATTGGGGTCCGTTGCTGGGGTGGGCGAAGGGGTGTGTGCGCGGCGGCTCCCGTGGGGATCAGCCGTCCGAGCGCCATCGAGGATCGCGGGGCGTGGAGGACAGCACGTGCGCGCCGCGCTCCGTGACGAGCACGAGGTCCTCGATGCGAATGCCGCCCTCGCCCGGCAAATACACTCCCGGTTCGATCGTCACGACCATGCCCGCCTCGATCGGATCCTCCGATGTCGGGCCTAGGCGTGGAAACTCGTGGATTTCGAGTCCGACGCCGTGGCCGAGACCATGCCCGAAGAGGGGGGCCAGGCCCGCTTGGCGGAGATGCCGTCGAGCGACCGCATCCACCTGGCGGCCCGTCATGCCGGGGCGGATCGCGGCGATGGCGGCGGCGCGCGCGTCGTTCACATGCCGGTATAGATCGCGCCAACGCCGCGAGATGCGGCCCGCCCAGACGACGCGGGTCATATCCGAACAGTAGCGGTCCACGACGGCTCCCATGTCGAGAAGGAGGGGCTCCGCGTGCGCCCATCGGCGTTCGCTCGGTTCGTGGTGGCAGCGTGACGCGTGGGGGCCGGTGGCGACGATGGTGGGGAACGCTTCGCCTTCGGACACCGCGTCCAACGCCGCGCGGATGCGCCGGCGGATTTCCCATTCGCTCGCGCCGGGGCGAATCTCTGCGCATGCCTCGTGAAAGGCGAGATCGTTGGCTGCCGCGGCTCGTCGAATGCGTTCGAGTTCGTGGGCGGATTTGATGGCTCGCTGGCGGCCGATGGCTGGGTCCAGTGGCACCCACGCGCGCACGCCGCGCGCGGCGCGGCGCCAAGCTTCCACGCGCTGCCAATCCACCCGCGCGGCCTCGAACCCGATGCGACGCCATCGCCGCGACTCGGCTCGCCCCATCCAGCCGGCGGTCGCGCGCGGAATCGGATGCACATCGAAGAGGCCCGCCGCGGCGGATGCGGCTTCACGGTAGCGGAAATCGGTGTAGAACCGTGCCCGCCCCTCGAGCGGCACCACCAGCACTCCGTTGCTGGTGATCACTCCCGTGTAGTAGAGCCGGTTCACGGGGCTGACGATCCACGCGGCGTCAAGCTTCAATGTCGCCATGGTTCGGCGCAGCGCGTCGAGGCGGGCGCGGCACTCGTCGGTGGGGAACGGGGCCGGCGGGCCGCCCGCGACCGGCTCTGCGGCAGGACGGTGGGGGGGGAGCGTGATGTTCATGGGTTGGTCGTCACCTCAATGTTCGGCGATCCACTGTTCGATCGCGCGCCGTACGCGCGGCCATTCGGCGCCGTCGGTCCGCGCATCGAGAAACCGGCGGTAGAGCGCCAGCCAGACCCGCCGGAACTCGTGCAGTTGGCGGGCGCGGTCCTGGAAGACGCTCACCGGATCGCGCAGCTCGGGATCGATGGTCGGCGCGAACGAGCGAAACGCAAAGGTGCGGCCCTCGACCGCACAGGTCCATTCGCGCGCGCCGCAGGCCAGTCGAAGGGAGGCGCGCCGCAGCAATTTGCCCGCCCGCAGCGCCGCGCGCGCTTCGACACCGGCCAACGGCTGGCCGCGACGGACGACCGCCTCGAGCGCGCCGTCGCCCTCGTCGGCGCCGAGGACGAGTGGCCCTTCGAGCACGTAGCCGGCCCGCCCGAGGCCTGGCACCTCGAGTTCGTTCTCGCCGGCGTCGAGCGCGAACCATAGCCAGGTCAGAAACTCGCACCCCGGGTCCGTTTCGCCGGTCCCCCGCGCCCGGAACGGCGGCCAGTCTCGCGGGTGCGGGGCGCGCAGCTCGCGGGCCGCATCGGTCGGGTCCAACGCGTCGAGCCGCCGCCCGAACGTATGCTGCCACCACACGGCGAGCCGGTCGGACACTGCCTCGGACATGGCCGAGGCGTAGGCGACGCCCTCGACGGGATCCGCGATGAGCTGCGTGACGCCGAGCGTGGGTGGCGATTCGCGGCACAGTCGTTCCGTGACTTCCTTCCGCAGGTGGGCACGGGCGCGCCGGTCGAGGAACGGCCGGCTCGAGCCCGCCAACCGCGCGAGCTCCTCGGCCTGGAGGGTGGCCTTGAGGTAGGCGGACGGCGGACGGCGCGCCGCCCGCACCAACAGCATACGAATCCATCCGCCGTAGGTGAGATGGTCCGCTGTGACCGGCAGGTCGAGCGCGTGTCGGCCGCCGGTCCATCCCTGCGCGGGCTCTATCCCGATGGCCGACAGCGGCGGACAGGCGTGGTGCCGCACGGCGTCGGCCCAGTTGGCGGGCAATTCGCCGCGCCAGCGGAAGATGCGGAATCCGATGCGTCCTCGTTCAAAGCTCATGACCGGTGTTGTGCCAGGGCTGCGGACTATAGCCCCGCCGCGCTCTGGCTGCCAGCGGCGCAGTGCGGCGGATCCGCGGGTCGGTGGGCGCTCGTCCGTTGACGCAATCGCCGTGTGCGGTACACTGATAAGGCGTATGAACGGTCGCGAGCCACGGGTGCCTCGGGTTCGACTCCTCAGCGAGCGTTGGCCATTGGCTGCCCTGGAGCCGGTCGAGTGGCTGCAGATCGGAGTGGCCGCCGCCATCGCGGCCGGTCTTTTTGCGCTGTTCCATTTTCTCGGCAACACGGTGGCCGATGCCGGCGGCCGTTCGGCGTTTCTCTGGATGTTTGCGCGCTGGCAGGACAAGATCTCGTTCGGCGGCGCGGACTACAGCCACGGCTATCTGATTCCCTTCGTCAGCCTCTGGGCGCTCTGGTTTAAACGCCACGATCTGATGACCGCGCGCCGCTCGCTGGCGCCCGCGGGGCTGGTGCTGATCGCGCTGGCGTTGGCGATGCACTGGATTGGCGCGAAAATGCAACAGACCCGCGTCTCGCTCATGGCGCTCATCCTGCTGCTGTGGGCGCTGCCGTACTACTTTTACGGGTGGAATTTCGCGCGGCACCTGCTGTTTCCCGTCGGATACCTCATCTTCTGTATCCCGATGAACTTTCTCGATGTGATCGCATTTCCGCTCCGAATGTTTGCGACGACGGTGTCGGTTGCGATTCTGCGCGGGCTGGGCGTGGACGTGGTGCAGACGGGGTCCGCGATCCGCGCGCTGACGCCGCTGGGCACCGAGCGGTGGGGGGTGGACGTCGCGAATCCGTGCAGCGGCCTCCGATCGCTGCTCGCGATGACGGCGCTGACGGCCGCCTATGCGTTTGCCACGCAGCGCACGTTGTGGAAAAAGCTCGTGTTGTTTGCCGCCAGCATTCCGCTCGCGATCGCCGGGAACATCGTTCGGATCGTGGTGATCGGCCTGATCGCGGAGTCGTTTGGCGAGAAGGTGGCGGTGGGTCTCATCCACGAGTACTCCGGCTACGTCGTGTTTATCGTCGCGATCGCGCTGATGGTGGCGTTTGGCTCGATCTTGAACACGGACGTGCGCGCCTGGTGGAGGAGCCTGCGCGATCGCTGGTGGGGCGAGGCCGCTCCGCCGGTTCGCCCATGAAACGCTTTGCGGCCACCGTTCTACCCGTGCTGGCGCTGATGGCGGTGACGGCGTGGGCATTGTCGGCGTTCGTCGACGTATCGCTGGCCGATCAGGCCGGGGTCCGCATGGAGCTACCGGCGCAGGTGGGTAACTGGACCGCGCACGAGCTGCGTTTCTGCCACAACCCCGAGTGCAAGCGCGAGTTCCGGCTGGACGAGCTTTCTTCGGCCGACGCCCGTTGCCCGGCGTGCGGCTCGTCGCTCCACACGATGACGCTCGAGGAGTACGAGCAGCTTCCGAAGGACACGGAGTTCCGCAAGGCCATCTACGAGAATGCCGCGGGGCAGGCGGTGCAGGTTTCAATCGTGCTCACCGGACGGGAACGCGAAAGCATTCACCGGCCGGAGCGGTGTCTGGTGGGGCAGGGATTTCACCTGACCGGCGGTGGCGTCGAACAGTTCACGCGGCCGGATGGACGGCCGCTGTCGGTGATGATCTGGCTGACGCGTCGCGAGTCGCCCGGCGCCGTGGGCGAGCAGGCGGGGTATTACGCGTATTGGTTTGTCGGCCAGGGCCGCGAGACGCCGCGGCATCTGATGCGAATGTTCTGGTTGGCGTGGGACCGCGTCGTGCACAGCGTGGCGCACCGCTGGGCTTACATTTCTGTGGCCGGCTGGCGCAACCCGGATCGCGACGATTACCGCCAGCAGCTCGCGGAATTCATTCCGGAGCTTCACCGCGCGCTGGTGCTCGACGCGCCCGCGCGCACCGCGACCCGGAATCCAACATCCGCCCCGCAGTAGTCGGCGCGGAACACGGTTCGCCGGAAGACCATGCACGCGGCGGCCGTCCGTTCCGACCATGCTCCGCCCAGCGCCAGTGCGCCGTGATCGCGCCGATCCGCGCACCACTCGAAGACATTTCCCGACATATCGTGGAGGCCGAACGGGTTCGGCGGATGGGAGCCGACGGGGCGCGTGCCATCGAGATTCCAGACCATGCGTCCTTCGGGAGGACCCCAGCCCCACGGCCAGCGCGCGCCCTCGATTCCTCCGCGCGCCGCCGCTTCCCACTGGTCCGCCGTCGGCAGCCGGACGATCCGCCCCAGGCGCGCCGAGAGCCAGCGACAGTAGGCCTCCGCCTCGGCGTGGGTGATCGAGGCGATCGGATGCCGCGCTCGACCGGGCGCTGGCCGCCAGCGGCCACGCCGAAGCACGAGGTCCGGATGCGGGTCGCGAACGGGTCGCGCGCCGGCCGCGTTCAAATATTCCGCGAATTGCGCGACGGTGACTTCGAACACTCCGATCTCGAACGCGTCGAGGCGGACGCGCCGCGGCGGATTCTCCGGTCCGGCCTCGCGGCTGCCCAGCCAGTACTCGCCGCCGGGGATCCGCACAAGACGGGGCACAGGGGGCGGACCACATCCGGCCGCGATCATCGCGGCGCCGAGCAGGGCGACGCGGGCTCGCGCCCTCACGCACACGGCCATGGCTCGGCCGGACGGTCCGGATAGGTGGGTCGCAATCTCAGGCGAACGTGTCCAGCGCGACGCAGTTCCTCCTCGATCGTCTGCCGCGCGAAGTCGGGCTCGTTGCACTCTTGTGAGAGGTGCGCGAGATAGACGTCCGTCAACTCCGGTCCCGCCGCCTCCAGCAGCAGCGCGGCGGCGGCGCGATTCGAGAGATGGCCCTGCCGGCTCAAAATTCGCTGCTTCAGCGACCAAGGGCGACGCGAGTCGCGCAGCATCCGTTCGTCGTGGTTGGCCTCGAGGACGAGTGCGCGGCAGACCTGTAGGCGCGTGCTGACCAACGTCGTGCCCGTTCCAAGATCGGTCACGATTCCGATCGTCGTATCGTGGTGCGAGATCAAAAACCCGACTGGGTCGTACGCGTCATGTGGCACTGCGAAGGGCGTAATTTGAAGGTCACCGATTTCAAACGGGTGGCCGGTGTGGAAGAGCGTCCACCGCACCTCCTCGAAGTCCGGCGTCTGCAGCGCGCCTTCGCGGGTGCCTTCGTTCGCGAACACCTCCACGCCGTATTTCTGTTGAAGCCGCGGGATGCCCGCGATGTGGTCGCTGTGCTCGTGGCTCACCACGACCGCGCGCAGCGACGAGGCCGACTGGCCAATCGCCGCCAGCCGCTCTTCGAGTGTGCGCCGACGGAAGCCCGCGTCCACGAGAATCGCGGTCGTGTCCGATGCCACCCAAGTGGCGTTGCCCGCGCTGCTGCTCCCCAGCACACAGAATCGTAGCGCCATCGCGCGCCCACTATACCTTGCCGGCGCCAGTCCGACCACAGCGCCGAGGCGGGCGGCCGTCCAACCCTTGGACGGCTGCCGGGGAGGAGCGTCCAGGCATTGGACGAGCGAGTCGGAGTTGCGGGTCTCGCCGACTCCGTGTTCGGGAGCGGGTCGTGGAACGCGACGCCCGGGCCAGCCGTCCGGCGCGGCCACAGCCCGCTCCGTGGGGGAAGGGACGGCGACGGCGGTCCGGCGGCGAACTCCCTTTCCACCGTCGGGTTCGCTGTCCCTGGTCGTCGCCGTGCGGGGGCCGCTGTTATTGGCGTGCGTCCCATCGGTGGACCGCCGGTGCGCGGGGCCGTCTCACCCTAGGACCGATGCCGCGCACTCGTACCGTTCCCCGCGTCGGTTCGGCTTGGAAAATCCGATTCAACGTTTATGGTGTGGATATGGATGCGGCCGCGACCCGAGAGCCGACCGTTCGTGCGTCCGTGCCGGGCTGGGCGCATGTGCTGCCGTTTGGGCTGTTTCTGTTTGTGGCGCATTTGCTGGGCGACGATGCGTGGTGGGCGCGGGTGGGGGGGCTGGCGGCCGCGGCCGGAGCGCTGGCGTGGCAGCGGCCGTGGCGCGACGCGGCGACGTGGGCGCACATCGCGCCGTTCGCGATGTGGCTCACGGTGATGTACGGCGGAGGGGAGCCGTCGGCGGCGAATTACACGCTGCGCACGGTGCTCGGCGCCGCGGCGCTGGTGTGGACGCGGCCTTGGCGTTGGTATGTGCGGCCCTCGTGGCGCGACGTGCCCTGGGCGGTGGCGGCCGGCCTCGGCGTATTTGTGCTCTGGGTGGGATGTGAGAGCGACGCGTTCCGCGCTCTTGCGCCGCGCGTGGCGGAGTGGTACGAGCGGTACCTTGTTGGCCCGCTGCCGGGCGGCTTCGGACGGCTGCGCGAGCCGATGAGGAACTATCCGTATTTGCCCGCGCGCACGGGGTGGACCGCGTTTGGGATCCACCTGATCGGCACCTCCGTGGTCATCGCGGCCGCCGAGGAATTTTTCTGGCGGGGATTTCTCTACCGATGGCTGTGCGCGCGCGATTTCCGCTCGGTGCCGCTCACGCACGTGGATCGGCCGATGTTTCTGGTGGTGGCGGCGCTCTTCGGCCTCGAACACACCGAGTGGTTTGCGGGCCTGCTGACGGGCCTGATCTACGGCGCGCTGGTGCTGCGCAGCGGCCGCATATGGCCCGCGGTGTTCGCGCACGCCTTGACGAACTTCCTGCTGGGGCTGCACGTGCTGCGGGCCGACGCGTGGTGGTTCTGGTAGGCCGCGGGCGCGGGCGACTGCCATGCCCCAGTTCGTTCATCTTCACGTCCACACCGAGTTCAGTCTGCTCGACAGCTTGGCGCGGATTCCGGATTTGATCGCCGCGGTGGCCGACGCGGACATGCCGGCGGTCGCGATGACCGACGCCGCCTCGCTGCATGGCGCGCCGTTGTTCATGCGCGAGGCGCGTCGGCAGGGGATTCGGCCGATCTTCGGCGTCGAGTTCGAGATGGCGCCGCGCGCCGCACTGGCCACGGGCGCCACCGGGCCCGACCTCGTCGCGATCGCGCCGTCGGTGGAGGGGTGGCTGTCGCTGGTGCGGCTTGTGAGCGAAGCCCATCTGCAGTCGGCGGTGCCCGGCCGGCCGGTGTTGAGCGAATCGGCACTGCTGCGGCACACGGCGGGGCTGATCGTGCTGATCGGCGGCAACAATGGCGAGATCTCACGGCTGTGCCGTGCCGGCCTGCGCGACGAGGCGGTGGAGACGCTCGCGCGCCTCGCCGAGGCGTTCGGGCGAGAGCGGGTGTTCGTCGAACTCCAACACCAGCGGTTGCCGGGGCAGGATGCGCTGGTCGCGGCGCTGCGGGAGGTGGCGCGCCGGGTGGGCGTCCGGTGCGTCGCAACGAACAACGTTCATTACCTGCGGCGCGAGCAGGCGGAGGCGCATCGCTGTCTGCGCTGCGTGCGGCGGGGGATCGCGCGGGCGGACGATGGCACGGCGTACTCCGCGGAGTTCTACCTGAAACGGCCCGAGGAGATGGCCGCCGTGTTTGCGGATGCACCCGATGCGCTCGAGGCGTCCGTCGAGATCGCCGCGCAGTGCGAGAGCCATCCGTGGCCGCCCGACACCTCCCACTTTCCGCGCTATCGGGGCGCGGAGACGGGCGGGGCCTCGATTCCCGCCGACGAATTGCTGCGGGTGGCCTGGGCGGGCTTTCGCGCGCGCTGGGCGACGCTGGGGGCGTCGGCGGCGCGCACCGCGGCCGCGGAGCGTCGTTTGGAGCGGGAACTGGAGGCGGCGATCCGCGCGGGCGTCGCGAACTACCTTTTGGTTCACGCCGACCTCGTGCGGCGGGCGCGCGAACGCGGGATCGCGGTGGTGCCGTCGCGCGCGGGCGCCGCGTCGAGCCTGCTGGCCTGGGCGCTCGGGCTCACCGACGTACGGCCAACGCGGTGGTCGTTGCCATCAGAGCGCTGTGTGAATCCCGACCATCCGTCGCTGCCGGAGCTCTCGCTGGATGTCGCTCCGCATCAGCGCGCCGAGTTGATCGCGCTGATCCGCGAGGCCTACGGCGCTGCGAACGTGGCGCACGCGGGGGGGCTGGTCGTCTTCGGAGCGCGGTCGGCGGTGCGCGAGGTGGGACGCGCGCTCGGCGTGCCGGCGGATCGCCTCGACGAACTCGCCGCACTGGTCGGGGAGAGCGGCCGCGCGGAACTCCGACTCGACCGTCCGGAGGTGCGGGAGCGCCTGCAGACGCGCGCAGCGCGGTGGCCGGACCTGATGCGCTTCGCCGCGATGTTCGAAGGTCTGCCGCGCGGTTGGGCCGTGCACCCCTCCGCGATTGTGCTGGCCGATGCGCCGGTCGGTTCGATCGTGCCGCTGTCGCGCGCGCCCGACGGTGACGCCGTCACGCAGTTCGATGTGCGCGATCTGCCGCGGTTCGGGCTCGTGCGAACCGACGTGCCCGCCAGCCGCGCCGCCGCGCTGCTCGGGGAGGCCGCGCGTGCGCTGCGCGCCATCGCGCCCGCCGAGGTGGAGCTCCTCGACCGGTTGGAAGGGCGGGAAGCCGAGGTCGTCGGCCTGATCCGGCGCGGCGACGTCGTCGGAATTCCGGGTCTTGAATCCCCGGTGGTGCTCGAGCGCGAACGGCGCGCACGGATCCGATCGATCGAGGACCTTGCGCCGTGGCTGGCGATTCAGGCCGCCGACGCCGCCACGCTGGCCGCGGCGCTCGAGGAGGCGCTGGCGGGTCGGCGTCAACCCGACTTCGACGACCCGGCGGTGCAGCGGCGGTTGCGGTCCACCGGCGGGATGCTGTTGTTCGAGGAGCAGGCGATGCGGCTGCTCGAACAGGTCGCCGGCGTGCCGTCCGGTTTTGCGGACCTCGCGCGCCGCGCCGAGCAGGCGCGCGACGACGAGTTGCGGCGGCGCATGTGGGCATGTGTGCGGGCCGGCGCCCGGCGACGCAAGGTGCCGGAATCGGCGGTGGCGGAGATTTGGGCCGCGGCGCTCGAGTGTTTCCGCCGGCGTGTCTCGCTGGCCCGCGGCGCGGCGCTGGCGACGGCCGCCTGGCGCGCCGCCTGGGTGAAGGCGCGCCATCCGGCTGTGTTCTACGCCGCGGCGCTGACGGCGGAGGCCGGCGATGCCCACCGCGCCACGGCGCTGCTGCGGGAGGCGCGGGCGCGCGGACTCGCGCTCCTCGGGCCGGACGCGAACGAGAGCGACGTGTTCGCGCGCCCGTGTGAGCGCGCGATCCGGCTGGGGTGGACGGCGGTGCGGGGGGTGCGGCCGGAGGCGGCCAGCGCGTGGGTCGCCGAGCGCCGGCAGCACGGTCCGTATCGCGACCTGGCGGACTTTGCGCGGCGTCTGGCCGGTGCCACGCTGGGCCGCGCGACGTTGGCGCACCTTGTGCGGGCCGGTGCGTTCGACTCGTTCGGCGTGCCGCGCGCCCGGCTGCTCGAAGAGCTCGATTCCGTTTGGGCCGCGGCGAGCGCCGCGCACGATGTGCGGCAGGGCCAGGCGTTGTTGTTCGAGGTGGAGCCGGACGCCCCGCTGGCGCCGCGCGCGCCGTCGGGTTCGGCGGATCTATGGGCGGCGGAGCGCGAGCTGATCGGCGTGGTGGTGTCGGTGCATCCGCTCACCGCATGGGACTGGTGGCGTCGGACGGCCGTACCCGCCGAGGGGGAGGCGGGCCAGCGTTCGATGGTGACCGGCGTGCCGGTCGGCGTGGCAGAGGTGAAGGCGGACGCGGTGGTGACATTCGACACGCTGGACGGCGTCGAGCGGGTGCGCATGGGCGGCGCCGAGGCGGCGCGGCTGCGGCGTCGCCGCGAGCCGATGGTGGTTCCGGTGCGGCGCGGAGATTTCGCGGAAGCAGTGGCGGATGGGCCCGCGATGCCGGTGGACGAGGCGCGGCGACGTGTCGTGGAGGTGCGGGTGTTGGCGCCGCCGGGCGGTGGGGCCGCGGACCTGCGCTCCATCGCGAACGCGGCGCGCGCGCATCCGGGAACTGTGCCGCTGCGGGTGATCGGCGTGTCTGGTCGGATGTCGAGTCGGATGACGCCGCTGCCACGGGTGGCGGTCCTCCCGGAACTGGTGTGCGCGCTGGAGACGGTGGCGGGGCCCGGCAGCGTAGCCATCGCGGTTGATCTGGTGATGTCCGCCATCTAGTCTAACAGCTCGTTATGCGGTGCCGTGCTGTGTCGTTCCGTCTGCCCCGCGCGTTGCGCCCCACGGGCCTGTGTGGGGCGGCGGCGGCGGCGCTGCTCGCAGCCACGCCCGCATGGCCGCAGGACACCTATAAGGAGACCCGGGCCGCCGTGGCCGCGGCTCTGGGACGGGGCGCCTACGAGGATGCGATCCCTCCCTTGCGCCAGCTTGTCGAGTGGTTCGGCGACACCGACAAGGCGAGCATGCGCGCGGAGATGGAGGACGTCTACTACCACCTCGGGCTGTGTCATCTGTTTCTTGCGCAGTTCAGCGAGTGCCGCAATGTGTTTGAGACCTACCTCAAGAAGTTTCCGTACGGTGCGAACGCGCACCTCGTCGCGATATTCATCGGCGACACGTGGCGCTACGAGGGCCATTTTGCGGAGGCGCTCGCCGCCTACCAGAAGGCCCTAAAGACCTACGAATATTCGCTCGACTTGCGCACCGACATTTTTGGGTCCATGGCGCGCTGTTACCTCGCGGAGGAGAAATGGGGTCCTGCGGAGCCGCTGCTGATCGAGATCTACCGCACGGCGCCCGACCCGTATCGCCGGAACTGGGCGGCCGCGATGCTCGCGACCTCATACTTGAAGGACGGTGCGGTGGACAAGGTGTATCCGATGGTACCGCTGTTGCTGCAGCGCGGTTCGTTCGCCTCGCGCAGTGTGGCGCTCAATATGGCCGCGCTCGAGGCGGGCGACGAGCTGTTTGCCGACGACAAGTACCGCGACGCGCTCTGGGTGTACCGGCTGGTCTATCCGCACGACTTGCTGCGGCTCAACGCGCAGGACCAGCTCGAGCTCTGGCGGCTGCGCGTGCGGCGCTATCAGCGGCACCTCGGGTTCGCACGCGAAATGTTGCGCGCGCAGGAGACCGTCTCCGAGATCGAGGCTGAGCTCGAAGCGATCGAAAAGATCCCGAACTACGATACTGAGCTGCAGTTTCGAATCGCGCGCAGCTACATGGAGACGCGCCGGCTCCGCGAAGCGTCGGACCTGTTCTACCACCTCTATCGCGACGCGCCGCCCGAGAAGCAGGAGGAGTGCCTCTACCTGTCGTTCCTCTGCGCCGTGCGCATCCGTCCGCCCGACCGCTGCCTGGCGCGGGGCCACGAGTACCTCGACCGCTATCGGGGCGGGCCGCACTACGACGCGGTCTCGCTGATGGTCGGCCAGGTCTATGCGGCCGAACAGAACTGGCCGAAGGTCCTGAAGGTGCTCGGGACGGCGCTCGAGGTGAGCCCGAAGCACGAGGACATCGCGGAGGTGCTGTTCCTGCTCGGCTACGCGTCGTTCATGGAGGAGCGGCTCGCCGACGCCCAGGCGCACTTCGCGCGGCTCGTGCGCGAGTTCCCGGGCAGCGAGCGCGAGGCGGACGCGCTCTATTGGCTTGGTATGTCGTTTCTGTTCGACCGCAAGTACGAGGAGGCGCGCCCGCACTTCGACCGCGTGCTTCAGGACTTCGCGACCTCGATGTACGCGGAGGACGCGCTGTTCCGCTCCGCGACCTGCGACTACGCGCTCGCCGCGTACGAGTCGGCGGAGCGTAAGCTGCTGCGCTTTTTGGACCGGTATCCGGAGAGCAAGCTGCTCGGCGAAGCGCACGTGCTGCTCGGCGACATCTCTGGCGCGCTGGGCGAGCTCGAGGAGGCGGTGCGCCGGTACACGAAGGGCATCGAGTTCGAAAACCTGAACGTGGAACTCTACAACCACGCTGCGTTTCGAACCGGCGAGATGCTCCGCGAGCTCCAGCGCTACGACGACGCGATTCGGCACTTCGAGGCCTACATGGCGCGGAAGCGCGAAGGCTCGAACATTCCGCTCGCCATCTACTGGATGGGGGAGTGCTTCTGGGACAAGGGCGAGCCGGAGCGCACGCTCGCGCTGTTTCTCGACGCGGTCGAGCAGTACGGCGACGACCGCTCGGAGCTCGGCGTGGATCTCATCCTCGAGAAGTTCGTGGACCGCACGCGTGCGGCGGGCCGTGCGCACGGCGAGGACGCGTGGGCGAAGTTGCGCGCGCGGCTGCGCCGCGCGCTCGAGGAGCGGCGGTACACGCTCGCGCTGCGGCTCGAGCGCGTGCTGATGTACGACGCGGGCACGTCCGATCTTGAGAAGGACGCGATGGCGAAGTTCATGCTCCGCGAGGAGAACCTGCGGTTCGCGAGCGCCGGTGTGCTCGAGTGGATCGTGGACCACGCCCCGGCCGCGAACCAGCCGAAGCTTGCGCGCGCGGCGGCCGAGACACTGATTCGGGACTTCACCGAGACCGACTACGCGCTGGCCGCGCGCAAGCTCATCGCGGAGCAGGCGGTGGCCGAGGGCGACCTCGAACTCGCGATCGTCCAGTACAACATCATCCGCGAGGTGTACGCGACGAGCGACGCCGCGGCCGACGCGCTGATGATGCTGGGCCGGCTCTACGCGCAGACGGAGCAGTACGACCTGGCCGATGCTGCCTATCGCGACCTGCTGGGCGCCAAGGAGTGGCGCGATCGCTGGCCTGAGGCGCTGTACGCGCGCGGACAGCTCTGGATGGCGCGGCGCAAATTCGAGGAGGCTTCGGCCTATTTCGAGCGCATCTATGTGCTCTACGGCGGCCATACGGCCTGGGTCGGCAAGGCGTACCTGGCGCGCGCGGAGTGCCTCGTGAAGCTCGGGCGCGTGCGCGCGGCGATCGAAACACTCGACGAATTCCTCGGCCGCACCGGCCTGGCCGACGTGCCGGAGATGGCCGCGGCGCGGGAACTGCGGCAGAAACTCGAGGGACGTTTGTGAAGCGTGTCGTCGCGATCGTCGCCGGCACCGCCGCGCTCGCGGCGGCCGCCGCCGCGCAGACCACCGCCCCCGCGAGTGCCGCGACCGCGACGGGCGCGGCCGCGCGCGCAGTCGAACCCGGCGTGCTGACGCGCCTGGTGAAGCAGGAGAAGGCCGTTCGCGAGGTCGTGCTGGTGCGGCGGCAGGGGCCGACGATCTTCTTCCGGCTCACGAACTCGCCCCCGGGCGTCTATTCGCAATTCACCGCCGACGAGTTCGACGAGGCCGAGTTCCGCATCCAGATTCCCGAGCAGGCCGCGTATGCCGATGCGATGGCCCGCCGCTGGCTCAATGCGGCCCGCCGCCTCCACGCCGCGGTCGCGCCCGCGCTGCCGTTCCTGGATCTGAAGCAGAACAATGCCTTCGAGCCCGCCGTGCAGGCCGCCTGGTACTACGTGCGCGCCGCGCAGCAGGCCAACCGGCTCGGCGGCACCGGACAGGTCGAGGCGGCCAAATGGCTCGGCGAGGCACAGCGGATCTTCGCCGCCGCTGGCGCGGCCGCGAACTGGCACCCGTACGGGGAATCGGCGGCAATCCGCGCGTGGATGTGTCTGGCCGAGCTCGGCCGGCTCGATGAGGCCGAGGCGGGCCTCGCGCGCCAGCGCGAACCCGAGATCGGCGATGCCTCATGGGGCGTCTACTGGCTCGCCCGCGCCCAAATCCTCTACGCGCGCGAGCAGCCCCGTCCCGCGCTCGACGCCGCGATCCGATCGTACCTGCACGAGACCAAGGACGTTGAAACCTTCCCCGACGCATTGATGCTCGCCGCCCAGTGTTATGAAGACCTGAACGAGGTCCATCGCGCGCGCGATGTCTACTACGAGGTGGCCCGCCTGTTCCCCGGCACCGACTGGGGCGCGGAGGCCCGCATCCGACTGAAGACGATGATGGACACCGGCATGACCGCCGCGACAGAGGACCCAAACATCACCGGCATTTTCTTCGGAACCGAGGAAAATATGAACGAGAAGGTTCTGAAGTATCTCAAGGAGACCGAAACCCACACGGCGCCCGCCGCGCCGGGAAAGGCCGCACCATGAACCGAACGAACCACTCCGTTCTCTGGACCGCCATGGGACTCGTGCTGATCGGCGCCGCGCTCACGGCGCTCGCCCAGCCGCCGCCCGCCCCCGCCGCCACGTCCGCCGCCCCACCTCCGCAGGAGCAAGCGTTGACTCTCTGGGGTCTGTGGAAAACCGGCGGTTGGGCGATGTACCCGATCGCGCTGCTCTCGATCGCCGGCACCGCTCTCACGATCTTCGGATTTCTCTTCACCCGGGAACCGAAAATGGTGCAGTCCTCACTCGTGCCGCTCATCCAAAGTCAGATCAGCAACCTGGACTTCCGCGGCGCCAGCGCCACCTGCGCCGCGAGCCCCGGCGTGTTCACGAACATCGTCAACGCGGGCCTGCTGCGCCTCAGCGACGGCATCACCGAGGTCGCCGTAATTGAAAAAGCGATGGAGGAGGCCGCCGTCGAGGAGAACACCAACGGCCTGCGGCCGATTAGTTATCTCTCGATCATCGCGTCCGTCGCGCCGATGTTCGGGCTGCTCGGCACCGTGAGCGGTATGATCAAGGCCTTCCAAAAGATCGGACTTGGCATGATGGGTAGCCCCGAGAAACTTGCGAATGACATCGGCGAGGCGATGATCACGACCGCGTTCGGTCTGATCGTCGGCATTCCTTTCATGTTCTTTTACTTCCATCTGAAGTCGCGGTTCCAAGGGAACATGGCGCGCGTCGGGCGGCTGGCGGGCAACATCAGCCACCATCTCTCCGCGATCTTTGATCGCCTACGCAATGGCGAGCTGCCGCTGGACAAGGTCACGCTGCCAGACATCACCGCGCCCATGCCCGCTCCGGCCGCCACCGGCGCGCCGCCCGCACCCGCGGCGCCCGCCTGAGCGAACGGGGAACGCGACCATGCGTATCGTCCGCGAAGGACCCGAGGAGGCCAAGTTCCAGATGGCGCCCATGATCGACATGGTCTTCCTGTTGCTGATCTTCTTCATGTGCGCCTCCTCGATCAGCCAGACCCGCACGCTCAAACTCGAACTGCCCACCGCCACGAAGGGCGTCGTGCCGAAGGAGCGGCCGGACCGATGGACCGTCAACGTCTTCGCCGACGGCTCCCTCTACAGCGGCGACCGGCCCGTGACGGTGGATGATCTCAAGGCCGAGGTGCAGCAGCGGCTCCGTGAGACCCCGTCGACCAAGATCTATTTGCGCGCCGATGCGAACGCGGAACACCGACACATCAAGAAGGTGCTGAACGCGATGGCCGCGATCGGAGTGGACGACTTCATCTTCGCGGTGTTCAATCCGTCCGAGACCGGAGGCGAGCCGTGAAAGCTCCGGAGTTTGAAATTGACGATCCGGACGTCAACGTGTCGTCGCTGATCGACATGGTCTTCCTGTTGCTGTCGTACTTCATCGCGACCGCGAGCCTGATGAAGTCCGAGGCGGACCTCGGCATCCGGCTTCCGGGCATGCTCGCGCAGGCGCAGACGGTGGACATGGCCGATGAACAGGTGATCGAGATCCGTGAGACCGGCCGGGTCGTGCTGAACGGTCTCGAGTATGACTCGCCCGACTCCGCCGAGCTACCTCAGCTCGTGCAGGTGCTGGTGCGCTACCGCCTGGCTTCGCAGGCCGCGAAGGCGGAACCGATGATCACGCTGCAGCCGGACGACAAGACCCGCCACCAGCGCGTCGTGGACGTGATGAACGCCTGCGCGCGCGCCGGAATCAAAAACGTGACCTTCGCGGCGGGCGGCGACTGACGGTGAGCGGGGACCGACCATGAAACGAACGCTCGACCTCGGCGTGTTGCTCTCGGGCTTCGGATACCGCAAGCTCAGCGAGGAAAAACAGCGCGTGCTGCTGATCGTTGGCGGGATCAGCCTCGGCCTCCACATCGCGGCGCTGCTCGTATTCGGCTCGTGGATCGTCATCCGTTCGATCATCGAAGAGCGGACCGTCTTCACCGCGCCGCCGCCGATCAAGACCTACGAGCCGCGCAAGCTCGAGCACCAGATCAAGGTGTCGAAGCGGCAACGCAGCTCAAGCCGCCCGGCCGTGATGCCCCGCATGGTCGCGGCGCGCCCCTCGAACCTGGCGATGCCGGAGATCAAGGTGGATCCGAAGCTCGTCCGCACGAGCTTCCAGCCGAAGTTCAAGGCGATCACCGGCATCGGGCTCGGCGCGGGCCTCGGGACGGGCTATGGCCTCGGCGGCTTCGGCGAGGGTGTCTCGGCGTTCGACTTTTTCGGCATTCGAGGACGCGGCGAAAAGATCATGATCTGCGTGGACGTCTCCATCAGCATGATCGAGGAGGAACGCGGCGGGTTCGAGGGGTTCGAACGCGTGAAGGCGCGTCTCGGCCAGGTGATTGACGCGCTGACCGAGCGCACGTTGTTCAACGTGGTCGCCTTCGCGGACGCCGCGCAGACCTTTCGCGATGAGATGGTGCCCGCGACGGAGCAGAACAAGCGCGAGGCGAAGAAGTTTCTCTCGCCTCTGAATACGAAAAACAACTATGGTCTGAGCCAGGGGAATGTGAGGGCGGTGGACTTTGGCCGTAAGGCCGCTGGCGGCACGACGCGGCTCGACCTGGCGCTGACCGCCGCGTTTCTGCAGGGAGCCGACACTATCCTGATCATCTCTGATGGCATTCCGCGCGTTCGAAAGGAGCTGACGGCCGATCAGCAGTCGGCGTGGGAGGCGCAGCTCGAACAGTGGCGGCGCGAGCATGCCGATGCCATCCGCGCCTACGAAACAGCCATGGCGAACATGGAGTGGAAGACCGAACGGGTCTGGGTGCCGCCGCAACCGGCGCGTCTGCGCGAAGACGGCATGCGCGGACCCACGGAAGGACACTACGAGACGCGCCGTGTGCCGACCCGTCCCCTTCCCCCGCGGCCGCAGCCGCCGAAGATGCCCGATCATCTGCAGTGGTGGACGCTGGAGGACTTTTTTGAGCACTTCGCGCTGCTGCATGAACAGTGCTATTCGAAAAAAGGTAAGAAACCGCCCGTCGTGCACGCGATCGGCTACGGCATCGACAAGGAAGGCGCCGATTTTTTGCAGGCGTTTACGAAGAAGTACAACGGCTCCTTCCGCCGGATCAGCCGGATCAACTAGTCCGTCCGCGCGGCACCTGCCGGTTTCATCCCGTGCCGGCCCGTGTCGGGCGGTGGACCGTAAACCTCCTCGGCGCGCCGCCCGCGGTCCTTCATCGCAGGAGTCGCGGACGGCGGTAGTTGCGGCCCTCGCGGGCGGGAGGGCTCGGACCAACGGCGGCGTGTGACAGATCGCCCTTCACGTCGCCTGCCGTACGGACCGGGGTCTCGCGAGACGATTCCGTCGCCGAGCACGGCGACCCTCCGATGCGATCTGAGCGCGATCGGGCTCCCGCCGCGTTGGCCACGATCACCCCCGGCTTCGTCCTGGATCGGCGTCACGACGGAGGGCCAACCGACCGCGGCCCCGTGAGCCGGGCTGTCGCCGCACGCGGCGAGTGCGGCGGCTGGCGTGCGGTGCGAAGCGCAGTGCGGCATGGCTGCGGGCGTGCGTGGGCCTGCCCGGCCCTCGAGGCGCGAAGAGGCACGACACCGGGAGGCTAGGGCACCCGAGCCGCCAAGGGGGGCGCCGCTCCGGTGAACGCCCAAGCGGCGTCGCGCTCGGAGGACCGCAGCGGGAGGGATGGCGGAGGAATCCGGGGGCGAGGTCGCGGAACGGGATCGGCGGGGCTATAGTGTGTGGAGGCGTGCCGCTTCTCCACCATGGTGAGATCGGGCGCCGAAATGGAGGACCAGATGATGACTCGCCCTGTGCTGTCGATCTCCGCCGGTGTCGTCCTGGCTTGGTCTCTCGCCGTGCCGGCGATCTCGGCCGAGGTCACGCCGGCGCCGTTCGATCTCGATCAGTGGGACGCGCGGCTGGCCGAACCGGCGGTGCGAAAGGAGGACGTCTGGCAGGTCCGCGACGGCGTGCTGATCTGCCGCGGCGAACCGATGGGGTACCTCTACACGAAGCAGGTCTTCACGAATCTCAAGATGCGATTCGAGTGGCGGTGGGCGCCGGGGACGACGCCGGGCAATAGCGGCGTGCTGCTGCGGATCAACGGCGAGCCGAAACCGCTGCCCCGCTCGATCGAGGTGCAGTTAAAAAGTGGTGACGCGGGCGCGATCTACGGCTTCCACGGCATGGCGGTGAATGGCCCCGCGGATCGCACATTCCGACGCGAAGGGCATCCGCTGGGTGGAGATCTCACCGGCGTGCGCAAGATGGAAGCGACCGAACAGGAACCGGGGCAGTGGAACTCGATGGAGATCGAGCTGCGCGCAGGGACGCTGCGGGTGCGCGTCAACGGGCGGGACGTTAACTCGGCGGAGGGATGCGAAATCACGGGCGGACCGGTGGGGCTCCAGTCGGAAGGCGGCGAAATCCATTTCCGAAATGTCGTGATCGAACCGCTGCCGTAACGTGCAATAAAACCGGCCGAATGTCGTTGAAAGGAGGTCGTCGGTGCTCGGACCTCGAACCCAAGGGAGTGCGCGATGAACGGTTGGATGCGCAGGGCGATGCCCGCGTCGCTCGTCGTGGCGTCGCTGCTGGTGTTGGTTTGGCTCGGGACGACCGCGACCGGTGCAGACGGACGTGGCCGCGGTCGCGGTCGGCGGGGGACGGTGGAGGGCGGTGGGGCCGGCGGCGCGGAGGAACCGCCGGTCACGTCGCCGCTACCTGCCCTGGGCGCCACCGTGTTGCGAGTCGAGTTTGGCAGCCGCGCCGCACAAGGGCGCAAAGAGCCCACCGTGTGGGACGGTTCGGTCGAAGTGTCGCCGGGCCGCGTGACCGCGATCCGCAGTTGGTGGCGCGATCCCCGCGACGTGATCGACGGCACGTCATGGAAGCTCACGACGAGGCGTTCGGTCCCATGGAATGCCGAGCAGCGCAAACGTGGCCACGAACTGATGCCGTTGCAGGATTCGGCGCTGCTGGTCGAAGTGGCAGAGGCCGCGCCGGAGACGGTGCTTTCGTTCCGCACGGCCCAGGGTGATTTCAAGGTGCGGCTCGACGAGCTTGACGGCGGCCGGTCGGTGGAGCGGATGAACGGTCTCGTGGCGGTGTCGCGGGCCGCCGTGGCCACGCCGATCCTTTCGGCGCCGACGGAGGACGACTGGCCGGCGGCGGCCACCGCGCCCGACGGCGCGCTCTATGTCGCCTATGTCGCGTTCCGCCACAACGTGAAGTTCCGCGCGCCCGTCTGGATCCATGCGATGCCCGAGTCATTTGCCGATCTCGACGATCCGACCGGCGGCGATCAGGTGATGTTGCTGCGCTGGAGCGGCGGCCAGTGGGAGGGGCCGTGGGAAGTGAGCCCGAAGGGCGGGGACGTGTTTCGACCGGCCGTGGCGGTGGATGGGAACGGCGCGGTGTGGGTGATCTGGACCGCGAAGCAGGACGGCCGATGGGACCTCTACGCGAGACGGCGCGTGGATGATCGGTGGTCGGAGCCGCAGGCGCTCACCCGCTCGCCGGGCCCGGACCTGTTGCCGGCGGCCGCGCGGGACCGCGAAGGGCGCGTGTGGGTGACCTGGATGGCGTTCCGGGACGGCGGGCATGCGGACATCCTCGCGGCGCGGCAGGAGGGCCACCGCTTCGGATCGCCGCAGGTCGTCTGCGACCGCGCGGGCAACCAGTGGGGACCGGCCATCGCCACCTCGGCGGATGGACAGGTCGTGGTCGCATGGGATTCGTATGAGCACGGCAACTATGACGTATATCTGCGGCGGTGGGCGGATGGGCGATGGGGGGAGATCGTGCCGGTCGCGGCCTCAGCGGCGGGAGAAATGCGGCCGAGTGTGGCGTTCGACCGTGCCGGTCGGGTGTGGATCGCCTACGAAAAAAGCCCCGAGCTGTGGGGCAAAGACTTCGGCGCGCTGGTGAAGGACAAGGGAGTGGGACTGCTGATGGGGCGTTCGGTGGAGGTGCGCATCTGGGACGGCACCTCGTGGTTCGAGCCCGCGCAGCCGGCCGCGGAGGCCTTCAGTGGTCCGGCGCTCGTGCAGCGGCGCGCGGGGGGGGCGGGCGCTCCACGGCGCCGTGGGACGCTCGCTCTGCCGGTGCTGACGTGCGACCCCTCCGGCCGGATGTGGCTGTCGGTGCGCACGGCCCGCGCAGCCGGCCGCGTGAATGTGGGAACGGTGTGGTTGAATCACCTCGCGTGGTATGAGGGAGATCGCTGGTCGGACGAGGTGATCTGCGACGGCACCGATCACTTGCTCGACAGCCGGCCAGCCTTCGCGACACTCGCGGACGGCTCGATGGTCATGATCTGCGCTTCGGACGGTCGGATGCAGACCGCTGCGAAACTCCCCGATTGGTTTGTGCAGATGTTGCGCCGCGAGGGGCAGCCGATCATGGAACGGCCGCTGACGGCGCGGTGGCCGGATCCAGTGAATAGCGAGCTGGCCGCGGCGCGGCTGGCGTCTCCGTCGCGCGCCCCGGCGCCGATGACTCTCAAGCCCTTGGCCGAACCGCCGGCTGTGGCGGGAAAGGACGAACGGGCGCTGAAGGAAGAGCGCGAGATCGCCGCGCTGCGCGCCGCGCGGACCACAGTGGGCGGCCGAACCTACCGTCTGGCGCGCGGCGAATTTCACCGCCACACCGAGATCTCCAACGATGGCGGCGGTGACGGCATGCTGATGGACATGTGGCGGTACGGTCTGGACTCCGCCGCGATGGATTGGATTGGCAACGGCGACCACGACAACGGCGCCGGCCGGGAGTACTCGTGGTGGGTCATCCAGAAGACCACGGACCTGTTCTTCGTGCCCGGCGCCTTTGTGCCGATGTACAGCTATGAGCGATCGGTCAGCTACCCGGACGGCCACCGCAATGTCGTGTTCGCCCACCGGGGCGTGCGCCCGCTGCCACGGCTGCAGAACGGCACCGGCCGCGCCATGGACGACCTCCCGGAGGATGCGGAGCGTCCCAGCTCGCCGGACACGCAGATGCTCTACCGCTATCTCGGCGAGCATGACGGCATCTGTGCCAGCCACACGAGCGGCACGGACATGGGCACCGACTGGCGCGACCACAATCCGAAGGTCGAGCCGGTGGTCGAGATCTATCAGGGATGCCGCCAAAACTATGAAATGCCCGGCGCTCCTCGCGCGAACACCGCGGACAACTCCCTCGGCGGCTGGCGGCCGCTCGGGTTTGTCTCGCGTGCGTTGACGAAGGGCTATCGGCTCGGATTTCAGGCCTCCAGCGACCACATGTCCACGCACATCAGCTACTGCAACGTCTGGGCCGAGGATCTCACGCGCGAGGCGATTCTGGCCGGACTGAAGGCTCGGCGGGTGTACGGGGCCACGGACAACATCCTTGCCGACGTACGGTGCGGCGAGCATTTCATGGGCGAGGAGTTTTCGATGCGGGGGCGGCCGACGCTGCACGTGCGGCTGCGCGGCACGGCACCCTTCGCGCGCGTTCACATCATCCGGGATGGCGCCATCGTGCACACCGAGGAGCCGAAGTCGGTGGAGGTGGACTTCCGATGGACAGACCTCGCGGCCGAGCCCGGGCCGACGCGCTACTACTACGTGCGCGGTGAACAGGAGGACGGCGAGCTCGTCTGGGTCTCGCCGATGTGGATCACGGTGGTGCGGTGAGGAGGCGCGGCTTGGGTGCGATCTGGCGCGGCCCTGCGCTCCGGGCCCATGGTTGAGGCGCCTCAGCATCGTCCCGCCCATTGGGACGCGCGTCGGATCGCGGCGGCTCGCGTGGCGCTGGTTGGCGCGGGGCTTCTCGCCTACATCACCGGCCGCTGGCGGGCGGTCGCGGGGTGGGACGCCGCGCTCCTTCTGACGCTGGCGGGCGGATGGCCGATCTACTGGCGGGCGGCCTCTCAACTCGTTCGTGGTCGTCTGACCGCCGATCTGGCCGTCGCGCTTGCGGCGCTGGGCGCGCTCTACATCGGTCAGCCTCTGGCCGCCGCCGAGGTCGTCTTCATCATGCTGCTCGGCGAGCTGCTCGAGGAGGCGACCGTTGCGCGGACGCGTGCGGGGATCTCGGCGCTTCTGCGCATGCGGCCGGCGACCGCGCGCGTTCGGCGCCATGGTGCGGAGCTGGATGTGCCGGTCGCCGATCTTGCGGCCGGCGACCTGGTGATCGTTCGGCCCGGAGAGCTGGTTCCGACAGACGGTCGCATCGAGAACGGCACCGCCGCGGTGGATGAGCATGCGCTGACGGGTGAGTCCGTGCCGGCCGACCGTGGGCCGGGCGACCCGGTGTATGAGGGCAGCATCCCGCTGGACGGATCGATCGAGGTGCGCGTGGAACGCGTCGGAGCCGACACGGCGCTCGGCCGGATGCTGTGCCTCGTCGAGGCCGCGGCGGCCGCGCGCGCCCCGATTCAGCGGCTCGCCGACCGGTGGGCGGCGTGGTTTGTGCCGATCGTGGTCGCGATCGCGGCGTGGGTCGGGTGGCGGACCGGCGACCTCGTCCGTGCGGTGGCAGTGCTCGTGGTGGCCTGTCCATGCGCGCTCGTGCTCGCCACGCCGACGGCCGTGGTCGCCGCGATCGGCGCGCTGGCCCGGCATGGCGTGCTGGTCAAGGGGGGCGCAGCGCTGGAAACGCTCGGCCGGATTCGAACGCTTCTGTTCGACAAGACGGGCACGTTGACTCAGGCGCGGCTCGAGGTGGTAGAGATCGTGGCCGCCTCTGGCGAGGCCCGCGAGACGGTATTGGCCCTGGCGGCGGCAGTTGAGGCCGGTTCGGCGCATCCGCTGGCGCGGGCGATCGTGGCGGCCGCCGCGGCCAGACAGAGTATTCTCCCGGGGGCCGCCGGATTCCGGTCGCACGCCGGGCTCGGCGCAGAGGCGGCCGTCGGTGGCGAGGCAGTGCGGGTCGGTAGCCGGCGATGGTTCGAGTCGCTGGGCGTGGAGATCCCGACCGGTCTGGATGAGCAAGCGCGCGCGGCGGCGGAGCGGGGACTCACGCTGGTCTGGGTGGCGCGCGCGGGCCGGGCGGTCGGCGCGCTCGCGATCGCAGATGTGGTTCGGCCGGAGGCCGCGGCCGCGCTGCACGAGCTGGAGCACCTCGGCCTGCGGCGCGTGCGCATGCTGACCGGTGATCATGAGGCGGTCGCTCGGGCGGTGGGTCGCGCGCTGGGCATTGCGGATGTGCGGGCGCAGTTGCTGCCGGCCGACAAGATCGCGGAGGTGCGTCGCGCCGCGGCCGAAGGCGGGCCGGTGGCGATGGTGGGGGACGGCCTGAACGATGCGCCGGCGTTGCAGGCGGCGGACCTCGGCATCGCGATGGCGGACATCGGTTCGGATCTCGCGATCGAGTCGGCCGGTGTGGTGCTGGTGGGGGGCGACCTGCGCAAAATTCCCCGCGCGATCGAGACCGCGCGGCGCGCGCGGCGCACCATCGTCGAGAACGTTCTTTTGTTCACGGTCGGCTTCAATGTGGCCGGCGTCGCGGCGGCGGCGGCCGGCTGGCTTCCGCCCGTCATAGCGGCCATCTGGCATCAGGTCGGCTCGCTGGCGGTCGTGCTCAACTCCATGCGGCTGCTCATCGAACCGGGTACGTTCCGACATCGCTGGATGCACTGGATGGAAGCCGCGCGCGCGCATCGCCGGCGATGGGCGGTGGCGGCCACCGCCGCGGCGCTGCTGGCGTGGCTCGGCACCGGCGTGGTGATCGTCGGCCCCGGCGAGGCGGCGGTCGTGCGCGAGTTTGGCCGGGCACGGGCCGAGCCGCTGCCGCCCGGGCTCTGGGTCCATGCGCCGTGGCCGTTGGGCCGGCGCGACATCATTCGGCCCGCGGAGGTTCGACGAATCGAAATTGGGTTCCGCTCGGATCCGACCGGCGTCGCGAACGAACCACCCGCGTACGACTGGAACGTGCAGCACCGAGGCGGGCGTTACGTTCGGGTCGCGGCCGAGGCAGAGGTGTGGACCGGCGACGAGAATCTGGCCGAGGTGAAGGCAGTGGTCCACTACCGAATTCGCGATCCCCACGCGGCGCTGTTCCAGATCGGACGGCGGGATCGCGATGGACGGCCAGTGTGGGATGAGCTGGTTCGTCGCCTTGCTGAGTCGGCCCTCCGTACGGAGGCGTCGGTGAGCACCGTGGGCGGTCTAATGGCCGACGGACGGGTGGACATCGAGGCCCGGACGCGGCGTCGTCTCGCGGCGATGTTGGACCGGTTGGGCGGCGCGTTTGACGTGACGGATGTCCGCCTGGCCGATGTGCATCCGCCCGTCGAGGTCGTTCCGGCGTTTCGCGAGGTGGCCGCTGCGCAGGAGGCACGGGAGGCGGCGATCAATGAGGCCCAGGCCGATGCGCTGGCCCAGCGCGCGGCCGCGCGCGGCGAGGCAGCCGCCCGCACGATCGGCGCGCGCGGCGCGGCGACGAGCCGATGGACCCGTGCGATGGGCGAGGCCCAACGCTTCACGGCGGTTGCGACGGCGTATGCGGCGGCGCCCGAGGTGGTCGCGACGCGCCTGCGCTGGGAGACCGCCGAAGTGGCGCTGGCAGGCCGGCCAAAATGGATCGTGGAGGCCGCCGCCACGGGCGGGCGGCGGGTTTTGTGGCTGTCGGCGGATGGACGCTTCGAGCCGACGGCGGGCGCCCCGCGCGAAGGTGCGGCGGCGGAATCGCCCACGGCCCAGACGGGGAGAGCTCCGGAATGAGCAGTGCGAAGCTCGGGTCCGGCGTCGTCGCCGCGGTGATCGTCATCGCGGCGGCTCGGATGCCGGTGTTCGTGGACGAGACGCAGTATGTGATCGTAACGCAATTTGGCCGGCCGGTGCGCGATCTGCCGCGCGCGGGCCTGCACTGGACCGCGCCGTGGCAGTCGGTACTGCGGCTCGACCGCCGGCTGCAGGTGTACGATCCGCGGCCGTCCGAGTTTCTCACGCGCGAAAAGAAGAATCTCGATCTCGACCTGTTCGTGGTGTGGCGAATCGCGGAGCCCCGACGGTTTCTCGAAACGGTGATTGATGCGGCCGGCGCGGAGGCGCGGCTGCACGATCTGGTGTGGTCGGAGATGGCCGCCGAGGCGGGACGAAATTCGATGGAGGCCTTTGTCTCGACCAATACGGCGGAACATCGGCTGGACCGGATGGTCGCGGCGGTGGCGGAGCGATGCGCCGCGCGCGCGCGCGAAGCCTATGGAATTGAGATTGCGGACGTGCGCGTGAAGCGGGTGAATCTGCCCGCCCAGGTGCGCGAAAACGTGTTTCAGCGGATGCGGTCGGAACGCGCGCGCATCGCGCGGCAGTACCGCGCCGAGGGCGAGGAGGAGGCCATGCGGATCCGGGCCGAGGCCGACCGCGAGCGCACGGTGTTGCTGGCGCAGGCGGCGGCCGAGGCCGAGGAATTGCGGGGCCGAGCCGAGGCCGAGGCGACGCGCATTTACGCCGAGGCGCACCGGCGCGATCCGGTGTTCTACGAACTCACGCGCAGCCTCGAGGCGGCGCGGCGGTTCCTCGACCCACAGACCACCCTGCTGCTGGCCTCGGATTCGCCGCTGCTGCGGCATTTGTTCGAAGGAGGGTTGGGGGCCCGCATGAACGCGCCGTCGTCGCAGGAGTCCGTGCGGTGATGCATCGTGTCCCCTCGTACGAGCTGCCGCCGGGACGATTGCCGATCCGGTCCGAACTCCGGCGGCGGTTTCCGTGGGCGGGCCTCGTGCCGTTGGCTCTGCTCGGGTGGTTGTTGACGGGGCTATACACCGTGCAGCCCAACGAACAGGCGGTGGTGCAACGGATGGGACGGATGCTGCCGGAGCTGCGGGGGCCGGGGCTACACGTGGGTTTGCCGGCAGGCCTGGATCGCGTCAACCGCGTGCGGCTGCAGGAATTGCGCCGGGTCGCGATCGGACCGGCGGCGGCCGTGCGGGATACCGGGCGAGCCGGTGGAACGGCGGGAGAGCATCTCACCGGCGATCGCAATCTCGTGCGTATCGCTGGGGTGGTCCAGTACAGAATCCTGGAGCCGCGCGCCTACCTCTTCGGGTCTGCGGATCCAGCGGCGTTGGTGGGCGATCTGGCCGCAGCCGCGCTGGGGCGGGAGGTGGCCGTCGCCGATGTGGACTCGCTGCTGACGGTGGCGCGGCCGGCGCTGCAGGACGCGGTGCGGCAGCGCACGCAGGCGGCGGCAGACCAGCTCGGTCTGGGCGTCGTGGTGGTCGGCGTATCGCTCGAGGACATTTCGCCACCCGCCGAGGTGGCTGACGCATTTCGCGACGTCGCCGCGGCCCGGGAGGACCGGCAACGGGCGATCAACGAGGCCGAGGGGTACGCGGGCCGGCTCCTGCCGCGTGCGCGAGGCGAGGCAAATCAGATCCTTGCGGCCGCGCGGGGCGAGGCGGAGGATCGCGTGGTGCGCGCGCGGGGCGAGGCGGCGGCCTTCCTCGCAATGTGGGAGCGATACCGGGCGGATCCGGGCTCGACGGCGTTGCGGCTGGCCATGGAGGCGGCGGAGGAGATTCTGCCGCACCTGCGGATGATCGTGCTCGATGCGCGCGCGCGCCGGCGCGTGGACATCATTTTGCCGGAAAGCTCTCAGCCATGATCCGCGGTGCGGCATGGGTGGGCCGCGCAGTGCTGATGGCGGGCCTCGTGGTTTTCGCGATCTGGATCGCGGACCGGCCCACCGCCCGATCGCCGGAGGATGGGGTGGTGGCATGGTTCGACGCGATGGCGCGCGGCGATCTCGGCACCGCCATTCGCCTGACGGCCGGCGAGCTGCGTCGGTCGCTCGAGTCGGAGCTTCGACAGGGATCCGCGGTTCGTCCACGGTCGGCGGATCGCGGCCTGGAGGGCGTGCGCGGTGTCGCAGTCCGACGTGTCGAATCTGACGGCGAAAACACCTCGGAGGTCGAGGTAGAGCTCGTGTTCGAGGACCGGAACGAACGGCAGCGCGCGCGCCTCGAGCGGCGCGGGCGCGGATGGGTGATCGTGGAATTCAGCGCCGCGGACCATGTGACCCCGCCGGTTCGCTACGGCACGCCGGCCTTCGATTGATCCCGCATTTGGTCGGTCCCGGCGTTCGGTCGGGACGTCGCGGCCGACCGCGGTTGATTGCGCGGGCGCCGCAAAACGCAACGCAACTCTTCCCGCTCCCGGGTAACCGAGTGCTCGAGGCGGTCGAGCGGCGGCTCCCCATCCGCGGTGCACGTCGATGCGGTGCGTTTCGGCCGCATCGTCCCCTGGCATTCCCCGCTGGGAGGCGCCTCGGTGTTCCCAAGGATTGGACGACGTTCGCCGAAGAGCCTCCAAGGATTGGACGAAAGGGGCGATGCACCGTACGGGACCGGTGCGCGGCCAAGCCGATGGAGCGGTTGGGGGATAAGCGGCCAATAGAGCTGCCGGCGAAGGGAATCTCGTTTGACCAAAAAGCCCCCGCGCCATTCGCCGGGTGCCTCCCTGGGGACAGGCGGCAGGGGACAGGTACATCGCAAGCGGCCGTTGGGGAGAGGCACGTGCCGTCGGCGGGCACCTGGAGTCAGGCGCCTCGCGTCAGCCGCCCTGGAGCCGCCCGTTATGGGGACAGGCAGCTCGTTGCGTCATGGTCCGTTATGGGGACAGGCACCTTTTGGGGTGCAGCTTGGGGCGCAGCGGGCGGAGTGGGCGCAAGGGCGCAGTGAACCGGATGGGGTTGCCGCGGCGCTGGCGCAGATTGGGGACAGGAACAATACCGACCTCACGTGCTCAAAGGCGAGCGGCCAGGTGCCTGTCCCCCCGTCCGCTGCCTTCGCGCGCGATTGGGGACAGGCACCAGCGCCGACGCTGCAACCATCGTTTTTGCAATCTACTGCGATTTTTTGTCTGGTGCCTGTCCCCATTGCGCCGGCCTGCAAGCGTGGATTGATCGAGCGCCGATTTGCCTTGCTCGCGTGTAAGCGGGGTTCTCTTCCCGGCGACCGGCGGCTGGGAGGGAGCGGCCAGGGGCCAGGTGCCTGTCCCCGGTCCCCGGTGCCTGTCCCCGGTCCCCCGGTCCGCTGCCTTCGCGCGCGATTGGGGACAGGCACCAGGAACGCCAGGAACGAGGAATCCAGAGCGCAATCGGCTCCGCGCGGCGGATTGCAGTGGCCGTGGGTGGAGCTAGGGTGGCAGGACGGAGTCGAACAGCGCGGCGTCGCGTCGAATCAAGGCTTCGACTTCGTCGTCCCCCGTGCGTGAGGCGTCGCCCGTCGCTTCCGCAGCGGCGATCGCCTCGAGGTCGTCGAGGCGCCGTTCCACGAGATCAAGCCGCCGGAGCATCGGGCCGCGGCGCAGACGGTGGGCAAGCCGCGCGAGCGGGCTGGTCTCGGCCTGGATCAGCGCGGCAAGAACGCTGCGCAGGTCTGCCGCGATCTCGAGCAGGTCCGGATCGTTGCCGAGTGGAACGCGGTTCATCGCCGAATGCATCTGGGCGGCGAGCGGCGGAACCCAGGCGGCGCCATCCGCTCGGACCAAATCGCGGGGGTGGAGAGGCACGGGCGTGTCTGGCGGGAGGGCCAGCGGAATTTCGCCGCGCGAGAGGGTGATCGCCTCGCGCAGGCGCGCGATGCGGCGTTCGCGCGGCTCGGCCCACGGCGCTTCGATGCGGCGAAGACCGGCGAGGGCCAGATCCCACATCTGGGCGAGGTCGCGAGCCGACCAAGCTGGATTGATCGCAGTGGCGAGCTCCGCCGGTCCCATCGGCGTACCGGTGGCGGCGGACCGTAAAATGCGATCGGCGAGCTTGGGGAAGTTCGGGAATCGTCGGAGCCAGGCCATGAACGCCGTGAGAAAGGGAAGGGAGTGTTCGTCGGCCCGGCCCATTTCGATGGCCAGCAGCGTGTCCAGCGGAGGGTCGCGTGCGGCGGCCCATTCCGCGGCGGCATGGCGAAGCCAGGCCTGACGGGGCGCGGGGTAGAGTGTGCCGGCCAAGCCTGCCGCGAACCATTCGGGAGCCCACCGCGGTGTCGAGTTGGCGTCGTCCGGCGCCTGGCGTTTGGATACGTGCCGGCCGGTCATTCCGGCCACGATACCGACGAGAATCACGGAGGGCGGTAGTTCCTCCGGTTGGACGAGCCGAAGTGTTCGGCCCATGCCGCGCGTGTCGAGGTCGGCCTCGCGGATCGCGCGCGGGGGGCCCGCCTCCGGCCCGCGTTCCACAATGACCAGCCAGGGCCGGCCAGGCGGGGAGGGCAGTGGTTCAGCGAGCGTTTCTTCGATGCGCCGGGCGAGGTCTTCGAGTAGTGCGAGCAACGGCGTATCACGGGCGCGGTCCGGGGTCCGCAGCGCAAACCGTCGCGAGGCGCTGAAGAGAACCTCGGAGGACGCCGTCGCTGGTGGCGTTGAGGTGGGGGCGGCGGGCGAGCCCAGCGCGGCGGCGGCCAGCACGGTCTCAACGGCGCGGCGGCGTATCCACGACCAGCGTGACGGGGCCATCGTTCGTCAGGTGCACCTGCATTCGGGCGCGGAAGACACCCGTGCGGACTTCGGCACCTTCGGCGCGGAGAGCCTCCACAAAGCGAAGGTACAGCATCTCGGCGACTTCCGGGGGTGCGGCGTCGATGAAGGAGGGGCGGTGGCCGCCCCGACAGTCGGCGAGCAGCGTAAACTGGCTCACGACGAGCCACTGCGCTCCGACGGCACGGGCGTCGAGGTTCATGCGGCCCTCGGAATCGTCAAAGATGCGGAGGCGTCCAATCTTGCGCGCGAGCCAATGGGCGTCCTCGGCGGTGTCGCCCTGACCGATCCCGAGCAACACCAGCCCGCCGGCTTCGATGTGGGCCACGATCCGGTCGTCCACCTCGACGGCAGCGCGGCGGACGCGCTGGACGACGGCGCGCATCAGGCGCTCGGTGGTTCGCGCAACAGGCGGAGGCTGGGCAGCCGATTCAACGCGGCGGCGATCTCGTAGCGGCGTGGTCGGGCGAGATCGCCACGCAGGTCGCGCGAGAGCATGTCGAGGCCCTCGGTCGCGAGATCTTCCTCGAGCAGATCGAGCAATTCGGCGACGGTCTTCGGTTCGTCGAGGTGGCGCAGCCGCGCGTGGTAGAGCAGTAGGCCGATCGCGTTCACCTGCGCAATATCCACGAGTTGGGGCACGCCGCTCAGGTCCACGCGGTAGCGGCCGAACTGCAACGTGTGCGGGTCGGGCGCGGAGATCACGGCCTCCTCGGCGCCGAGCGACGGGTCGATGCTGCTCGGGATGATCCAGCGTGTTTTTTCGGTCACCGACGGCAGCGGGGGCAGCGAGCCGCTCATCGGGTTGTCGCGGCCGAGCGTTCGTGCGTCGGAGGTGACGTCCCGAATTTCGCCGTTCTCGAGGAACAGCACCGTGTCGGCGATGCCGAGAAATTCACGCGCGTGAGCGAACGCGCCGATCACGAGCGACACGCGCAAATCGTTCGCGATCTCCCGCGCCCGGTTCGCGAGCGAGAGGAACGTCGGCGCCGCCGTGGGGCGGAGGCCGCCGAGGCGGACATCACCGGCGAGGAAGGCCGGATCGCTGCTGGCTTCGTCCACGACAAGGGCTTGGGCGCCGGCGAGAATCGCCTCGATCACACCGGCCATTTGCGATTCAGCCGGCGCGGCGTGATCCGAGCTGAACGGGCTCGCACGCGTACCGACGCCGTCGCCGAAGGGGGAGAGGTCCACGTGGCGAACGGGCCGGCCGGGATCCGCATCCACGCGAACGACGTCGGGGATCGCGACGATGCGCTCGCGCCCATCGCCGGGGATGTGGTTGAAGGCGCCTTCGGCGATGGCCGAAACGAGCGCCTGCCGCCCCGAGTGTGGATCTCCAATGATGAGCGTGATGCCAGTGGGAACCCCTAGGCCGCGCAGCGTGCCCGAGTTGGGCACGTCCATCTCGGTGAGGCCCGAGCTCGGCAGTCTGAGCGGCGGCGCGGCCGGATCGGGGCGGGCCCCTTCACCGATTAATGCGACCAGTCCGCGACGAATCAGCTGGCGCCGCGCCTGTTCGGCATCCTCCATCAGATTGACGAACGCGTTGAGGTCCTCGCCATCGAGGTAGCAGTGGATCAACGCGTCGTTCACGATCACGGGCAGGTCGTAAAAGAAGACGCGCTCCGCGACGTCCGAGTCCACCATGCCATCCCGCAGTGGCAGACGGACCGTGATTCGGGCCTCGACATAGTCGGGCGCGGCCAGAATCAAGGACCTGGGCAGCACCTGGCGACCGATCGGCGGCAGGAGAATGGCGGGCGCAGCCAATCCGGCGCCGGTGGAGCGCCGCCGGGTGACGGCGTCGGCGAGGCGGCGGCCGAGGTAGTCCTCGAGCGCGGTGCGACGCATGGGAGTGGACATCAGGTGGGCGGGAAAGCCGGCGATGATCTGGGGGACGTGCACCACGACCACCCCCTCCACCTCGCCGCGCAACACCGTGGGCGCGCGCCGCAAGTGAATCACGAAGCGGGCGAAGTCGTAGTCGCCCACCAGCCGGCTGTACTCAACGGCCGGAAGGCCATGGATGGCTCGCAGGACACTCAAAAACTCACGCTTGTCTTTCATGGTGGATGCGTTCTCCCAGAGCCTCAACGGGCCGCCAGCGCGACACGCACCTTTCCCTCACCCAGATCAAGTCGCCGGACCGCCCGCACCAATCGCAGCTCACGCTCCAAACCGGCCAACACTTGCTGAAACTTTTCGGCCGCCCACCTTCGTGCACCCTCAGTCGGAAGGTTCAGATGACCGAGCCTCGCGTAGTAGAGGCCAAACCGCGCGCCGGATTCATCGGCGGAGGGGATGCCCTTGACTTCGAAAGTGAGCCGGACGGGGCCCCAGGTGCCGGCCAAGATCGCGCGCATCCGGTCGGGTCGGGTCTCCACGACGAGCGCCTTCAGTGAGATCGTGAAGGTTCCCCCCCCGCCCGTAGCGGCGGACTCGCTGATCCGCCACGCGAGGTAGTTGTTCAGTGCCTCATCCGCGATCGTCTCTACGACGGTCCCCCGCTGCTGCAGGGTGCGCTCGATTTCGATCAACCGCTGGCCAAATCTCTCGGCCTGGACGGCGTTGAACTGTGGCTCCGCCACCGGCAGCGGCCAGCAGATCAGCGCGATCGAGCCGAATATCGCAACCAGCACGGCGGCGCGTACGAGCGCCATGAGCCAGTGCCCAATCGGGAGGGATGCCCGACGCTGGCGCACCGCCGGCGCGACCATACGAGCGCCACACTTGACGCAAAACATTCCGACGGTCGTATTTTCATGGCCGCACTGGGGGCAGATGAGGGAGGAAGGCATGTCAATTCGCGCCCTTGCCGCCCTCCTTCGAGCTGGACGATGAGGCCGCCGCGCCGTCCTTGGCTGGAGTCGGCGAAGAGCCGGCGGCCGACGCGGAGACCTCCGCTTTGGCGGCTTGTTTGTAGCTTTCGCTTCGATAGTCGGTAATGTAAAACCCCGACCCCTTGAACAGCAGTCCCGCGCCGCCACTGATCAGGCGGCGAATTCGCCCACCGCAGGAGGGGCATTTTCGTTTCGGGCGCTCGGAGATCCGCTGGAAAACCTCCATCGAGCGCCCGCAATCGTCACACTGGTATTCGTACGTCGGCATGTGAATGGCAATCTACTCGTAACGGAAGATCGTTCAGTATGGTACTTCGGAGGGGTATGATGTCAAATCCCGGGCCGACCGCGGTTCGGCCTCGAAGGGGGGGCGAGGGGGCCAGGTGGGACGGATGGGGCAGCGGGTTGTCAGTCGGGCGGCGGGGCGATAGTCTGGAGCGCGAATGAAGAGGGCACGGAAGGTCCGGCTGAAGTACCGTCGGATTTTGCTGAAACTGAGCGGCGAAGCGTTTCAGAATCGCCGTGACGGCAGCAGTCTCGACTTTGCGGTCTTTACGGACATGGCCCGACAGTTGAAGCGGGTGCACCGGCGCGGGGTGCAGATCGCGGTGGTGGTCGGCGGCGGCAATATTTTCCGGGGGCTGCCGGGCGAGGAATGCGGGATCGACCGGGCCACTGGCGACGCGATGGGCATGCTGGCGACGGTGATCAACAGCCTGGCGCTGCAGTCGGCGCTCGAACGGGAGGGGGTGCACACGCGCGTGATGTCGGCGATCAACATGCCGGCTGTCGCCGAGCCGTTTATCCGGCGGCGCGCGGTACGGCATTTGGAAAAGGGCCGGATCGTGATCTTCGGCGCCGGGACGGGGCACCCCTTTTTCACGACCGACACCGCGGCCGCGCTGCGCGCCAGCGAGATCCAGGCCGACGCGCTTCTGAAGGCGACGAAAGTGGACGGCATCTACAGCGCGGACCCCACCAAGGATCCCGCCGCGCGCCGCTATGACCGGCTGACTTACCGGGAGGCGATTGAACAGCGGTTGGCGGTGATGGACGCCGCGGCGTTTTCGTTGTGTCAGGACAATCGGATCCCGATCATCGTATTCAATTTCTTCCGGCGCGACGAAATCCTCCGGGTAGTGCGTGGGGAACGCGTCGGCACGCTCGTGACGGATTGACGCGCGCGGAACAACCGACAAGGAGTTCACGACGATGGATGCGACGAGTCTCGATGATGTTCTGCTCGAGGCGGACGACAAGATGACCAAGGCCGTCGAGTTTCTGCAGCGGGAATTGGCGGGCCTGCGCAGCGGCAAGGCATCGCCCGCGATGGTGGAGAACCTCCAGGTGGACTATTACGGCGCCCAGACGCGGCTGCGCGAAATCGCGAACATTACTGCGCCGGAGCCGCGCCTACTCGTGATCAATCCGTATGATCCAACGTCGCTCGGCGCGATCGAGAAGGCGATTCTCGCCGCGAACATTGGCATTACGCCGGTCAGCGATGGGCGCATCATCCGGATTCCGATTCCGGAGCTAAGCGAGGAACGGCGCCGCGAGCTGGTGAAGGTGGCCCGAAAGCTTGCGGAGGATGCGCGCATCGCAATCCGCAATGTGCGCCGCGACGCAAACGAGGCGGTGAAGCAGCTCGCGAAGACAAGTCAGATTGCCGAGGATGACCGCGACGCGGCGCTCTCGGAAATTCAATCCTACACCGACGCGCACATCGCGAAGGTGGATCAAATGGTCACGGCGAAGGAGCAGGAGATCATGGCGGTGTAGGCCGCCGCGCCGCGATCGTGAGCGTCGCCGCATGTACCTGGACCATTTCGGGCTGCGCGAACCTCCCTTCAACATCACGCCCGATCCGCGCTTTCTATTCCTTTCGCCGAGCCACCGGGAGGCGATGGACGCCGTGTTGTACGGGGTGACCGAGCGGAAGGGGTTCATCGAGCTCATCGGGGAGGTTGGATGCGGCAAAACGACGCTCTGCCGGGCGGCGCTGCGGCGGCTCGGCCCGCCGACGCAGACGGCGATGGTGCTGAATCCCTCGATTTCGGCCACGCAACTGATCCGGGCGATTCTGGCCGATCTGGGGGTGCCACCGGCGGGCCAGCGGAGGCTTGACTTGATCGAGCAGCTCAACACCTTCCTGCTCGACCGGGCGGCACGGCGGGTCAATGTCGCGATTGTGATTGACGAGGCCCAGACGCTGGCGCCGGAGGTGATGGAGCAGGTGCGACTGTTATCGAACCTCGAAACGGACGAACAGAAGCTGATGCAGATCGTACTGGTGGGCCAACCCGAGCTCGATCGCCGGCTCGCGGAGCCGCCCCTGCGGCAGTTGCGTCAGCGCATTATGGTGAAGGCGGAACTGAGGCCTTTGGGCGCGGAGGATACGGCCGCCTACATCGCGCATCGGCTGTCGGTGGCCGGCGCACCAGCAGAGGTGGGGTTTGAGCCGCCGGCGACGGCGCTGGTTCACACGCGGTCGGCCGGAATTCCGCGGTTGATCAACAAGATTTGCGACCGCGCGCTGTTGGCGGCATATTCGCGCGGGGTCCGCACGGTGTCGGAGTCGGATGTGCGGAGCGCCGTGGCGGAATTGGAGTCGGTGCTGTGAGCATCATTCAGGACGCATTGCGGCGGCGCGAGGAGGAGCAAACGAGCGCCCAGGTGCGGCTCTCGACGCCCTCGATCGGGACGGCTTCCCGTCCGGTCGAAAAGAAAGAGCCGATGATTTCGCCCGCGCTCTTGGTGCTCCTGCTCGTGGTGTTGGCGGGGGGCGGCGCGTACTGGTACGTGCGCCTGCGCAGCACCGCGCGACCCTCGCCGCGTCCGGTTGCGCGCCGTTCTGACGTGCCCACGGCTCAACGGCCCCCGGCCGTTGTGCCCTCGGCCCCCGCCGACGGGGTCTCCGCGCGCGCGATGGCTGCCGCCGGCATCGCCGCGCCGACGTCCGCCGCTCCGGACCGCGCGACGGATGCGGGCGGAACCCCGCCACCGCGCGCGGAGCCGGCGACGTCCGGGAGCGGTTCCAGCGCCGCTGCGCCGACGACGGCGGCGGGGCCGGCGCAACGTGGGGCGAGCCCGCCCCCTGGCTCGGAGCCCACGCCGATGGGCGCTATCGGACGTGAGGCGGAGGTGGAACCACCAATCGCGCCCGCGGAGACGCCGCCGCCGCCGCCGGTGTGGCCGCGGTTCCATGTGAAAGGTGTGGTGATGAGACGGGCGGGATCGGGCAGCGTGATTCTGGACCGCGGGATCGTGGAGGTGGGTCAGACCATGCTCGACGGAGTCCGCGTGGTGGGCGTCGAGGGCGAAGTGGCGGTGATGGAGTTTCAAGGGGAGCAGCGGCGCTTTCGTGTCGGCAGCAGCTCTCCGTGAGGGGCTTCACTCGCACGGTCTCCCGCCAGAAGTTGGCCGGACCGAATAAGGTCGTATGGGTGGCCGTGCACGCCGTGGTGGGCGACGGGCAAGCTGGGGGATTTATTTGCCGCCGCCGTCACCGCTGGCGGCGGTGGTGACCATCATGCGCGGCGACTACAGGCGTCGGCGAAGGGAAACAAACATCGTTGGCCCCAACAAGCCGGCCCCATTCGCCGGTGGTTCTCGCCGCTGTCCAAACAACACGACTGGTTCGACCATTCAGGCCTGAACGCGGTTTCGGTGGTGAGGTTTGAAGGCCCGGAGGAACTTCGGATGCGGCCTCTCGGTCTTCGGCGGAGATCCCCTCGACGACTCTTCCGATCTTGAAACCCTCCGACGCTTCTTCCAGAGCCGGCCACTCGAGAAGCTCCTGAGGGCGTTGCGGGACGGCTGAACGTGGTCGTGGGGGTGGATGACAGGTCCGTGGGTGGCGGCGCGGCGCAAGCCGCGACGAAAAAAACCCGCCGGAGCAGATTACTGATTCGGCTCGTTGCCTCCCTGGGGACAGCCTGGGGACAGGCACCTTTTGGGGCGCAGTGGTGGCCAGGTGCCTGTCCCCTGTCCGCTGCGCTCGTCGGCGATGGGGGTCAGGCACGAGCGCAATTCTATATCGGACGATTTGGGCGGGAGATTTGGGCGGGGAGGCCCCGAATGGCGGAGCATTGGAGCTACAGTGATCCGTTCGTTGGGGGCCGCCACAAGAGCATCCAGCTCTCTCGTCTCACCCCTCAACATCATCGGCATCGGCAGCGCAATCGGCTTGGTTGTCGGAGTCATTCGGCCGCGGCACGTTGCCTGAATCGAGGGCGGTCGGCCTGTTCCTTCCAGCAAGGGATGGCCGGAACTCGAGCTGACGGCACTCCGAACGGGCGGAGTACGGTTGTCGGGGAGACAATTCTGCAAGCGATGATGGACGACGGCCGCCGCGGCGGCGCCTGAGGCGAGGGGCAAAGTTGGCGGACGGTCGCCGTGCGTGTAGACTGGAGGCAGCGGGAACGCGAACACGGGGAAGAACGAGATGAGAAGTTCACGTTGGATCGGAATCGCGGTCGCTTCAGCGATGGTCCTGAGCATGGTTTTGAACGCACCGGCGCAGGGGCGGCTCAACAGTCGGCCGGTGTGGATGCGCACGCACGAATTGACCGGCGATCTGGTTCTGCACCTGCCCGGCGGCGGCGATTTCGATGTGTTCGACGTCGCCTATGGCGCGGAGCTCGGTTACCGCTATTGGTTCACGGACGTGCTCGGTGCGGGCATCGGCTTGGGCATTGAAAACTGGTCCGCGGATGGCGGCAGCCGCAACTGGCCGGGGCGCGTGAGCGGCGACATGTTGATGGTGCCGCTGAGTCTGAGCGGGTACCTCCGCGCGGTGAGCCTCGGCTGGGCGGAACTCATCGGCTACGTCGCGCTCGAATACGGCATCGTGGATTCCGATGTGGATTTGGAGTCCGGCGGCCGTGTCGAGAAGGTGGACATTGACCACACCTGGGACTTGCGGCTGGGCATCGAAGTGTCGGTGCCGGTCACCCCGGATGTTTCGATCTCGGTCGGCGCGGGCCACCAGTTCCCGATTGTGAAGTCCGAGGCGTCCGTGGCGAGTGGCCCGCTGATGGACGCGGACCTCCAGTCGTTCTTCGTTTCGGTGGGTGTGCAGCTCGCGTTTTGACGCCCCTGGTCGTTGAGCGGGCGGGCCGGCCGCGGGGGGGGCCATGTTGACGGCCGCGCACTGGACGGCGATCGCGGTCTATCTGGCGGTGCTGCTGGTGCTCGGGCTGTTGCTTTCGCGGCGGCAGCGCGACACAACGGACTTCTTTTTGGCCGGGCGACGGCTTGCCTGGCCGGCGGTCGCGATGAGCATGTACGCCTCCGTGACGAGCGCGGTGACGTTCATGGGCTTACCGGCGCAGGGGGCGGCGGGCCGGCTGGCGCTCGTGCTGGTGGGGCCGATCAGTCTGGCGATGGCGCCATGGCTGGCTTCGCGCGTTTATCCGGCCTATTGGGCGGCCCGCGTGACCACGACCTATGAGTTCTTGGAGGTGCGGATGGGGCGGCCGGCGCGCCGCGCGGCGGCCTTGTTGTTTCTCGCGATGCGGTTGAGCTGGCTGGGGCTGGTGGTGTATGCGCCGGCGCTGGCGGTGAGTGTCGCGACGGGCCTCCCGCTTCCGGCGACGGTGATCGGGATGGGCGTGGTCGCCACCGCCTATACGGCGATGGGAGGGCTGGCGGCGGTGGTGTGGACGGACGTCGTGCAGTTCATCGTGATGGTCGGCGGCGTATGGTGGGTGGCGATCGAGGTGGTCGGGCGGCTGGCGGGCGGCGCGGCGGAACTGGCGAGGGAGGTGGCGCGGCACCTGCCGTTGAGTGCGGCGGAATGGCGGCCGGAGCCCGGGCGACTCAACGCTGTCGCGGTGATCGCGGCGTATCCGTGGTTGTTGCTGCACGAGTATGGCGTGGATCAGGTCACCGCGCAGCGGCTGCTCGCGGTGCCGGCCCTTCGGGGTGTCCGTCGCGCGATCGTCTGGAACGCGGTGGCGGACACGGTCATGGTCGCGCTGCTGCTCGCGGTGGGTGTGGGTCTGGCGCGGGTGTGGGGGACGGCCGGTGGTGGCGACGAACCGACGGATGCGTGGCTGATTTCGTTTGCGCTGCGCGCGCTACCGCCGTTCGCGGGGGGCCTGCTGCTGGCGGCGGTGTTCGCGGCCGCGATGTCGAGCATGGACTCCGGACTGAACTCGGTGATGACGGTGATCGTCTCGGACGTGCTGCGTCCGTGTCGCCACCGCCGCGAGGAGGAGTGGCTTGCGTTCGCGCGCCGCGGGACCGCGGTGCTCGGTGCGGCCGCGACGCTTGCCGGGCTGGCAGCGGCACAGATCGGCGATCTCGTGCGCGCGTTCTTCACGGTTGCGGGGCTATTCAGCGCACCGGTGCTGGCTCTTTTTCTGCTCGCGCTGGGGCCCGGCGGCGCCACATTTCGGTGGTGGTGCGGGGCGGCAGCGGTGAGCGTGGTGCTGTCTGCGACCCTGCGGATGCTCGGTGCTTGCCACGAGATTTATCTCGTTCCCTTGGGGCTCGCGGTGAGCTGGGGAATTCCGCGTGCGATCGCTGCGTGGGAACGGCGGCGGATCGCCGGATCACGCTGACGCGCGGCCGGGCGGTTCACTGAGCGGCGGAAGGTCCGCCGTGGGCGGCCAGTCGCCGAACGAGCGGATCTCCTCACCGCCTTCCCGTTCGAGCCAAAGGCGCGCGGCGCGACCGGCGCGCGGTATCGAAAACCAGCGCGCGACCTCCGCGGGATCCATGGCGGCGAAGGCCGTCGAGAGCGCGTCGGCCTCCGCCGCGGATGGCGCCAGCGCCCAAACGCGGCGATAGCCGGAGCGCGCGCGCCCGGTGCGCGGATCCACGATGTGCGCGCCGCGCACCTCGGGGCCGCTGGCGCTCAGCGCCTGTTCGTGGAGCCAGAGCACGTGGACCGCGTTACGATCGGACATTGAAACCGGCCAGCCCGGCGCCTCGGCGGGCGGGCGCAGCGCACGTGCCGTACTGCCGCCGGCTTCGAGCAGTGCCGAGTCGAGCAACCAGTCGCGGCGAAGGTGTTCCGCCATGAGGTCGAGCGCCGCACCCTTGCCGATGGCGCCGAGATCCAAACGCAGGCGCGCATCGCGAAGGCGAGCGGCGGGCCGATTCGGCTCGAATTCGATGCCACGGGGAACGTCGGGCGGGGCGGCCCAGGCGATGTCGAATGCGCCGTGCGTGGCTTCGCGTAGGCGCTCGGCGGTCTCGAGCACGGCGCGCGTCTCCGGCGAGATGAGGACAGGGCGGCCTTCGGAAGCATTGAGGCGCGAAATGTCGCTCGATGCGCGGAACCGCGTCCAGAGTGATTCGAGCCGCTCGAGCAGTTGAAATGCCTCCTGGGCCGCACTCGCGGCCTCGGATTCGCGCACGGCCGGAGCGAACCAGATCGTCCAGCGTGTTGCCATCGCCTCTGCGACGTGCCGGCGGCGGCGGAGCCGTTCGAGATCGGCCGGGGTCGGCGGCGGGACGGGCGAGCTCATGGAGGACCAGGGTGGGCGGCGGCGGCGCGGCGCGCCAGCACCGCGGTCCAGAGCGGCTCGGGCAGATAGACGATGATGGCGGTGGTCGTCCGCAGGCCGAAGTGGGAGGGCACGTGTGGACTGGTGAGCCATGCTTCGACCGCGTTCGCGGTGGACGGGTTTGCGATGGTGAGGTCGGGCGGGCGGGGCAGCTCCGGGGGCGGCTGCGGCCAGTAGCCGACGTTCGGAAAATGGCGCAGGTACCACGGCAGGGGCCAGTACTCATCGGCGATCACCGCGATCAGCATCCGCTCGCCAGCCGGTGACACTTGGGCGGCCTCGTACACGAGCCGGACGCCGTTGAGCAGATCGGTGGAGGTGTGTTCGTACACGCAGGGATTGCGCGGGTCGGCCGCGAGGCGTCCCTTCATCCAGCGCACTTGTCGCAGCGAGTCGGCGACACCCGCCGCAAGGACCACCGCGACGAGCAGACGCGGCCAGCGGCGGGGCTCGCCGAAGTTCCAGAGAATCTGCGCCGAGACTCCGCCTTGCACGCAGAGCCCCCAGAGCGCCGTCAGCGTAAGCCACGGCGTCTTGTAGGGGATCGCCGAGTAGATCGCGAGCAGCGCCACGTTGAACACGGCCATGAACGCCAGGAACGGGCGCGCAGGATCGGAGCGGAACCTTGGCCGCAGAGTGATCGCCACGCCGACGAGACTCAACGCGGCCGGGGGCCACTGGCTCCACAGGCCGTACGGACCGGCGCGGTGGGCGAACAAGAGCCTCAGGTGCCACCACCACGGCTTCTCGTGGCCTTGGCCCCCGGCGCGATCCGCGAAGTGAAGGAACGCGCGGACTGCGTCCGCCATACCGGCAGGATGCGTGAACCACGACGAGAACCACGCGGCGGCGACCGCGAGCGCGATGGCGAGACCGATCCCGACATGCCCCGCGACGGTGCGCCGGTCCGTCCCGGCCGGCCACCGCAGACCCGCCCACGCCGCCGCGGCGAGACCGGCCGTCACCGCCGCGAGCGTGATCACGAAAGTTTCCTTCGTCGCCGCCATCATCCCGAGGCACAGGCCGGCCAGCATCGCCCAGCCGACGGCCGGCGAGCGCAGGTACCGCCACAGCGCACCGAGAAAGCCCGCCGTGAACGCGACAAGGAGCGATTCCTGGATGAAGTAGCCCGAGTAGAAGATCAAAAACGGCTGGGTGGCCATCAGTAGGGCCGCGATCAGCAGCCCGGTGCGGCGCAGCGGCGGGTGGAGCAGCCATAACAGCGCGATCGTCGCGACGCCAAAGAAGGCTGTGACCGAGCGAAGGTCGTTCTCCGACAGATCCGCTAGCCGGGCAATGCGCGCGATCCGCGCGCGGAGCGCCGCGAAGTAATACAGCGTGGGACCATGAAACTCGCGAGGGTTGTAGCGGTAGATGCCGGTCTCGAGGAGGTGGCCGGTTTTGACGCCCTGTACGGCCTCGTCCGTGTGCATCGGGCGGCGGTCAAGGCGGTGCCATCGCAGCGCGCCCGCGGCGATACAGAGAATCAGGAGCCAGATCGCCACGACAAGGCGGTTCATGTTCCCATGGTGCCTCAGCACTGGACGGTTGCAAGTCCGCGCGCTCGCTTGACCCGATCGGATGCGCCCGTAGCATGCGGCTCGTGAGTGCCACCGGTACAACGGCGGGCGGTTCAAGTTTGCGCGCATTCCGCGCCGCCGCCGCCGACGACGGCCGTCCCATCGAGCGCGTGCTGATGCGGCGGTTGGACCTTTCGCGCCGCGCGGCGCGCCGTCTCCTCGACACGCGTCGTGTGTTTGTGAACGGCCGGCGTGTCTGGATTGCTCACCACGTCGTGCACGATGGCGACCGGATCGAAGCGCCGACCGACGTGGGGCGCGCGGAGACCGCCGCGATTCCGATCCGGTTCGAGAATGACGAGCTCGTCGTGGCCGACAAACCCGTGGGCATCGTGACGACAGGGGAGGATGGTTTGGAGGGACGGCTGCGACGCGAGCGCGCCGAGCCCGGCCTCGCCGCCGTGCACCGACTCGACCGCGACACGACGGGCTGCCTGCTCTTGGCTCGGACGGCCGCGGGTCTCGAGCGAATGATCGGCGAGTTCCGGGCGGGCCGCGTCCGCAAAGCGTATCGCGCGATCGTGATCGGCCGGTGGCCGGCGGAGCGTCGTGAGATTCGTCGGCCGATTGAAGGGCTCACCGCGGTGACGCGCGTGCGTCTCGTCGCGGCGAGCGATGGGGCGTCACATCTGGAGGTGGAGATCGAGACCGGGCGCACCCACCAGATCCGCCGACATCTCGCAGGCGCAGGACATCCCGTGGCCGGGGATCCGCTGTACGGCGCGGGTGTGATCGTCGGCCCTGAGCTGCGCGCGGTGCCGAGGCAAATGCTGCACGCGGAACGGATCGAGTTTCCGGACGCGCAGGGGCGCCGCGTGGCGGTGACCGCGCCGCTGCCGGCGGACTTTCGCGCGACGCTGCGCCGGCTGGGTCTGGCCGCCCATCGCGGAGGGCGCGCATGAACGTGCACATGCCCGTGCCGCCCACGGTGGTGGCGGTCGGCGAGGTCTTCGACGATGCCCTGCGCTGCGCGCGGGGCGCGGGGTTGCGGGTGCCGGCCGTTGTCCGGTTTGGCCCCGGGGTGGTGGGCGAATTGGGGGCCGTCGTCCGACAGCTCGTCGCGGAGGTCACGGATGAGGTGTTGGTGGTCGGCGGATGGGCGGTGCGCGATTCTGGGGAGCGCGCGCGGTGGGCGGAACGGTTTGGCCGATCCGTGGCCATCCTGGAAATTCATGGCGAGCCGGACTGCACCGCGATCAACGAGGCGGCGGCGCGGGCGCGTCGGCTCGCGCCGCGGCTCGTGGTGGGGATCGGTGGCGGGAGTGCGATGGACGCCGCCAAGGCCGTTGCGGCGATGGCGCGGCACGACGGTCGGATCGAGGAGTATCTCGAAGGGGCCGAGCCGCGACGTGCGCTCGACCGGACGCCGTTGCCGCTGGTGGCCGTGCCGACGACGGCCGGGACGGGCGCGGAGATGACGCGCAACGCGGTGATCGGGTGGACCGAGCGCCGCGTGAAGCGGAGTCTGCGCGACGACCGTCTCGTGCCCGCGGTGGCGTTGATCGATCCGGAGTTCACGTACGAGCTGCCCGCCGCGCCGACGTTGTGGAGCGGTCTCGACGCGCTCACGCAGTTGATCGAGGTGTGCATCTCGAGGCGCGCGACCGCGGCGACGACAGAACTGGCGCTGCGGGTGATCGGCTGGATTCGGTGGGCGTTGCCGGCGTGCCTCGAGCGGCCGCGCGATGGGCGGGCGCGGGCCGCGATGTCGGCCGCCGCCTCGCTCAGCGGCGTGTGCCTTGCGAACGCAGGACTCGCGATGGCGCATGGAATCGCCGCGGCGCTGGGTGCGATCCGTCCGATTCCCCACGGCCTTGCGTGCGGACTGTTGCTGCCGCACACGCTGCGCTACAACCGCGAGGCGGCGGCGCCGGCCCTCGCTCGTGTGATGGCCGCATGGCTGGGCCAGCCGGAGAGCGGCGAGGCGGTGATCGATCGGGGGTTGGCCGATCTCGACGCGTGGTATCGCCGCCTGGACGTGCCCGGCGATCTTCGTGCGTACGGGATTTCGGCCGCGGAACTGGAGAGGGTGGCGGAGGGGTCGTTGGGGCGCAGCATGGAGGGCAACCCTGTTCCGATGACGGCCGACGCCGTGCGCGCCTTCCTGCAGCCGTTGCTCTGAGCGGTCAATGCGAGCCCGTCGGTGACGGTGGGCGGGGAACCTCCGGGGGCGCTGAGGAGCGCGGGTACATCAGCCTCCACGTGTCCGGAGGATATGCCGTTCGCAGATACAGCGGCTGCGGCAGCCAGACCCGGAAACTGTTCGTGCCGTCCCACGCGTTGCCCGCGGAGGCATAGTCGCACATCAGGAGCAGGTTCGTGTGGTGATGAACGTAATGCGACGGCCGCACTTCAAAGGGCACACGTACGGCCAGGTCCACACCGGCTGGAGCTTCGACGCATTGAAGCTCGACGGGCTCGTTGGCCGGCAACGCCAGGCGCACGGCCAGATTCGTCGGCGCAACGAAGCGGTCGTCCAACGCCAGCACGATCGGTCCGCGACGCACCGCCCGCGCGGGCGCGCCGCTCGGGGCCGTTACGACGCGCGCGCGCAGGTCCAGATCAAGCCGCACGAGGTCGCCCGGCGACCACTCGCGATCGAGCAGCGCATACTGCCCGGCGGGCGGCGGCTCCGTCGCGCCCTCGTTGACCCACACGCGCGTGTTCGCGCTCCAGGCGGGAATCCGGAGGCGCAGCGGGAATCGGCGCGGACGGTCGGGCCGCAGTTCGATCTCGACGCGGCCGTCGCGCGGATGATCCGTGCGCACATGGATCCACAGCGACGTCGTCTCCGGCGATGACCAGTGAACCGTCATTGGCGCGTAGAGGTTGATCACCGGCGATCCGTCCGACGCCCGCATCACCGCCCACCGCGGCACCGCGAAGAGGCCGCGAGGCCCATTCGCCACGCAGCAGCTCAGGCCGACGTCGGCATGTTGAACGTGGCTAGGGACGCGTTGTCCGGCCAGGGGCGAAAAGTACGCCCACCAACTCCCCTCTGGGGTCATCGCGCCGAGCAGCGCGTTGTACAGCGTCAGCTCCAGTTCATCGGCCCACAGGGGATCGCCCGTGAGGCGCAGCACCTGTTCGCAGAGGTGCATCCAGGTGACCGTTACGCAGGTTTCGAGCGGTTGTTCGAGCATCTCGGTTTGATCGGTGACGCCGTCGCACCACAGTTCCTGGTTCGAGCCCGAGCCGACGATCATCCGCTCGTGTCGCCGCAGCGTGTTCGCGAAACGGATCACCGCCTCCCGCAGACGCATTTCGCCGGTGAGCCGGTACAACTCCGCGACCCCTTCGAAGCACGACATCATCTCGTAGGCCTTGCGCGAGGCGATCGTGGATGGGGGGTGGTCCTCCAGTGCGGCCTCGATGAGGCGGACGCCCTCCGGGGCCCACCGGCCAGGTTCGCTCCACGACTGCACGATGGCGCCGGCCGCCTCCGCATAGCGAGGGTCGCCGGAGGCATCGGCAAGGCGCGCGAGCGGTACGATCACGCTGCTGGAGGCGAGGCCCTGCAACACATCGAGGCCGGTCTCGGCGATGCGGACGCGATCCGCATCCACTTGGGCCAGTAGGTGGTCGGCCATGCGCTGTGCGGCGGGCAATGCGCGGGGGTCGCCGAGGAGTTCGTGTGCGGCGAGCAAACCAAGCAGCGTGTATTTGCGGCTCCAGACGTCCCAGGCGCCGAAACGCGCGTCCGCTCGCCACGTACCGATGTTGCCATCAGGCGATTGCGTGGCGAGCAGTGCGGAGAGCGCCGCGTCGAGCTTCGCGCGCAGCTCCGGCGAGGGACGCGCGGCCCACGCGAGCGCGGCGGAGGTGAACCATTTGCCCCAGTACTCGCCGCGCCAGTGCCCCGGCGTGTGCTCCGCGCGCGTGCGGAACGGCTCCACGATCCGATCCGTATCCTGCGCGAGCACGCGGTGGCGCAGCGCGCGGTCCATCCGTTCGCCGAGGCGACCACCGATCGAGACGGCGCCAGGCGGAGCCGGGGCAAGCGCATCGGGCGCAGCGGCACCGATCGCGCCTGTCGTGGCGGTGGCCACGATGCCGATGAGAAGGCGACGCATCACGCGGTGGGGCATGGTCACAGCCCCTCCGCAGGGGGAATCGGGCGCGACCGCCCGCGGAGGATGTCGATCGGTGGGCCGAGCAGACGCCCCTCCCATCCCTTGGGGCGCTGCGCGGGCGCAGTGAGGTAAGCGGGACGGTCCTCGGGGCGCACGCACTCCAATAGGTCGCGCCAGTGCCAGCCTTCGTCTCCGTAGCGGCGCATCAGCGCGAGCGCCCGTTGATGCAGATCGCGCTTGATGTCGGCGTGGGCGGCCGATGCGAACAGATTGGTAGTTTCCCAGGGGTCGGTCTCGCGATCGTAGAGCACGTCGTAAATGCTAGCTCGCTGGGGGGCGTCGGATGGCCCGAGGCTGAAACTGTAGGTGTAGCGATGCGTATAGATGCCGCGCCAGTTCGCGGGGAAATAAAAGAGAGCGAGTTCTTCCCTCGGATCGGTCTCCGCGCGCAGGATCGGTCCGGAGAGATCGCGGCCGTCGGCGGTGGGCGGAATCGGAAGGCCGAGCAGACCCAGAATCGTCGGCATGAGATCCAGGGTGCCGACCAGCGACTCGTTCACGTGCGGGCGCAGCCGGCCCGGCCAGCGCAGAATGAGCGGCACGCGGCAGGAAAGGTGCTCGGCGCGACCCTTGTTGTGGGGCCAGTTGTAACTCATCAGCATGTCGCCGTGGTCGGAAGTGAAGACGACGAGCGTCCGATCGGATAGTCCGTGACGGTCGAGCGTCTCCATGAGCCATCCCAACGCGCGATCCAGGCTCGAGATCATCGCCATGTGTCCCTGGTAGATCAGACGTACGCGCGGCGTGTCATGAACGGTGGGGCGCAACGTGAGGCGGGCCGGATCGTAGAGCGCGAGGCAGTCCTCCGGCGCGCCGTAGTGGACCGGTGGGCTCGGCCAGTCGTGGGGCGGGTGCCAGGAGAGAAACAACGCAAACGGACGGTCGCGGTGCCGTTCAATGAACTCGATCGCCTGGCGGGTTTGCGCGTACGGTTCCCAGTCGCCGTACAACAGCTTCTGCGAACCGTCCTGGCTCCAGTACCACGCGCGTTCGGCGCTGAATTCGAGCGTGCAGTTATTGATGAGAAATTCGTGATCGAAGCCGTAGCGCAACGGGCCGGGCGGCACGCCCCGGACGCGGTCGCCGCCGTAGAGGTGCCACTTGCCGTAGTAACCGACACGGTAGCCGGCGTCGCGCAGAACCTCCGCGAATCCTGTGCCGCCGGTCGGCTGCATCTGCAGATCGTTCGCGAGCGCGCCGGACTTCAGCGGATGCCGCCCGGAGAACAGCATGCCGCGGTACGGCGTACAAACCGGTGATTGCGAGATACAGTGCGTGAAACGCACACCCCCGGCCGCCAGCGCGTCGAGGTTGGGCGTCTTCAGGTCGCGGTTCCCGTAGCACCCCAGCATATCCCATGACTGCTGGTCGCTGAACACAAAGACGAGATTGGGTTTCGGCGCCGCAGCCGTGGCGAGGCCGCAGAGGGCGGCCGCTAACGCCGCTGCGGTCTTGAAGCAACGGTGCGATGTCATGATCGAGCCTCCTGCCGGCGGTGGCGGAGGGGGTGGGATTCGAACCCACGTCCCGCGGTTGCGGGATCCGGTTTTCAAGACCGGCGCATTCGACCGCTCTGCCACCCCTCCGGCACTCCGCATCATACAATGGAGCGCCGCACCCGCAACCGTTGCCCGTGAGGGCCGCCGGCGTGTGCCGCGGTGGTATCCAATCCTTGGAGGGCACAGCGCCGAGCTTGTCCAAACCTTGGGGGAAACGCCGAGACGTCACAGGCCCGGGCGGGCCGCCGCCCCGTGCACGCGGTCGGACGAGTTACGTTCCGTCGGCAAGGTCGGACGGTCCGCGGTCGGACCAATCGCCGTTGGCCATCAGCCGACGGCGCAGGCGGCGCAGGGTCCGCACCACGAAGAATGCGAGTGCGGCCATCGCGACGGTGCCCGGCTCGGGAATCGCGGCCGCCAATTGGTTGTAATAGACGGGCGTGGTGAGATTGGCCACCCAGGATCGGTTCCCGTACACCACAACATTGGGCCACGGCTGGCCGGTCTCGGTGCCGACGTTGAACATCATGCCGACGAGTTCCCATGTCCCGCCGGACTTGTAGAAGACCGCGCCGCCCGAGTCGCCAATGACGGCTTGCGCCTCGTCCGGACCGGCGTCGGCGTCGAAGGTCACGCGGAACGAGGTCGTTGTGACCATGAAGTAGCCGTCGATGATATTGACGCTCTTGAACGCGTTGTCGATGACGTTGAGGCCCCAGCGCTGCTGGAGGAAGCCGGTGGTCATCTTGAATCCGGTGTAGACGGCGCCGGCGGCGTTCGTCTCCTGCCATGCGGCGTTCCAGTAGCTGTTCGTTGGATGCCGCTGCCGGCCATTGCCGATCATGACCAGCTGAGCGTTGTTCGGGATCGTCGAGGAACGGAGCGTGACATCGGGCAGCGGTGGCGCGGTCTCGGTGCGCACGAGGATCATATCGGCGTAGGTGCCGCTTGAGTTGGTGATACGGGTCCAGGAGTTGGATTCGAGGTTGTACCATGTCGAGCCGAAACGCACCTGGGTGGGGTGGTCGTTGGAATAGACGTGCCAGGCGGTCAGCACCCAGCGGTTGCCGAGGTACACGGCGCTATTCTGACCGGTGTTGAACTGACCTACGTTCGCCCAGCCGGGGTTGTCGGACGGGGCGTTCGTATTGCCGAGGCCGTCACCGCCGGCGATGACCACCGCACGGGCGGTGAACGCGGGCAGCAAACCGGTGATGGAAAGATTGGCGAGGAGGGTTCGCATCGCGCTGGCGCTCATGAGTCGTCTCCGGTACAGCGCATCGCTGATTGGGCACAATACACCGGCCGCCGGCCAGATCAAGTCGCGGCGACACGGTCTGCGGTTCAAGACCGAGCGCCGCCGGGGTGCGGTTCGCGCCGCTCAGAGCACGGACAGCTTCCACTGTTCGCGCAGCACCTCGAACGCGCGCGGCACCTCGACCATCGGATCGGTGCCCTTTCGGATGCCGCATTCGAGGCTGCAGAAGCCAGTGTAGCCGACCTTGCGCAGGCCGCGCATGCCCTCGACGAAGCTGTGCTCCTCCTGGCCGGGCAGAATCCGCGATTTGCCCGTGGCGATGTGGACGTGGTGGAGCCAGGGGCCGCCCGCGATGATTGCTGCGGTCTGGTCGGTTTCCTCCCGCGACATGTGGTAGAAGTCCGCCATCAGCGCGATGCCGGGCGAATTGACTTGGCGGCAGATCTCCGCGGCTTGCTCGACACGGTTCAGGTAGAATGTTTCGCGCTGGTTGAGCGGCTCGAGCAGCACGCGGGTGTTGCATTTTGCGGCGTACTCGCCGAGGGGCGGGAGGATGTCGAGCAGGATCTTGTCGAGCTCCTGCGGCGGCAGGTCGCTTTCCTTGTGGAAGCAGGGCACGAAGATGACACCGCGGGCGCCGAGCTCGCCGGCGGTGGAGAGCGCGTCGCGCAGATCTTCGATGCCCTTGCGGCGACGCTCGGGATCGGTCGAAACAAGGTCGCCCTTATGCGAGCCCCAGCACAGCGCGCTGACGCGGATCGGCGTGCCGGCGAGCGCATCGCGGATTTCGGCGAGGCGCGCCCGCGGGTTGCCGTGCAGTTCGATGCCGGTGGCGCCCCACGCGACGAGGTTCGCGACCTTCTCCTTCAGCGACGCGCCAGGCACGCGGCTCTCCTGGCTGCTGAGATTGAGGGCGGCCTCGGTGGTCGGGGCGCTGTCGGAGCGGACGGTCCACGCCGCGGCCAATCCGACGGCGGTGCGGCGCAGAAACGAGCGTCGGTTCATCGAAAACTCCATGGGTATTCGATTGGTAATCTTCCGCTTTTTTTCTCGGAGATCAAGCCCGTGCTCTCGACGTTGGGGGAAGCGGCGGCACTCGAACGCGGGCCGGGGAACGACGCGCGGACTGCGCTAGCGCTGCGCCGGGCCTTCGTTGGCGCGATCGAAGAAGGGGCGGTGCGCGGGGACATGCGCTCGAGAGCCAGCATGGGCCGCGGAACCGGCGGTGCGTTCGGTGGGGCCGGTGCCCCGCCCGTGTTGGTTCAGCCCGTTAGCCCGCGGGGGCCAGGGCAGTGTAGCGATCACCCCGGCGCGGCTCGGCCATCCAGGGGCCGACCGCATCCCGCCAGGCGGCATAGTGGGGGGTCTGCTTGTGCGCTGCCGCGTCGGTCTCGCTGGCGTATGCCTCGTACAAAATGAAGCGCGCGGGGTCCTCCGCCGATTGGAGCACGTCGAACCGCCGGCAGCCGGGCTCGCGGATGGAGGCCTCGTGGTTGCGCCGGGTCGCCTCGATGAAGTCCTGAATGTGCTCGGCGCGGACGCGGACATGAACGAGTGTGACGATCATCAGTGTTCCTCCGAGTTGGGGGTGAGTCCCAACACGTCCATCATCGAGTAGAGGCCCGCCGGCCGGCCGACCACCCACTGCGCCGCCCGCAGCGCGCCGACCGCGAACGTCTCACGGCTCGTCGCGCGGTGCGAGAGTTCGATGCATTCACCGGTGCCGGCCAGCAGCACTGTGTGATCGCCGACCAGATCGCCGCCGCGCACCGCATGAAACCCGATTTGCCGCTCCGGCCGGGCGTACGGGCTCAGGCCGTGGCGACCGTGCACAGCGACGTCCTCCAGCGACCACTCGAGGCCGCGCGCGACCGCCTCGCCCAGCGCAAGCGCGGTGCCGCTGGGCGCGTCGCGTTTCTGCCGGTGATGGCGTTCGATGATCTCGACGTCGTAACCGTGATCCTTGAGCGCGCGGGCGGCCTCTTCGACGAGACGCAGCAGCAGGTTCACGCCGAGGCTCATGTTCGGCGACATTACGATCGGGATACGGCGCGCGGCCCGTTCCACCTCGCGGCGCTCCTCCGCGTTGAGGCCGGTGGTGCCAATCACCAGCGGCCGCTGCCAGTCGGCGCACCGCGAAGCGTTGCCCGCGGTGCCGTGATGAGCGCTGAAGTCAATGATCGCATCGGCCTCGGGAGCCACGGCGGCGAGGTTGGAGGTCACCGCGACGCCCAATTCGCCCGCGCCCGCGACGAGACCGGCGTCGCGGCCGATCTCCGGGCTATCCCAGAGGTCCACCGCGCCGACCAGGTGCACGCCCGGCACCGCGCGCGTCGCGATGCACCGCACGAGGGTGCGCCCCATCCGTCCCGCGGCGCCGATCACCACCACCTTCGTCATGATTCGTCCATCTCCCCGCGCGGCGCCGCCCTCGGGCCGCGCCGCCGTTCACAACGATTGCACATACTCGACCAGATCGTCGAGTTCCTGATCGGTGAGGTCGGCCGTGCGTCCGCGGCGCTGCAGCGGGTTGAAGTCATGGATCGCTTCGCGGAGGGTGGGGGCCGAGCCGTCGTGCAGGTAGGGGGCGGTGCGCCAGACCTCGATGAGGGTCGGAATGTCGTACTCGATGCCGCTGCCGAGACCAGGATCGGCGGGGCGCATCGCGGTGTACCACGGCGGCGGGTGGCATTCGATGCACCCGGCCTTGCCGCGGAACAGCTCGCGGCCGCGCCGCGCCGCTTCGCTGAGGACGCCGCGCGGCTGGGCCGGGTCGCGGCCGAGGTGGCAATCGGGGTCCTCTGCCGTGATCGAGAGTGGGCGGGTACGATCCAGTGCGGGCGAGGGGACCGGCCTCAGGGACCGCAGGTAGGCTTCGATCGCGGCGACCCGATCCTCACCGGCGGGGCCTTCGATCATGTGCTCGATGCCGGCGCGAATGGCCGAGCTGGCGTCACCGCGGACCCCCCGCCACATCGCGGGCGGCGTCATCGGGGACAACAAGAGACTCTTCGTGTTTTTGGGGTTGCCCACGCCGTCGTTGAGGAGGTCCCAGTACAGACCGTCATCGCGTCCATCCGGGTGGCAACTCGCGCAGCTGTGCCAGCGGCCGGTCCCGGAGGAGGCATCGTGGAAGTAGAACTCGCCGAGGCGCGCGAGGTCGTCGGGCGGCCAGCGGCCGAGGCGGAGCCGACGCGGCGGGCGATCGGGGTTGGCCACATCCATCGCGGCAACGGCACGATCGAATTCGCCGGTGACGATAACGTGCCGCTCGGTGATGCAGATGGAGCGGGGGCCGCGTACCGGTAGCGCGATGCGGCGGCCGAACTCGCGCCAACGTCCGGGCGCGGCGGCGGGGCGGGCCTCGTCGGCGCCTCGTGTGCGGGCGGCCACATCGAGCAGGCGGGGCCACTCGAGGAGGGTGAGCTCATGGGTGCCGGCGTGCGTGACGTAGAGCCGGCGCCCGTGCGGATCGAATGCCACCGCCCAGGGGTTCGCGGCGCCGCGATATTCGTCGTCGAGGCCCAGCGTGAGCCAGCGGGAGCGTTCCTCAAGCGAGATGAGGCTGATGGCGTTACGGTTGATGCCGCCGCGGTCGGCCGACCAGGTCGGTACGTGGTAGTTCGCGACGAGATGCGTCACGACGGCGAACCGTCCGTCCGGCGAGATCGCGAGTCCCCGCAGGCTGTGGCTGCCATCGGGCAGCGGAATGTGAAAGACCGGCTCTGCGGCCTCTGGCTCGATCAGAGTGATTTCAGCGGCGAGGTTGGGATTGTCGTCGTCGAGCGGCGTACGGGCGGCCGGCAGCAGGTTGGCGACGACGAGAACGCGGCCGGCCAATCCGAACGCGCATGCCACCGGTTCGCGAATCGCGGAGAACCTCCAACTGGAGCCGTCCGTGAGACGGGTCACCTGCACGACGGCGGTCCACCGGTGGACTGCCGCAGTGCGGAGGCCGTCGGGCGAGATGGCGTACGCAACGGCTGGCGGAGGCTCCGGCCGACTCTCGCGAACGATCTCGCGATGGCAGGGCCTCATTCGGTCGGCGGCAGTGCGCGGCGACGGGGCGCCGACCTGCGTCGCTTCGCGCTGTGTCGGACTCAAGGTGCAGCCAGCCAGTCCCAGGCCGACGACCATGGCAAAAGAACGCCGCATTTCAATCAGATCAAAGCACAGCCGTTTTCCACCCGCCACCCCCGAGTTGCGCGGGCCGCACCTCCAACCTGGCGGAAGATGCCTGTGGTCGCGTAGCCAGTGTCGAGCTTCTCGGTGATCCTCAGCGCGGCGCCAGGGGCGAGATCATCGGCACCGGCCGCTTTGCCGCCGTCGCTATTCAATACCCGCGCGGTGTGTGTGCCGGCCTGCTGGCGCAAGTCGCCGCGACGCTGCATCGCCACATCGACGGTATCCGCCTTGAGCAACCCGCCGTTCAAAATGTAGACCCCCGAGCTGCGGCTCTGGCGTCCTTGCCGCAGCGTGTCGGTGACGCGGCATTCTCCGCCCAGCTCGTTCACCAGCACACCACTCCTGTGTGGTGTCGCCGATCACGAGCTCCGATGTTCAGTCGAGCTCTCGATTCCGGATCGGCAGGTTCGATGTCGGCGCGATCTGTGGCCCCGGCCACTGCGAAGCCCACGTTCAGCGTGTCGCTCCTCGGTTCGCCGCCCAGCCGCCGGAACAGACTTCCACGTCCGCCGACGAACCGGCCTTGGCCTACGATCATTTCCGTCGCGTTCACCCCGGCGCCCCGCACCTGCGTCATCGTGACGCCCGCAGTCTTACCTGCGAAACCGCGATGCGTGCGGAGGGGGCTGCCGTCGAGAACGAGTGGGCGGCCACCGGCGCCATCGGATGCCGCGACGGAACGAGGATCGTTCACGACGACGTCGGCGCCGATCATGCTCAAACCGGCGCGGCCGTCGTGGCCGACGGCGAGAAGGTCGACACGCAATCTTTAGGAACCCAGGGAATCATCCCCCGAAGATGAAGGCGAATCGGCCAGATGCGATCGTCCCAGCGAACTCAGCTGGACCCGGTCGAGCAGTCCGCGTGAGGAGACCCGTCTCCGCGCCGGCGGTCATTTCTTGAACCCGGAGGTTTTCCGGTTTGCAGATGGATGACACCATTCGCGCCCGCGGCGCTTCCGCCGAGCACTAGCCGGCCGGCGACATCACTGCGTTCCCTTGGTCTGCGAGAGCAGGCCCTCGCCGGCGCCGCCCACGTGGAGGTCTCGCGCCAACCATTCATCACAGGGTACGAGAGGCTCTCTCCTCCGCGCGTTTGTGGAGCACGACGTCGGGCGGGGCGGGCCAGTTGTCGGCATCGTTTCCGAATGGGCCGAGGCGGTGAATGAACGTGCCCTCAGACGTTCGGCCCACGACGATGCGAGACACACCGCCGAGGGCGCAGAACGCCGGCGAATCCTTGCCCAGCGTGCGAGTGTTGGTGAAGGCCGCGGCCGGGTCGCGGGAACCGTTGGGCACGTCCGCGCCGACAGGGGGGCGTCGCGCGTGCCGCATCCAGCATGGTGTCTCCGCAAGTTCCCACGCGCTGAACGTGTTCATCGGCGCGTCGTGAACGGTCAGAGGGCCCCGCGCGAGATACTGGGTCGCGTCGATCTTCGGCAAAACCTCGTCGCGCACTTCGATCCTCGCGCGGTGGAGCGATAGCGCGTCGCCGTGTTCCAGCGTCGCCGGACCGGCTAAACGCAATGTACCCGCGGTGTTGATGAACATCTCTCAACATCTCTCCGTCGCATAGTTCAGTTGCGCCCAGGACCGTGATGGACACGACCTTGAGAGACAGACGGTGAGTGACGGTGGCTGCGTATTGTGCGGTCAGCCGGTTCGCGGCCGCGCGGGTAATCCGGTCGCAGAAATTTTATATTATATTGTGGGATAATAGAATAAACGCGCACCGATGCCGCCGGGGCCCAGCTCGGGTTCAACGTCTATGGCGGCGCACTGAAGGCCTGGGATCGCGACAAGGAAACTAAGATTTGGAACGCTGTGCCCGTGCGTCTGTATGGCACGTTGACCGTGACGGGCGG
>CALLFZ010000032.1 GCA_938010045.1 uncultured bacterium
CCGACCCTACGGCTCGATGATCCCAAGTCACGCGAGCTCTCAACCGATCGGCGCTGTCCGGAACTCGGAGAACACGCTCAAGGAGGGAGGAGGTCGAACCCGAAGCCGCTGTTGGGAGGCTGAGCCGATGGTTGCGAAGGCAGACGCCGAGGGTGGTTCGGTCCGGGGACGGAAATGTTCGCCCATCCCGCCTTCAGACCCTTTGTGACACCCTTCAAAAACAATCCACAGCGAAATCGCCTCCACTCCAACGCGTTCGCACCTTCATCTCGCATCTCCGAATCACATCGAGCTTGTGACCACAGTTACCTGTAGAGCCGGTGGCCCGTACATGTCTTTGCCCAGATTGACCTTGTTTGCACGTATTGACAGTCGCTATTGGATTCGTCGTCTGATTGGTTTCTTCGCGAAGTCTCTTCGGCGTCGCCCCGATTCGCGCCGCCCACACGCGCGGCGGGGTCATCCGTGGAACCGTGCGCACCCTCCGACGAGCGGACGTGCATCCCGCCGGACAAGAGGGCCCCCCAACCTCCGCGGCGTGTGGACGCGCTACCGCGATGGACAGCGCACCACGGTTTCGAGACATGGATGCGCTTCCGGCGGCGCGGTGGGTGCGCGATCAGCGCCAATAGCCGGGGTGATAGCTCAAGCGCCGGACCCATGAGCGGGGCAGGCGATGGGCGTAATGGCCGATCCAGGTGCCCAGCGCGCGGGCGAACGTGTGGGCCGCATAGTACGGCCACCACCGCGGCGACTGGCGCATCATGTGCCGAACCTCCTGCGCCAGATAGCGGCGGCCAACCCGAACGCTGTCGGCGAATCCATATCGCTCGAACACCTGGCCAAACGCGATTGCGGTGTCAAAGTAGCGCCGAAAAGTCTGGGACAACGTGTAGTGATGTGAATGCAGCACGATGGAGTCGGATGCGTACGCGATCGCGTGGCCCTCGTGCAGCAGGTCCCGTGAAAGCTGCTGGTCCTCGCACATCAGCAGGGTCTCGTCGAAGGGATGCGTCTCCCAGGCCGCGCGGCGGACCGCTGAGCTGACGTTGGAGAAGAACACCGCCGCATAGTCCAGCGGCTGTCCCGGCGCAGCGCGCCGCACGACGGGCGGGCCGGGCGGAAACTGAAACGCGATCTGGAACGCCTCGATCGGGTCGACGGAGCCGCGCGGAAGCCACCGCGAATAGGCCGCCGCCACGGCCGGATCCACGAACGGGGCGCAGAGGCGTTCGAGCCAGCGACCGTTCGCGGGCAGAGCGTCCTGCGTGAGAAACACCAGCAGATCACCCGACGCCTCGCGGGCCCCAAGGTTGCGCGCGCGGCCGTGACGGAAGTCCGCGATCGGCACGATGCGCACGTGATCGAACCGGCGCGCAATCTCGCAGGTTCGGTCGCGCGACATCGAATCGACCAGGATGACCTCATCTGGCGGCGACGGCTGCTGCGCGAAGATCGCGGCCAGCAGCTCCGGCATCCAACGTTCCGCGTTCAACACCGGGATGATCACCGAAACCTTCATACCCCCTTCCCCGCCGCGCCGGTGCGCGCGCGCCAATGCCGACGAGCCCGTGCACGCTCGATGAGCCGTGACCAGACCAGATAACGAACGCAGTTCGCCGGGCCGGCGCGCGCAGCCGCGCGAAGCCACACACCCCATGGCGGCCGCGTCCGGTGCGCCAGCGCGATCAGCACGAGATAGGTCGCGCGCGCGAACGGCGCGACGCGATCGAGCCACGCCACCGACACTCCGGCCGCCGGGCCTAGCGCCCGTAGCCGCTCCTGCACACGGAGAAACTGCGCCTCGATGTCGCCAGCGTCGCGCGTGCGCACCGCCGTCTGCGACGCCGCATGCACGCGGAAATCCGCGAGCGGCTCGTCGAGATACAATAGCGGCGCGGCCGCGGCCAGCCGGATCCAAAGATCCCAGTCCGCGAGGTACCAGAGCGAATCGTCCATCGGGCCGACCGCTTCGATCGCTGCGCGCCGCGCGCACACGCCGGGCAGCGGAATCGGATTCTGCATCGCGAGACGTGGCAGCGTGACGGCGGCCTCGAGCGGGCGGCCGGCTGGAAACGGACACCGCCAGCGCCCGAGCGGTCGGCCCGCGTCATCCACAAATCGCGCCGCATGCACCATCCAGCCGACCGCGGCGTGGCGCTCCGCGGCGACCCACAGCGCGGTCAGACGACGGGGCGACCATGCGTCGTCCTGATGCAGCAGGCTGATCCACTCGCCCCGCGCGAGCTCAAGACCGCGCTGCGTCACCCTCACCCAGTTGCCCGTGTGGTCGCCGCGGAGTATGCGCATCGGCAGCCGGTGCGACCATTCGGCGAGGAGCCGCGGGGAGTCATCGGTCGAGCCGTCGTCCACCGCAATCACTTCGATGTGCTCCACGCCGGGCGACCCGAGCGAGGCGAGCGCGGCGGCTAGGTGCCGCGCGCCGTTGTAGACCGGCATGACCACCGAGAGCCACGGTCGTTCGGATGGCGCGGCGCCGTTCATCGGCGGCGGCGCATGCCGAGAATGCTCACGAAGGCCCCGCTGAAGATCGTCTGGGCGCCGAGCGCGACGAGGGTGACGCCGGGGATTACGGCGCGCATCGTCGTGGAGTAGTCGAGCTGGCCGAGGCCGGCGCGCAGCCAGTCGCGCGCGGTGCCGGCGATCAGCGCCAGTCCCACCGTCGCCGCAACCAGCCCGATCGCCAACCCGCGTTCGAGGTTGATTCGCCGCAACCAGCGTTCGAGCGCGGGATCGGGTGGCAGAAATCCCTCTTGGATCCCGAACAGGCGCGTCATCATCGAGAACAGCACGGCCTGATACCCGAGGATCACCAGCAAAGAGGCGACCAGCAACGTGTGCGCGTCGGGATGGATGCCGGACACCTCGACTCGTCCGTACACAAGCGTCGCCAGCGCCGTGCCGCCGGCCATCAGTGCCAAACCCGGATAGAAAAACAGGCGGCGGGGCGACGACACGAGAAACAGGCGCAACGTGCGCCAGCCATCACGGAATGTCTTCAGATGCGGGCGGCGGCTGCGGCGTCCGTCGGGATGCAGCGTGATCGGCACCTCGCACATCCGCGCGCCGGCCATCGCGGCCTTGATCATCATCTCCGTCGCGAACTCCATGCCGACACACCGCAACTCGAGCCGCTGGTACAGTTCGCGGGTGAATGCGCGCATGCCGCAGTAGATGTCATGCATCGGGACGCTGAACCAGCGGCGCGCGAGCGCGGAGAGCGCCGGGTTGCCGATCCAACGGTGGAGCCACGGCATCGCACCCGGCAGGACCCTCCCGCCGCCCGAGGGTAGCCGGCATCCCTGCGCGAGATCCCAGCCCTCGCGAAGACGTTCAAGGAAGCGGGGCAAGTCGGCCAGGTCATAGCTTTGGTCCGCGTCGGCCATCAGAATGAACCGTCCGCGCGCCTGCTCGATGCCGGCCATCAGCGCCGCTCCATAGCCGCGTTCGAGCACGCGCACGACCCGCGCCCCGGCCGCGGCCGCCACGTCCGCGGAGCCGTCCTCGCTGCCGTTGTCAGCGACGACCACCTCGCCGGAGATTCCGTGACGTTCCAGAGTTTCCCGCGCGACGCGAACGACCGCTCCCACGGTCTCCGCCTCGTTCAAACAGGGAATGACGACGCTGAGTTCGGTCTCCGCTCCGCCACTCACGCGCGCGATCATACCGCCGCGCGATTGGTTCCGCCACACGCACGCCCTATCCTTGAGGCCATGAGCGCGCCCGACGCCTCCGATGCCGGCCGGCCGCTGCCGCGCGCCGCCGCCGCCCTGATCGCCGCCGCGGGCATGTGGGCGGTGGTCGCGCAGACGGTTCTCTTTCGCGCGTTCTTCGAGACCTTCGAGGGCAGCGAGTTTGGTGTCGCGGCGTTTTTCGCCTCGTGGCTAACGTGGGTGGCGGCCGGCGCGCTGGCGGGCCGGGCGCTGGGACGCGCGTGGCGATCATGGGGCAACGTCGCGGCGGCGGCGCTCGCCCAGGTGCTCGCCGTCGTGGTGCAGGCGGCACTCACGAGCCACGCGCGGCAGTTGGCCGGTGTGGAACCGCGCGATCTCTTTCCGATCGTTCGACTCCTCCCGTTGGCCTGGCTGATCAATGCGCCAGTTAGTTTCCTCACCGGACTGACCTTCGCGGCCGCCTGCGGCGCGGCGGGACCTGCCGGCGGCCGCGCGGTGGCACAAATCTACCGTCTCGACGCCTTCGGCGCCGCGGCGGGCGGTCTCGGGGCGACACTGGCGCTCGCGGCGGGGTGCACGGATGAGCGTCTGGCGATCGCCGCGCTCGGCCTCCTGGCGGCGGCCGTCGCCGGGGCCGCGGGTGGGGGATGGCGTCGCGCGGTGCCGCTGACGCTGGCGGCGGGAGCGGCGATCTCGCTCAGCGGAGGGCTCGACCGCCATCTGACGGAGATACGAGACCGGTCCGCGTGGTCACGCCTGATGCCGGTCTCCGCGTACCGCGGTCGGTTTGCGACGGGGCAGGCGACCTACCGCTACGGCGAACGCGAGGGCGCCTGGATCGTACAGTCGCGCGAGACCATCGTGGAGACGGTGGGTGCGGGCGACCATGCCGCGACGGCGGCGGCGATCTATCTGGCCACGCTGCCAACCGCGCGGCGGGTGCTGGTGGCGGGACCGGATACCTTCGCGCTCGCCCTCGCGCTGGCGGGCCTGCCGAGCATCGAGCGCGTGGTGTGGGCCCCGCCCGATCCGGGCTTCGCGCGCGAGTGGCCGTCGCGACTGCCTCCCTCGCTGCGACCTGATCCGACGCGATTCCGCGCCCTGGAGCACGACCTGCGCGCATGGCTGGCGACGACCGAGGAGACCTTCGATCTCATTGCGATCGAGGCGGCGCCACCGCTGACGCTCGCCGATCACCGGCTGTTGACCGTCGAGTTTTTGGAGCTGGTGCGGCGTCGCCTGAATGAGGGCGGCGTCGCCGGGCTCCGGTTTCCCGGCGGTGCGGCGTATCTGGGGCCAGAGCTCTCGCGGCTGGGCGCGTCGCTCGCGGCCACGGCAGAGAACGTGTTCCGGCACGTGATGCTGCAGCCGGGCGATGAGAGCCGGTGGCTGATGACCGACCGCCTCTCGGGGTTCGCATCGCCAATGCGATTGGCGCGGGTCTATGCGGCCATTCCGGGCGCCGAGCGCCTGGCGCCGCCGGACGTCGTGAGCGCCGCGTTTTCGCGCGAACGCGCCGAAGCGCAGCTCACGCGGTACGGAGAATGGCGCCGCCGACTTGGAGATGACGCGCTTCGGCTCGTCGACGCGCGGCCGCACTCACTGATTCCGGCGCTCGCGCTCGGCTTGCGGCAAGCTGGTCACCCGCGCGCGGCGGCGTGGTGGAGCGCCTGGCTTCGGCCGGCCGCGCTCGCGCTGATCGCGGCCGCGCTCGGGGCCGCCGCGCTCTGTCTGGCGGGGCGACGCCGCGGCCGCAATCCCGCCGCCTTGGCGCCGTGGGGCGAGGTGGCGCTGATGGTCATCTCGGCCGGCGCGGCGGGCATGACCGGCTCGCTCGCGCTGATGCTCGCATGGCAGACGCATCACGGCAGCCTGTTCCTGCACGTCGGTGCGTTGTCGGCGCTGTACATGATCGGCGTCGGCGCCGGCGCGGCGGCGGGCGAACGCCTCTGGCGATGTGCGGACCCGATGCAGCGACGCGCGGCGGTGTGGCTGGTCCTCGCGCTGCATGTGGCCCTGCTCGGGTGGCTGGGATGGTTCGGCGGTCGGCTTCCGCGGTCCGCGCTGGCCGCCGCGATGGCGTCGCTCGGGGCGCTCGGTGGCGCCTACGTGCCCTTCGCGGCGCGGCGGCTCGCCGCGCGCGCCCCGGAGCTGTCCACTGGCGCGGCGATCGAGCTGTTCGACCACCTCGGCGGCATGCTCGGCGCGCTGGCAGCGGGTCTACTCGTCATTCCCGCGCTGGGCCTGACGGGCTGGACCTGGTGGGCCGCGGCGTTGCTTGTCGGCATCTTGCCCGCCACGATGGCGCCCCCGCTCGCGCGCCGACCGTGCGACGACGCGGCCGATAGGGTCGCGCGCCGCATCGGTCTCATCGCCGGCTGGCTGCTGCTGGTGCTTGCGGTGTACATCGTCGCCGGCCGCGCCGAACGCCGCGTCGATCCCAACGACGCGTTGGCCATGGCGGCCCGCGAATTACTGCCTGGCCGCGAGCTGCACGCGGGCGAATGGGCCGCTCCCGACGGGCGGCGCATCCGCGGGTACGTCGCCGGCAACCCTGAGTCGCCCGAGGCGTGGTGTTTCTCCACGGCCGAGGCCGCGCCGCCGGTACCGGGGTACGCGGGTCCAATTGAACTGGCCGTCGCGCTCGACCGCGAGGGAGCGCTAATGGGCGTGCGAGTGTTGCACTCGCGGGAGACGCCCCGCTACTTCGAGCGGCTGCGCTACTGGTGGGAAGCGCTGCGCGGCTGGCGCATCGTGGACCCCGACACCACGCCGCCGGTGGACGCGGTGAGCGGCGCGACGGTCTCCTCACGCGCCGTGCTGGAAACGCTGCGCGAGGCCGGCGCCCGGTTTGCGGCGGCCGCACGCTTGGGCAACATGCGCGAGCTGACACGGGGGGGCCGACCTCGCGTGCCGCGGGAGCCCCTTGCGCTGGTTCTCTTGACGCTGGGGGCGCTGGTGTTGCGCCGAGCGCCCGCCCGCCGCCTCACGCGGCTGCTGGCACTAGCGGTCACGGCGGCCGTTCTCGGCCGCTGGCTGAACGTGCAGATGTCCATCGCGCACCTGCGCGCGTGGTTCGAATGGCCATGGCCCTCCGCGGATATATCCCTCGCGTGGATTCTGCCATTCGCGGTGCCGCTGCTCGTGGCCCTGGTGGGCAACGTGTACTGTGGGTGGCTCTGCCCCTTTGGCGCGGTGCAGGAGCTCGCCGCCGCGCTGCGTCCCCGCCGTTGGCCAGCGCCACCCAACTCCGCCTGGCGCTGGGCGCGCTGGATCAAATACGTATTGCTGACGGCGGTGGCCGTGGCCCTGCTCCTGATGCCTTCCGCGCGGCTCGAAGACTTCGATCCGCTCGCGCTGGCGTTCGGACGCGATCTGACGCGCGCCACCGGCCTGATGGTGCTGGCGATCCTCATCCTCTCAGGGTTGCTGCCGCGCTTCTGGTGCCGCGTCCTGTGCCCCACCGGCGCATGGCTCGCGATCGTCAGCGCGCTGCGGCCGCTCGAACGCCTCTGGCCGCGCATCCGGCCCGGCGCTTGCGACTTCGGTGTGCGCGGGCGTACCGACCTTGATTGTTTGGCGTGCGACCGTTGCCGCGACGATGCTGCCGTACCCGTCCGCACCGAATCGTCCTCCGCCTGGCACGCCGCGTTCGGCCTGCCGGCCGCAGCGGCGCTGGCCGTCCTGATCGTGTCGCTGGCCCTCCACCGCACGGACTGGCGGCCACCGCCGGCCGGTGAGCCCCTCGAACTCACGGCCTCTCTCCCTCGAGGCGGCGCCGCGCTCGATGACGAGTCTGTGCGGCGGATCCGCGAACGGCAACGCGCGGGCCGATTGTCGGATCGCGAGGCGATGTATTATTCTCGGCTTGACACCGCGGAGGAACCGGGCTCGCCGCCCGCGCCCCGGCGGTGGCGATGGCGCGATGGCCATCGGCCGGAAGGAGCGGAACCATGAAGCGACGGGGCAGCCTCAGCGTGCTGGTCAGCCTCCTCGCCCTCTCGGCGTGCGAGTCGGAAAAAACCAACACGCCGCGACCGCCGGAAGGTCCGCCGCATATTCGAGGGACGATCACCGCGATCGACCGCGACCGGGTGCTGATTGAGGAGAATCCCCATGAGCGTTCGGGCTCGGCCAAAGCGTGGCTGCGCGTCAGTGCCGAGACCGTCCTCCGTTTCCGCGCCACTGGTGCGCCGGCGACCTTTGCAGACCTTCGAATCGGAAGGGTGGTTCAAGCATGGACCTCTGGCCCGGTGGCCGAATCGTACCCGGTCCAGGGAACGGCCGCCATGATCGAAGTCGATCCGTGAAACGAGCCCGGGCGTCGGCGAACTGTCGCGGATCGTGGGCACGGTCGGGACTCTCCACAACAACCTGAGGCGGAGTTGATCGGCGGCCCACGGGGCGATGTCCAGCCCAACCGCACGCATCCTCAGCGGGGCCACGCTTCGGCGGGCCCCGCACGCCCACGACCGTGGTCAACGCGCGCGGCGACCGCGTTCGTTGTCGCTACGGATGGCTGGCTCTTCGTCACTGTTCGCGTGTGGGACGAAGGACAATGAGCGCGGTCTGTTGAACGGGACCCGGATCGGGTGGAGGAGAGGGGCCGTGCGCGGCGTTGGGCCGAAACCAGCCGCGAGGCCGCGGCCTCTCGGAATCGCGGGGGCGGAGGCAACCGGTTAGGGCGAGCGCGGAAGCGGAGCGCCGGCGGAGGCATCGGCCGAGGGCGCCGCCGCGTCGGTGAGCGTAACGGTAAAGGTCGAGCCAACATCGGGCTCGCTGCTTACCGCCACATCCCCGCCGTAGAGTTGGGCGAGCTTTTTCACGGTCGAAAGCCCCAGCCCGCTGCCGGAGATGTGCCGCGTCTTCTCGTTTCGGATGCGCGAAAACTCCTGAAACAGCTTCGCGGTCTCGGCCGGCGTCATGCCGATGCCGGTGTCCTCAACCTCAATCCTCACGCGGTCTCCCTCTCGCGCGAGCCGCACTTCGACGCGTCCTCCGTCGCGGTTGTACTTCACGGCGTTCGTGAGCAGGTTGTTCAGAATGATCTCCAGCTCGCTGCGGTCCGCCGTCATCGGCACCGGCCCGTCGGCGTGCAGCCGCACCGTGATGTGACGCCACGCGGCTTCGGCGGACACGTTGTCGATCGCCGCCCGCGCGACGTCGGCGACGTCCACGCGCTGGATCTCCCGATGCCGCTCGCCAGCCTCGATGCGGGTGAGGTCCAGCAGGTCAAAGATCAGCTTGCGCATCCCTTCGAGGCGGGCCAGCGCGCGCCGGATCTGCGCATCGTAGGCCGAGACTTCGTTGCCGAGCACGCGCTGCTCCAGCAGCTTCAGAATGCCCTCGACCGCGCCGATCGGAGCCTTCAGCTCGTGCGCGAGCACCGAGAGAAATTGCAGGCGGGTTTTGCGCCGCTCCTCCTCGAGCCGCCGCGCCCGCCGCTCGATCACGAGCGCGCGTGCGGCCTTCGTGACGACGCTTTCGAGCTCCTCCGGCCCAAACGGCTTCGAGAGGAAGTCGAACGCGCCGTTCCGCGTGGCGCTCACCGCGACCTCGAGCGAGGCGAACGCGGTGATCATGATCACGAGCAGATCAAGCCGGATCGAGCGGATTTCGCGCAACAGGTCGAGGCCAGACCCGTCGGGCAGTTTGTAGTCGAGGATGACGAGGTCGTAGCGCTCACGGCCGAGCCGCTCGCGGGCGGCGGCCATCGTGCCGGCCGTGTCGGTCTCGAAGCCGGCTTCGAGGCCGAGATCAGGCAGCCGGACCACGTGGCGCCGCAGCACGCGCTGCGCGCCGAGGCACATGCCCGGCTCGTCGTCCACCACCAGCACCCGAAGCGTATCCATCAGCCCTCCCGGTCTGCGCGCGGCAGCGTGACGGTGAACGTTGTGCCGGTGGGACCGCGGGCCGGATCGGCATTCGACACGACGTCGATCCGGCCGCGGTGCATTTTGACGATGCCATAGGCCACCGCCAAGCCGAGGCCGGTGCCTTTCCCGAGCTGCTTCGTGGTGAAGAACGGCTCGAAAATCTTCGGGAGGTTCGCGGGCGGAATCCCGGTGCCCGTGTCGCGCACCTCGATGACGACTTCTTCCGGTGTGCCGCGCGTTGCGATCGTCAGGTCGCCGCCCTGGGGCATCGCCTCGGTGGCGTTGACGATGAGGTTCGTGAGCACCTGTAGAATCTGGTCCTCGTCGAGCTCGGCGATCGGATCGTCGAGCTGGTGCTGCACATACACGCGGATGTTGCCGGGGATGATCACGCCGCGCCGGCAGCGGTCGACCATCCGCACGACGTCCACGGGCTGGCGGACGACCTTGTTACGGCGCGCGAAATGGAGCAAGCCGGCGACGATCTTGCGGCAGCGGTCGGCCTGCTCCGCGATCAGCGCGATGTCCTCGCGCCGCTCGCTGTCCTTCGGTAGCTCGTCGAGCAACAGCTTGGCATAGAGCAGGATGACGCCGAGCGGGTTGTTGATCTCGTGCGCGATGCCGGCCGCGAGCTGGCCCATGCTGGCGAGCTTCTCGGCGTTGATCAGCGCCTGACGCGCGCTCGCCAGTTCGGCGTTCGATTCCGACAGTTCTTTGAGCGACTCGCGGAGCCGGTCGATCGTGTAGGGCAGGCACATTTCGCTTTCGGCCAGTCCGAGGTAGATCGCGGCCGCGTGCTCGCGGCACGTCGGGTAGCCGCAGGCGCCGCAGTTGAGCTCATCCTCCGGCGCGAGCTTACCCATCATTTCGAGGATGCGCTGGAGCTCCGCCGGCGGGATCGCCGAGGGCGGCAGGTTCTGCGGGTGGAATCGCACGCTCAGATCCAGCCCCTCCAGCCGCCGCGCGATCTCCGCCGACTGTGCGGGATCCGCCTCGGCGATGCGCCGGCGCGCGTACTGGCTGACGGCCGTCCGCCGGCGGAAGAGGGGCGAGTCCACGCTCATTCCGGCGCCCATGATGCACCCGTTGCAACAGAGAATCTCGAGCAGCCGCGCCTCGAGCGCCCCGGCCGCAAAGTCGTTCAGCGCCTGGACGAAGGCGGGGCGGCCATCGGCGGCGACCACGTCACCCGTCAGGAGGTCCTCGACGACGCGCGCAGCCTGCAACATGCCGCGGCTGATCGGAAACAGTGCGCCAAGCCCCGGATGCGGCGGATCGAAGCCCCGGCCGCCGGGCTCTGGCCGAATGCCGGCCACCTCGAGCAGACTGCGCAGCTCGATAAACGTGAGCACGGCGTCCACCTCCGGCTGGCCGTGGGCATTATCGGCCTCGACTTTTTTGGCGAGGCAAGGGCCGATGAACACAATTGCGAGATCGTCGCCGTGCAGCCGGCGCAGCGCGCGCGCCTCAGCGATCATCGGCGAGGCGATCGGGGCCAGGTTCGGCACCAGCTCCGGCAGGTACTTCTCGACGTAGGCGACCAGCGCGGGGCACGTCGTGCCGATCCAGCGCCGTTGGCCGGGCTCATTCAGCAGTTTGCGGTACTCCGCGGCCACGAGGTCCGCACCGAAGGCCACCTCGCACACGAGGGAGAAGCCGAGCCGCCGAATCAGGCCGGCCACCTGAGCGCCATCGAGATCCGGAAACTCGGCCGGGAAACTCGGCGCGACGATCGCGGCGACGCGCCGGCCCGAGCGCAGCAGCGCCTCGACATCGGGCCGCGAGTCGTACACCTGCTTCGCGCTCTGACTGCACACGCGATAGCAGTTGCCGCAGCCGATGCACCGCTCGGGCAGCACCTGCGCCTGGCCGCTCGCGATGCGGATCGCCTTCGCGGGGCAGTCGCGCACGCAGGTGTAACAGACGCGGCACCGCTCGCCGATAGTGCGGATCAACTGGCTGCCGGGCTTCATCTCAATCGTACAACGTCCGCCAGCCGTTCCGATTTGTCGAGCCGAGCGGCGGGCCGGCGGGCGCCGGCCGCGAGCGGTCCCCGGTTTCGCGAACCGGGTGACATCAAACGACCGCGCCGCTCTCTTTGGCCCTATCGCGCGCTCGGCAGACCGGAGGCGGAGGCGCTGGCCGTGGATCGTTCGTTTCGGATCCACTGGCTCGGTTCGGCGTGATCCCAGCGCCGGCGGCGAACTCACGGGGGGAAGCGATCGCGGCTTCCGCCGCGGGCGATGGATCTTTCGCTGGATGGCCAGGACGAGGCCGCGAAGTCGAAAAATCGTGGTAGATTGATTCCGTGAGGCACAACGAGGCCACCGTCGTGGTCTGCGAACTGTGTCCGCGGCAGTGCGTACTGGCGCCGGGCGAGCGGGGGGACTGCCGCATCCGGGTGAATCTCGACGGACGGCTGGTTGCATTGACCTGGGGGATGCCGTGCGCGATCCATCTCGACCCGATCGAAAAGAAGCCGCTGTTCCATTTTCTGCCCGGCACGCCGATCCTTTCGATCGCGACGGCCGGCTGCAACCTGCATTGCAAAAACTGCCAGAACTGGGAGATTTCGCAGGCCAACCCTGAGGACGTGGAGGTGGTACCGCTGCCGCCTGCGGCCGTGGTGGCACTGGCGAAACGGGAGCGGTCGCCCTCGATCGCCTATACCTACACCGAACCGGTCGTGTGGTACGAGTACACGCTGGAGACCGCGCGGCTGGCGCGCGAACAGGGGCTCCGCAATGTGCTGGTCACCGCCGCCTATATCCGCGAGGCGCCTCTGCGCGAGCTGGCGGCGGTCACCGACGCGGCGAACATTGACCTGAAATTCATCGACGACCGGCGGTACCGCGAGATTTGCGACGGGGAACTCGCGCCCATTCTTCGGGCGATCGAGCTCTTCGCCTCACTCGGCGTGTGGGTCGAGATCACCAACCTCGTGATTCCGTCGCTGAACGACCGGGACGAGGATCTGGCCGGCGTCGCGCGCTGGGTGCGGCAGACGCTCGGCCCCGATGTGCCGCTGCATTACTCGGGGTTCTATCCACAATACCGGCTGCGCCATCTGCCGCCGACGCCGGCCGAGACGTTGCGTCGAGCGCGGGACATTGGGCGAGCCGAAGGTCTGCGCTACGTGTACGTCGGCAACGTCCATGTGCCCGACGGGGAAACGACGCGGTGCGCGGCGTGCGGCGCGGCGGTCGTGCGCCGCGTGCGGTACACGGTGCTCGAACAACACATCGTTGGCGGCGCCTGCGGCGTGTGCGCGGAGACAATCGCGGGAGTCTGGCGATGAAGCGGAGAACCTGGCTTCGACGACTCGCGCTGCTGCCGGCCTTCGGGATCCGCGGGGTCGCTTCGGTCCCCGCGGCGGTGCGCTGGCTGCGCGCGCGGCCGCCCCTCTCGCCCGTCGGCCGGCGGCGGCGGCTCGACCTCGCGACGGTGCGGCGGCCCGCGCCCTGGGCCGGCTGAACAACGCCGGACTGCACCCTGCCGCCGCCGCTTACTCGCCCAGCGGCAGTCGCGACCGCAAACGCCATTCGCCGGCTTCGAGGCGCACGCGGCCCATGCCGGCCGCCCAGACTGGCCGCAGCGCGCCATCCGCCGAGCCGTCCGCGCGCGCGCACTGAAGGTCGGCCGGCGCTCCGGATATGGCGGGCCACTCCACATCGGCCTCGACGCCGGGCGGCAAAGCGATGACCCATTCGAAGCGACCGCCATCCCGGCGCCACTCGCTGCGGATCGGTCCACGCAACGAGCGATATTCAGCGCGTACCCATTCCAGATTCCGTACGCCCGCCGGTCGCATCCGGAGCCGTCCGAAGCCGGGCGCCGAGGCATCGGGACGGATCCCCGCGAAGCCCTCCCAGAAAAACGCCGTGAAGCCGGCTTGCATTGGATGATTGTGGGACCGCTGGCGCCACGCGGCGTCCTCCGAGGGCGGCAGCGCGACCTCGGGCCAGGTGGTGCATCCACGAGCGAGCAACTCGAGATAGCCGGGATATCCCTCGGCGGTGAGCACGCGAAACGCCAATTCATCAAAACCGCCGTCGGCCAGCGCGGTGTAGAGCCAGCGCGCTCCGTGGATACCGGTACGATGGTGTCCGCCCGCCACCTCGATCCTCCGCGCGAGGGCCTGCGCCGCGAGCGCGGCTGTCTCCGGCGGCACCAGACCGAACCGGAACGCCACCGCCTGGGCGGTTTGCGACCCGAAGTCCCCCGACTCGCCTCGCCCGAACCGTTCGAGGAACGCGCGCCGCACGTGTTCGGCGCGTCGTTCCAACCCGCCCGCCTCGGCCCTGCGCCCCATCGCCGCGGCCATGGCCGCTAAATAGCGGAACGACGCATATTGATAGGCCGTCGAAGTCAGCTCCACCGGACACTCCATCGCATCGTTACCGCCGGGCGGGCACCAGTCGCCATAGCCCTCCACGACGATGCCCTCGCGAGAAAATTCCTCGACGTAATCCACCCACCGTAGCATGTTCGCGTAGTGGCGGCGTGCAGCGTCAAGATCGCCGTAGTACACCCAGAGGTACCACGGCAGCAGCACGCACGCCGCGCCCCAGTCGGGCCGCGCCTCCTGGCAGAGCCGCCGGCCCACCGCGATGTTGCACGGTATGCCGGGCCGCGCGCGCCGGCCGGTGTAGGTCACACCGCCCCGACCGTGCACGGTCTCGATGTCGTCCACAAACTTAGTCCAGAACGGCCCCATCTCGAAGTGGAAGATGGCCGCCTCGCCGACCGCGTGCGCGTCGCCGAGCCAGCCGCAGCGCTCCCGATGGGGGCAGTCTTCCGCCGTGCCATGCAAATTGCTCTCGATCGTCCACTGCGAAGTTTCGCGAATCCGGTTCAGGCGAACGTCCGATGATTCCCATCTGCCCGCCGGCTCGACGGCGGTGCGCACTAGCCACGCGCGCGCCACGCCGCCCGTGGGGGCTGTGGATACGCCCTCGAACTCGACGTAGCGGAAACCGTGCCAGGTGAAACGCGGCTCCCACCGCGTTTCACCGTCGCCACAGATGAGAATGTCCTGCTGTTCCACACCCGTCGCGAACACGCCGGTCGAGGCCGTGTCGAGCTCGCGGCCGGCGGAATCGAGCAGCTCGGCGAAGCGAAGCCGGACGGGTGTGCCCGCCGCTTCGCGGACGTGCAGTTCGACCCACCCGGCGAGGTTTTGGCCGAAGTCCGCCACCCATCGCCGTTCACCCACCGGCCAGACCCGCACCGGCTCGAGCGCGCGGATCTTGCGCATAGGCGGAATCATCGAGGCCTGTAGCCGTCGCGTTGGGGACGGCACCTCGACCGCCGCCGACCAGGACCCACCCACGCCGCCGCCCGCCCGGCTCCAGCCCGGATCGTTGAGCCGTGCATCGAACGTTTCGCCGGCGTAGATGTTGTCGAACAGCACCGCACTCGTCGCCGCTTGCCAGTCGGGCCCCGTCACGACCTCTTCGCGGCCACCGTCCGCATACTCGATGGCGAGAAGCGCGATCGCGCGCGGCGGACCGTCGGCGAGCGCCTCCGTGAACGCGACGTTCTGGCCCCAAAAACCGTTGCCGAGCCAGAGGCCGACCGCGTTCGTCTCGCCCGGCCGCAGCGAGCCGGTGGCGTCCCGCGTCACGTACCAGGACCGCATGTCGTACGTCGTCTGCGGCGGTTCGAGCACCTCGTCCCCCAGCCGTTCGCCGTTCATCCAGGGCTCGACCAAACCTAGCCCGCAGACATACAGCCGCGCGCGCGCGACACGGTCGCGGACAAAGAACTCGCGCCGCAGCCGGATCGAAGGAAATGCTAGCACACGATGCGGGGCCGTCATCTTCCGCAGCTCCGACATCATCGGCCGTGCCGCGTGGTCCGCCGGCCGGTCATCGCGGTCGCGGTCGAGCGCAATCCAGCGGGCGCCGCCCCAGTCCTCCTTGCGCAGCAAACCCATCTCCCACCATGCGGGGTTCGCCCACCGCCCCGCCGCGCCCTCACGATCCCACACGCGGACCGTCCACCAACAGCGCTCGCCGGAGCGCAGCGGCCGGCCCGCATACGGGATGTGCAGTTGGGAAGCCGACTGGATCCGACCGCTGTCCCAGAGATCACCAATCTCCTGCATGAGCAGCTCAGGAGAACTCGCGACGAGAATCCGGTACGCCGTTGCACGGTCAGCGGAGCGGCTCGAGCGCAGCGCCCAGCTCAGGCGTGGGGCCGGCACATCGAGGCCCATCGGGTTCCTCCGGTACTCGCAGCGCAGCTCGACCGGTTCGAGAGCCCACGCGGCCACCAACGCCCAGCTCCCGACGAGAGCCACCGCACCTCGGAATGCGCCGAATGAGAATGAACTGCGCCGCTCCGTGCATCCAACCATGACGGCCTCTCGCTCTGTCCAAGCCTTGGATCGCGGCCTCCGAGCCAGGCAATATCCTGGCACAGTGACTGGCCGGCATCAAGGGAGAAGGCTCAACGCGAGCCGATTACACCGCTGGGGAATGAGCGGCCAATACAGGCGGCGGCGAAGAGGGCGAGCATCGTTGACCCTAACGACCCCGCGCCATTCGCCGGTGGGTCTCTCCGCTCCAGCAAACAACACGCATGTTTCGACCAATCAGGCCGAAACGCGGGTAGGGGGCGCGGTGCCTAGGGTCCGCATGAACTTCGAATGCAGCTTCTTGGTCTTCGGAGGGGATCGCCTCGACGACTCAACCGACTTTAAAATCTTCCGACGCTGCTTCCAGACCCGGCCGGCCGAGAAGTTCCTGAGCACGTTGCGGAGCGGCTGAACACGCTCCGCGCTCTGTGCTCTGTTGGGAGGATGGCGGGAACCAGAATGGGGGGCGGCGTTTCCTGCGCACGTGGGCGTGGGGCCGCTGGGGACAGCCATCTCTCCGAACTCGTGCCTGTCCCCGGTCTTCCCGGTTTTCGATTGGGGACAGGCACAAACAACGACCACGCAACAGTCACGCATTCAATCTACTGTGATTTCTTCTCGAGCGCCTTCTCGGGTGCCTGTCCCCATCTGGAGCTGCCTTCTCGGGTGTCCGTCCCCATTGGTGCCGGCGGCGCACCGATTCCGCTCGCACGCAGGTAGGACAGGTTGCCTCTCTGGGGACAGGCACCTGCGAGCCCTTGGGGACAGGCACACGTGCAGGCACACGTGCACTCCTACCTTCCTGCCCGCATCCCGTCTCCTCGCCTCACCCCTCAAAACAATCCACTGCGCAGTCGGCTCGCTCGTTGTCAGGTGCGGCCAGGTGCGGCCGTCCTCTTCCATCTCCAGCACTGCCCCAACGTTCACCGACGGGCGGCGAGCCCATAGTCCATAGTCCATTGGGAACAGGACGGGGCTCTCGTTCTCAGGGACGCCGTCCCGGACGAGAAACCGCTTTGCGACGACGCGCTAAAAACGTCTCCGCCCGCGCGGAATCCGTAGTCCGCGCCCGGGCAACGTGCTCATCGAATCAGACCTTGCCCATCTTCTTCAGGTTTTCAAAGCAGCGGCGCACGCTTTCAATCGGTGTCTCGCCGGTCTCGTGCTCGGCGACATACCAACGGGTGCCCCCGACCGACTCGCACACCTCGAATACCTGCGCCCACGGCACCTGGCCTTCGCCAATCGCGGCGCCTTTCGGTCCGCCGTGCTCTTTGAGATGCACCGTGAGCGACCGGCCTGGATACCGTTTCAGCACCGCCACCGGATCGCCTCCGCCCTGCATGCAGTTGCCGGTATCGAGCTGCATGACCACTTTGGGACCCGCATGGGAAAAGATCGTGTCCCAGACCGTTTCGCCGTTGTCGAGCTTCCGGAAATCTCCGCCGTGGGCGTGATAGCCCACATACATGTTCTGACCCGCGGCCGCTTCCGCCTGCTCGGTGAAGATCTCCGCAGTCTTCCGGCAGGCTTCCGCGGTCTCGACGCAGTTCTTCGGAAGTCCCGGCACGATCAAAAACGGGTTGCCGAGGGTGCGGTTGAACTCCATCGTTGCAGCGAGCTGATCCTTCTGGATAGTCGGCCAGCCCGTGTGCGTGCCGCAGCAGACCAGTCCCACATCGTCAAGCATCTTGCGGAGCTCGGCGGCGGTCCGGCCGTGGTAGCCGGCGAATTCGACGCCGCGGTAGCCGATCTTTGCGACCGCCGCCAGCACGCCCGGCAGGTCCTGGGCACATTCGCGGCGCACGGAATAGAGTTGAAGTCCGACCGGAATCTTCGCACCAGCCGCCCGCAGGCGCGCGGGCACCGCCGCCAGCGCCGCAAGCGCGGCGCTCTGTTTTAACCAGTCACGACGACACACCAGATACATGTTCACACCTCCATGGACCGGCCGCCAAACGGCGTCCGGCCACTCATCTTAGCGTGACGCCAGGGCGCGAGCGAGCCCTCAGTGAGCTGCGCCGGCGCCGAAATCATGCCCCCTCCGCTTAACACGTCTCCTCGCCTTTTTCCTTCCGCTCGCCACCGCGCGCGGCGACGGCGATCGTGCCCGAGCGGCACGCGCCTTCGCGCTGCCCAGTCGCCGCCACCGGGTGGTCGCGGAAGGTCGGAACGAGCTGCCGCCGTGCCTCGAGCGCGGTTCGGGGAGCGCGGCGCCCAGCGAAGCGCGGCACCGTGTTGGCGGGCGTCGGCGGCGCAGGGGAGGGCGGCCTGGACGATCGTCGCCCGCTTGCGGCATTCACCGACCGGCGTTCTCGCTCGGGCTCTCTGTATCCGGGAGCGCAGGCGACCGCCGAATTCTCGCGCAGGTCGCTGGCTGAATCTCGAACGGCTCGTCCGTTCCTTCCGGCACGAGAGGACGGAACGACGGTCAAGGGACCTGCCGCCGGCTGCGGCTAGACCACGATGTCTCCCAGGGTTGGATTCTCCACCGCGGCGACTGTCCAATCCTTGGATCGGCCGCACCCTCGCGGGTCACCGGTGCGTGCCGGGCGTGGCGTTTGCGGCGATCGCCTTCAGGAGGAGCCGCGCTCTGCGAGATAGAGGCGGCGCTGCAGGGCCGTACCGAGGGCGGTGTGGCTGGCGCCGAACGCGGCGGCGGCGGCCGCCCGGTCGCCGGCCTCGAGATGCCAGCAGCCCTCGAGGAATGCGCGCACCGACGGCGGCTTTGGGCCCGCCCTCGACAACCGCTCGCGCCAGCTCAACTCGCCCGGCGCAAACGGACGTTCGATGAAACCCTCCCGCAAAATGCGGCGCCCCACCACCGACGAGTCTTTCACCGAGTGAATTTGTAGCGTCTCCGTGCGCCCATCGATGAATTCGACGGCAATTTGCTGGCCGCGCTGGGCGAGGAATGAGGCGAGCACCGCCGCGGGCCAGCCGGCAGCCTCGTCGAGCAATGCGATCGCCTCGTCGAGCGGCGCACGCAGCTCGGATGAGAGATCGGTATCGGATTTTGCCGACACCAGCACCTCGCGCGCGGCCGCCCACTGGCCCCGCGCCGCCGCTTCGGCGGCTCGTTCGATCGCCGCGTCCCGTCGCTGTTCGACTTCGCGTCGTCGCGCGGCGGCCTGCTCGGCGCGAAGTCGTGCGAGTAAGTCGTTGCACAGCGTACGGAGTTCGGCCGCATGCGGACCGCCGGCCTCGCGCTCGATCCGTTCGATCGCCTCGTCGAAACGGCCAGTTGCGATCGCCTCGTCGGCGAGTTGCCGTAGTTCGCGTTCAAGGCGACGACGGTCCGCCCGCTCTTGGAGGCGGCTCTCGGCGATCCATGTTTCGATCTGCCGGGCCAACGGGCTATTGGACGCTATCTCGACAAGGCGCCGGAGTCGGGCCAACTGGCCTTCCGGATCGTCGGGGTGAGCGCGGACATAATCGCGGGTGTCCCCCCACAGCCGGGCGATGCGGCGGCGCTGCTCCGGGGAGAGAGGAGGACGGCCGGGCGCGTGAAAATCTTCGTCGCGCGGGTCGGACGGCAGGGGCGCCGACGAGCGGTCCGGCGGAGGCGTCTTGGCGGAGTCAGCGATCGAGTCGGCGGAGGCGTCCGGCCGGGGCGCGTGCAGGGGCGCTCGCTCGGGGGACGTCTCATCCGCGGTGGACCCGTGTCGTGTCCACCACCGACCGGCGGCCACGCCGAGCGCGAGTGCGGCGGCGATGCCGGCGCCGAGCATCACCCGCGCAGGCCAGCCGGAGGGGGCCCACGGTGTCGCCGCCGGACTACCGCTGGCCGGCTCCATCTCGGCGACCGGCAACGCACCCAGCGCGCCGGGGTATCGGACGAGCAACCGATCGAAGGCGGCGATCGCCTGCGCCCAATCGGCAGGGCGTTGGCGGCGGTCGCGCGCGAGGAGCAGACCGAGTAGTTCGACAAACTCCGGGGTGAGCCGGGGCGCGTATGTGCGCGGATCCGGCAGCGGCTCGGTCGCGGCCCGACGCAGAACCTCGACCAGCGAACCGGCCTGGTACGGGATCTGGCCGGTCACGGCGGTGTAGAGCGTAGCGCCCAGCGAGTAGATGTCCGACCGGACGTCGAGGTCCTCGCGGCCTTCGGCCTGCTCCGGGCTCATGTAGTTCGGGGTGCCGAGCACGGAGCCGCTCAAGGTCTGGCTTTCGCTCTGCCCGAGACATTTGGCGAGGCCAAGGTCGGTCAATTTCGGTTCGCCATGCAGGTCGATCAAGATGTTCGAGGGCTTGATGTCGCGGTGCAGCAGCCGCATCTCCTGCCACGCGTACTGCAGCGCGGTGGCCACCTTGCGGCCGATGCCCAGCGCCTCACCTTCGGAGAGCGGTCCGTACGTACGCACGCGCTCGTGCAGCGAGGATCCGCGCACGTACGCCATCGCAAGGTACACGACGCCGCTGTCTTCGCCGCCCTCGTAGGCCGTCACGAGGTACGGGTGTTCGAGCCGCGCCATCAGCCGCATCTCGCGGACAAATCGTTCCGTGGCCTCCGGCGAGGGCGCGAGATATCGCGAGAGAACTTTCAGCGCCACGAGGCGGTCGAGCGATCGCTGACGCGCGAGATACACCTCGCCCATGCCGCCACGGCCGATGAGACGGATGATCTGAAACCCCCCCACCACCGTGCCCGGTCCGAGGCCGCGGCGCGGCACGATCTGCGGAGTCCCGCAGTTCGGGCAGATGATCTCCATGCCCGCCGACCCGATGTCCACCTCGAGTCGCGTCTCGCACTGGCGGCATTGAAATCGGATTTCCATCCGTAGCCCCGGCGTGCAAGGCCGCATGATAGCACAAGGCCTTGCGGCAGTAGGCCACGGTGGCCGGGCACGGGCTCGACGAGCTGGAGCCCTACACCGGCGGCGACGAGCCGTCGGGCCAACCGCCTCGACGCGTGTTCAGCGACGCACAAAGACGCGGAGGCGCTTATAGGGAAGGCTCCCGGCGTTGCCGCTGAAGGTCCAGTCGCGCGTCGCGCCGCCGGACGTACCGATGCCGATATCGGCGCCGCCGCCGGCAGACCAATGGTTGATCGCAAAGAGGGTGGTTTTGCGCTCCGGTAGATGCACCTGGAGGCAACCATATCCCTCGACCGGCTCGGAGGGCTGGTCGCCGAAATCGAAGACCTCGTCCGATGCGCCCGGCACGCCCGCACCATTGCGCGGCCCGTAGTTGTTCGGCCACGCTTCAATCCATCCGGCCGCGAACGTGCCCGTCGGCACGCCGTTGACATTCGAAATCACCTGCAGATTGCTCACCGCCTGCTGCCACCGGACCCCCTCCCAGACGGCCGGAATGGCGAAGCCACGCGGATGGTCGGTCCATGCGTCCATTTCCACGAACACGAAGTTGGTCGGCTGGTTGGCGCGGGGCTGGAGTTCGAGCAGGTACGCGACCCGGCTGAACCGACCGGTGAGCGCGCCGCTGCGGTCGTCGTCGTAGCCGAAGGTGACGCCGAGGCGGCCGAGGTTGAGGTCGTAGAGGAGCGACCACAGTTCGGCGTTGGGGATGGCCGGATGAACGAGATCCGGCGGGCAGTGTCCTGCGCGGAAGGGCGCGGCCGGCAGACCGGCGGCGTTGACCAAATTCGGCATCGCGAGCTTGTGCCAGCCCAACCGGACGCCCACCGGCTCGGGGACGCCCTCGGCGTCGAGCAGAACACTCTCGCCCTCGATGACGGCGCGGGCGGGGCGGTACACGCCGTCGGCGCCGCACAGCTCAAAATGCGTCGGCGCGGCGCCATCCGACGTGTGCAGCCCGGCGGCTTCGTCGAACCCCACGCGCAATCGTGCGCCCTCACGGCTCAGCTCACGGAAGCGCGGACCGCGGTCCACTACCTCGGTGCGGCCATACACGCGCCGCAGGGCGAGCAGCGCGAGGCGCCGGCCGACTTCCTGCTTGTTGGCCGGGTGAATGTTGGTCGGATCGCCGACGTCGTGGATGACGGCCATCGCGGTGTTCGGCACTTCGCGTTCCACCGCCGCCTGGGCCTCCCAGAAGGCCGGCAGCACCTCCGGCGATTCCTCGCCGTACGGAAACGGAGCAATCATCACGTACAGAAATGGCAAGTCCGGCTGCCGCCACACCGCGCGCCACCCTTCGATCAGCGCGCGCGATTTTTCCACATACTGCCGGCCTTCGGCGTGGTTGGACTCGCCCTGGTACCAGAGCGCGCCGCGGATCCGGAACGGCACGAGGGGATGAATCATCCCATGGTATAACGATGAAGGATCTTGATGACCCTGAAGCGCAGTGAGCTCGGTCGGCCACGACGGGGCGGGCTCAATCAAGCTTCGCTGGTGCAGGGCATCGCGCGCCTTCGGCAGCCAGCCCTCAAGCGCAGACACAAACCGCTGCAATCGTTCTGCGCGCAGGTCTGACCCGGGATCGGCCAGCTCGAGCCGGTGAGCGATCCAACGCGTCGCCGGCACGGCGCGGAACGCCGATGGCGGTATCCACGGCTCAATGCGCGTGCCGCCCCACGAGGCGTGAACCAAGCCCACCGGCACATTGAGCGCCCGATGGAGCTCCCGTGCAAAAAAGTAGCCGACCGCCGTGAAGGTGCCGACGGTGGCCGGCGAGCAAACCTTCCACTCCGCCTCCACGTCCTCGGTCGGCCGCGGCGAGGCACGGCGCGGAACCGCGATGTGACGGATCATCGGCCAATTCGCCGCCGCAATCTCCTGCTCAGCGTTCTGGGCCCCCAAAACCGGCCACTCCATGTTCGACTGGCCCGAGCATAGCCACACCTCGCCGATCCACACGTCGTCGCACCGTGCAGTCGAACTGCCCGCGACGATCAACGCGTGCGGGCCGCCGGCCGCCTGGGGCGGCAGCTGCGCCCGCCAGCGGCCGGCGGCATCGGCCGTCACCTCGGCCCTGGCGAGATCCCCAAGGGTGACCGTCACCCGCTCGCTCCCTGCGGCCCACCCCCACACCTCGATCGGCCGGCCCTGCTGAAGGACCATGTGGTGGCCAAACACACGCGGAAGACGAACCTCGCCGCGGCTGATCGCCGCCGTCGTGATGGTCGCCACGATCCATGCCGCCGTCCGCGATTCCTTCAATCTCATGGGGAGACCTCCCAAGCGCTCAAGTCTTGCATGGTTCTAACAGCAATTTCGATATCGTAATATGTTCAAAAAGAAAGCGCGACCTCAGCGAGCAGAACGCGGCGATGCGCATCATCACTCTTCTTGTCATCGGCATGAATGGGCTCGCAGCCGCCGCCGGCGAATGGACGCTGCACTCCCCGAACGGCGATCTCCAGGCGGAGGTCGTGGCGCCCGGCACTACAGCCCCGGCCGAGTGCCGCCTATGGTGGCGCAGACGCGCCGTGCTGGACCGATCGCCGTTCGACGCGTTCATCGAGGGCGCCTCGACGGACGAGGTGTGGCGCGTCGAGGCAGTCCGCGAGCGCGCGACCAACTCGACATGGCGGCCCGTCGCTGGCGAGCGGTCGCTCGTGCGCGAGGCCTACCGCGAACTCGCGCTGGATCTCACAGGAGAGCGATCCGGGGTGCGGCTGCGATGGACCTTTCGCGCGTTCGACGAGGGGTTTGCTGTCCGCTACGCCGTGCTGCGCGCGCCCGGTCCCGCGCGTGTGAATGCCGAGCGGTTGCAGTTCCGGTTTGCGGCCGACGGCCACGCGTGGGCGACCTACGCCGCGCAGGGACCGTACGAACGGGTGCGGCTGCAGGAGATCCGGCGCGGGTGTGAGCGGCCGCTGGTGGTGGAGATCGGCGACGGAACGCCCTCGCTCGTCGTGGCGCTCGGCGAGGCTGCTCTGGTGGACTGGCCGCGCATGAAGTTCGCGCCCCTCGGCGACGGTCAGCCCGGCGCGGTGAGCTGGCTGGACGGTCCCGCCGAGGGCGCAGCGCCGCTCGAGTCCCCATGGCGGTTCGTGATGGTGGCCGAGTCGCCAGGCCAGTTGCTCGAACACAACGATTTGGTGCTCAATTTGAACACTCCCTCAGCCATCGCCGACACCTCTTGGATTCGCCCGGGCAAGGTCATCCGCGAGGTGACGCTCACCACGGACGGCGGCCGCGCCTGTGTCGACTTTGCAATCCAGCGCGGCCTTCAGTTCATCGAATACGACGCCGGCTGGTACGGTCACGAGTACGACGACGAGGCCGACGCGACGACGGTGACCGTAGATCCGAACCGCTCGAACGGGCCGCTCGACCTACCCGCCGTGATCCGTTACGCGAGCGAACGCAACATCGGCGTAATCCTTTACGTCAACCGCCACGCGCTCGAACGCCAGCTCGATATACTGCTGCCGCTCTACCGCGACTGGGGCGTCGCCGGCGTCAAGTTTGGTTTCGTGAACGTCGGATCGCAGCGATGGACCTCGTGGCTGCACGATGCGATCCGACGCGCGGCCGAGCACCGGCTGATGGTGGACGTCCACGACGAGTACCGCGAAACCGGCGTGCGGCGCACGTGGCCGAATTTGATGACCGTTGAGGGCGTTCGCGGCGACGAGGAGAGCCCGCCGACCCGCCAGACCCTGATCACCGCCTTCACGCGGTCGCTCGCCGGCCCTGCCGACCACACTGTGTGCTACTACCATGAGCGGGTGGCACGCCTCTGGGGACACGCTCACCAGCTGGCCAAGCCCGTCGTGATCTTCAGTCCCTGGCAGTTTCTGTTCTGGTACGACCGGCCGGCCCACTCGCGCCATGAACCCGAGCTCGAGTTCTGGAACCACATGCCGACCGTATGGGACGACACTCGCGTGCTGGAGGGCCGCATCGGCGAGTACGCGATCATCGCGCGCCGCAGCGGCGCCGATTGGTTCGTCGGCGCGATGAACGCTGGTGAACCGCGCGCGTTCGACGTGCACCTCGATGTTCTGGAACCGAACGATGACTACGAGGCCACGATCTACCGCGACGATCCGCGCGTGCCCACCGCCACGAAGGTGGGCATCGAACGGCGATCGGTCACCGCCGCGGACGCGGTGCGACTTGAGCTCGGCGCGGATCGTGGTGCGGCGCTGCGTCTGACGCCGCTGCGATCGGCCCAGCCGGAGGCACGGACTCACTGATACACGAGGCGTACATTCCTGTGATTCCACCCACCCTTCGGAGATTCCGCCGAGCAGCCCTGTGCGCGGTGGCCGCCGTGTACGGTTGGTTGAGCACCGCCAGCGCGGAGGTCATCCGCGTTGAGATTCAGCGCCGAACGCCATTCGCCGACGGCATCAGGTTCGGCGTCGCGGGCCTGTACGAGGTCATCGAGGGCCGCAGGCATCCATAAGCGGATCCCCATCTGCCGGCCAACGCGCGGATCACCGACCTGCCACGAGCGCCCCGCAATTCACGTGGGCGCGTCGAGTACGGAACCGACTTCTGGCTTCTCAAAACGGCCGATACCGCGCGCGGCCGCCGACGCTTGCTCTATGCTGTGAACAACCACGGGAACCTGCTCGCGAGGCGGACGCTCAACGACGGCGAACGCACGGACCAGCCGATCTCGATCGCCCACACGGGCCACGGGTTTCTGATGCGGTACGGGCATCCGTGTTCTCCTGTGGCCGGAACGGAGATCTCAGGGGCGGCGGTACCAGCCGGCTCCTCATGGATGCGCCGGTCGCGCGTGAACACGGCCGCCCGATCACCGGCCCCGCGATGGTGGAGTTTTGCACCACCGAGCCCGTCCACAGCCGCGCGTTTTCGTGGAGTCCCTGGGGCATGCTCGCGGCCTATCTGCCCGCCGTGCCGGACCAAGTGAGCCGCAACCGGAGCTCACGCATCTCTGGTTGACGGACGGCTTCCAACCGGGCTGGCTCTACGACCTCGTGTACACGGCCGCCGCTGCCCACTCGTGGGTGGCGATCTTCGCTCGCACGGCGGCCCCGTCGGCGCCGCAAGAGCCCGGATCGGGTAGCGGCGCGGCGGCGGCGTGCGCCGCAAGCCCAACGCACACGGCAGCGAAACCGCGCCTCATCGCGACGCGCCCACCCGCCGTGCCGGCGGCGTGAGAGGTTCCCCGCGCGGGAGCGACGCTTTCACCGTCTCCCACGACGGATTCGGCGTCGCGGTCCATACGCGCAGGCGTCGGAACGATGCGGTCTGACCGGCGACGGTCAGCCCAAGATTCGTCTTCGGTGTTCGAAGCTGCTCGTGCAACCCGACCGCGACCGCCCCACCCGCCCGGCCCAACATCGTGTCGCCAACAATTTCCAGGCGGACCGCAGTCCACACTCCCGGCTGAATGTCGGCCTTCAGCGCTCCAAATACAACCGGCTGGTCCGGCCCGTCTTTGTCGTGGTCGTCCTTCGTGACTCGAAGGGCGCCGGGCGCCACGGCAAGGCGTGCCAAATGTCCGTGTGCGTCGTTGATCGAGAGGCTGGCGCCCCGGGCCCCGTCCAGCTTCACTTCGAACTCGATGATGACGTCGCTCATCGGCAGAGCCTTCCGCAGGACCGCGCCGTGGTGGTCTTCGGCCAGCTCGGCACCGCACAGCGCGCCGTTTACCGTTCCCCATTTCCCCTTTCCAACGGTCCACCCCGCCGGCACACCCGAGAGCTCGTCCTGGTACAGCGCGTCCCCTGGGATGCCGAGTAATGGTACCTCGGCGGCCGATGCGGAGACGGAGATCGCAATCGCGTACAGACCAGCAGCGGTGGCGTTCATGCGCAACTTTCTTCCTTTGAGTCCGAAGGGCAGATCGCATCAGCATGCCCGCCCCGCCCATCCTACGCAACTCCGAACGGCGTGGTCGCGAGCTGGGAACAGGCACCAAAGCGAGCGACCAACCGCCAACGGCCGCAGGCACGGGGATGCCCCGGAGGGACGCGTACGGAGCATAGCACGAACATGGGACATGAAGCCGAGCCGGCGCCCGGTTGGGACGCCGACCATCAGAACCAACAGAAGCGGGAACCAGCACCCGCGGGGCACGCGGGGATCATCATAGGGAGTAGGCACAACTTGCTGGTGCTGGAGACTTCGAATGCACAGGCACCTGGCGCCCCCTCTCGTCAGTCGCCGTGGGGGATACGCCACAGGGAATCGGCAGTTCTCAGGGCGCAGGCAGTGCTCGGGGCAACATGCACAACGCCGACACCTCCCGGCCACGATACTGCGCGGAGCGTGGACTCGGCACTACGGTGCCCAGCGCAGCACAGCACCGCTTGGCATGGTCCCGCGGGGAGAGATCAGCTGTTTCGACTGCGTCGCCGCCACACGACGAGGCCGCCGAGCCCCAGCAAACCGAGTGCGGCCGACCCAGGTTCGGGAATCGCCTGCACCAGTACGTTGTCGAAGCGCTGGATTCCACGGTCACCGTTCCCTGCGATGAACGCATAGGCGCTGTGAGAACTGTCCAGATTGTTGCCGAAACCGGGGTTCCACGTGTACGGACTCGTCTGCAGCAGGAGCACATCGCCGCCGGTCTGGCCGTCCGAACCCCAGTCGCGAAGCGCGAGGCTCGCGAGTGTCCACGTCGAGTTTGCCGGATCGCCACTGTTGTAGTTGAACGTTAGCTCGAACGAGAGCTGGTACCACGTGCCGACCGACAGGTTTGTGGACGCCACTCCGCCTTGGAAATAGGTTGCCGGAATGTCCGTCCCGGTGCCGCCGTACTGACCCAGACGCCCGCCGCTAGACACTCGCGCGGCGTTGTTCACATTGTCCACCCGGCGCAGGCCGATCAGAACGCGGCTGGTGTCGCCGGCGGTGAACGGAGACACATTGTCTGTTGCGCTGCTCAGCGCCCAGCCGAGACCGAGGAAACCGCCCACAATCGTGGAGGTGGGGTCGAAGCGGAAATATGCGCTAAACTCGACGGCGGAGTAGGTCGTGTCGGCGATGTTGAACGTGTTCCGCGCCCGCATGGTCACATCTTGGCTGTGAAGCAGCGACGCCGAGTTGGCAACACCGCCACTGTTCTGCACCTGAATGTTGTTGCGGAGGCCGCTGGCGTTCCCCAGCTTCGGATCCGTGCCGAGCGCCTG
>CALLFZ010000033.1 GCA_938010045.1 uncultured bacterium
CGCGGCACGGCGTCACCACCGCCAGCGGCCACCAGCCGCCGCAGCCGGCGGGGCACACGTTCCTGCCGGCGACGGCGCCGCCGAACCAGCCGCTGCTCATGCCCGAGAGCAAGAACTACCTCGATCCGGCGATTCCCACGCCGGGAACCTGTCCCGATGGTTGTCCCCATGGTTGGTTACCGGCCAACTTGTAAAGGTCGCACATCGCGGTCACCGATGTGGCATCGGCACCCTCGCTCGAGCGTCCGACTCCCATCTCCGCGCAGCGATTGGATTGCACGCCGCGCAATCGCCTTGACCGGCCATCCCGTCGAGGCACACAATCATCAGAAAGAGAACGACACCGGACACAATTGGATGCGCAACATGAACGGCAGAAAATGTGCGGTTCTCGTGGGCGTGTTCGCTCTGGCTGCGGCCAGCGTGGCCACCGCGCCAACGGCGGAGGCGAATGGCTCATCGTCTGGCCACCTGCTCTCGCGGCCCGATGGCCGACTTCCGGACCATACGAAGAAGGTCAAGGTGTTCATCCTGATGGGCCAGTCAAACATGGTCGGCATGGGCGACATTGACCCCGAAGACAAGCCCGGGACGCTCTCGAATCTCGTCCGCGTGCGGAAGCTGTACCCGTTTTTGGTTGACGCAACTGGCGCCTGGGCGGTCCGCCGGGATGTCTACTACTACGATGCCCGCCTGAAGAAGGGCAGTTACTTGAGCGCAACCTCGAACGGGCGGTCGATCGGGCCGGAATTGGGCTTCGGCTTTGTCATGGGAGAGGTCCTGGAGGAGCCGGTGCTGGTGTTGAAGTCCTGCATTGGCAACCGCAGCCTGGGTTGGGATCTCTTGCCGCCGGGCAGTCCCCGCTATGCGGCGGAAGTGAAAGAGCGGGACGGGCGGACGGTGATGAAGGTCTTCGCCGGCTATGGGGACCGGCCGGACTCCTGGCCGATGGACCCCGCCAAGGGGCTGGCCACGGAGCCGCCGCCGTGGTTGGACCCTAAGACCGGCAAGTCCATCGACTGGTATGCGGGCAAGCAATATGACACCGACATGGCCAACGCTAAGGCCGCGCTCGACGACCTCGCGAAGATTTACCCGGACTACAAGGGCCAGGGCTATGAAATCGCCGGCTTCGTGTGGTGGCAGGGCCACAAGGACCAGAACGCCGTTCACGCGGCTCGCTACGAGGAAAATCTTGCGCGGCTGATCGTTTCGCTGCGCCGCGACTACCATGCGCCAGACGCCAAGTTCGTGCTCGCCACTGGATGCGGTAACCCGGGCCGCGAGGGGTTCGGCCTGCAGATCGCGGAAGCGCAACTGGCTGTCGGCGATCCCAAGAAGCATCCTGAGTTCGCCGGTAACGTGAAGGCCGTGGACAATCGCGATCTCTGGCGCGATGCGAATGTCTCACCGAAAAACCAGGGCTACCATTACAATCGCAACGCGGAGACCTATCTCGAAACCGGACTTCGCCTAGGGTGGGCCATGGCGGAGCTTCTTCGCACCCAATCGTCGAAACCGTGAACGAGATTGGGCGGCCCTGCGCTGTTCTGCCGTGCCCGGACCGCGGCTTCGTCAGCTCGCAACCCGCGCGGACCTGGGAAGAGGGGCTGCTGTGCGGCAACGGCACCATCGGCGCCAACGCCATGGGCCGCCCGCTGGATGAACGCATCATTTTCACCCATGAGCGCCTCTTTTGGCCGATGGGCCCCCCTCCGGTCCCGGCCGATCAGTCGTCACGACTGCCCGAGATCCGCCATCTGATCGAGCGAGGAGAATACCAGCGGGCCGTGGCACTGCAGTTCGAGCTCTCTGGCCTGCCGGGTTTCCGCTATCCAGAGTTTTTCGTGCCGGCCTTCGACCTGACGATTCGCAGCCGAAACGACGGCCCCATCCGCGACTACCGCCGCTCCGTCGACTTCCAGACCGGAGAAGCGGTAGTCCGTTGGGCTGACAATCGCGGCGTCTTCGAGCGGCGGCTGTTTGTCTCGCGGGCCGATCGCGTGGCGGTGCTGTTGATCGTGGGCCCGGGCCGCCGATCGCTCGACTGCGTGCTCGCGCTTGAGCCACGGGAACCCAGCGATCATTTCAACGCCGATAGCGACATTGCCCGCCATTCGGACGAGATGTTCCGCGAGCATGTCACCGACGTCCGGGCGTGGACCGACGGAACATCCCTGTGGTATTCGAATCGTTATCGGAAGGCCTATCCGGGCAGCCTCCAGTCAATCGTCGGGTATGCGCACATTCTTCCGACCGGCGGAGACATCGAGGCCTTGGGCGGTGGATCGCTGGCCATCCGGCAGGCGGATCGCGTCCTCGTGTTGCTCGATCTGCGTCCCGTGTTCGATCCGCACACCTCGCCGGCGCCGGCGATGCCGGCGGCGATCGCGGCGTTGCCGGCTGAGTACGATGAACTGCGGCGCCGCCATGCGAGACTGCACGGCGAACTATTCAACCGTGTTCGCCTCGATCTTCGCGCCGGAGAGGGTCGGCGGCGCACGACAGAGTCTCTCATCGCGGAGTCAACCTGCGAGCACACCCACCCCGCGCTGATCGAGAAGGTGTTCGACGCTGGCCGCTACAACATCATTTCGAGCACTGGCGAACTGCCACCCAATCTGCAGGGGGTGTGGGGCGGCACGTACGTACCCGACTGGGCCAGCGACTACACCCACAATGGCAACCTGCCCTGCGCGATCGCTGCCCTCCTGCCGGGCAACCTCCCCGAATTGATGCACGCCTACACGAACTACATCGAATGGCTCATCCCGTGGCTCGAGATCAACGCGAAGCGCTTTTTCGGCGCCCGCGGTGTCGTGCTGCCGTCCCACACCTCGACGCACGGCCTCAACACCGCACTGTCGCCAACCTTTGCTGGTGGATTCTGGGTGGCCGGAGCCGGCTGGGCTGCGCATTTCTTCTACGACTATTACCTGTACACCGGCGACCGCCGTTTTCTTGCCGAGCACGCGCTGCCATTCATGCTGAAGGTGGTCGAGTTTTTCGAGGATTTCCTGTTCGAGGGACCGGACGGGAAGTGGGTGTTCTCACCGGGCCAGTCGCCGGAGAACACGCCGGGCAATAGTAACTCTCAGGGGACATTCAACGCCACCATGGATGTGGCCGTCGTGAAAGAACTCCTCTACAACACGATTGCCGCCTCACGGGAACTCGGATGCCATGCCGACCGGATTCCGCACTGGCAACGGATGCTGGAAAAGATGCCAGACTACATGGTGGATGAGCGCGGCGTGGTGAAGGAATGGCTCACCCCAAGGCTGGAGAACAACGACCGACACCGGCACAGCTCGCATCTATATGCCCTGTTCGACGGCCGGCCCGAAGAAATCGCCGAGAATCCACGGCTTCGCGCGGCCTTCGCGAAGAGCATCGAGGTCAAACTCGACACTCATTGGCGCAACAACCCGACCGGCGTCATGTCGTTCGGACTGGTGCAGCTCGGCTTGGCCGCGGCGAGTCTCGGCGAGGGAGAACTGGCGTGGCGCTGCCTAGCGCAACTGGTGAACCGCTATTGGCTGAACAACCTCGCTTCGACGCACAATCACCGCTCCCTGTTCAACATGGACATCAGCGGCGGCCTGCCGGCTCTGATCCTCCGGATGCTGGTCGCGTCTGATCCCGGCCGCCTCACCCTGCTGCCGGCGTTGCCCAAGGCGTGGCCGGCGGGAGTGATCGAAGGGGTGCTGTGCCGCGGTCAGATCGAGATTCGCCGCCTGGAGTGGGCGCCCGCTGGGCTCGAATGTTGGATCCGATCCGGCAAAGCACAAACGATCGCGTTGGAGGTGCCGGCCGGGATGTCCTCCGTGGAGATCGACGGCGTCAGGTCGGGCTTTCCGACCGTGAGATCCGATCGAGAGTGCGACCTAACGCTTCCGGCCCACAAAAGTGTCATCATAAAAATCCTCTTTCCAAGCTAACCGGCCCGGGCGAGGCGACGGCTGACCTTGGAAACGCAAGCGACAGCAGTCTCCGAAGATGCAGGGTGACAGGCGACGATCGGAACGGGCAGGCGGCTTTGACATCGGCGTTTCTCGGCGGCAGGTTGCTGGGTGAGTGCTCCATGGCTGAAGAAGCAGACGTCCCGGCGCGTAGTGAAGAATGGAGGACAGCGGTAGTGAAAACGATGACGGTTCGATCCTTCACAACGGCGATTCTCGTCTTGCTCGGCGCGCGGGGCGGTGCTGTCGTGCCACAGCCTCCGGCGGAGGCCTTGCCGCCGGCCGTCGAGATCGAGGCGGCCAATGAATTTTCCGCCGCGATGTTTCGCCAGGTTGCCGGCGAGAGCGATGAGAATCTGATTCTTTCGCCATTCAGCGTGCGGATCGCGATGGCGATGGTGGTCGCCGGCGCGGACACGACGACGGAGGCGGCGTTGGTCCGTGGGTTGCGCCTCGCGGAGGATCGCACCGAGCGGGCAGCCCGGTTGGGCGCTCTGCAGCAGCGGGTCGCGGCGATCGGAGCGGGCGGCGGCGTCACGCTCGAATCCACATGCCGCATTTGGAGTCAGCGCGACTACGAGCTGTTGCCCGACTTCGTGCGCTCGGTGGACTCGGTGTTCGGAGCCACGCCCGCGCTCGCGGATTTCGTCCGCAACGCGGAGGGCGCACGGCGCGAGATCAATGGGTGGGTGGAGCAACGCACGCGGAACCGTATCCGCGAGCTGGTGCCGCCCGGCCTGCTCGATGCCAATACGCGCCTGGTGCTCGTGAATGCGGTGTACTTCCTCGGCCTATGGATGAACGAATTCTCGGCTGATAAGACGCAGCGCGCCCCTTTCCACGACGCAGCGGGTCGGCCGGCCGGAGAGGTGGAGCTCATGCACGGCGAGTTCGAGTTTCCGGCGGTGCGCTATGCGGAGGAGCCGGGGCTGCAGATCTGCGAGCTCTCCTACCGCGGCGCCGAGGTGGCGATGCTGATCCTGTTGCCCGCGCCGGGCCAGTGGACCGACCTGCGCGGGCGTGTGGATGGCCGTTCGCTCGCCGGATGGCGCCGCGCGCTGCGAGCCCGCAAGGTCGAGGTCTACCTGCCCAAGCTCAGAATTGAGTCGCAGGCGCAGCTCGACTCGACGCTGGCGTCCATGGGCATGGACGAGGTGTTCGATCCGAACCGGGCCGACCTGTCGCGGATCAGCGGCCGCCGGGAGCTATTCGTGAGTGCGGTCGTGCACAAGGCGTTCGTCGAGGTGCACGAGAAGGGCACCGAGGCTGCGGCAGCCACGGCGGTCGCGATCGCAGTGGCCATGGTGCCCGCCGAGGAGCCGCCCCCGGTCATTGTCCGCGCCGACCGGCCGTTTCTATTCCTGATCCTCGATCGTCGCACCGGCGCGACGCTCTTCTGGGGGCAGGTTGCCCGGCCGCCCACCCCGCCCAAACCCTAGCCCCGGCGCGACCTGCCGCCGCCCGCCTCGGACACTACAAAAACGCGTCCCACCACGGTCCGCTCAACCCTACTCAACGCTTCAAGAATCCGCACCGCCGCCGGGTCGTGCATGGCGGCGTACCGCGAGTCCAGATGAACCGACCAGATCTCGAAGAGGATCCCGTCCGGCTGCCGGCACATCAACCGCGTGGAATTGCATACGCCGTTCACGCGAAGTCGGTTGACGACGTCCGACCACTCACATGGTACCGGCCAGCAACGATCCACGCCCTCCGTGCCCCACTGGATGATCGGCGATGGCTACGGCAGCTCGAGAGGGCCGGGGGCAACGATCGGCCATCGGCTGAGCACCGCATGCCCGTCCGATTTCGGAAGAATGGAAGATCCCATCGGCATTGTGCTGCTCGGACTGCCAGCGAAAGATGCCGGCCCGCGTGACGAGCGCTGTCAGGTTCATCCGGCGGATGAACGTGCGATCGAGGTCCAATTCGTTCAGCACGGCGACGTCGGCGGATCGCTCCACGAGTGTGCGTCCGATCGCTTCGCAACGTTGGCGCACTTCCGGCGTGCGCGGCCGCCACGCCACTCACCCGCCATCCCACGTGCGACCGCGGCCGTGTCGTGCGCAAGCCGGTCTACCGGTGGCGCACGCAGCCAAGACGACGACACCGCCGACGCTCTTCGTTTCAGTGCGCGCCACCACCTGGAGAGGTGGCAGCCGGCAGGTAATGGCCTTAAAGCTCGCGGATCCAGATGTTGCGAAACTGGACGAGGCTCGGTGGACTCATCCACTCCCCGTCCTTAAGATTCCCGTGGTGCTGCAACGCGATGCGTCCACGTGGTGGCAGGTCGGGGATCTCCACGGGTGGGATCACAAGCACCTCATTCAGTTTCACCGAGACGGTTTTGCCTCGCACGGTGATCTCAAACCGGTTCCACTCGCCCACCGGCCGGTCCGCCTGGGTGCGCGGCGTGACCCCCGCGCGAACTTCGGGCGGCATTTTCGAATCCATGCGCACGCCGTACATCTCACCCGAACCGATCGGCCAGCACCAGATGTTCACCTGGTGCTTCGGCGAGCCGCGTAGGTAGATGCCCGAGTCGGAGTCCGGCAGCGTGAGACGAAGCGGCTGGCCATGGATGTCGCGCGCATGGGAACCGTCGGGTAGTACGTAGGCGACCCGCGGATTCACGAACGGTGTCTCCTTGATGCGCCACTCGACGACCAGCGTGAAGTCGCCGAACTCGCGTTCGGTCCAGAGGTTCTTGTCGCCCTTTGCCTCGCTCCGCGCGTCGTAATCAATGACGCCGTCCACGACCTTCCAGTGGCCGTTGTCGCCCTCGGGCACGATCCAGCCAGCGAAATCGCGTCCGTTGAAGAGGGAGGTGAAGCCTTCGGGTATCTCCGCCGACTGGGTTCCTGTTGCGATGACGGCCGCTGCCCAAACCATAGATCGAAACATTGCGAGTTTGTTCATCATCCAACTCCCGCGCCCGATCCGCGTGGGCGATCTCAGGCCCAGCCTATCGCCCGCAACCGCCCGAAGGCAAGCCCAGAGCCGTCGAACCAACTTGATGACGCTGTGCGGGTGGGCTGTGGATCGCGGCGTTGATGAGGGTGCCGGCAGCGCAAGCCAAAGCCGTGCCGCGCTGCGATCGGCACGGCACAACAAACGCCGCGCTGCACGCGCGCGGGGCCAGCCCGGTCGTTGCCGCCGCGCGCGGCTTTCCCTGCACCGGCCCACGCATGCGAGGCGAAGGGGGGGTGCCTCGGCCAAGCAGCGGGCGTCCCGATCGCGGCGGTAACCACGACCTCAGGATGATGGCCGTCGGTAGAACGCAGCGCAGGCGTGGTTTTGTTTCGCATCGCCCACCCGAGGCAGCCCTCACCCCGCCGTGCCCGAGTGCGCCACTCGCTCACGGCGACACCGGCCAATACCGCGCACGTCCGCGCTTCAACGGGAAGGCGATGGGGACCTTGTCATCGGCACACGGCGGCAAGGACGTAGCTCAACCGGTCCGAGCAATCCTGAGGGACGCAGCGGCACGTCCATTCGCTCGAACTTCGTAATGTTCGTGCGGGTCACGCGCTGTTCGGGCGGACGCTTCCCGTCGCCAATCAGACGGTTGGCCCAGCAATTGATCACTTCCACCCGAAGCCGCCCCCCCCGGGCAAGCGCCTCGGAGGCGCCGAGTTCAACGCGGTAGGGTGCAGTCCACAGTGTTCCGAGGTCGCGGTCGTTCCACCACGCCCCGCCGATCTCATGCACGAGACCCAGGTCGAGCGTCCAGTGCAGCCCTTCCTCCGCTGGCACGGAAGGCACCGCCGTCTCGTAGAGTACGCGGCCGGAGTAGAACCGGATGCCTTCTTCGGGGTGGGCCGTCCAATCGCCGAGCCGTTCCATCTCGATCTCGGGCGGCGCGCCGCGACCGTCGAGGAACCGCACGCGCCACGGCCCGGCCACCGGCACGCCGGACGGCAGCGCGGAGACCACAATGGACGAACGCGTGCCGTCGCTCCATCTCACCTCGTACCGCCCCTCGCGGTACGCCTCGAGCCACAGCCGGCCATCGCGTCGGGCAAGCCGAGCGATCGGCCATGGCGACGGAGCCGGCTCGGTGGAGGGCCAAAGTCGCCGTCCCTCTCGCGTCAACTCCACAGGATGGGGCTCCGTCGAGGAGCGGCGGAAGACCACGAAGATGGACCCTTCGGGGGGGAGGCGCAGAGGTACGACCGTCCGCCCGTCTTCTTCTCGCCAGATCGGCGCATCCTCCATCGTGCCGGTCAGCGGGTCCCACAGCTCGGGGACCCTCCCGCGGATGCGGAACGAACACTCGACCTCCTCGTAACGGTCGGGAAGGTCAAATCGCCGGCGGTACTTCGTATCGGTGACGTCGCGCCACGCCCAGCGGTTGACAACGAAGTAGATGTCCGCCGTGTTGGTGCGCCGATGGATGCGGTCAAGCCACGTACCGGGCTGGGCGCTTCGCACGATGAGATCGGGCTCGATGCCCAGCCGGGCGAGCTCGGCGCGGGGCGAATTGGTTGAGATCCGTCCGCTTCCCCACAGGCGCTCAACGACGTCGGCGAATTCGCGATCCGCCGCCTCGCCGCCGGAGAGGCCCGTGCGGTGGAGCGGGCGCGGTCCCACGACCGGGATGCCGGCCGCGACCAACCGTTCGATCACACGCAGCGCCTCGAGGGACATCACGCCGGTTGCCGGAAGCGACAGCAGGCGGTAGGTCATGCCGTCGGGCAACACGATCCGGCCGTCGTTCGCGCTCACGCGCGTGCGGAGCGCCTCCTCGTTGATCACGTCGTAGTCGTAGTCGGGCCAGACGCCGGCGGGATTGTCTTCGCGCAACCGCACGAAGTTTGGCACATGGTCGCCATAGTAGTGCAGTACATCGGCGACGAACCAACCGGCCTGCAGCAGGGCCTGCGCGCGGTGGACGTAGGCGAAGAAGCCGTCCGCGCGCGGCCACCAGGTGACGTTCGGGTTGAAGTGCGTGCCGGCGAAGTACTCCTGGCCCGGGAGCCCCGCGGATGCGGGCGAGCAGGTGAAGGTATGTAGCATCAGATGGTTCAGGCCCTCACAGAACGCGCGGTCGAGATCGTGTTTCAGGTCGCGCGGCGCGCGTTCCCAGTGGGGGCCGATCGAGGTGAACGACTCGGCCTGCATGCGCGGGCGGCCGTAGATGTGCGCGGCGCTGGCGCCCTGCTTGATAAAAAATCGGAAATTGTCCTCGATGCGGTGCCGGTCGTTCCGCACCCAGAACTCGCCGGTGGGATGATCACAGAGACCCATCGTCTGGAGCGCATCAATGGGCGCCGCGTGGGGCCCGCCGGTTTCGGCCTGGAGTTTGAGGCCGCGGGAATGGGCGAGCTCCGCGAGCCGTCGCACATGCTCCGCGAAGAGGTCACCGAGGGTCCGCCGAACGTCCGCAAGAAACCGGTTGGACCGCTCGCGGCTCTCGAGGATGATCCCCGCCATGGCCGGCAGCCACGGGGTGAGGTCATAGCCGCGACGCCGCAAGAATTCGGCCGGCATCGCGCGCGTCCAGTTGATCGGCCCGAGCTCCCAACTGTCCGTCTGAATCGCGGCCCATGTGCGCCCCACATGGGGACCGCCGGCCTCGAGGAGGCGCTCCATCACGTCGCGCCAGTAGGCGTCCACCATCGCGGGATCGAGGTGGTCCACGGCCCAACCCTCCCAGCCCTCGCTGCACGTCGAAACGCGCGAGCCGGCGAGGGTGCTACAAAACCGCAGCACGCGCCAGCGGCCGGGTGGCGGTGTCCACTCGAGCACATCGGGCTCTACCCATCGCGGTTCAAGCACCACCACCGCGGCGAGTGGAACGGCCTCGCCCGGCGCGGTGGACTCGGGCCGCACCAAGTGCTCGGCGGGGGGCGCGTTGAAAGGGCCGGGATAACGGTGATACGCCTTCTGTTCGAAGTCGCGGATGCGGGGCATGCCCCGCTGTGAGAGATCCACGCGTCGCCCTCCCTCCAGTACGGTCATCTCCGCGACCTGCACATTGCGCGGAGCGTTGGGCGAGCGCGGATCCCAAGCGCGGGTGACGATCAGCCGCACCGCCGCCGTCATGCGGGCGTCAAAGTTCAGCTTGATTTCGCCCTCCTCGGCCGCGTTCGTGAACGCACCAGCGAGTGTCACCGAGCCGTCGGAACCGAGGAGCTCGATGCGGCCGTCGCGCGGCCCGTAGCGCGGCCGACCGAGCACTCGCACTTCGTCCAGTCGCCGAGGCTCTGGCAGCTGCACCTCCAGCCAAATAGGACGAGCGGGCGAAGGTCCGGCCCCAGGCTTGGCGGCGGCCACCCAGAAGGTGGTGGGATCTCCGTCGATCGCGCGCTCGGGCGGAAACTCCGTCGATTCCACGCTGGCGCACACCTCGGCGGATAGGGGCGCGCCGGGCGGGAAGGGAACGGCGACGACGGCGACGTCGTCACAAATACCTTCCCGCGCCGGAGGTTTCGTCAAGCGGATTCGCCGGCGCGCACCCCCCTCGATCCGCGTTTCGGTCCACACGAGCCGACGGGTGGAATCTTCGGGGCGGACATGCGGGCCGCCCAGGTTCCACCCGCTCATGATGTTGAGACTCATTTCGAAGCCGTGGCGTTCCGCCTCGTCGAGCGCAAACCGGAAAAGCCGCAACCACTCGGGCGAGGCGAACCGCGGGCCTGCGGGCACCCGCCGATGACCGTCCTGCGCGGATCCATCCGCGTCAAATATCGCCGCGCCGCCCATGCCGTGACGCTTCATCTCCTGTAGGTCGCGCGCAATGGCGTCCCGGTCCACGTTGCCGTTCAGCCACCACCACCAGCAGCGCGTGCGCGCGGCCGGCGGGGGATCGCGAAAGACAGCCTCGAGGTCCTCCGCCCCAGCCGGGAGGGTCAGAAGGACCACCACCACGATCAGACGTGTTCCGATGTCCACGACCAGCCTCCTTGTCCAACTTAGCGGAGCCCGCCGGAACCTCAACGGCGAGGTTTAGCTCGAAGGGCTGTGCCCAATTTGAATCGGCACAGTTGCGCGTTTGAGAAACTCTCGCGACGAGGCAGGGGTTTCCGGCACGTTGGGCGCGCCGATGCGCACAAGCAGGTTCGCGAGTGCACCGCGGCACAGTGCCGCGTTTTGCTCGACGACGTTCAGAACGGGCACCGCGTCGGGCAATTGCATGCGAGAACGGACGCGCTCGGCGGGGGAGACGATCGCGATCGGTTGCCGGCAGGCCGCGCACCGACCCCGCCGGCCGATCTCCTCCTCCAACACCCACAGTTTCTGCCCGCAGTGATCGCAGGAAATCTTGAACTGCCGTTCAGACTGGGCTCGATAGATGAACACGCCGGCCGGCACGCCGGCCATCGTCGCTTCCCGGATCAGACGGGAGGCGCCTTCCAGCAGACGCTGGTCGAGAAAATGAACGAGCACCACGGCCGCGTCCGCCTGGCGCAGCCGCCCCTTCCAGCCGACATCGTCCGGCGTCACAATAGTCACCGCCTCGAGATACACGTGGTGGGCGCCGACATCCACGACCCCGCTGGCCACGCCCCCCGGCAGCAACCCCGCGACGAACCGCCCCGCGATGTCGGGCTCGGCAGCGAGCACCGGCACGAAACGGCGGCGCCGTTCGTCGGCGATGGCGGATGTGGAAACCATCATTCTGTTTCTTGCCTACACGGTTTCGGAGCCGCGCGCAAGCCGCCGTAGCCCCCGCCACGCCGCTCGCCAGGTGGAACCGCGCTGGACGCGCGCGGCTTCAAGCAGGACAGTGGCGGCTGCCGCGAGCGTTGACCTACGCTCGAAAGCGCCGTGCCGAGAATCGCCCAGTCGTGCGTGGCCCACAACCGCGCGTCCAGCCATGGTCTCGGCCGTTGTGTGCCGGACGAAGCAGCCGACCGCTTGCGACTCGGCGGATGTCGGGGGAGCCGATCCGCCTCATCCCGGCTGGACGCCGAGCATCGGAGCTTGAGCGGCGTTGGCTCGAGCATGCCATATCTGAGCGGCTCACCCGATGCTCCAGCGTACGAACGGGCCCGCCGGCACCCGGCGGAGTACGGGGAAAGCTCCGCCGCGATGGCGACAACAGCCCCGGTGCGGCAGCGAGGTTGCCCTCTCTGGCGTCAGACCGCGGCGCCGCGCTGTCTGCGTACATGCTGAGGACCGACAGGTTCGAACGCTCGTGCCGGGCGCCGACGTTCAACACCGTCACGCACATTTTGTGCGGTGCCGCATCGGAACAGGCAGGCTGGACTCTTTGCCGTCGGTCGAGGCCGGCCCCAGCAAACCTGCACATCATGAACATCCGCGGACACAGGCACGCCGTGGATCCGATCTCAATCGGCCAACGCCTCGATCCGAAGCAGCGCGGGGCGTGCCTGCTTGTCGTCGCGTCCACGCCCGCCGGCCCATGGCCCCTCAAAGTGCGCGAACACGTCCGTCGGCGTCAACATGATAGGACGTACACGAGCCGCAGGAACCCGCGACGATCATGGCGTCATGGGCAGCCCACTGGGCTCACCGATGGGGATCCATTTGGGCGGCTTCATCGGGTCACCGCTCCTCGCCGGCAGCGCAGGACCGCCGACCGCGCCGCGCCTAGTTGACGCTGATGACCGACAGGTTCGAAAGCTGGTGCCGCGCACACAGGTTCAGCACTTTCACGAGCATCTCGTGGGGCGCCGCGCCCGAACACAGGATCAGAATCGTCTGCTTACGATCGAGTTCCGCCAGCCGCTGAATCAGGCTGTCCAGGTCCACATCCCGGACCGGCTTGTCGTTGATGGTGTAGCCGTCGTAGAAGACGCCGATCCGGATCAGATTCTTCGGCACATCGAGCCGATCCGCCTGCTTCTCCGGCCCGGGCCGCGACACGTCGAGGTGGGCCAGCACGTCAATCGGCTTGATCGTGACCAGAAAGTACACGAGGAGCTGGAACACGATATCGATCATCGGCGTCATCGGCAGTTCCGGCTCAGGCGACTCTTTGGGCTTGCGCTTGCGGGCCATGGCGGGTCTCGGCTCCTCGTCAGGCTTTTTCCTTGATGGCGGCGAACTTGATCCGCCACAGGCCGGCCTCGCTACAAATGTCCATCACGCGCCGGATGTATTCGTGGCGGGCCTTCATGTCGCCTCGGATCACGACTGGAAGTGTCTGACCGTGCCGCGCGACCGCGTTCCGCATGATCGAGCGCAGTGCGGGCAAGGTCAGCCGCTGCCGGGCGATGTAGACGCGCCCTTCATCGTCCACGTCGATGTTGATCGTGCGCGGATCCTTGCGCTCGACGGCCTTCCCGTCCGGCGCCATTGCGAGCCGCAGATCCATCTCGATTTCCTTCTGCTGCTGCGCAATGGTCACAATGAAGAAGATGATGAGCTGGAACACGACGTCAATCATCGGCGTCATGTTCAACGCCATCTCTTCTTTTCGTTTGCGCATGGCCGCGGTCTCCCGTGCGCTGGCTGGTCCGACCTCACTCCTCCTCGGCGACGACCTCGACGTTTCGCAGTGACTTGATCAAGTCGAGCGTGAGGCCTTCCATACCGAGAATGATCTTCGTCGCGGTGTTGCGGAAGAACGTGTAGAAGCCCACGGATGGGATTGCGATCATGAGGCCCGCGGCGGTGGTCCACAGCGCTTGGCCGATGTTCTTCGCGAGCAGGGCGGTCTGCGCCGCACCCGCCTCCTGCATCGCGAGCGTCATGAACGCGTAAATCATACCTTGCACGGTGCCGAGCAGCCCGAGCATCGGCGCGAGGTTCGCGCACACGTTCAAATACGCGACCCGCTGCAGCAGCTTCTCGCTCTCGAGGTCCGCCGCGACGCCCACGATGTCCTGAATGACGTCAAACCCTTCTTGCACGTTCTGGAAGCCCGCGGTGAGGATGCTCGCCAGCGGTGTGGGACGGTTTTCGCAGTGTTTGATCGCCTTCATCACATCGCCCTGCGACATGGCCTCGCGGACGTCGTTCACGAGGTCGGCCGGCGCGATTTTCTTTTCCTTGATCGTAATGAAGGAGTCGATGATGAGCGCGGCGGCCGCCACCGAACATAGGCCGAGCGCCAGCCAGAGCACCGCGCCGAGCCATCCACTGCCGGTTACGACCGACCAAAAGCCCATGCCGCCTGCGTCCTTGCCCTTGGCGGCCGCAGCCTGCGCCTCCGGTGTCAACACGGTGGCGCCCGCGGCGGGTTGCGCGGCTGCCGGTTGGGCGGCGGGTTGCGCTGCCTCTTGGGCGCGCGCCGCCCAGACCATCGCCATCGTTGCTAGTACCGCCACGGAGGTCCATCGGATCCACGTCTTCATGCTCGTCCCTTCTTTCTTCACTCCATTCGCCGGTCGGTCCAGACCGGCTCGAAGTCTAGCCGCGTCGACGTTCTCCCGCAACGTCGTCGGCTCACGCCTTGCCCTTGGCGGCCGCGGCCTCGGGCGACTCGGGGTATTCCTGCAGCAGCCGACGATAAAATTCCTTCGCGCGGCCGTCGCGATTCTTCTCGAGCGCCTGCGCGACACGCAGCAACGCTGCCGGCATCAGCACCGTCTCGCGCTCGAAGAACAGCACCACGCGCAGGTAATCGCGAATCGCGAGCTCGAGGTTGCCTTGCGCCTGACGAATGTCGCCGCGCATCAGCAGCGCGCGGCCCGCATCCACGCGGTTCTCGGATTTGATGAGGGCGGGCAATTGCTTTTCCACTTCCGAGAACTGGCGGGCCGCGATGAGGGCTTCGCGATAGGCCCAGCCGATCTCGGGATCGTTCACGAGCGCGGGGTAGTCCTTCATCAGCGTGTCGTAGACCTTCAGCATGGCCGCGCCGTCGTTCTTCGCGCGGTAGGCGCGCACGAGCAGCAGACCCGCCTCACGGTCCCACCGGAGAAACCGCAGGTCGGACATGATCTTCTGGAGGATCGGGATCGCCTCATCGTGGCGGCCCGCCTGGACGGCCGCGGCGGCGCGGTCGAAGTCGGCCGGCTTATCGGCGCCGGCCTCGGTGTACTGGTCGCGCGTCAACTGAAACTGCTGGCCGTCCGCTCGCGTCAGGATGATCGTGCCATCCGGCCGGGCGCGGATCGCGGCCCCCTCGATGCGCTGGCCGTTTTTCAACACCACGTACGGGGCCGCGATCGCATCGAACGCGAGGGCCGCAGCGCCAAGGACTGTCCACCACCTACGCATGGTCGTCATCGCGGAGTGCCTCCTGCGGGCGCGGGCGCCGGCACCGCCGCCGCGGGCGGCTCGGCGGCCGCGGCCTTCAGACGCAGCGCCTGCTGGCGGCGCCGCACCTCGGCGGCCGCGGGCAGATCGCCGAACTTTGCCAGGTACCGGTCGCACGCGCTGATCGCATCGTTGAACCGCCCAAGTTCCTCGTGCACGTCGATGGCGTGCCGGAGCGCCTCCTCGATCATCGGTCGGATCTTCTCGTTCGTTTCATCGGCCAGCAAGATAATGCGCTCGTACGACGCGGCCGCCTGTCGGAGCGGCTCGTCGGCCGCGGCGGCCTTGTTCTCGGCCTTCAATTTCGCAGCAAACTCGCGGTACACCTTCGCAAGCTCCATATTTGCCTGGTTCACCACCACCGGATCGGTCGCCACTTTGAAGATCTCGTTCAGCGTCGCGATCGCCTCTGGATACTTGCCGGTCTCGCGGTAGGCCTTCGACAGCAGCGTCCGGGCCTCGTAGAACAACCCCGTGCGCGGATACCGCGTCATCAGGTCCTCGAGCTTCTCGATTGCCTTTTCCTTCTGGCCCGCCTCGTAGGCCGCCACTCCCAGGCCGTACAGGCTCCGCTCCAGCAGCGCCCGGTCGCTCGCGCCGCCGGCCAACACCATCTCGAAGGCCTGCACCGCCGCGGGGTACTTCTTTCCGTCGAGGAACCACTGCCCGATGCGCACGAATTGATCCGGCGTGTAGAGCTTCGAGGGCGTCCCGGGCTTCTCACCGGCCATGATTTTGCCAAACGCCTCCTCGGCGATGTCATAGCGTCCGATCTCGACCGCGGCGCGGATCAGCGAAAACAGCGCGCTCTTCCCGTCCTCCGAGTTCGGATACTCGCGCCCGAGCCGCTCGAACGTCTTCGCGGCCTCCTCCGACCGGCCGAGCTCTAGGTGGATCGCGCCGACCAGGTTGATCGCCTTCGGCGCCAGCTCGGAGTTCTTGTACTCCTTCACGAACGATTCGAGCGCGGCGACCGCCTCGGCCCGGATCTTCGCTTTCTCCGCGTCCTCGGCCGGCTGCTTGAACCGGCAGTAGCCGATGTAGAAGCGGGCCTTTTCGATCAGGTCCGTCGCCTTCTTCACCTCGTCAGCCGTTTTCGCATATGGGTTGTTCTCGCGCGGGGAGAGCCACTCCACGAGCCGTTGGTACGACTCGGCCGCCGCCGCGAACTGGTTGAGCCGCATCTGGCAGTCGGCCAGGCTAAAGAGCGCGAGCGCGCGGTGATGCGACGGAGGGCTCTCCTTGACGAAGCGGGTGAATGCCTCGAGCGCGCCCTCGTAGTCCTGCATCTCGTAGCGGTCCCATCCCAGCGTGCTGAGCGCGCGCAGGAAGAACTGGTCCTGCGGATATTGGTCGATGATCCGTTTGAGCAGATCCCGTGAGCCGGCCGTGTCCCCCTTTTTCTTCAGCATGGAGGCCGCCAGAAACAGCACCTGCGGCGCACGCTCGTGCTTCGGATACGCGTCCGCAAAGATCTTGTAGACGTGCACGCACGAGTTGGTGTCGCCCTTGTCAAAGAAGTGTTTGCCCAGCGCGAGCAGGGCCAGTCCGCTCGTCGCGTCCCCCGCGCGGGTCTCGCGAATGTGGTCGAGCGCCGCCTCGAGTTCCATCCGGCGGCCCGTCTCGGCCAGCGAGATCAGCAGCGGTGTCAGCAGCGGGCCCATCTCGGCCGCCTTCGGAAACGCGTTGATCACTTTCAGCGCCGCGCCGGCGGCCTCGGCATATTTCTTCTGCAGGAAGAAGTCGTCGATCAGCCGTTGCTGCGCGGCGACGGCCTTCTGCATATGCGCGCCCCAGTCAATGCGGATCTCGCGGTTGAACTTCGTGCGCACCAGAGCGGCCAACCGCTCCGTGCGCGCACCGGCCTCGGGCGCCCACTCGCTGTCCGGGTACTTCGCAAACACGTTCGCATACTCGGAAATCGCGGCCGCGTAGGCGCGAAGCTGCTCCTCGCCCGATTTCTTCTCGGCCTCCTTCTCATAGAGCTCGCCGAGCAGAAACCGCGCATAGGCCATCGGACTCTCGCCAAGGGGCAGCTTCTCCTGCCGCAGGATTTCGTCCACCCCCTTCATCAGGTCCATGTTGTTGCGCAGCAGCTTGATCGCTGCCTCCGGCCGGCCGCGCACGATCTCGATGTTGGCCATCGCGGCGATGGACTGGCAGAACGCGACGTCGATTCCCTCTTTCCCCCATTGGATCTCCTCGCAGAGCTTCCAGGCGCGGTCGAGCAACTTCTTCTGGTCTTCGCCCTTTTTGGTCTTCGCCACGTCAATCAGCAACTGACACAGATCCACCTGCACCCGCCGCGCCACGCCGGGCTCCGGTTTTGCCTTCAGGATGTTCTCGTAGGCGCCGATCGCGCCGTCCGGGTCGCCCGCGCGGATGAGCATCTGACCGAACCGATAGGCCGCGTCGATGTAAAAGCGGCGAAGGTCCGGATCGGTGGGCACGGTTTTGTATTGCGCAAAAAACTCTTGATAGAGCTTGCGCGCGCGCTCGATCTCGCGGTGCCGGTACATGTGGTTGGCGAGCGCGAGCCGAGCGGCCTGCGTCTTCGGATTATCGGCCGGCATTTCGCGGAGCAGCTTTTCCGCGTCGTCAAACTTGCGCCGGGACCCGAGGATTTCGATCTGTACCACCCGCGCGCGCTCCTTCAGAGCGGGGTTTTCAAGAATCATCTGGTCCAGCATCCGCTCCGCGTAGTCGGCAAAGCCGATCTCGACCAGTTTGGAGGCGAAGACGAACTCCTCATCTAGATCGTCCTCCGCCTGAGCCGCCACCGCCGCCAAGGCCGCGACGGCCACCGCCAACGCAACCGCCGCCCCTCGCGATGTCAGGTCCGACCACGTCATGCTCGCATCCTCGGGAGTGCGCGCCGCCTGCGCGCTCGCACTGCGCGAATGTTCCGGTCTTCACGCCATCCTACCCGACCGGCCGGGTCGGTCAAGCGCCCGCTCCTCCACGCCACGCCGCGGCCGCGGCGCCGCTTCGTGACCCCCGGCCGTCGGCCGTTGCCATCTCTCGATCTGACCGGCCCCGCATCGCCCCGATCAGCCCAACGCCTCGGCCGTCTCCACCACATCCGCCAGCGCGGCGATGAACGTCGGGTTCGTGTTCAGTGACTCGGTGCGCCATAGTTCGAGACCAAGGCCCGCGGCGAACTCCCAAGCCTCAACATCGAGATCGTACAGCACCTCCATGTGGTCGCAGACGAAGCCGATCGGCACGACGAGCACCCTCCGTTCCCCCGCCGCCGCCACTCGCCGCAGCTCCTCGATGAGCGACGGCCCCAGCCAGGGCTCGCGCGTCGCGCCGGCGCTCTGGAACGCGAAGCTCCACCGGCTCAGGCCGAGACGCCCCGCCAACATCGCGGCGTGCTCGCGCACCTCCGACTCGTACGGATCGCCCGCCTCGCGAACGCGCGCCGGGAGGCTGTGCGCCGTAAACACGACGTAGACATCGGATGGGGCGGCCTCGCGCCGCGCCAGCGCCTCGTTCACCCGCTCCGCCACTGCCTCCTGCAACCGTGGCGCACGCCACCAGCGTTCGATCAGCCGCACCTCCAGCGCGCCCGGCACGGCCGCGAGCGCCTCGGCGAGCCGCCGCCGATAGCGCTCGACGCTGAGGGAAGAATAGTGCGGCGCCATCACGAGACCTACCGCGCGGCGCACGCCGTCGGCCGTCATCCGTTCGACCGCCTCGCGGATGCGCGGCGCCCAGTGCCGCATGCCAACATACACGCGCCGTGGACGTCCCCGCCGCGCCAGTTCGCGCTCTACGGCAAGGGCTTGCTCGAGCGTGATGCGCGTCAGCGGCGAGCCGCCGACCCGCGCATAACGCCGCGTCATCTCGGCCACCAGCTCGGGCGACGGCGCCCTCCCCTCCGCCACGTCCTGGAGATACTCGCCCATGCGGGAGAGGTCATCCACCGTGCCGTACGCCATCAGCAACACCGCGTGGTCATTCATGCGCGCAACATACTGCATTCCACGGCCGGCGCGAGCGCCAGAGAATCCGTGCGAAGATCGGCACGATCGCGATGGGCCGGGTGCCGCCGCCCTCGCTGGGCGCTGACGTCAAACGCGATCCGTCACCGCGCCCTCCGAGGCCGAGCGCACCGTGTGGGCGTATTTCGCAAGCACCCCTCTCCGATAGCGCGGCGGTGGCGGGCGCCATTCCGCGCGTCGTGCGGCGAGCTCCTCCTCCGGAACCTCGAGGGTGATCGTCTCGGACCGTGCGTCCACTGTGATCCGGTCGCCGTCCCGCACCAGCGCGATCGGCCCCCCACAGGCGGCCTCGGGCGAGACGTGGCCGACGACGAACCCGTGGCTGCCGCCGGAGAAGCGGCCGTCGGTGATCAGGGCGACCTCCCGGCCCAACCCCCGTCCCATGATCGCCGAGGTGGGCGCCAGCATCTCGCGCATGCCGGGTCCGCCGCGCGGCCCTTCATACCGAATCACGACCACGTGCCCCGCCCGCACCCGCCCCGCCAGAATCGCGGCCAGCGCCTCCTCCTCCGACTCAAACACAATCGCGCACCCCGAGAAGCGCTCGCCCTCTTGGCCACTGATCTTCGCCACTGCTCCCTCCGGCGCGAGGTTCCCGCGCAGGATCACGATGTGGCCGCTCGGCCGGATCGGGTTGTCGAGCGGCCGGATGATGGTCTGTCCCTTCGGATAGGGACGCACGCCGCGCAAGTTGCCCTTCAGTGTGCGGCCGGTCACCGTCGGCAGGTCGCCGTTGATCAGCCCCGCATCGATCATCGTCACGAGCAACGGCCCGATACCGCCGATCCGCACAAGATCGGCCATGTGGTGGCGTCCGCTCGGCTTGAGGTCCGCGAGCACCGGCGTCCGCCGACCAACCGAACGGAAGTCGTCCAACGAAAGCTCCACACCCGCGGCGTCGGCCATCGCCAGCAGATGCAGCACCGCGTTCGTCGAGCCGCCCAGCGCCATCACCACCGCGATGGCGTTCAGAAAGGCCTCGCGCGTCAAAATATCCGAGGGGCGAAGCCCGCGCCGGGCCATTTGCACGACCGCGCGGCCCGCCGCCTCCGCGTCGAGCCGCTTCGCGGTGGACACCGCCGTCTGCGCGCTGCTGCCGGGCAGACTCATGCCGAGCACCTCGATCGCGGACGCCATCGTATTCGCGGTGTACATGCCGCCGCAGGCGCCCGGACCCGGAATCGCGGTCTCCTCAATCTCGCGCAGTTGGCGGGCGGAGATCTCGCCGCGCGCGTGACGGCCCACCGCCTCGAACACGCTGACGATATCCACCGGATGCCCGCCGCAACGGCCGGGCAAAATCGTGCCGCCGTACACGAACACCGCCGGCCGGTTGAGACGTGCGATCGCGAGCATCGCCCCCGGCATGTTTTTGTCGCATCCGCCGATCGCCACGAGCCCGTCGAAGTGGGCCGCGCCGACGACCGTCTCGATCGAGTCCGCGATCACTTCGCGCGAGACCAGCGAATACTTCATCCCCTCCGTGCCCATCGAAATGCCGTCCGAGACCGTGATCGTCGCAAACTGCAGCGCCTTACCGCCCGCCGCCTCGACTCCGCGCCGGGTGGCCCGCGAGAGCCGGTCGAGGTGCACGTTGCAGGGCGTCACTTCGCTCCACGAGGAGACCACACCGATCAGCGGCCGGCGAAAATCCGCGCGCGAGCAGCCCACCGCGCGCAGCATCGCGCGGCTGGGCGCCCGCTCGATCGGATCGGTGATCGCGCGCGACCACGCACGTACATCGGAGCGTCGGGACGGTTGGAATCGACTCATGGGAACTCTCCGCGCCCGCTCGCGGCGGGCATCGGTCAATCTATCCCGTCCATCCCGCGGCGCAACCGCGGGCGCGGACCACGTGCGGGCCCGCCGGGTTGACGGCCGCGGCGCCCGCGCCCTACTCTGCCGCGGTTGTCCGCAACTCGAACCCGATGAGTCTGCCCCGGCATCTGGACCACGAATACCGCGCGGTGCGGCTCGAGCATCTGCGCGAGCTGACCGCGCGCGGACAGGCGCCGTTCGGCCGCGCGTTCGCGCGCGACGGCCGGCTGGCCGAGATCCGCGCCACCTTCGCCGACGGCCGCGCGGTGCGCATCGCCGGCCGCCTTGTCGCGCGGCGCGACATGGGCAAGACCGTGTTCGGCCATCTGCACGACGCCACCGGCCGCCTCCAGATTTACCTGCGGCGCGACGACCTCGGCGAGGCGTCGTTCGATGCGTTCTCTCGGGTGGACCTCGGCGACCACCTCGGCATCGAGGGTGAATGCTTCACCACCCGCACCGGCGAGCCGACCGTCCGCGCTCGTTCGTGGACGCTGCTCGGCAAAGCGCTGCAGGTGCCGCCCGAGAAGTGGCACGGGCTCCAGGACATCGAGCTACGCTACCGCAAGCGCTACCTCGACCTCATTGCGCGGCCCGAGGTCGCCCAGGTCTTTTGGCGGCGCAGTGAGATCCTCCGCCGCACTCGCCAGTTCCTCGTGGATCGCGGCTTCATCGAGGTCGAGACGCCGATGCTCCAGCCGATGGCCGGCGGCGCCGCGGCGCGGCCGTTTGAGACCTTCTATCACGCGCTCGGCGCGCCGATGTACCTGCGAATCGCGCCGGAGCTCTATCTGAAACGGCTGCTCGTTGGTGGGTTCGACAAGGTCTTCGAGCTGAACCGCAACTTCCGCAACGAGGGGCTCGACCGCTCGCACAACCCTGAGTTCACGATGCTCGAAGTCTACGAGGCCTATGGCGACCTGCGCTCGATGCGCACGCTGATCGAGGACCTGATCCTTACGCTCGCGCACGAGGTTGTGGGTTCGCTCCGCGTCGGCCCCGCCGAGCAACCCGTGGACCTCACCCCGCCCTGGCGCGAGGCGACCTACGCCGCGTTGATCCGCGAGGCCGCCGGCGACGACTGGGACCGCCTCAGCCTCGACGAGGCGCGCGAGCGGGCGCGCTCCCTCGGCCTCACCGTGCCGCCCGACTGGGACCGCGCCGCGATCACGCACGAAATCTACGAGAAAATCGTCGAGCGCTCGCTCGTGAACCCCACGTTCGTCACCCGCCTGCCCGCCGCGCTCATTCCTCTCGCACGCCCCTGCGAAGACGACCCCGCCTGCGCGGATGTCTTCGAACTCGTGATCGGTGGCCGCGAGATCGCGCCGGCCTACAACGAGCTGAACGATCCGCTTGAGCAGCGCCGTCGGTTCGAGGAGCAAGCCGGGGGCGATCCTTCCCATGTGGATGAGGACTTTCTCGAAGCACTCGAGTACGGCATGCCGCCCGCCGGCGGCATGGGGGTGGGCATGGACCGGCTCGTGATGCTGCTGACCGGGCAGGATTCCATCCGCGATGTGCTGCTCTTCCCCCACCTGAAGCCGCACGGATGAAGACGCCGTTGCCGGTGTCGCTCGTGCTCGCGCTCCGGTACCTCCGGCCGCGCCGCACGCTCTTTTCGGTCATCACGGTCGTCTCGGTGCTCGGCGTGCTGATCGGAGTCGCGGTGCTGCTGATCGTGATCTCCGTGATGACGGGATTTGACCAGGTCTGGCGCGACCGGATCCTCGGTTTCCAGGCGCACGTCACGCTCAGTGGCACCGGCCCGATCGAGGCCGACGCGCCGCTGCTGCGCTCGATCGAGTCGGCACCTGGCGTGCTCGGCGCGGCGCCCTACGTGCAGGGGCTGGTATTCCTCTCGCGCGAGGGCCTCGTGAAGGAGGCGTTGCTGCGCGGCGTGGATCCGGCGCTCGAGCGGCGCGTGAGCCGCGTGCCCGACTCCGTCGTCGAGGGCGCCTTCGATCCAGGACCCGGCCGCATCGTGATCGGCCGAGCCCTTGCGCGACAGCTCGGCGCGCGCGCGGGCGACACGCTCACGGTGCTCTCGCCCGTCAGCCTTGCGCGCGCTGGCTCGCTACGCCTACCGGAGGACCTCGTCGTCGCCGGCGTGTTCGAGGTCGGCATGTACGATCTCGATCTCGGCTACGCGTTCACCTCCCTCGCGGTCGCGCGCGACCTGTTCGGCTTCGACCGCGGCGTCCACGCGATCCAGGTGCGCACGGCCGACCCGAACCGCGCGCCCGAAGTGGCCGCCGCGCTCGCACCGCGCCTGCCCCCCGGCGTCGAGGCGCGCACCTGGATGGAGATCAACCGCCAGCTCTTCACGGTACTGCAGACCGAGAAACACATGATGTTCTTCCTGCTGATCTTCATCACCATCGTTGCCGCGTTCGGCATCACGAACACGCTGATCACCGTCACGGTGCAGAAGACGCGCGAGATCGGCTTGCTCAAAGCCCTCGGTATGCCCTCCGGCGGCATCATGGCGATCTTTCTTTGGCAGGGCGCCATCGCGGGCGCGATTGGCACCGTCGCGGGGATTGGCGCCGGCCTTGCGGCACTTCACTGGCGTAACGATCTGCTGCGCTTTCTCAACCGCCAGTTCGGCGTCTCGCTGCTGCCGCCCGAGTTCTACCAACTGGCCGAGATCCCTTCCCGCACCCTCCCCTCCGATGTCGCGCTGATCGCGGGTTCGGTGCTCGTGATCTGTCTGCTGGCCGGGCTGCTGCCCGCCTGGCGCGCCGCACGCCTCGACCCAGCCGCCGCGCTGCGCTACGAGTAAGTCCCACGATGCCGCCGCCCGCCCCCACCACGCCCCGGATCGAAGCCAGCGGCCTCTGTCGCCGCTTCGAGATCGGCCCCCGGACGATCGAGGTGTTGCGCGGCGTGGACCTCGCCGTCGCGCCCGGCGAGCGGCTCGCGGTCATCGGCGCTAGCGGTTCGGGCAAGACCACCCTGCTGCACATCCTCGCGGGCCTCGACCGCCCCACAGCCGGCGTTGCGCGGCTGGACGGGTGCGACCTCTACGCGATGAGCGACGGCGCGCGCGCCGCACTCCGCCAGCGCCGCATCGGCCTTGTCTTCCAGGCCTATCACCTGCTGCCCGAACTCTCCGTGCTCGACAACGTGCTGCTGCCCGCGCGCATCGGCCGCATCCGGTCCGCGGAGTTCGCCGCGGTGCGGCGCCGCGCACGCGATCTGCTTGAGCGCGTCGGCCTCGCCGATCGCGCTGACCACCGCCCGAACGAGCTGTCCGGCGGCGAACAGCAACGCGTGGCCCTCGCCCGGGCGCTGATGAACGACCCGGATGTCGTCTTCGCCGACGAACCCACGGGCAATTTGGACTCCGAAAGCGGCGAGGCGGTGCTACGATGCCTCTTCGAACTCTCGGCGGGCCCGCAGCGGACCGTCATCCTGGTTACGCACAACCCGGAGATTGCCGCCCGCTGCGACCGAACGGTTCACTTGCGCGACGGCCGGATCGAGTCGTCCCCGATCGCGCCCATTGCCCCCCACTAACGGAGATTCGCCGCCGCGGGCGGTCGAGGCCGTGGCCGGCGCCGCCCAGCGGCGCGGCCGAGCGCGTGACGCCCGGCGCAAGGGAGGGCCCGCGGCCTCGCGGGCCGTCGGTCGAAGCCGGGACCTGCGTCCCTCCTGTCGCGACCTTCATTCGCCGGGGCCGCACCCCATTCGCGGCGGTCACCGACCCCACGCACCGCTGGTGCTGGGTCCCCAGGCGGTCGCCGTCTGCGTCCTTGAGAATGCGATGCCCATCGCAACGCGACGCCGCGGTGGACCGCGCCGGCCGCGCGCTCACGAGCGCCGCACTTCGTCGTTCGGCGGACCCGCTGTCATCGGCTCCCGCGCGGTCAAGCATCACGGAAGAACGCCCAGAGCGCCGAGGCTTCGCCGAGGTTGAGATGGAGCCGGTGCTCCAGCGCGTCCAGTTGCCGAAGCCGCTCGCGAATGCCGCGCACGCCAGCTCGCCGGGCCTCGGCGGCAAGCGCCTCGGCGTGCTCGCGATGGCGCAGGTGCTCGGCCGCAACACCGAACGCCAGCGCGAGCGCGTCGCGCTCCCAGGCCTGCCACTCTGCGAGAAACGCCGCGCGCAACTCGAGCCACGCGGCACGGGCGCGCGCCTCCTCCACGGCGGTGTCCGCCGGTGCTGCGTCGTCGCCTGAAGCTTCCTGCTCGATGTGCTTCGCTGCCTCCTCCCAGAGCGACGCCATCCGCGCGGCGGCCGAATGACGACGCTCGGGCGAGTCGTTCGCCGCCAGATCGGCCAGCAGCCCGAGGAACCGCGTCCGCCACGGTTCGGGTGGAGACATGTCCGCCGGCAATGCGATTCTCTGGCAGCGAGAGAGGACCGTCGCCGGAATCTGGTGTGACGCATCGGAGACGAGCAGGAGCAGCGTCGAGGGGGGCGGCTCTTCCAGCGTCTTCAACAGTGCGTTCGCGGCCGGCAGCGTGAGCCGGTCGGCCGCCAACACCACCGCCGCCTTCCATCCGCCCTCCACCGCCGCGCGCGAGAGCGGCTCGATGAGTCCGAACCGAACGCCGGGATCGCTCTGGGGGCTCATCGGATCGCCGATCGTGATCCGCCGGCTGCGACTCTCGGGCTCGAGCCAATGGACATCCACGTGGGCGCGCCGTTCCACCAGCCGGCAGCCGCGGCACGTGCCACAAGCACGGCCGGGCTGGACGCAGAACACGAGCTGCAGCATCTGGACCGCCGCACGAAGCCCCTCCCGTCTCGGCGAACCCATTATCAAATAGGCGGGAGCCAGCCGGCCGCTCCGCGCCGCCTCCTGCAGCGCAGCCCATCCGGGAATCCGGACCTCAAGCGAAGAGGACACGTTCGACCTCGAACCACACTGCGGCCTCGACCTCGTCCTCCGGCGCCGCGGCGGAAATCACCCGGCACCGCGCCGGCTCGCGGCGCGCCAGTTCAAGATAACCGGCCCGCACCTGTTCGTGGAATTCGGTGCGCTCGCGTTCCATCCGGTCGGGGCCGCCGCCCGTCTCGCGCTCGCGTTGCGCCCGCCGCCGTCGTCCCTCCTCCGGCGCGATGTCGAGGATCAGGGTCAGATCGGGCCAGACGCGGTCCACCGCGAACCGGTGCACCGCGGCGACCGCCTCGAGATCAAGCCCGCGCGCGATGCCTTGGTATACGGTCGTCGAGTCCGCAAAGCGGTCCGCGACCACCCAGATGCCCGCCTCGAGGGCCGGCGAGATGACACGGCGCACGAGCTGCGCGCGACTGGCCGAGAAGAGCAACAGCTCGGCCTCTGCGCAGAGTGGCTCGCGGAATTCCTCGTGCTGCAGGATGCGGCGAATCGCCTCCCCGGCCTCCGTGCCGCCGGGCTCGCGGGTGGCCACCACCGAGACACCTCGCCGCTCGAGCCGCGCGATGAGCCGCCGCGCCTGCGTGCTCTTCCCAGCGCCGTCGGGTCCTTCGATCGAAATGAACCTCCCGCGCCTCATCGTTCAGCGGCGCCGCAGCTTCGGCCCCTGGGGGGTATCCTGCACGATCCAGCCCCTCGCGGCGATCTCCGCGCGCAGCCGGTCCGCCTCGGCCCAATCGCGCGCCGCGCGCGCGACCTCGCGCCGCCGGAGGAGCTCCTGCACCGCCGCCTCGCCATCCTCCTCCCCGTCGCCGTCCGGCCGCAGGACGGCCAGCACGCGATCCCACTCGTCCAGCAACGCCAGCACCGCCGCGGCGCCCGCGGGCGCGAGGGCGTTCGCGTCCATCGCCCGATGCCCATCGCGCACGAGGTCGAACAGCACACCGAGCGCGCCGGAGATGTTCAAGTCATCGGCGAGCGCGTCATGGAACGCGGCGCGCGCGCCGGCCGCCCATTCGGGCGCCGCGCCTGGCGAGGCGCCGGCGGCGACCGTCTCGAGCCGCTCGCGGAACTCGTCGAGCCGCCGAAGCGCGGCGCGCGCGGCGCCGAGCGAATCGAACGTGAAGTTCAGGCTCTGCCGGTAGTGGGTGCCGAGCAGCACGTACCGCACCTCGCGGCCGGTCCAGCCCCGCTGGAGCAGATCGCGGAGCGTGAAGAAGTTGTTCAGCGACTTTGACATCTTCCGCCCCTCAACGATTAGGTGTGCGCAGTGCAGCCAGAACCGTGCCAGTGGCCGGCCCGTCGCCGCCTCGCTCTGCGCGATCTCGTCCTCGTGGTGCGGAAAGATATTGTCCTGGCCGCCGGTGTGAATATCGAAGCTCTCGCCGAGATAGCGCATGCTCATCGCGGAACACTCGATGTGCCAGCCCGGCCGCCCGCGGCCCCACGGCGAATCCCAGGCGACGTCGCCGTCGGCTTCGTCCCAGGCCTTCCACAGCGCGAAGTCGCCGACATGCTCCTTCTCGTACTCGTCCTGCGCCACGCGCGCGCCGGGCTTGAGCCCTGAGAGGTCGAGCCGCGCGAGCCGCCCGTAGGCCGGGAAGCGCTCAATCCGAAAGTACACGGAGCCGTCGTCGGACTTGTAGGCGTAGCCACCCGCGATGAGCCGCTCGATCAGCCGGATCATGTCGGGCACATGCGCGGTCGCGGCCGGATAGTGCTCGGCCCGCTCGATGCGGAGCGCGTCGAGGTCCTCGAAGAACGCCGTAGTGTAGCGCGCGGTGTACTCGCGCAGCGGTAGGCCCGCCGCGCGGGACTTGCGGATGGTCTTGTCGTCCACGTCGGTGAGGTTCATCACCTGCCGCACGTCCCAGCCGTGGAACTTGAGGACGCGGCGCAGCAGGTCCTCGAACACGTACGCACGGAAATTGCCGATGTGCGCGTAGTCGTGGACGGTCGGGCCGCAGGTGTACATACGCACGGTTGCGCCGTCCATCGGCTCGAACGGCTCGACCGTGCGCGTCAGCGTGTTGAACAACCGGGGTTGCATTGCATTGGCATTCACATCGCGATTGTGCGGCCATCGTAGCGCGCCAGGCCGCAGCGGCGCAATCGGCCGGCCCCTCCTCAGCGGTGCACGAGCCAAGCGGCAACCGCGGCCCACGCAGCGACCGTCGCCAGCAGCGGCCGGTCGGACCATAGCGCGCGCTCCGGTCGCCCCCCCGCCTCGCCGCGCTGCACGAGCCACACATAGCGAAACACCCCCGCGACGACGAACGGCAGCGTCCAGATCAGACGGTGACCACCAAACTTGCGGATCGTCTGCTCCGAAAGCGTATAGAGCGAGTAGCTGACGATGGTCGCGGCAGCCGCCATCTGCATCCACTGGTCCAGCACCGCCATCGGGCAGCCTGTGAGCGAGGCGCGGTGGCCGCCCGCTGCGTCCTCGAGCATGGCCGCCTCATGGCGACGCTTCGCGATCGCGAGAAACAACGCCAGGTGAAATGCACAGACGAGCATCCAGGGCGACACCTCCACCTCGATCACCCATGCGCCCGTGAACGCGCGCAGCACGAACCCGGACGCCAACGCGATCACGTCCAGCACCGGGCGGCGCCGGAACACCGCATTGTAACCCGCCTGTAGCGCCCAGTAGGCCAGCACGCCGACCATCAGCCGGCGACCCACCGCGGCCGCGATGCCGAGCGCGCCGAGCGCCACGAGCGCCCCGGCCAGCAACGCCTCGCCAACTCCAAGCTCACCCGAGGCCAGCGGCCGGCGCGCCTTCACCGGATGGCGGCGGTCGGCCTCGCGATCGAGCAGATCATTGGCCACATAGACTGCGCTCGAGGCCAAACAGAACGCCGCGCACGCCGCCAGCGCGCGCGCCACGGCGACAGGATCGCCCACCCGCCGCGCGAACATGAGACCCGCGAGCACCGCGGCGTTCTTCGTCCACTGCTCCGGCCGAAGGAGTCGGATCGCGCTGGCCCACCGGTTCATCGCGAGTTGTCGCAGCTTATCCGCGCCGTCGCCGGAAAGGTCAAGCGGATCGGCGAGTGGCTGCGGCCTCTCCCCGGGCGCGGACTACGGCCGAGCCGCGGCGCACCTCCCCGCAGGGGACGGCCGCGGGCGCGTCCGGTCCAAAGATTGGACGCCGCGAGGCGCTCAGCGCCGCCGACCACGCGGCTTGTCGGCCGCCGGCGATTCGGACTAGCTTGAGCGGCATGAACCGAATCGTCGTTGCGCTCGCGCAGATCAACCCCACCGTCGGCGCCCTGATTCCCAATGCTGACAAAGTCGTGCGGTTCACCGAGGAGGCGGTACGGCGGGGCGCCGAGGTGGTGGTCTTCCCAGAGATGTGCCTCGCCGGCTATCCGCCGGAGGACCTCGTGCTCAAGCCGCATTTCATCGAGGACTGCGGCGTCGAAATTGCTCGGCTCGCGGCGAGGCTGCCGCGCGAGCCGGTTGTGATCGTCGGGGCGCCGCAGCGCGGCGACGACCTGTCCGACCCGCGACCGTACAATGCCGCGTTCGTCTTCCACGGAGGATTTGTGCGCGGCGTCGGGCGCAAACAGGCGCTGGCTTCGTACGGCGTCTATGACGAGCGTCGCCTGTTCATACCCGGCCGCCGGCCGACCGTGCTACGACAGGGCCGCTCGGCGATCGGTATTCACATCTGCGAAGACTCGTGGAACACCTCCGCCGAGCCCTGCCGCGCCATGCGGGGCGGTCGGCTCGACCTGCTCGTGAACCTTGCCGCCTCGCCCTACCACCGGGGGCGCAGCCGCCAACGCGTCGCGATCCTGCGCGCGGCGGCGGCCGCGGTGGATGCGCCGGTGGCGATCGCGAACCTCATCGGCGGCCAGGACGAGCTGGTGTTCGATGGCGCGAGCTTCGCGGTGGACCCCACCGGCCGTGTGCTCGCGCAGGCGCGCGCGTTCTCCGAGGATCTGCTGATCGTCGAGGTGCCGGCTCGGTACCGCGCCGAGGACGCGGTGTTCCCCGAGTGCGAGCTGATCGAGACCGGCGCCGCCATCTCCGGCGCCACGAAGGACGAGGCCAGCGCCGGGCGGATGGAGCCCTGGCCCGACGGACCGGAAGAGGTGTACCGGGCGCTGTCGCTCGGACTGCGCGACTACGTGGACAAGAACGGGTTTCAGCGTTGCGTCGTTGCATTGAGCGGCGGGATTGACTCGTCGCTCGTCGCGACGATCGCGGCCGACGCGCTCGGGGCGGAGCGTGTGGTCGGCGTGACCATGCCTACCCGCTACACCTCGGCCGATACGCGCGCCGATGCCGAACGGGTCGCGCGCCACCTCGGCATCGAGTTCCGTGAAATCTGCATGGACAGCCTGTTCGAGGCGTTTCTGCGGCAGCTCTCCGGGCAGTGGATCGGCCGCCGCCCGGACGCCACAGAGGAGAACCTCCAGGCGCGGATCCGGTCCGTCGCGCTGATGGCGCTCTCGAACAAGTTCGGCTGGTTGGCACTTTCGTGCGGCAACAAGAGCGAGCTGGCGACGGGCTACTGCACGTTGTATGGCGACATGTCGGGCGGCTACACACTGCTGAAGGATGTGACGAAGACGCTCGTCTACGAGCTGGCGCGCTGGCGCAACGCTCGCGGGGGCCCGCCGCCGATTCCCGAATCCGTGATGGCGCGGCCACCCACCGCCGAGCTGCGACCGGGCCAGCGCGACGACGACACGCTGCCGCCGTATCGGGTGCTCGACCCGATCCTGGAGCTCTACGTCGAGCAGGATCTCTCGTTCGATCGGATTGTCGCGCGGGGATTTGATCCCGAGACCGTGCGCCGCGTGATCCGGATGGTGGACGCGGCCGAATACAAGCGGCGGCAGGGAGCGCCGGGCGTAAAGATCACGCCGAAAGCGTTTGGACGGGACCGATGCATGCCGATCACCAACCTGTACCGCGAACGCACCGGATGAGCACACCCGCCGCCCGCCCAGCCCGGCGGACCCAGCGCCGATGGCGGATGTACGCCCTGATCGGGGCGGGGGCGGTGGCCGCCGGTGCGCAGGAACCGCCGCCGCGCATGTATCGAAATCCTCTGCCGGGTCTCGAGGGACTGGCCGATCCGTTCGTGTTGCGCCATCACGAGCGATATCTGCTCTACGCGACCGGACACGGGCGTGCCTACCCGGTGTTCGAATCGACCGACCTCGTGAACTGGCGGCGCCTCGGCGACGGCTGGAGCGATCCGCGTGGCGGCCTGTGGGCGCCGGAGGTGCTGGCCGCGCCGGACGGCCGGTTTTACCTCTATTACACCGTCCATCAAACGACGGCATCGGGCGGTCTGCAAAAGCTCATCGGCGTCGCCGCGAGCGATCGGCCGGAGGGGCCCTATGGCGATCCGACGGACCTTGTCGCGCCCGCAATTGACGCGCATCCGTTTCTCGACGACGACGGCCGACTCTACCTCTACTATGTGGATCTGTCGCAGGGATTTCGGATCATGGGGCGGGCCATGGCCGATCCGCGCCGTCCAGCGGGAGAACCGGTCGAGCTGATCCGCCCCACCGAGCCATGGGAGACCGCGCACGGCCGGGTCACCGAAGGCCCCTTCGTGCTGCGCCGCGGGGCCACGTATTACCTGATGTATTCCGGCAGCGGCGCCGACAGTCCTCATTACGCAATCGGCTTCGCGACGTCGGCCTCGCCGCTCGGTCCCTTCCGCAAACATCCCGGCAATCCCATCGCGCGTTCGGGACATGGCGTGATCGCCCCCGGTCACCACTGTGTCGTGCGCGGACCAGATGGCGGCTGGTGGATGGTGTATCACCAGAAGTTCGACGACCGGATCAATTTCCGTCGGTTCATCGCGCTGGATCCACTGTGGTTTGACGCCGACGGCTCTATTCGCGTGGAGGTCACCCGGGGCATCGACCGCCCGGCCCCGGGGGCCGCCCGGTGACCGTGCCTCGACCTGGTGATGGGGGGCCGAGCGCGGCGATACCTCAAGCCCGGCGAGTCGGCGCCACCGGTTCTCGGGCTCAGGCACACCGCGGCCAGAGGGCGCCGGCAGGAGCCTTCGCCTCGCCTCGCGGTTCAGCGAACCACAACCCGCGGCGTCGTCATGCCGGTGGGCGCGTTGGCCGGACCCACCGCAGTCGTCCGAGCGCTCTCGGAGGCGACGGGCAGCGAATCAAGAGCCATCAGCGAACGGCCGGCGGTGGCGCGGCTGCGCGGACCGCGCGGACATACTCCTGAATGCCCAGCGCGATCCGCTGCGCGAGCGCATCGAGGTATTCGGCGGAGCGCAACCGCCGCGCCGTGGCGGGATGGCTCAGAAAACCGCATTCCACCAGCACCGCCGGGCAGGTCGCCTCGCGCAGCACCTGAAAGCGCGCACGCCGGACGCCGCGATCGTGATCGGGCCCGAGCCACTGCCGCAACGATCGCTGGATCTGATAGGCGAGCACAACGTTGGCCGCATCGTGCCGGTTGCCCGCGACGGCGCTCTGGCGCCACGAGGAACTGTCGCCGCCCGCGGTCGAGCTGTAGCCGCGCGGCGTCAGCGCGAAGGTCTCAACGCCGTAAATCGAGCGCGAGGCCGTCGCGTTGAAGTGCAGGCTCACGAACACGTGCGCGCCGTGCCGGCGGACCAGCGCCGCGCGCTCGCTGAGGCCGAGCGCGCGGTCCGAATCGCGCGTGAGAATTGAACGGATGCCAAGGTTCGCGAGTTGGACGCGCACCCGCCGCGCGAGGTCGAGCGTGAGATGCTTTTCCAACAAACCCTCCGGCCCCACCGCGCCGGGGTCGTCGCCGCCATGCCCCGGGTCCAGCAGCACCAGACCGGCGGAGAGTCCCACAAGATGCCGCGACGGCGAAAGAATGGGTTCCAGAGTTTTCGCACGGTCAACAGCATTGATCGCCCAGCGGCCGCGGGCCTCGCGCACAGTGTCGTTGAGCCAGACGAGCGTACCGTTCACGCGAAGTTGGCGCGTGAGCGGCACGAATTGCAGTGTGGTCCACCGGCCGCGCAGCTCGACGAGCGTGGTGGACGATTTCGCAACGGTCATCCCCCAGGCCGACGCCAACGATTCGATCGCCACAAACGACTCGCCCGCCGCCACTACGCGCAGAGCGACGGCCGCCACTACAGCGGCCGCCCGACGACCGCCCCTCACGACCACACTTGCCGATCCAGCGTGCGGTACTGAATCGCCTCCGAAATGTGCGCCGCGCAGACCTCCTCCGAGCCGTCGAGGTCCGCGATCGTCCGGGCGACCTTCAGGATTCGGTCATAGGCGCGCGCGCTCAGGTGCAGATCGTTCACCGCGGCGCGCAGGAGCTCGCGGCCCTGCGCATCGGGTCGGGCATATCGCTGGACCTCCGCGGCCCGCATCGCGGCGTTGCAGTGGACCCCGCGCGTGTCGCGAAAGCGATCCTGCTGACGACGGCGTGCCGCGACCACTCGCTCTCGAATCGCGGCCGACGACTCGCCACGCTCGAGGCTGGCGAGCTCCGAGTAGCGCACCGACGGCACTTCGATGTGGAGGTCAATGCGGTCGAGCAGCGGTCCCGAGATGCGGTTGCGGTAGCGCTGGATCTGCAGCGGCGTGCAGCGGCAGTCGCGGCGCGGATCGCCGAAGTAGCCGCACGGGCATGGGTTCATCGCCGCCACGAGCATGAAACGGCACGGAAACGTCACGGCCGCCGCGGCGCGCGAAATTGTCACGAACCCGTCCTCGAGCGGTTGGCGCAGCACCTCCAGCACATTGCGGTGGAATTCCGGCAGCTCATCCAGGAACAGCACACCGTGGTGCGCGAGGCTCACCTCACCCGGCATCGGGTGCGTGCCGCCGCCGAGCAGGCCGGCATCGGAGATCGTGTGGTGCGGCGCACGAAACGGCCGCACCGTCACGAGCGGCTGGTGCGAGGCGAGCGTGCCGGCGATGCTGTGAATCTTGGTGACCTCGAGCGCCTCCTCGAGCGTCATCGGCGGCAGGATCGAGGGCACGCGCCGCGCGAGCATCGTCTTGCCGGTGCCTGGCGGGCCGATCGCAAGCAGGTTGTGGCCGCCCGCGACCGCGACCTCGATCGCGCGCTTCGCGAACTCCTGCCCCTTCACGTCGGCGAAGTCCTCGGCGGTTTGCCAGCTCTCCGCGAACCGCTGTGTGGTATCGAGGCGCAGCGGCGGGACGTCGAGCGCACCCGCAACAAAGTCGGCGGCGTCCCGCAGCGTGTCCACCGGATATACCTCGAGCCCCTCCACCACCGCGGCCTCTTCCCCGTTCTCCGGCGGGACCAGGATGCCGCGCACGCCGGCGCGCCGAGCGCCAACCGCAATGGGGAGCACGCCGCGCACCCGCCGCACCTCGCCGCTGAGCGCCAGCTCGCCCACGACGGCGAGATCCGCCAGCCGCGTTCCATCCAACGCACCCGTCGCCACCAGCACGCCGAGCGCAATCGGTAGATCGTAGATCGGTCCCTCCTTCCGCAGGTCGGCCGGCGCCAAATTGATCGTGGTGCGGCCGCGCGGCGGCGGAAACCCCGAATTCGCGAGCGCGGTCCAGACCCGGTCGATGCTCTCCCGAACCGAGGTGTCCGGCAGGCCGACGATGATCGTCTTCGGATCCCCGCCGCCGGCGTTCACCTCAATGTCGACGGGAACCGCGTCCACGCCGATCACGGCTCCGGACCGTATGGTTGCGAGCATCGTTGCGCACTCCGCGCCCTTCCGCGCCGCACTACACAATCGGAAGCGGCCGGGATCTGTCAACCCCCGTCGGCGGCGGGAGAACCGAGCACGCTCGGCGACAACGGCCGCGGTCCACGGCGCCCGTCGCAGGCTATCCTGCGCCCAACGGCGCGGCTCGACGCATCGGAGGCCTGCGGTGACGCCGCCGTCGCCCAACCAACTATCCAAGGTTTCGATGCGGCCTCGAAGACAACCGCGCCGCTCCGCCGGGAACGGAGCGGCGCGGTCTGTTTCGGCGGGCGGGTTCACCCGCCGCGGGACGGCGCTTCAGGCCGTCGGAATCTTCACCCACTTCGCGCCGAGCTTCGACGACTTCACAACCGACTCAATGAAGAGCATTCCGCGCAGCCCTTCCTCGACGCCCGGGAAATCGAGCTCCAGCTCGGTTGGCTTGCGCTTCTCGTCCAGCGCCTGCAGCACGCTCGCGAAGTTCACGTAGTGGTTCGCGAACGCCTCGATGAACGCCTCGGGATGGCCGAACGGCAGGCGCGTCGCCCGCGCGGCCGCGGGGCTCTTCTTGCCGATGTAGCCGTTGCCGCGCTTCCACACCTCCTCGGGAGAGTCGATCCGCCGCACGTACAGGTAGTTCGGATGCTCCTGGTGCCACTCGAGGCTCGCGTTCTCGCCGTGCACCCAAATCGCGAGATTGTTCTCCTCGCCAATCGAGACCTGGCTGGCATGCAGCACACCCTTCGCGCCACCCTTGAAGCGGAGCAGCACGTTGCCGTCGTCGTCGAGCTTCCGGCCGGGGACAAACGTGGTCAGGTCTGCGCACACCGCCTCGATCCGCAGCCCCGTGATGTACTCCGCCAGGTTCGCCGCGTGCGTGCCAATGTCGCCCATGCAGCCCGCCGCCCCGCTCTGCTTCGGATCGGTGCGCCACGCCGCCTGCATCTGGCCCTCGCGCTCAATCGGCCGCGCCAGCCAGCCCTGCGGATACTGCACAACCACCTTGCGGATGGCCCCGAGATCGCCCTGGCGCACCATATCGCGCGCGAGTTTCACCATCGGGTAGCCGACGTAGTTGTGCATCAGCCCGAACACGAGCCCGGTCTGCTCCACCAGCTTCTTCAGCTTGCGCGCCTCGGCCACGTTGATCGTCATCGGCTTCTCACACATCACATGGAAACCCGCCTTCAGAAAGGCGGACGCGATCGGGAAATGCCAGTTGTTCGGCGTCGTGATCGCGACGAAGTCAATGCGCTCGTTGGGCGAAAGCGCTTTCTCGCTTGCGATCATGGTCTTGTAGTCCGGATACACACGCTTCGGATCGAGGTTCAGCGCCTTGCCCTGCTGGATGCTCTTGTTCGGATCAATGTCGAACGCCCCGGCCACCAGCTCAATCTGCCCGTCCAACCGCGCGGCCTTGCGGTGTACCTCGCCGATGAAGGCGCCGGGACCTCCACCGATCATGCCCATTCGGATTTTTCGGCTCATGCTGTATCCTCCTGTTCGGTTTGTGTTCCGACCGTAGCCTCTACTATAGCGACGGCATTCGGGAATGAAAAGAGTTTGTGCACGAGTCGCGGTAGCGGCAGCCGCAAGTGGCCTGTTCGCCACGGATCACGTTACCCACGGCGCTGAAGGGCCTCGCCTTGTCCCATGGTCGCCCGCGCTGGCCGCGATTGCGTTCGAAATCGGCCGAGGTCCCCAAGTCGTCGGCATCACCCAGTGGACCCGTCTGCCGCCGGGCGAGTCGCGGCCGGTCGTCGGCGACGCCCACTCCGTGCACCTCGAGGCGCTGCTCGCGGTGCGGCCCGACCTCGTTGTGCTCCAGAGCGAGCCGCCGGCCGGCCTTCGCGAGGCGCAGCGGCTGTATTCCGCGCTGCGCGTCGAACGCCTCGGTCTGGAACGACTCGCCGACATTCCCCGCGCGGCCCGCCGGCTTCACGAGCTGTCCGGCGGAGACCCGCAGCAGCCCCCGCCGACGATCACAGAGTTTGAACAAACGATCGAGCAATACCAGGATCGCCCGCCACCGCCGCGCCGCCCGCGCGTTCTGTTCATCGTCGGTACGGAGCACCCCCTCGTCGCGGGGCCGGCGACGTTCGTCGGAGACATCATCCAGCTGGCGGGCGGCGACAATGCCGCGGCCGATCTTCCCGGCCGACCCGGGTGGAACGTCGTCGGGCTGGAGCACCTTTGGCAATCGCGGCCGGACATCCTTCTCGTTCACGCCCCCACGGCCGAGGCCGCCGCGGCTCGGGACTGGTGGCGGCGCCGGTGGCCGTCCGTCGCCGGCACCGTCCCTCGCCGTATCGCCGTCTCGGATCCGTCCTGGCTCCAGCCGTCGCTCGGCACCGCCCGATGCCTCGGGGAGCTGGCCCGGCGGCTGGCCGACGATTCCGCGGAGGACACGGCAACGACCGCCGGTGTGGACCAGGCCAGCGCGCGTGCCGATGAGGCCCGCCGTCGCTGTCCCGGAGACTCACGATGAAGCTAGACCGCCGTTCGTTCCTCGGCGCGCTGAGCGCCCTCACCTCCGTTTCGTGGCTCCACGGATGCCGGACCGTCCCCCCGGCGGAGACGGCGTCCGCGGGGCGTCGTCGCGCGCCGCGCACGCGCATGCGGGGAGTCTTTCTCTATCCCCCGGCCGACGTTGTGCAAGCCGGCCAGTGTGAGGATAACTGGGCGCCGCATCATTGGTTCACATGGCCCGGCAATCAGTTCGAGCCCGAGGCACAGCGCGCGAAGTTTGAGCGCCGGATCGGCGAGATGGCTCAACCTCTCCAGCTCGATCTCCAGTTCGAGCCATCACCGTTGTATACGAACGCCGCGATCGCCGCCTGGCTCGACTCCGCGCTGGCGGACCCGCCCGACGCACTCCTCGTCGTGAACTTTTGGAACAGCTTCAGCCCAAAACTGAAGCCAGTACTCGAGCGATGGCCGGGGCCGTTGATCGTGTACCATCCCGTCGGCGCAAACCATCAGTTGCCGCCCGAGTACCTCCGCCGCGCGCCCCGCACGCAGTACATCCACTCGATCGAGAACTGGGCGGCGATCGAGCGCGGCCTGCGCGCGGTCCGCGCGCGCACTGCGATGCGCGCCGCCCATCTGCTGCGAATCTCCGGCCGTGCAGAGACGACGTCGGAGACCACGGAAGCGTTCTTCGGCACCCACATCACCACATTGCCGGCCGCCGAGTTCAATGACCGGTTCGACGCGCAAGCGCTGACCCCGCCGCTCGAACGGCTCGCGCGAGAGGTGCGCGCCCGCGCCCGCAGCGTGACCGACCTGTCCGACGAGGCTGTTTTCGACGCCGTCCGCGCGCACGCGACCGTCGAGCGGCTGCTCGCGGAGTTCGACGCCGACGCCATTACGATCGAATGTCTCTTTCTGAAGCACCGCAAGCCGTGTCTGAGCTTCGCGCTCCTGAACAGCCGCCTCGTGCCCTGCGGCTGCGAAAACGACCTCAACGCCACACTGACGTTGATGCTGGGCGAAGCCTGTTTCGGGCGCAGCGGCTTCCAGCACAACCCGGAATTCGACACGGAGCAGAATCTGTATTTCGGCGCCCACTGCACGTGCGCGCCGCGGTTGCGGGGACCAACGGCGCCGCCGGCGCCGTACGCGTTGCGGCCGTTCTTCCATCAGTTGCCGAAAACGCTCGCGTTGGACGTGCAGTGGCCCGCGGGCGAACGGATCACCCTGCTGAAGTACCACAGCGGTCAGAAGCGGCTCGACGTCTGGGGCGGCGAGTGCCTCGGCTCTCCGGCCGCCCCTCCCACCGGCGGGTGCGCAACCCGCGTGCTCGCCCGCATGGACGGCGTTGCGGACGTCTGCGACGTGTACGGCGGACCGCATCCGGTGCTTTTTCTCGGCGACTTCGTGCGGCACGCACAGACCTTCGCCCGGCTCTATGAGCTCGAGACGCGCGGCCCCGCGGCCACCTCACCCACCGCCCCGGTGGACGCCGTTGGTGTACGCAGCTCCTCCCCGCTCACGTCCGCACTCCCTCCGGCTCGCCCCTCAGGGGTCGGTGCCTCGAACCTCGCCCGTTGAGCGTGCGGGTGCTCCGGTCAAAGGGGTAGACGCCACGGCTCTCCGTGTCCATCCTGCGGGCGCGAGCGGCGGCGATCGGCGTGGAGCCGCGCGAAGAAGAGATCGACGGGCACGCGCTCGACCGCAGAGCGATTTCCTCCGGGTGCCGCCACGTGACTCCACCGGCCGCCCACCCGGCATCGCAGACCGGTGAGCGGGATCAGGCTCCCAGCGGGGCTCCCCATCCGGCGATTGCACAGGAAACAGGTGCGAACCGCTGTGCCGTCCAATCACGGGAGGCGGCCGGCCATGGGGGGCCAAGCCGTGGACACACCGGGGCCCACCGCCTGAGCGGCCGTGGGCGTCCTCCAGCGGTCGGGTGGCGAGGCGCGGAGGGGACCACCGGCTCCCCCGCAACGATTCGATCAGGCCGGATCGCTCGATTTCGCCGCCGCGGCGGGCTATCCTCGCACCTCTTCATGGCCATTCGATGGCGACGCCGGGTACATTTGAGATTCTCGCAACCGACGGGATGGCACGGCGCGCACGGCTGCACACCGCGCACGGCGTGATTGAGACGCCGGCGTTCATGCCCGTGGGTACGGCCGGCGCGGTGAAGGGCGTCGCACCGGACGAGCTGCTCGCGCTCGGGTTCGATGTGGTGCTGGCGAACACCTACCACTTGTTCGCGCGGCCGGGTGTCGAACGGGTCGAGGCGCTCGGCGGGCTGCACCGCTTCATGGGCTGGCCGCGCGCCATTCTGACCGACAGTGGCGGCTACCAGGTCTATAGCCTTTCGCACCTGCGGCGCGTCACCGACGAGGGCGTCGAGTTCCGCTCACCCTATGACGGCGCGCGACACCACCTGACGCCGGAACTCGTGATGGACATCCAGCGCCGGCTCGGCTCGGACATCGCGATGGTGCTCGACGAGTGTCCCCCCGGCGACTGCGACGAGGCGACGGCTTGCCGGGCGGTGGAACGCACCCTAGACTGGGCGGTTCGATGCGCGCGACAGCCGCGGGCCGAGGGCGGATTGCTCTTCGGCATCGTGCAGGGGGCGGGCCATCCCGCGCTGCGCGCGCACTGCGTGTGCGCGCTACGGCAGATCGGGTTTGACGGCTACGCGATCGGCGGAGTGAGCGTCGGCGAGCCCGAGGAGAGGATTCGGTCGGCGGTCGAGGCCACAGTACCCCACCTGCCGCCGGAGCGCCCGCGCTACGTGATGGGTGTCGGAGGCGTACGGCAGATGCTGGACATGATCGCCGCAGGCGTGGACCTGTTCGACTGCGTGATGCCGACGCGGCTTGCGCGGCACGGCACCGCGTTCACGTCGCGCGGCCGGTTCCCGCTGAAGGCCGCCGTCTATGCGGACGACGCCCGGCCGATCGAGGAGGGCTGTGGCTGCCCCGCCTGCCGTTCGTTCAGCCGCGGCTATCTGCGCCACCTGTTACAGGTCGGCGAGATGCTCGGTCTTCGGCTGCTGACGCTCCACAACCTTCAGTGGTACGCGACGCTGATGCGCCGCGCCCGCGCGGCGATCGAGGCGCGCCAGTTCGGTGCGTTTCGCGCGGAGATCGCCGCGACGTACCGTGAACCGTCCGAGGAGCATCTTCGCGCCGCCGCGGCGCTACCGGAGACCTCGCCATGATTCCTCTGCCGATTTGGATCGCCACCGGCGCCGCCGCGCCGGAACAGTCGCCGCTCATGATGCCGATGATGTTGGTGCTGATGATCGCGATGTTCTACTTCCTGATCATCCGTCCGCAACAGCGGCGCGAACGCGAGCGGCAGGCGATGCTTTCAGCGCTCAAGATCGGTGACCGCGTCGTGTTCGCCGGGGGTCTGATCGGCATGATCACGGGCCTGCGCGAGCGAACCTGCATGATCCGCATTGCGGACGGCGTGAAGGTCGAGGCGCTGCGCAGCGCGGTCGCACAAGTGCTGACCAAGGACGAAGCGCCGGCGGACGATCCCGCGCGCGGCAGCTAAGCCAGCTTCAACGGGAGATTCTCCGATGCAGAAAACACCGTGGTGGCAGTGGATGATTCTGGCCGCGGCCTTGGTGGCCTCCGCCGCAATCGTGTGGCCCCCGTTCGACCGCGTGGACGCGAGCGGTCGTGTCGTGCAACGCGGCAAGATCCGGCTTGGCCTCGACCTGCGCGGCGGCACCTCGTTCACCGTCGAGGTGGACCGCGACGAACTGCGTACACGCCTGAAGCAAAAAAGCCCGGACCTCGAGGGTGAGGCGCTCGACGCGGCGGTGGAACGGGAGGCGAGGGCCTCCCGCGACGTCGCGCTCGAGGCGATCCGGAACCGCATCGACGGCCTCGGCATCGCGGAGCCGCAAATCTATCCCCAGGGCGCCGACCGCATCATCGTGCAGATGCCGGGCGTAGACGCCGCGAAGCGCGACGAGGCGCGCCGCGCGATTCAGAGCGTCGCGTTTCTCGAGTTCCGGCTCGTGCACAAGAACAACGACCAATGGGTGAAACGCCTCTTCGACGAGGAGCGCGCGCCGCGCGGCTTCCGGATCGAGGGCACCAGCCCCGACAACTTCTTCTATGTACGCGATCCAAGCGCGGTGCCGGACGAGGAGATGGACTCCCGGTTTTGGGCCGAGCTTCGCCGGTTCGCGCCGCGCGAAGGTGCCGATTTCATGCTGCAGCGCGACGAAGAGGGCGAAACCCGCCGAATTGTGTGGCGGCCGATGTACGTCGAGCGCACACCGCTGATGACCGGCAGCATGGTGCAGGACGCCCGCCCCGACACCGATCAGCTCGGACGGCCGGTCGTCGAGCTTCAGTTCACGCGCGCGGGAGCGCGGAAGTTCACGGAAATCGTGCGCGACTATCGCCCGAACGGCGAGCTCAACCGCGGCAATGAGCGCGGCCGCCGCCTTGCGATCATCCTCGACGGCGTGCTCCGCTCCGCGCCGGAGATCACCGACCGCTTCCCGCACGACCAGACGATCCGTTCGTGCGAGATCAGCGGACGCGGCATGGACGTGCGCGAGGTCCGCCAGCTCGTCAACGTGCTGAAGACCGGCGCGCTGCTGGCGCCCATGAAGATCACGCAGGAGTACTCCGTGGACCCCACCCTCGGCCTCGCGTCGGTGCGGTCGGGCCGGATCGCGATCCTGATCGGCCTGGCGCTCGTCGCGGTGTTCATGCTCGTGTATTACCGCGTCGCCGGCGCGATCGCGGACCTCGCCCTCCTCCTCAACGCGCTGTTGCTGCCGCTCGGCGTGTTCATGATCGCGGGCCTCTTCGCCGTGTTCGCGCGGACGCCCGGCATGCCGCAATTGCCCACGCTCACGCTCCCGGGCATCGCGGGCATTGCGCTGATGTTCGGCATGTCCGTGGATGCCAACGTGCTGATCTATGAACGCGTCCGCGAGGAGCTGAAATCCGGCAAGCACCTGTTCGCCGCGATCCTCGCCGGCTACGAGAAGGCGTGGGTCACGATCCTCGATGCGAACGTCACGACGGTGCTGGCCGCGATCGTGATGTTCTGGTGGGGCACCGGCCCCGTCCGTGGGTTCGCGGTGATGCTGACGGCCGGGATTCTCGTCAGCCTCTACACGGCCGTCGTATTCACCCGCATGCTCTTCAATCAACTGCTGCAGAGCGGACGCCTCAGCACGCTGCGGATGCTCGAGTGGATCCGCTCGCCATCGTTCGACTTCCTCGCTCACCGTCGGCTCGCCGCCGCCATCTCCGGTGCGCTGCTCGCGGTCACGATCGGCGTGTTCGCCGTGCGCGGCACCCGCACGCTCGGCGTCGAGTTCACCGGTGGCACAGCGCTGACGCTCGAGTTTCAGCGCGCCGTGCCCGACACCGAGCTGCGCGCCCAGTTGCGCGCCGCGGGCGTGAAGGGCGAGCCGCTCGTTCAGTACCGCGAGGCGCTCGGCGAGGCGGCCGGGCGCCGCCTGGTCGTGCAGGTCAGCTCCGATGACGCCGCCGCGGCGGAGGCGGCGCTGGCCCAGCGCTTCGCCGACGCGGGATTCCGCATCGTCCAGAAGGAGGAGATCGGCTCCCACATCGGCGCCGAGCTCAAACGGAGCGCGCTGCTGGCCCTGCTGTGGGCGCTGGTCGGCATGGTGATCTATATCTCGATCCGGTTCGAGTTCGCGTTCGCGGTCGGCGCGATCGTTGCGCTCCTGCACGACGCGATTCTCTCGGTCGGCATATTCTGCCTGCTCGGCCGCCAGCTCAGCGCGCCGATGATCGCGGTGATCCTCACCATCATTGGCTACTCGGTGAATGACACGATCGTCGTATTCGACCGGATCCGTGAGGGGCTGAAACTCTGGCGCGGGAAGTCCTACGTCGAAATCGCGAACCTCGCGATCAACCAGACGCTGAGCCGGACGCTGCTGACGGCCGGCACAACGATCCTCACTGTGCTCGCGCTCTACCTCTTCGGCGGCGGCGCGATCAACGATTTCGCGCTGCTGTTGCTGATCGGCCTCGTGATCGGCACCTACTCCTCCATCTTTATCGCGACGCCGATCATGCTGCTCTGGCATCGGGCGCCGCTGCCGGCCGCGGCCGCCGCCGCCCCGGCGGCCGCCGGCGATCGCCGCTCGGGCCGCCGCAGCGGCTGAGGCCGCTCGCGCCCACCCACATGCGCGGGCCCAGTCGTCGCGGGATGGCCGACACCGCCCCTCGCATGGCCCGCCGCTCCGTGGCCCGCATCGGCGGCCCGCTGTACGATCCCCACCCACGGTGAGAGGAAGATTCGGGCATCGCTCCAATGCTCGGAGCGTCCGCCTCGGCGGCCGTCCAACGGTTGGATAGGCCGCACCGTCACAGTGGACGACTTCGATGAAGATCCGGAAGGGTGCTGGCCACGGCGGCCTCGAGAGTGTCGCCCGATCCATCGCGCGGAATCGGCGAGATCCTCGCGCTGCTCTGTTGTCGGCCTTCGCGATGGGCTAAGATCAACGCTTATGGCAGGGCTGTTGTTGTGGGTCGTTCTCGGGCTGCCGTTGGTTTGTTCCATCTGGGCGTTGATTCGCTTGGCTCGTCTTTGCGATCAGATTGAGGCCGTACGGAGGCAGATCGACCATCTGCGGCATGATCCCGCGGCGCCGCCGTACCCGCCGGCCGTGCCGGTGTTTCCGCCGGCGCCGGCTTCAAAGCCCGCGCGAGCTCCTGCGCCCGTGAAGGTCGCGCCGGACGTTCCTCCACCTCCACCGGCGGCACCGCCGCCGCTGCCAACTGCGCCGCCTCGCGCCATTGCGTCGGCCGCGGACTCGGAAGCCATCGAGCAAACGTTGGGCGGTCGCGCGGTCGCGTACACGGGCGTGGCGGCCGTCATGCTCGGCATTGCGTTTTTTGTCGTGTACGCAATTCAACGGGCGTGGCTCGGCCCTGAGGTGCGCGTGGCGGCGGGGCTGCTGGCCGGTGCTGCCCTCGTGGTGATCGGTCACCGCCTTTCGCGGCAGCCGACGCCGCCGCTAGGTCTGGCGCGTTTGCTCACCGGGGGCGGGGCGGGCCTGTTCTATTTCAGTCTCTACGCGGCATCGGCCTTCTACGGGCTGCTCACGCCCGGGGTGACCTTTTTCGCACTGGCCGGCATCTCGGGGGTGGTTTTGGCGCTGGCCACGCTCTATCGCAGCCCGACCATCGCCGTGCTGGCGCTGCTCGGCGCCCACGGCTCGCCCCTCGTCGCCGGTGGCGACGCGCCGGACGCCGTGTTCACACTGATCGTGACCTTGATCGTCAACCTGCCGGTGATCGCGCTGACCGCACGGCACGGCTGGACGGCGCCGGCGGTTCTGGCGTTCGCCCTTGCCTGGCTGCAGTATGCCGCCGCGGCATTTCGAGTCTGGACAGGGCTGGATGCAGCTCGCTGGGCGATCGCCACCGCCATCGCCGCGGGCCTCTGGGTGGAAGTTGGCCTGGTCGCCGATCGGCTTTGGGTGCGGACGCCCGCTCGCCCGCGCGCCTCGCTGGTGCTCCACGCGCTCAACTCCCTCGCGCTGCTCGGCGCGCTCGCGCGATGGTTCGATACGGACCGCCTCAGCGAGTGGTTCGGCGCCGCGCTGCTCGGCGGGGCGCTGGCCCACGTCGGTTGGGCGCTGCCTCTTCGCCGCCACCTCGGCGCCGCGGCGGGGCCGGTGGTCGTGAGGCTGCTTGCCGGCCTTGCGTTCGCGTGCTTCGCGCTGCCGGCGCAGCTCGACGGCGCATGGGTCTCCGCAGGCTGGATTCTCGGCGGCCTGCTCATCGCGCGTCTTACCGACCGTCTCGACCTGCCGCTGGGGCGCGAAGCGGCGCTGGTGATGGGTCTCACGGGTCTCGTCAAATCGCTCCTCTATGACGCGGTGCTCTACGAGTCGTCGCCGCGCCTGTTCTTCAACGCGCGCTTCGCCGTGAGCTTGCTGGGCGCGGTCGGCCTCGCGGGGCAGAGCCGCGCGTGGGCCGTCCGTCGCCCCGCGACCGCTCCGGAGCAGACGCCGCCCACCGCCGGCGTCGCCGGGTCGGCCGCCCTGCTCCTGCTCGCCGCGAGCCTCGGGGCGGTCGCCGCGACAGTGTTCGTGGATGTCGGCTGGTCGCGGGGCTGGCGCGATCCGGCCGGCGCCGCGATCACCACGGCCGTCCTCGTCGGTCTGGGGTTCGCGCTGGTTGCCGTAGCGCGACGCGAGTCGGCCCGCTGGCTCGAGACGCTCGGCCACACCACGCTCATCGCCGCCGCCGTGAAACTGGTGCTGGTGGATCTCTGGCTGACGCACGACCGACTGCGCACCGTACCTCCCTTCGCTGCGGTCGCCGTCTGGGGATGGCTGGCGGCAATGGCGGTGGTGATCTGGGTGTCGCAGTCGGCACTCACCGACTCGTCACCCTGGCCACAACTTGGCGCGCTCGTGGCGGTCGTGGCCACCGTCACCGCCGAGCTCGCCCGGACCGCGCACGGCTGGCGTTCTTCCTTGATCACGCTCTGGTGGGCCACGGCCGCGGTGGCGCTCGTGATCGCGGGATTCGCGGCGCGCCGGGCCGCGTGGCGGCGGTTGGGCCTCGCGGTTGCGCTGATCGCGGCACTGAAACTGTTTTTGGCGGACATCGCCGCGCTCCAGGGCCTGCATCGCGTCGCGGCGTTTCTTGGAGCGGGCGCCGCGATGATGGTGCTTTCGTACCTCTATCAGACCGCCGCGAGAACGTGGCGGCGCCCTCAACCGGAGCGGCCCGACCCATGAAGCGCATCTGGAGGCGGTGCGGACTCGCGGCGGCGCTGCTGGCGGCTTCATGGAGCCGCGCCCGTGAGGCAGATACGCGGGCGCCATTCGCGTGGCGACAGCCAATCCGGGGCGACATCCGTCCCGGCGATCGCTTCCGAGTGCGCGTCACCGATGACATCTACGATGGGTGCGACGACCCGCTGCTCGCCGACCTGCGCGTGTTCGACACGGAGGGCCGCCCGTGGCCGCGCCTGATCTGGCGCGATCCGTCCGCCCTCGTCACCACCCGCGTTCTCGCCGCCCGGCAGCTCAACGTGTCCACCGCCATGCCGTCGGGCGAGGTGCGGTTGGATGCGGATCTGTCTGTTGATGCCAGCCGCCGTCCACCGATCCACAATGCCGTTCGCATCGTGCTGCGTGGGGACGAGTGGATTCGACCGGTCACTGTGCTCGGCCGCGACGACGCAGACACATGGATGACGTTGGCCGCCGGCCACGTGCTGCGGCTGCGCCACGAGGGCGGCCTTGTTCAGAGCGACCGGGTGGGCTACCCGCCCTCGGATCTGCGCCGCCTGCAGGTGCGTGTCGGCTCCGATCCGCGTCGGCCAGAGGCGGCCGTGATCGAGCGGATCGAGGTGCTCGCCGACGTCTTGCCGGCGCCGGACGCCCCGTTCGAGCGGGTTGAATGGACCGCCATCGCGCCGCCGGCCGAGCGGCCGCAGTGGCAATCGCTCCTGTTCGATACGCGCGTGCGCGGCGGTCCCCTCAACCGCATCGAGATCGAGGCAGATGGGGAGTACGCGCGGCCGGTGACGATTTGGGTCGCGCCGCATCCAACTGGCACGTGGATCCACATTGCCTCCGATCAGATTCACCGGATCGGGATGGATCAGCGCGCGCGGCTTGACGTTTTCGGCCGCGGCCGGTACTGGCGGCTCGATGTGTTTCGCGGCGAAGATCCCCCACTGGCGAATGTGCGGGCGCGCGCGTTTCGCCAGATCGCCTGGTGGGTGATCGAGGCGGTGGCGGACGGGCCGGCGGCGCTCTACTACGGCGCGGCGAGCTTGACGGCGCCCCAACACGATCTGGCACGACGGCTCCGGCCCGAGGAGATTGGCGCGCTGCCGGTGCGCGAGCTGGGCCCGCGCGAGCCGAATCCCCTGTGCCGGCCGGGGATCGCGCCGGCGTGGAGCCGCTGGGCGGCGCTCGCGGCGGTGGGCGCAGCGGCCATCGCGGTCGCGTGGGTGATCGCGCGGCTCCTGCGCGTGCCGCCGCATGCCGCCGGACCCTGATGGAAAGCGAGGCCTGAGATGAAACCCCAATCCCCCGACTCGAACCGCAGAGAGACGCTCGAGCGCGTCGCGCGCGAGCTGTTGCTGGCCATCGGCGAAGATCCAACGCGCGAGGGACTTGTGCGGACGCCGGAACGCGTCGCCCGCGCGTGGGAGTTCCTCACGAAGGGGTACGCGGAGGACCCCGACGAGGTCGTGAACCGCGCGGTGTTCGAGACCGAGGCCAATCACATGGTCATCGTCCGTGACATCGAAATTTTCAGCCTATGCGAACACCACCTGCTGCCCTTCTTTGGCCGTTGCCATATCGGCTACATTCCACGCGGCCGCGTGATTGGCGTGAGCAAACTGGCGCGGATCGCAGAGATTTTCGCGCGGCGGCTGCAGATTCAGGAGCGGCTCACCCATCAGATCGCGCGCCTCGTGATGGACCACCTGAAGCCCGAGGGCGTTGGCGTGGTGATCGAGGCGCGGCACCTGTGCATGATGATGCGCGGCGTCGAGAAGCAGAACTCGGTGATGGTGACCTCGGCGATGCTCGGCAGTTTCCACAACTCGCCCGCCACGCGGACCGAGTTCCTGAGCCTGATCCAGCACGCGACATCGTGACAACGCCCGATGATCCCTGGGATACGGCGCCTCGTTCCGGAGCCGTCCGATGACTCGCGAAGCGTCGCGCTCTCGGCTGCGAGTCCGGCCAACGGGAGCGTCGTGGCATGCGCAGTGGCGCGCGCGGCTCCAATCGCCCGGGGAGCTGGCCGCGGCGATCGGACGGCCGATCGAGAGCGACTGGATCATCCCCGCGTCTCGAACCGGCTGGCCGATGGCCGTTACGCGGTACTACGCGTCGCTGATCCAACGCTTGGCGCCCGACGACCCGATCGCGCGCCAGTGCGTGCCCTCGCGCGAGGAGGTCAGCGACGAAGCGCTCCCGCCGGATCCCTTCAACGAACTCGGCCACCGCGTCGCGCTGGGACTGGTACGGCGCTATGTGGACCGCGCCGCGTTCTGGGCCACCGGGGCCTGTGCGGTGCGCTGCCGACACTGCACGCGGCGGAATGAGCTGAGCCGTGCCGCCGCGGCGACCGACCCGCGGCCGGCGGTCCGCTGGCTCCGCGTGCACCCCGAAGTGCGTGAAGTGCTCATCACCGGCGGCGATCCCCTCTCGCTCGAGGATGCCGCGGTGGAGCGAGTGCTCGCCGCATTTCGGTCAGTGCCCAGCATCGAGGTGGTGCGGCTCGGCAGCCGGATGCCGGTCGTGTTGCCGGCGCGCATCACGCGCGCGCTCTGTCGCATGTTGCGCCGCTATGCCCCGCTCTGGTTCCACACGCACTTCAATCATCCGGCCGAACTGACACCTCACGCCATCGCCGCGTGTGCGCGGCTCGTCGACGCCGGAATACCGGTGAACAACCAGACCGTCCTGCTGCGCGGCGTGAATGACTCGGTGGACACGCTCGAGGCGTTGTTCCGAGGCCTCGTTCGTGCGCGGGTGCGTCCGTACTACCTGCTGCACTGCGATCCAGTGCGGGGGGCGGGTCATTTTCGTGTGCCGCTTCGGCGCGCGTTGAAGATTATGGACGCGCTGCGCGTCCGGTTGAGCGGTCTGGCGATACCGGCGTTTGTCGTGGATGTGCCGGGCGGCCGCGCGAAAATGGTGTTGGCCCCGGGCGGTGTGCTGCGGTGGACACGACGCGGCGCCTGGCTGCGCGCGCCCGGCGGCGCCCGCGTAGTTTATTCCGATCCGGCTTCGCACGGTTCGCACTGACCGAACCGCGCCTCTACCCGATGGGATGCCCGCATGCTGGAGAGTGGCCGGCCAGCATGTGTTCCGACGCGCTGGGCACGCTCGTTCGATTGAGCCGTTGCCGCTGTTCCCTCCCTGGGGACAGGCACGTCGTTCGGCGCGGTCGGCACCGCAGGTTGGAAAGAGGCACAGCACCGGCCGTACGAGCTCAACGGATGTCGGGGGCCTGTCCAGGGCCCGCTGCCCGCGCGCGATTGGGGACAGGTACAGGCACAGATGACGCAACAATCGCACGTTCCATCTCCTGCGACGGGTTGTCGGATGCCTGTCCCCTTTGACGCCGCGTTCGATGCCGAGCGCCGCGTCGAAACCGGCGAGCAATGAGACTGCCCTGTGCGGCGCACCGGGCTGGCTGCTGCTCTGTTGGGGACAGGCACAAGTGCGTTCAGTCGCCTCGTCAAAACCATCCAGCACGCCATCGGCTTCGTTCGGAGCGGTCGAAGCGGAGCGATTTCGACTGCGGTCGCTACGTGAGGCGCGTACGGCGGCCAAGAGCAGGGACCCGAGACCGGGGAGAGTCGGCAAGCGCAGGTCACGGTAGGTCGGGCGATCTGTTCCGCGCAGGACGGCGAAGGGCCGACCGCGCGACGCTAAAAATATGGATTGAACCGCAATTCGGCAGCGAGTGTGGTCTGCGGGCCGTGGCCCGGCCACAGGCGCGTTGAGGCCGGCAGTTCGCATAGCCGCCGGATCGAGGCGCGAAGCTGGTCGGCGTCGCCGCCGGGCAGATCGGTGCGGCCCACGCTGCCGTGGAACACGAGGTCGCCGCAGAACACGGTCTGTTCGCACGGAATGTGGAAGCAGACGCTGCCGGGCGTATGCCCGGGAGTGTGCAGCACATGCCATTCGAGGCCCGCGAGCGACAACCGCTGTCCATCCTCCAAGCTTCGCGGCGGCTCGGGCGGTGGCTCGGGCGGCGGATACCACGGCGGAAGCTGATTGACCGCCGTGAACGCCCAGACCGCGTCGGCGGGATGCAGGTACACCGGAATGCCGTGGCGGCGCGCGATCTCGCCTGCCGCGCTCACGTGGTCGGCATGGCCGTGCGTCAGCAACACCGCCTCGGGCGCCAGCCCCGCGCGGCGAAGCGTATCGTCGAGCGCATCGGTCTGGGCAGCGGGGTCGAGAACGACCGCGCGGGTCGAGGAGGAGCCGGCCACGATGTAGGTGTTGGTTTCGAAGGGACCAAGCGCAAGACCCATCACCTTCATCGGGTGGCACCTCCCGTGTCGTCTGCGCTTCGCCATACGGCGCGCACGCTCTTCACGTGGACGGCGCCGCGGAAGCGTCCAATCACCCGCACCTCCAGTTCGCGGGCGCCGGCAGGCATCTCCGCGGTCACCTGCGCGAGGGTCCCGTCGCGGCGGCGAAGCGTCGGCATTTTGTTCATGAATCGCGGAATGATCACCTCTCGAGTCTCGCCCGTCCGTCGCAGGGAGCCGACGATCTCAATCTGGCCGTCTGGGGGTACGGCATCCACGAGCATTTCCAGCTGCAGTCGACGGCCGGGCGAGACGGGGAGCGGGCGGCTGACAAGTTCCATCTCACGAGCGGGGTCGTCCGATTCGAGCCGGAAGGCGGCGGCCGGTGGATCGGCCGCCGGCCGGAGCGCGATGACGCTCTGGGCGCGGCGGTTGCCGTAACGGACGGTCCACCCCTCAAGAGGCGGCGGACCCGAGGGCGGCACAGGCAGCAGATTGCCCTCGGTGGGCAGCGCCGAGGCTGAAGGTTCGCGAGCGGGGATCTCGAGGCGCCGTCCCGCGTACCACAGGTATGCGGCAAAACCCCCGAGCACGACCAGCGAGAGCGCGGCACCCAGCGCCAGGGCCGCGCGCCGCCATCGGCGTGCGTGTCCCCGCAGACGTTCCACGTCGTCGGCGGCGGGTGCGCCGCGGGCGCCGTCCTCTTCGCGCTCGGGCGGTCGAAAGGAGACCACCTCGCGGATCGGGCGGCGTGCGAGCAAGGGATCGGCCTTGAGGAACGCGGCGGCTTCGTCGGGCCAGCCGCGGGCGGCGATGGCGACGCGGCAGGCATCGAGGTCGAACGCGACACGGCGGAACCAGACTGCGCCGGCCTCGTCATCGTAGAGCACATACGAGGCGCGCGGATCGCCGTCGCGCGGGCACCCCACCGAGCCAACGTTGACGAGGTATCGTTTGCCGGGTTCGAGTTCGAAGTCCTGCGGTTCGAGGCGGTGGGGGGTGCCACTGGCGCCGAGCACGAAGAGGGCCGGGCGATGGGTGTGGCCAATGAAGATCACCGGTTCGCGCGCCGCGGACCATGCGATCTGCGCATCCCTCGGTTCCTCCACATAGTCGAACCGTCCGGGCGCGGCGCAACTGGCATGGGCACACCGAAATGTGCGGCCGACGAGCTGCAGGGGCCACGTCCCGATCCAACGGATCGCCTCCCGAGCGACGGCCGCGCGCGTGCGGTCCAGGATATCGCGCGCGACGGGGTGAAAGCCGTCCGGCGACATGCGTCCGGCGAGCACCGCGTCGTGATTGCCGAGAGCGACGCGCCACGCCTCGCCGTAGAGTGACTCGAGCACCTCCACCGGCTGGGGACCGTAGCCGACCACATCGCCGAGACAGAGGATGCGGTCGGCCTGCTGCTGGGCGATGTCGCGCAGCACGGCCCGCCAGGCGGTGAGGTTCGCGTGCAGGTCGGATACGATCGCGTACTTCACGCGCGCCCTCGCGCCGGTTGGGCCGGGATGCGCCGGCGGTCCCTCAACGGTTGCGGCGTGCGCGCGCCACCGTCTTCGAAGCGCGGCCCGCCTTCGGTGTCGCCGCAGCGGCTGGGCGCGCCGACTTCGCGCGTACGGCGCGTCGAACGGGCTTCGTCCGCGTTGGGGCTGCGGATGCGCTGGGCGGTTTCGGTACGGAGATCATCGGATTTGCGGCCGAAATCGTGATGGTGACTGTTGAGCGCTCGATCTCGTTCTCGAGCGGGCCCACGGTGCCGTCGAAGGAAAGCCGGCTGCCGGGCCGCAGCTCGACGATCTCGGTGGGCAAGCCGAGCCGCGCGAGCAGCTCGATGAAGGGATCGGGGTCGAGCTCCTCGACGTTGACCATCGTGCGGCAGTCCCAGGGGCCCTGCGCGATGAGCATCGCGGCGGCGACGGGCGGCACGCCCGCGGTGTAGCTGATCGCCTGCGACTCGACCTCCTCGTAGCACTTCTTGTGGTCCGAAACCTGGTAGATCAGCACCTCGCGGCGACGGCCGTTCTTCCAGCCCTTCACGAAGTCCCCAATCCAAGTTTTGCCGACGTAGTTCGGCGCGAGGGTCTTCGGGTCCGGCAGCAGAGCCTTCACGACCTTGAGCGGCACAACCTCCTGGCCGGTGGACAGCCGCACGGGCAGGTGGGAAAGAAATCCGAGCGTGCGCAGCACCGTGAAGACGTTGATGTAGTGGTCGCTGAAGCCCATCCAAAAGCGCACGCTGTTCGCGTCCATATTCTGCGAGAGCGAATGTAGCTCGTCATGTCCATTCAGATACACGGGCTGCCGTCCGACCACCGGGAACTCGTGGACCCGCTTCACGGTGTGCGTGGGATACTCGCGCCACTGGCGGTCAATCCACGTCCACACCTTGATGAACTCGCGGAAGTTGATCTCGGGATCGAAGTTCGTCGCGAAGTAGCGGCCGTGGCTGCCCGCGTTGACGTCGACGATGTCGATCGTGTCGAGTCGTTCGAAGTAGTGCTTTTTCGCGTAGGCGGCGTAGGCGTTCACGACCCCCGGATCGAAGCCCACACCGAGAATGGCAGTGAGGCCCCGCTCGCGGCACCGGTCGCGCCGCTTCCACTCGTAGTTCGCGTACCAGGGCGGGTTTTCGCAGACCTTGTCCGGCTCTTCGTGGATCGCGGTGTCGAGATACGCAGCGCCGGTTTCGAGGCACGCCTCGAGCACGGACATGTTCACGAAGGCGTTCGCAAGGTTGATGACGATCTGCGACTGCGTCTCGCGGATCAGCTTCACGGTGGCGGGGATATCGAGCGCGTTGAGCTCGCGCGCATAGAGCCGGCCCGCTGAGTGTTTCAGGTGGTTCTTCCGGCGGACGCTCTCGATGATCTCCTCACACTTGGAGACAGTGCGAGAGGCCAGGCAGATGTCGCCCAGCACGTCGTTGTTCATGGCTGCCTTGTGCGCGGCGACATGCGCGACGCCGCCGGCACCGATGATCATCACATTGCGCTTCATGGGTGATCTCCGCTGCCGCGCCGCGGCTTGGGACGCGCCGCGAGCGTGGCGTACCTACTATTGCGAATCGTGCGCCGACACGCAACGCCGCGAGAGCGAGTCGAGGTAGTCGCGGTAGTCGAACTCGGCGAGTGTTTCGATCCGGCCGTTCGCGCGACGCACGCGGATCGCGGGCATCGCCAAGCCGTTGAACCAATTGTTCTTCACCATCGTGTAGCCGGCGGCGTCGGCGATGCGCACGCGGTCGCCAGGGCGCAGGCGCCGAGCGAGGCGGTAGCGGCCGAACACGTCGCCCGCGAGGCAGGAGCGCCCGGCGACGATTACCTCGTGCGGCCCCGGCGGGGGCCACCGGAGGCGCGGCGACGTCCGGTAAATGAGATGATCGAGCATGTGCGCCTCGATCGAGGCGTCGACGATCGCGATCTCCGCTTCGTTGTGCACGACGTCGACGACCGTCACGACGAGCTCGGCCGACTGCGTCACGACCGCGTCGCCGGGCTCGAGGTACACCTCGAGATCAAACTCGCGCCGGAAGTCGGCGAGCTGCCGGATGAACTTCGCGAGCGGGTAGCCGGGGCTCGTGAACGCAAGGCCACCGCCGAGGCTCACCCAGCGCACGCGCCGCAACAGCGGGCCGAACTCGCGCCCGAGCCGGCGGAGCTGGCGTTCAAAGGCGCGGTAGTCCGCGTTTTCGCAGTTGAAGTGGAACATCACGCCGTCGAGCCGGTCCGCCGCGCGCCGCAGCGCCGCGCGGTCGGTCACGCCGAGCCGCGAGAACCGCCGCGCGGGGTCGGCCAGATCGTAGTGCGAGTAGCTGAACCCGGGGTTCACGCGCACGCCGACCGGCCGGTCCCGACATTCAGCCGCGAACGCATCGAGTTGGGAGAGTGAATTGAAGATGACCTTGTCGGCGTAGCGCACCGCCTCGCGGACCTCATCGGGGCGGTAGCCGACGCAGTAGGCGTGGACTTCGCGGCCGAACTTTTCGCGGCCCAGGCGCGCCTCGTAAACGCTGCTGCTCGTGGTGCCGTCGAGCGAGTCGCGCATGAGGTCAAACACTCCCCAGGTCGAGAAGCACTTCAGCGCGAGCACCGCCTTGACGCCCGCGCGCTCGCGCACGCGGCGCACGATCGCGAGATTGCGGGCCAGCCGCTGCTCATCGAGCAAGTAATAGGGCGTGTCGAATTCGGGCATGATCGCGCTCCCCCGTCCGGCGCCGCCGCGCCGGCCGCGCCGCAGTGTACTTGCTCGCGTACGGTGCGCAAGCCCGCGGTGCGCCAGTGAACGCCGGGCTCGGGCCGAACGAACCCTGCCCCTCCCCGATGAAGCAGCAGCGGAGGCTCCGAAGGCACGGCGCGGAACCAGCGGCGCCCCGCTCACGGGGTCCGGCGGGCGGCGCGAGAGCGCACGCGCCGCCGGTCAAACCGCGTCCGGCGAGACCCGCCGGACAAGGCCGGGCGGCAGCTCCTGCAGAAAGCGGGAGGGCGAATAGAACTGCGGCGAGCGGTCGCGGCCGATCCGGACGCGCGGCACGCAGAGGAACAGAAGGTCGCGCGCGCGGGTGATCGCGACATAGAAGAGGCGCCGTTCCTCCGCGAGCGCCTCGCGGCCGCCCTCCATCATCGCGCGGCCGGAGGGAAACATGCCGTCGGCCAGCCAGATCACCAACACGACCGGCCATTCCAGCCCCTTGGCCTGGTGCACGGTGGAGAGCAGCATGCGGTCGTCCGCGTCGTGCGCATCGGGCGTCGCGGCCGCGTCCACGTTGGTGAGCAGCGCAACCTCTTCCAAAAATGCCGTGACGGTGTCGAAGCGCGCGATGTACCGCTCGAGCTCGTCAATGTCGTCGCGGCGCCGTTCGGGGTCATCGAACGTTTCCGTCAGGTGCCGCGCGTAGACGGCCTCGGTGAAGCGGTGGATGAGTTCGGCGGGGCGCGCGAGGTCTGCCGCCGCGAACGCGCCCTCCCACGCGGTCCAGTCCGCCACGGCGGGTGCGGGCAGCGCGGCGGCCAGACGCGCGCGATCCTCGGCGACGAGCGGCGACCACCGGCCGCCGAGGTGGCGCCAAAGGGAGCGGGCGGTCGCCTCACCGACCCTCGGCAGCAACATCAAAAGCCGCGTGAACGCGAGTTCGTCCGCCGGATCGGCCGCCAGCCGCAGCGGCGCGAGCACGTCCTTGATGTGGGCTTGTTCGAAAAAGCGCACGCCGGAGACGATGCGAAACGGAAGGCCGCCGTGCTGCAGTTCGAGCTGGACCTCGAGCGCGTGGTAGTGCGAGCGGTAGAGCACCGCGATGTCGCGCCACGCGTACCCGGAGGCGTGGAGCTCCTCCGCGGTCTCGCGAACGAACCGCGCCTGCTGGCGGCCGTCGCGCAGGTTCGCGCAGAACGGTGCCAGCCCGTCCGTGCGCACCGCGCGCAGCGTTTTTTGAAACTGCTCCGGGTTGCCCGCGATGCAGGCGTTCGCCACCGCGAGAATGCCCGGCACGCTGCGGTAGTTCATCTCAAGCCGCACGACGAACGCATCCGGGTAGCGCTGAGGAAAGGAGAGAAAATTGCGGTAGTCCGCGCCGCGCCACGAATAGATGCTCTGAAAGTCATCGCCGACAACGAGCAGGTTGCGGTGCCGCGCCGCGACCTCATCCACGAGGCGCGCCTGGGCGGGGTTCGTGTCCTGATACTCATCCACGAGCACATGAAGAAACTGATCGCGGTAGCGCTCGAGCACGTCCGGCGCCCGCGCGAAAAGTTCGAGCGCCAGCTCGAGCAGATCGTCAAAGTCCACGCCGCGGACGGCCTGTTTCGCGGCCGCGTAGTCCCGCACGGCCGCCGCGATCGTCTCGGGCGGCAGGGGTAGGTCCTCGAAGCGGCGGGGCACCGCGTCCAGCGGATCCTCGCCGCGGTTGCGCGCGAGACTGATCGCGTCGTGCAGCACCTCAACCTTCGGAAAGTGCGCATATGCGCGACGCGCTTCGGCAGTCGCGCGGCGCAGCAAGGACTGCGCGTCGTCGTCGTCGAGGATGACGAACGAAGCGTCGAGGCCGACGCGCGGTGCGTGGCGCCGCAGCAAGCGGTGGGCAAAGTGGTGGAAGGTGCCGCCCCAGACGCCGCCGACGGCCTCGCCGACGAGGTGGCGCGCGCGGTCGAGCATCTCGCGCGCGGCGCGGTTCGTGAAGGTGAGCAGCAGGATCCGCTCCGGCGGCACGCCGCGCTCGACGAGGTGAGCCACGCGGTAGGTGAGCGTGCGGGTCTTGCCAGTGCCCGCGGCGGCGATCACGAGCACCGGTCCGTCCGGCGCGAGCGCCGCGGCGCGTTGTTCAGGGTTCAGGTCCCGGTCAAAGTCCACCGGCATCGAGCCAGCCCCGCAGCTCCGCGAGCGCCCAGGCGGCGAGGGTCTTGCCGTCGCGAATCGTGTTCTCGCGCAACGCCTGCCGCAATTCATCCGGCCGCAGCCGGAGCAGCTCCAGCTGTTCGTCGGCGTCGAGGTCGGCCGGGCGCGCCGCCTCCTCGCAGTCGGCGAGAAATAGGTCAATCCATTCGTCCGTATAGCCCGGCGAAGCGAGCACGCGGCCCAAGTGGCGGAGCCGCGTGGCGGTGCGGCCGGTTTCTTCGAGCAGTTCCCGACGGGCGGCTGCTTCGGGCGCCTCGCCGGGCTCGCGGAGGCCCGCGCAGAGTTCCACCACGACCGCCTCGACCGCCTTCCGGTACTGCCGCACGAGCAGAAAGTCGCCGTTCGGCAGCCGCGGCAGCACGGCGACCGCGGGCGCGTGCCGAACGATCTCGCGGACCGACCTCCGGCCGTCGGCGAGCTCCACATCGAGCACCTCGAGACGTACGACGCGTCCCTCGTAGATGGTGCGCGCGGTGAGCGTTGTCTCATGCATCGGTCGTGTCCTTTCGCGCGGTCCGATATCCCCCAATGGGCGCGCGCTGTCAAACGCGTGCGGCGGCATTGCGCGGGGCGAGGGCTCGCGGCTACGATCTCGGTCAACCATGCCTCCGTTCTCCGAGGACTGGACCCGACAGCGGGTTGTGCTGGGCCACGACTGGCTGACCGGTCGGCGCGGCGGCGAGCGCGTGCTCGAGGTGCTGGCCGGCATGTTCCCGGACGCTCCGATTCTGACGCTTCTGCACCGGCGGGAGGCGCTGCCGCCCACGCTGCGCGATCGCCGGATCATCGCTTCGCCGCTCCAACGGCTGCCCGCCATCCACCGCGGGTACCGCTGGCTGCTGCCGCTGTTCCCGGCCGCGGTCCGCGCGCTCCGGTGTCCGCGCTGTGACCTGCTGATCACGACGAGCCACTGCGCGATCAAGGCGCTCCGCCCGCCGCCCGGTGCGCGGCACCTGTGCTACTGCTTCACGCCCATGCGCTATGCGTGGACGTTCGCGGACGAGTATTTCGGCCGCCGAACGCCCCTGCGGCTGGCCGTCACGCCGGTGCTCGCCGCGCTGCGTCACTGGGACCGGACGACGGCCAGCCTCGTGGACCGCTTCGCGACGATCAGCCGCCACGTGCGCGACCGCATCTGGGACGCGTACGAGCGCGATGCGGATATCGTGTACCCGCCCGTGCGACTCGACGTGTTCACGCCGTCCCCGTCCGCCTCGCCTCCGCGCGCCGATGAAGAACCCTATGACCTGGCGGTGGCGGCGCTGGTGCCCTACAAGCGGCTGGACCTGGCGGTGCGGGTCTGCTCGCGGCTCGGCCGACGGCTGCTCATCGTCGGCGTCGGCAGCGAGGCGGCTCGGCTACGGCGGCTCGCGGGACCCACCGTGCAGTTTCTCGGAACCGTGCCGGACGAGACACTGCGCGAGCTCTATCGTGGATGTCGCTGTCTCATCTTCCCGGGCGAGGAGGACTTCGGACTGGCGCCGGTGGAGGCGCAGGCCTGCGGACGACCGGTCGTCGCCTACGCGCGCGGCGGAGCGGTGGAATCGGTCGTGGACGGCGAAACCGGCGTGCTGTTCCGGCCGCAGACCGAGGAAGCGCTCGCCGCGGCGCTGGCGCGCGCCGACGCCATCGCATGGGACGGCCATCGGATTCGACGTCATGCCGAACGATTCAGCGAGAGCGCCTTCCGGGAGGCGTTGACGCGCGCGATCGAGGCGTGTCTCGAGCAACCGGAGGGCTCCCGATGAACGCGCCGCTGCGCGAGGCCGGGTTCAGCTTGGGCTCGAACCTCGGCGACCGGCTCGCGAACCTGCGCGCCGCGCGCACGGCGCTGGCCGGGACGCCCGGCGCCCGCCTGCTCGCCAGCGCGCCGGTCTATGAAACCGAGCCGGTCGGCGTCCGGCCCGAGCACCGTCACCTGAAGTTTTTGAACACGGTCGTCATCCTCGAAGCGCCGCTCGACGCGGACGCCTGGCTGGCGCGCATTCGCGACATCGAAACCGCCCTCGGGCGCGTTCGTGCCGCCGATCGCTACGCGCCGCGCGGCGTGGATGTGGATCTTCTCTACTGTGGCGAGCTCACGATCGAGGAACCCCATCTCACGGTGCCCCACCCGAAATGGGCCGAGCGGCGGTTTGTTCTGCAACCGCTGGCCGATGTGCGGCCGAACCTGAGGCTGCCCGGCTGCGAGGGCGTCGTGGCCGAGGCTCTCGCTGCGCTCGACGATTCGCCGGCCGATGTTCGCCGACTGCTGGAAACTTGGTGAGATGAGCCCTGTTCGCACGCGATGGAGGCGGAGTCGGCCCGCCGGGCGGCCCGCACGAATTGCCGCAGCGCTGGCGGTGACGATGGCCGTCCGTGCGGCAGAAACCGGCGTCGGGCTCGAGAATCTCGATCTCACGCGGATGACGTGCGGGTGGGCCAAGCCAATGGCGAACCGCAATGTGCGCGGCGGCGAACTCCGAATCGGCGGCCGCACGTTCGATCGTGGCGTGGGCACGCACGCGGAGAGCTTGATCCGCCTCCGACTGCCGGCCGGTCCGGTTCGGCTTCGCGCGTGGGTGGGAGTGGATGACGCGGCGGGCGCGGGTCGTGGAAGCGTCGAGTTCCGCGTGTTGGGCGACGGGCGCTGTCGATGGAGCAGCGGTCTGATGCGCGGCGGCGATCCGGCCCAGCGCGTGGAGCTCGATGTGACCGGCGTGCGCGAACTGGTGCTGCGCGTCACCGATGGTGGCGACGAAACGACCGACGATCTCGCGAACTGGGCCGATGCGGTTCTCGAAACGGCGGGCGGAGCGGTCGAGACACTCGAGCCGATCCCGGTCGAGGCGCGCGAGATCCGCACCCCGCCGCCCGTGCCCACACCTCGGTTTCACGGTGCCGCGGTGGTCGGTGTGCGACCCGGGCGCCCGTTCCGCTCCACGATTGCGGTGCGGGGCGAGCGGCCGATCGCGCTCCACGCCGAGGGGCTGCCAGCGGGGCTGGCGCTCGATGGCGCCCGCAGGTGCATCGAGGGGCGCGCGCCGGCCGATTCCGGCGTGTACGAGGCCACACTCATCGCCTCCAACGCGCACGGCGTGGCGCGGCGGCGGTGGCGGCTCGTCGTCGGCGAGCAGCTCGCGCTGACACCCCCGATGGGCTGGAACAGTTGGAACTGTTTCGGTGCGCGCATCTCACAGGAGCTGATCGAAGCCACCGCGCGGGCAATGGCCGCCGAGCGGCTCCACGAGCTCGGCTGGACCTACGTGGTGATCGACGACGGCTGGCAGCGACATCCCGACAGCGACGACCCCGCGCTCGCGGGTCCCGAGCGCGATCCGCGTGGTCGCCTCCTGCCGAACCGGCGCTTCCCGGATCTGCGCGCGCTCGTGGACACGATCCGGGGCCTCGGGTTCAAGGCCGGCATCTACTCTTCGCCCGGCCCGATCACCTGCGCGGGCCACACCGGCAGCCACGGCCGCGAGGCGGAGGACGCGGCGCAATTTGCAGACTGGGGCTTCGAGTACCTGAAATACGACTGGTGTTCCTATAGCCGCATCGCCCGCGGCACCACGCTGCCCGAGCAGATGCGCCCATACCAGCGCATGGCCGCGTTGCTCGCGCGTCAGCCGAGCGACATCGTCTTCAGCATTTGCCAATACGGCGTCGGCAACGTCTCCGCCTGGGGACGCGCCGCCGGCGGCCACCTCTGGCGCACCACTGGCGACATCGAAGATACGTGGGAAAGCGTGCGCCGGATCGGATTCGGTCAAGCGGGGCTCGACCTCTTCGCGGGGCCCGGAGGGTGGAACGATCCCGACATGCTCGTGATCGGCCACTTGGGATGGGGCCAGCCACTCCGGCCCTCGCGCCTGACGCCCAACGAGCAGTACTTGCACATGACGCTCTGGTGCCTGCTCGCAGCGCCGCTGATGCTCGGCTGTGACATGACGCGGCTCGATGACTTCACGCGCGGCCTGATCACCAACGGCGAAGTGCTCGACGTGAACCAGGACCCGCTCGGGCGTGCGGCATCGCGGGTCGCGGTGCGCGGCCCCACACAGGTTTGGGCCCGGCCGCTCGAAGACGGCTCAGTCGCCGTGGGGCTCTTCAACCTCGACGAGGAACCTATGGAGGTCGAGGCCCGCTGGAGCGACATCGGGATCGTCGGCGCGTGGTCCGTGCGCGACCTTTGGCGCGGGCGCGACCTTGGCGCGTCGACGAACGGATGGACGATAACCGTCGCCCGCCACGGCGCGGAGCTGCTGCGGTTGTCGCCCGCGGACGCGATCGCCTCGAATTCGCCGCCCCGCGTGCCGTGGACGTGGGAGGCCGACGCGCGCGACCGCCGTTAGCGCACTGCTGATCGGGCGCGCGGAACGGAGCACCCGCGCAGGCCGCGGCGCGCGATCACCCGCCGGGCCGGCTGCGGATCATGATCAGCAGCATCTTAAACCGCTCGCGCGCGCGCACTGAGTGCGGCACGCCCGCCGGCATGATCAGCAGCTCGCCCTCGCGGACGGTGTGTACCTGGCCGCCGACCGTGAACTCGCCGGCCCCCTCGACCACCTCCACCGTCGCGTCGTACGGCGCGGTGTGTTCACTCAGTCCCTGGCCTTCGTCGAATGCGAAGACCGTCAGCGTCCCGGCGGGGTGATCGAGCAACGTCCGGCTCACCACCGCGCCCGGGCCATAGTCCACGAGCGCGGAGAGCTTCAACACTTGATTGCGAAGATCGTTGGTTGCATTCATCTGGCACCTCGAGTTTCACGCGGGGCCCGCGATCCGAACCGTCTCGAGCACGTCGCCCTCCAGCGACAACGTGACCTCGTCCAGCGCGAGATCCTCGCGCCCGCTGCACCGCACAGCCTCCTCGGCCATCGCCGTCAGTCCGCCGCAGCAGGGCACCTCCATCCGCACGACGATCGCGCGCGGTATGGATCGATCCTCGAAGATCGCGGCCAGTTTTGCCACATAGGGCTCGGTGCGGTCGAGTTTCGGGCAGGCGACAACGACGGCGCGGCCGCGCAGAAACCGCCAGTGCGTATCGGCGCTCGCGATTGGTCCGCAGGTGCTCATGATCACGAGCTCGCGGCCGCGGAAAAAGGGCGCGCCCGGCATCACGAGGTGCAGTTGCACCGGCCACTGTCGCAGTTCCGACGGGTGGATCTTCGGGGGCAACCCTGCGTCCGTGACCGGCGGCGCCGCGGCCGGCTCGGCCGGCATGCGCATGCGCGTGCCCGGGCAGCCGCTGAACGCGGGCATCGCCGCAGCGCGCGAGGCCGCCGCGGGCGCCGCCGCATGCCGTCGGGCGGCTTCGTCGAAACGCCGAATCGCCGCCTCGCCGCCGGTCGCCGCCACGTGCGCGCGCGCCGCCAGCGGGTCGTAGTCCGGCACGTCACGCTCGACGATCTTCAGTGCGCCGGTGGGACATTCGCCGATGCAGTCGCCGAACCCGTCGCAGAAGTCTTCGCGGACGAGCTTCGCCTTGCCGTTCACAATCTGCAGCGCGCCCTCGGCGCACGCCGTGACGCACTCGCCGCAGCCGTTGCAGAGGTCCTCGTGAATCTCGATCACCGTTCGTCGCGCCATGTTCGGATCTCCCGTACATCGCCGGATCGCCGGCGGCAGGAAGACCGTACGCGCGGAGCCAGCGGTGCGCCTTGACCAAGATCAAGGTTTCGCAAAGCCGGCCGCAGCGGTTGGTTGGGCCGACTCGAACGGCCGCGCTTCGACCACGAACGGTTCGAAGAGGCCGCACGGGATCACGTCGTAGGCTTCGCCCGGCGGCAGTCCGCCCTTGGGTGCCTGAGCCATGTTGAACGGCGAAGCCAGCCCTCGCACGGGGCCGGCATGGAAGGGCCCGAGCAAATTCTTGAGCGTGCCGTACACTCGGACGGCGATGTCGTGGCGGCCAGCCGGCAAGTCGGCGGGCAGGTCCAGTTCGTAGGGTGGTGGCGCGATGAGACCGACGGGCCGGCCGTCCACGCACACTTCCGCGACCGTGCCCCACCAGGCGGGCAGCCGCACGCGCAGCCGCATACCGGCCGGCGCTTCGAACTCGGCGGCGTATTCGACCCGGCCCGCGTAGGTCGGCAGACCCTGAGCGGACCACGGACCCACGTCGAGCTGTGCCGGCGGCACGATGGTGAAACCTCGTTGCGCGGGCCGCAGTGAAAACTCGCCGAGCAACACCACCTGGTCCACCTCGTGCAGAACGGTCATCGGCGCGGCGCGCAACGTCAGCTCATTCGTGCCGGTGCGCGCGACCGCCGCGAGGTCCACCCGTCCGAACGAGCGGTCGAGCCACCAGGCGTTGGGCGTCGCCTGCACGGGGCGTCCGTTGCACTCGAGAGTGTAGAGGTCCGGCCGCTCCACGACCGCTTCGAGGCGCGCGGGTGGGTCGCCCTCGATCACGAAGCGGTACGTGGCCGTAACGCCGCTGTCGGCCGGGAACGTAAGGGTGTTGATTCGGTCGCGAAATTGCACCGCATGCCGCCATGGGTTCTTCGCGAGACCGTGTTGCTGGAACACCCAATCGGCCGCGGCGACGACATGCAGATTCGTGCGAGAGCCCGCGCAGTCCACTTCCACGAAATCGAGTGGGAGCATCGCGGGATCGAGCCGGCGAATCCGCAATTCGCGCAGCGGCGCGAGCCGCCGACCCGGGGCATCGGACACCGGCGCGGGCACGGGGCCCGCGGCGGCCGCCAGCCGCAGCAGGCGGCTGCCGGCCGGCGGCAGCGCGAACGGTATGCGCAGCCCTTCGGCCACGGTGTTCGCGGCGGCAGGCGCCATGTCGCCGGTCCAGGGGTTCCACTCCTCCGCCCAGCGCGCGGGGCTCCGCACATACCCGCGGCTCCATTCATTTGAACTCGTGTTGACGAGGAAGAGCAGCTCATCTTCGCCGACACGTCGCCGCAGATGGAAGAGCTTGCCCGATGCGTCCAGCCGCTCGACTCGCGCGCCGGGGGCCAGGAAGGGTCTCAGCGCCTCCGCGAGCGCCGCCGGCGGGACCGTCCGCCAGCCTGTCTCCCGCGCGAGGCGCGCGGGCTCGTCCGAAAGGCGCGCGTCCACCCGCGCCGGTGGCGCGTCGCACGCGAACACGGTGCCGCCCTCGCGCACGAACGCGGCCAACATGCGCACCGTCGCCGCGGATAGAGTCTCCGTGCCCGGTGGCAGCACCACGGCGCGGTACTCGCGCCGGCCGACGCGCAGCCGTCCGTTCACGCTCGTTCCGATCCGCTCGATCACATCCTCGCTGCCCAGCTCATATTCGATCTGCGCGGCCTCGAGCGCGCCGAGCAGCCGGTGAACAGCCTCAGCGATCTCCACCGCACGTGCGCCTGGCTTCGATCCCTCCTGGTACATCCAGCAGGTCGTCGTCGGCTCAATCACGAGCGCGGCCGCCGGCGGCGCCTCGCCCTGCGTAAGCGCCCACTGAAGCCGCGCGACATACCGTGCCTGCATCGTGTAGAGGTCCCACCAGGGCGCGTGGTACGAAAACGACACTGGGTAGTCGCGCTTCCGGGCGCCGCGGATGCTGATGTGCGAGAGGTGCTGATTGATCGTGTTCACGCCGAGCACGAGCAGCCAGTCGCCGATGCGCTTGAGGTCCTCGAAGCGCACATCCCAGCCAGACCCGCCGTACGCCTCACAGAGGTTGCGCGGCCGGCCCGCCTGGAGCGCAACGCTGTAGAGCTCCCGAACGCTCCGCACATTGCCAAACTGCGCGTTGGGACCCTCGGCGTACTGGTTGAAGAGAATGTCGATCGCCGGCCGCTGCATCCAAAGGTACATCGCCATGTTGTCCGGCACCTGCCGCGCCAGCGGCCACTGGTGCTCCCAATAGTGGCCCGTCAACTCGAGGCCGTGTCGCCGGCAGTACTCGTGGTACGGGATCGCCCAGCGTTCGACGAAGAGCTCATGCGCCGTGCGCGCGAAGTCGTGCCGCACCGTCCGTCCGTCCCCGACGTCGGCCCACAACGAGACCAGATGGGGCATCAGCTCGTAGCCGCGCCGCGCGCGAAACTGCTCCGCGAAATCCGCGGTCCATGCGAGACCACCGGTGCCGGAGATGTGGGGCTCGTCCGTGAAGCTGCCGCGGATGATCCGGCCGAACTGTGCAGCAAACCGTTCGCGGTAGGGCTCGAGCGTGACCTCGAGAAATTTCTCGGTGACACCCGGCCGCAGCAGGTCCACGTACCACCAACCGCCGTACCACTCCACCGCGCGCCCCTCGGTGCGGGTCATGATCGTGAGATAGCGTCCCTCCGGCAGCGACGCGCCGTTGCGCACACGCTCGGTGACCTCCTCCGGTGGGGTGGCGTCCAGCCGCCACGCCGCCAACATCGTATTCGTCCATGCCGGCGGCCGCTTCCCCTCCTGGGCAATAAGGTTCACGGCCTTTGCGTGGGGCATCGCCTCGGGCACATGGCCGCCCGCGAAACCCGACGGGTACGAGTTTTCATCGTAGATCCACAGTTCCATTCCCAACCGTTCGGCCTCGCGCACGCAGTGCGCCCACAGCTCAAACCACCGCTCGCCGAGATACGGCGTGCGTAGGCCGGGACGCGGATGGACCATCACCGAGCGGATGCCGTGCCGTACGTAGTCCTCGAGCCACCACGTCGCCTCCTCCGGCGTGAGGTCGTCGTTCCAGACCCAAAACGGCACCGTGTCGTGACTCGCCGGCGGCTCGGCAAATCCCCGCCGAACCGCCTCGATCTCATCCGCCGCAGCCATCCCCACGAGCACACACGCACCACCGATCGCGCGCACCACGCCTCTACGATTCATGGGCTGCCTCCGTACCCACCTTCGCCGTGCCCCAATCTGGCCACCGCATTCGCGCCCGTCCAGCACGTTGCCGCCGGGTCCGGACGACGGCGCAGGTCCGCGTTCCAGCCTCGCGCCTCACGTCGGCCCTCCGCCGCTCCGATGGCCTGTCGCCATATCCAAGCCTTGGACGCTTCGGGCTCTCCGCCATCCAATGCATGGAAGAACACCCGCCCCTCCAGCGGCGTCGGCCGGGCGAACAACCGCGCACCGAACACCGTTGGATCCGCCTCCAGAGAGACTCTGGCCGCATAGGGTCGTGGCACGAACGGCTCGCGGCGCAGCGAGCGGATCAGGCCGTCTCGGCGAGCGCGCGGTTGATCCGCTCAATCGCCTCGTCAATCTCTTCGCGGCTCTTGAAGCCGATCGTGATCGCATCCACCTCGGGCAGCGACATCACGAACCGGATAGACTTCTCGCGGTCGGCCGGGTCCTTGAAGTCGCCATTGCCGATGATCTTCATGCCGAGCACACCGTGTCCGTTGCGGTCCATCACGCGCACCTGTTCGAGCACCGGCCCGATGTCGGCGCCCGACGCATCCCACTTCGGTGTCGGCCCGTCAATATGTTTAGCCTGCGGGTTGATGCGCACGAGGTTCACTTCGACCCAGTCCGACTCGGCCGCCACCTTGAGGGCCGGCAGCGCGTGGCAGGAGACGCCCTTCGACAGGACGCGTTTCTTCGACTTGGCCTCGTCGATCGCCTCCATCAGGCGCTTCTGGTCGTCGGTCCAGGTGTCGGTGACCTGGCAGTGGACGAGCAGGCAGTCAATGTAGTCGGTGCGGTAGGTGCGCAGCAGGTTCTCGATCTCCTCGGCGGGTTTCTCCGGTTTTCCGCCGATTTTCGTGAGCAAAAAGATCTTCTCACGCGGCAGCGGCGCGATCGCATCGGCAATCCAGGGCAGCGTGCGATAACTCTTCGCACAATCGAAGTAGGTGATGCCGCGGTCGAACGCGTAGCGCACCAGGTCGTTGAACGCTGCCTGACCGAGCTCTTGCTGGATGCGGCCGCCATGGGATCCGGTGCCCATCCCGAGGCGGCTGAGCTTCAGGCCGGTGCGACCGAGCGTGACGAGGTCGGTCGCGGTACGTCGCGGGGGGGCAGCCGGCGCAGGCGTCACGGAAGCGGCGGCGAGCGCAGCGGTATGACCAAGGAACTGACGTCGGTTCCAGCGGGTCGTCGGACTCATCGGGTCCTCCTTTCGGCGTCGGCCGGTTCCGCGCGAGCCACGGACGATACGGCGATCGTGAAGCCCATCAGCATCGCGAACAGAATCAGCACGGTACCCGTTCCAAAGTTATACTCAACCACCCCGTTGAGCAAGAGGGCGCAGGCGGCCGCGAAGGTGCCGCGGGCGAGCGCCGCGACGTCCGCGGTGGTCCCACAGAGGCGCCGGACGTTGCGCGCGGCGGCCACGAGCCAGTGCAGCATCCATCCGCTCCACACCAGCAGGCCGCCCCAACCGGTTTCGAGCAAGACCTGAAGGGCGTTATTGTGGACGTGATTGAGTTTGGGCTCGATGTTGGGCAACGAGTGGCGCAGCTCGTGGTTTTTCATCGCGCCGTAGCCGAGGCCGAAGGGGTATCGCCGCGCGTTGATGGTGAGAAGGCGGGGCACGGCGACCGTCCAGAGGTCCCAGCGGCCGCCGCGCTCGAGGAACTGGCGCGGCGCGGCGCACACGCGGGCGCGCACTGGCGGGCAGCACGCGAGCGCCGCGAGGACGACGAGCGCGGCCAGCGCCGCGCTCCTGCGTATCCGGCAGCCCGCGGCCCAGAGCGCCGCGAGCCCGCCCGCCGTGGCCCCCCAAACGCCCCGCTTGAAGTGCAGCAGAACGCCCGCCGCATTCCCGATCCAGCCGCCCGTGGATGCCCACCTCGGCAGTCCCCAGTGGCCCGTGCCGCCGGCGGCGAGCAAGAAGAGCAGTCCGACCATATGAAACTGCGGCGTGCGCATGCTGCCCTGGTGGTACAGCCAGAAAAGCCATCCAACGCCGGGCGGCACATGGACGAGCGCCCATCCGATCCGTCCGAGGTGGACGACCAGCGCGAGGGCGCAACCCGCCAGCAGCGCGAGCACCATTCGCCGCAGCGCGGCAGCCCGCTCCTCGGAACCGTCGGGCAGCGTGTCCGGCACGGCGGCCATCAACAGGAACCAGGCGGCGCGATGGAGTTTCGGCAGCGCCAGAGAGGGCCGCCACCCCCAGATCCCGCTGCATGCAGCCAACGCCCAAAAGGCCAGCGCCCAGAGGACCAGCGGTTCCCGGGCCCACCATCGTGACCGCCGCCGAACCGCGCTCCACGACCAGCCAACCAGCGCCGCCGAAGCGGCGATTTGCGCGCCTGCGATCGACACAGGCAAGAAAAACATCACCGCGCACAACGCCAGGCGCGCCAACCTCGCGCCGTCGCCGAGCCCACAGACGCGGATCGCCTGCTGCCCAAAGCGGTGGGAGGTCATCAGTCGGATTCTGGCGAGTTCCGTGCCCGCAAGGCAACCCCGTTGGCGGCTCCTCATGCTCCCCCCGACGACATCATCAGGTCACGGCCGAGCGCATGCCGAGCGGCCCTGCGGCCGCTCGAAACGAGGGCGGCGACATCGTGGCGGCCTCCCGCTCGCGTCTCCCCTGGAGGCGCCCCGCCGATCCCGACCGCCCACACGCCCAGGGCCCCATCACGAGTGCGGTGACGTCATGAGACGGCCCAACCGCCTGGAGACACCGCCTCAGGGAACGTCAGCGGGGCATCCATGCCATCGCTCGCCATGGGACACACGGCCGTGGCTCGACGCTTGTCCCGTTCCGAATCGGCACATCAGGACCCGCACAACGTTCAAACGGAGACGCGCCCACCACAGGCGGGCGCGCCCCGAAACTGCTGGATGACTCTAAGAAGCCGAATCGGCTCTAGATCACCTCCACCATCACGTCGTCCTTCGACTTCTCCGTCGGCTTCTCCTCCACCGCAATCGGCTGATACGTGGGCAGGAAGCGGTAGTACACCATCAAGCTCAGCGCCGAGAAGGTCGTGCCATACACCTTGCCGTACAGTTCCTCTTCCTTGCCGGTCGAGAGCCAACTACCATCGTCGTTTTGCGCCTGCACCATCTCGCGCGCGAACGCGTTGTTCCATCGTTCCCAGGTTCCCCGACCTTTGTGAAACATCGCCTGCGTGATGTAGTACCACGAATACAGCGGCCGGCTTGTTCCCTCCGGGTTTTTGTAGTTCGGAACATGCTGCTCCAGCGTCTTCAACGCGCCTTCCACTTCGGCCGACGTGGCATGCCCCAGCAACTGCAGACACAGCGTTCCAATACCCGTGCACGCCAGGGTCGGACCGCTCCCTTCCGCCTTGCCGGGCTGAGGAGCGTACCGGAACCGACCCTGCTCTGGAATGTAGTTCATCTTGAATCCGTTCGCGCACCGCTGCAGTGCCTCGGTCAAGCCCGGAACATCCGCGCCCGCGATGTAGGCGGCTTTCATCGCCTGGGCCTGCCAACCGGCCACCGATGTGTCCCGGCGCCCGTTCTTCTCATATCCGTAGGTGAACCCGCCCGTGTCCTGCATGCCGCGGATGATGCGCTCGATGCCCTTCTCCATCGCCGTCCGAAGCGACGGAATCCGCGTTAATGCATACGCTTCTGAAATCGCGTAGACGGCAATCCCGTTTGCATACGAGTTGCCATCAAAGCTTCCATCCTCTTTCTGCTTGCTAACCAGATACTTGATCGCGCGGTCCACCGTCGGACCATACCGCTCGGAGGTCGCGGGCGTCTCGCCGTGGGCCAGAAAGCACAGCAACGCCAAACCCGTCATCGCCACTGGGTTCTTCGAGCCGCCCTCGTTCAGCCACGAACCATCCTGAAGCTGATGGTTCTTGAGCCACTCGAGCGCCTTGATCACCGCCGCCTCGGTCTCACCGGCAAACCGCCGGTTGTACTTGCTCAACGCGCTCATGCGGCCCGCCGCCGTGCGGCCGGACAACAGCCCCTTCATGACGAGGGGGCTCTGCACTTCCGACGCGATGTCCAGCGCCGCCAGCTCATCCTGCGGCGTGTTCGCGGTGGGCTGGTCCATCTCGGGCGGCTGTTCGGCCACCATCTCCGCTTCGGGCGGCTTGATATCCACCTCGATATCCTGGAGCTGTTCGAGCTCCTTCTTGAACTCCTCGAGTTTCGACTCCTCCGGCTCGATCACCTGGACCTCGATCTCCGCCCGCTCGATTTTCTGCGGCATGATGACGAGGTTGATCAGGAAGATCACAACCAGCACGTGCAGAATCACCGAGCCCGTGGGACCCCAGAGGTGGTCCAGGATCAGTTGCAGCCGGGGATCCAATCGGCGACGCGGGGGGCTTTCCGCGGCGGTCGTCCCGACAGCTTTGGGTTCGTCGCTCATGGCCGTCACTCCTATCGTCAACCCTTCTTCACGCAATCGAACCGAATTGGACATCGAGTCCTGCACTGGACTCGGCCGGCCAAATCATATCCTAGCGCCGTGCGACGCGGCTGTCCACCGGGCAGCCGGGCGTGGAGGCGGGGTGGCCGGCCGCTGCCGGTGCGGGGTACTCAGCCCGGTCCGGCCCCGGGCTCGGAAGCCGACGATTCCTTCGCCCCTTCTGGTCGGTGCGGGTTGGACGTGTCGCGCCCGTCTTCGGCTCCAAGCGAGGCGCGGAATCTAGTACACTGTGCACAACAAGGAGATGACGGACGATGATCCTGGATCAGTTTCGCCTCGAGGGCCGCGTGGCGCTGGTGACGGGTGCCTCTCGCGGTCTCGGGCAAGCAATGGCCCTGGCGCTGGCCGAAGCGGGCGCCGACGTTTCCGCGCTGGCCACGCGTGATTGCGCAGAGACCGCCGCGCGGATCCGTCAGCTGGGTCGCCGCGCCGAGGCCATCGCGATGGATCTGTCCGCCCCGGGCGCGCCACAGGAGGCGGTGCGGCGGGTGCTCGACGGGTTCGGACGACTCGACATCCTCGTCAACAACGCCGGCATCATTCGCCGGGCGCCATTTCTCGAGGTCAGCGAGCGGGACTGGGACGAGGTGCTGACGGTGAATCTGAAATCGGTGTTTTTGCTCAGCCAGGCGGCCGCGCGGCACATGGTGGAGCGTCGCTCGGGGAAGATCATCCACGTCGCCTCGATGCTGTCGTTTCAGGGCGGCATTCGGGTAACGCCGTACACGGCGGCGAAAAGCGGACTGTTGGGGCTGACCCGGATCATGGCCAACGAGCTCGCGCCGCTCGGTGTGCAGTGCAACGCGATCGCGCCGGGCTACATGGCCACCGATAACACCGCGCCGCTGCGGGCGGACGAGCGGCGCAATGCGGAGATTCTCGCGCGGATTCCCGCCGGCCGATGGGGCACGCCGGAGGACCTATCCGGCGCTATCGTGTTTCTCGCCTCGCCCGCCTCGGATTACGTCAACGGCGCGGTGCTGGCGGTGGACGGCGGCTGGCTGGCAAGGTAGGCTGAGCCGGCGGCGTTTGCAGTATCCCGCGGAACGGCATAGTCTCGCAGTTCGGAGGCAATCATATGACCGTTGCATGGATGAGCCTTGTGATGGGCGCGGCCGCCAGCCTAACCCTGCCGCCCCCGGACGATTTGACGAGCCGCTGGTTCATGACGCTCTCGCGCGTGCTCGACGGCGGACCGCCCGTGTACGATGCCGAGCTTGTGCTGGCCGACGCGGCGCCGCGTCACGTGCGGCGCTTTACCGAATTCAGCGGCGACGTGTCCGGACGCTTCATCGAGGCTCTCGCGGTGGTGGAGAGCTGTCAGGGCCAGCGGTTCCCCCTCCTCGATGAGGTCGCCGCCCGAATACCGGCGCTGCAGAAACCGGCCGGTTTTTTCGGCGACGAGTTCCCCGACGGTCCGATTAAGGCCAAACCCCACATGGCCTTGCTCTGGGGCAACGGCCGGCTGCTGGTCGGTCTGGCAGAATACGCGCGGCTCCGCGGCGACGCGGCCGCGCTCGCCTGCGCGCGACGGCTGGCGGACTTCATCGTGGCGATCGCGCCGCGTCTGAACACTGACGAGGTGATGAAGGAGTTCAGCGGCGATCAGCACGCCGTTGGCTATATCTGCTGGACGCAGATCATCGAGGGGCTCGTCGCGATGTACCAGGCGACGCGCGACGGACGCTATCTCGATGTCGCGCGCGAGATGGCGCGGCGCGTCCACGTCCACGACGGCCAGCACAGCCACGGCCTGCTGACGTCCGTGCGCGGCATCGTTCGGCTCGCCGCAGTGACCGGTGAAGCCGAGTGGCTCAATCTCGCCACCAGCCTCTGGCATCGCGTCGTGGCGACGGGCAATCTGCTTCCGCACGGCTGCATCCCAGAAGCCTTCCGTCCGATGGTCCTCCGCGACGAGGGCTGCTCCGAGGCCGACTGGGTGAGACTGTCGCTCGCGCTGTGGCAGGCCACCGGCGACGCGACCTATCTCAACGCCGCGGAGCATGCGTTCTTCAACGAGTTTTCGATGAATCAGTTTTCGACCGGCGACTTCGGCCATCGCACGATTTCGGCCGACGGCATGGGAGGCGTGGTGATGCGGCCGCCGAAGGGCGGCGTGACGAACGAGGCGTTCTCGGCCGTCAGCATCGCGCACGGCTGCTCGCGCGCCTGGTGGTGCTGCACGTTGCACGGCCTGCGCGCGTTTCCCGACATTGCCGCCGCGGTCTTCCGTTCCGACGGCGATGCGCTCTACTACGACCTGCCGCTGAACGGGCAGGCCGTCGCCTCGGGCCTGGTGGTCCGCGCCGACTCCACGCTTCAGCGGGATGCGACCTGCCGCATCGAGATTGTCGAGGCGGACGATCGCGAGCATCTGATCGGAATCCGGGTGCCCCCGTGGGCGGAGTCGGTCGAGATCGTCACGGTTCCGCGCGGCGGCGCCGAGGGGCCCGGCCCGTGGCGCACGATTCACCGGGTCTGGACGGCCGGGGACGTAATCACGGTGCGCTATCATCTCGCCACACGGGTGCTCACCCATCCCGATCGCAAGAACCGAATCGCGTTCATGGTCGGCCCGTGGGTCCTCGGCCTCGAACCCGCAGGGAGTCCGGCCTGGTTCGACGAGCCGCGGGCTCGCAACCGCATCGTGGTCGAGGGCCTTCCCAATGCGCCCCAGCTGCCGCCGCCGCCGTTCGACACAATTCGTCGCAGTTCGCGGTTGGCCGTGCCCGTCGCGCACCGCGGGCTGCCCTTCCTGCCCGGCGGCTATCCCATGCAGCCGCAGGTTGCGTGGCTGCGGCCGATCGCCGAGCAAACCGGCCTGCGCGACGACACGGAGTGGGTGTTCTGGTTCGCAACCGACGTTCGTTGACGCCGGCTGCCTCCCACAATAAACGCCCCGTACAACCGTCTTGTTCGAATAAGAAGGAGCGCCGCATCATGCGATTCTGGTTGTCCTGCGCGGTGGTGTTCGCCGTCTCGACCGGGCTTCGAGCCGCTCCTCGGCCGAACATCGTGTTCATTCTCGCCGACGATCTCGGCTGGACCGACCTGCGCTGCCAGGGATCGGGCTTCTACGACACGCCGTCCATTGACCGTCTTGCCGCGGAGGGCATGCGCTTCACCCACGCCTACAGCGCCGGTCCGAATTGCCAGCCAACGCGCGCGGCGCTGATGAGCGGTCAGTACGGCCCTCGCACAGGCGTCTACACTGTCGGCGGCACGGACCGCTTTGACACCTCAATGCGACCGCTGGTGCCGGTTGAGAACGTGCAGCGGCTCGACCCCGCAGTCGTGACGGTGGGCGAAGCGCTCCGGGCGGCGGGCTACCGCACCGGCTACTTCGGCAAGTGGCATCTCGGCGACGATGCGGCGCATCATCCCGCCGCTCAGGGCTTCGAGGACGCGCTGACCTCGATAGGCCGCCATTTCAATTTCCGTACGACACCTCCCACCAACATTCCGCCCCAGACCTACCTCGCCGACTTCCTGACCGACTGCGCCGTCGCCTTCATCGAGCGACACCGCAGCGAGCCGTTCTTCCTCGTGTTGGCGCATTTCGCGGTGCACTCACCATACGAGGCCAAGGCCGACCTGAAGGAGCGGTTCCGTGGCCGCCCTCCCGCCGGCGGCCACAGCGACCCCACCTACGCCGCGATGATCCTGAGCCTCGACGACAGCGTGGGGCGCGTGATCGCGACCCTCGACCGGCTCAACTTGAGCACCAACACGCTGGTGCTGTTTTCGAGCGACAACGGTGGGGTCGGCGGCTACGAGCGCGAGGGCCTCGGCAAAACCAGCATCACCGACAACGCGCCGCTGCGGCACGGCAAGGGCTCACTCTATGAGGGCGGCGTACGCGTGCCGTTCATTGCGCGCTGGCCGGGTCGCGTGCGCGCCGGCGCGGTCTGCGACACGCCGGTCATCTCCATGGACCTCTATCCGACGTTCTGTTCGCTGTCTGGCGCGCCGCGGCCGGAGACTCAGCCGCTGGACGGGGTCGACATCTCGCCGCTGTTCTTCGGTGGCTCGATCCCCGAGCGACCGCTCTTCTGGCATTTCCCCGGTTATCTCGGGGCTGGCCCCAATCTCTGGCGCACAACGCCGGTCGGCGCGATCCGCGAAGGGCCTTGGAAACTGCTCGAATGGTTCGAGGACGACCGCATTGAACTCTACCATCTTGAGCGCGATCCGGGACAAACGCGCAACCTCGCGGACGCCGAGCCGGAAGTCGCGCGGCGGCTGCGCGAGCGGCTGGTGGCGTGGCGGCGCGAGATCCATGCGCCGATGCCCGAGCCCCGCGAGCCTCAGGCCGCGGCCCCCCGCGAGCGAGCCAATCGGCAGCGCCAGCGGCCGCGGCTTGAGAAACGGCGCGCGGTGCCGTAGCTTCCCGCCGCCCGAGCGCTCCGGCTCGGTCAGCTTGGAGAGTACCGCATGGAACCGTTTGTCTATCGAAACCCGACTGAACTCCTGTTCGGCGAGGGGATGATCCGCGAGATCGCGACGCGGCTGCCCGAAGACGCCGCCGTGCTGTGGGTCTACGGCGGAGGCTCGATCCGCCGCAATGGCGTCTACGAGCAGACGAGCTCCGCGCTCGCGGGCCGGCGGTTCGTCGAGTTCGGCGGCATCGAGCCGAATCCCGAGTACGAGACCTGCATGCGCGCGGTCGACCTCGCGCGGCGCGAGGGCCTCACCTTCGTGCTCGCCACCGGCGGCGGTTCGGTGCTCGACGCGGCCAAATTCATCGCCGCGGCCGCCGTGTTTGAGGGCGACGACCCCTGGCAGATTCTGCGAACCCACGGCGAATGCGTCCGCAGCGCATTGCCGATCGGCACCGTGCTCACGTTGCCGGCGACCGGCTCCGAGGCGAACGGGAACTCTGTGATCTCGCGGCGCGCGACGCGCGAGAAACTGCACTTCACTTCGAACCACGTCTTTCCGCGCTTCTCGGTGCTCGACCCGGCGACCACACGCACGCTGCCCGCGCGCTACATCCGCAATGGCATCGTGGACGCATTCGTGCATGTCACCGAGCAGTACGTGACGCGCCCCGCCGGCGCGCCGCTGCAGGACCGGCTCGCGGAGGCCATTCTCTCGACGTTGGTCGAGGTCGGCCCGCGCACGCTCGCCCATCCCGAGGATGCGGATGCCCGTGCCTCGTTCATGTGGAGCGCGACGCTGGCGCTCAATACGCTGATCGGTTGCGGCGTGCCGCAGGACTGGGCCACCCACATGATCGGCCATGAACTCACCGCGCTCTACGGCCTGGACCACGCCGAAACGCTCGCCGTGATCCTGACCGGCGTCTGGCGGCACCGTATCGAGGCGAAGCGAGCGAAACTAGAACAGTACGGCCGGCGCGTCTGGTCGGTGCTCTCCGCCGAGGACGCGATCCGCAAGACCGAGATGTTCTTCGATTCCATCGGCATGCCCGTGCGCCTCTCCGCGTACGGCGTACCTGCGGAGGAGGCCGCCGCGGAGATCCGCCGGCGTTTCCGCGAGCAGGGCGTCGCGTACGGCGAGAACGGCGACATTGACGGCGACGCGGCAGCCGAGATCGTGCGGTCGCGCGCGTGAAGCCAGCACTTCCACGACGCCGGGTCCGCGGGATCATCGTACCGTGACGCTCGCCACCGGTCCGCAACCGTCCTCCGTCGCCCCGCCGACACCGACCGGCGTCCGGCCGCATCATGTCCACATTCCAGCCGGGCTCTTCCTTCTGATCCTCGTGCTGGCAGTTGTGCCGTGGATCTGGCTGGCGCTGCGCTCTCGCCACGCCCCCACCCCCACCACCCCCACGCCGCCCTCACTGAATCCAGCGCTCCCCGCTGCACCCGGCATCGAGGTTCGGACCGGGCCGTGGGGCGAGCTCGAGAGCATCGAATTGATTCTGATGCCGACTGAGGAGCTGATCCCGCCCGGCTGGGCTGATCCGAAGCCGGTGCAATGGTATTTCCAAAAGTATACGGTCGAACAACTCGCGGAGTGGTTCCGCAGCCTCCCGCTGTCCCCCGAGCATCGCAACGCGCTCACGGATCTCAGCCGCTGGCAGACCGATGAAGCAGGTGTGATGGTCATGGTTCCCGACAAGGTGGCCATCGGTCTTGATCCAACCAGCCGCGCGGCCATCTACCGGGTGTTGATCCGCGATGACCGAAACGCGAGTCACACGAGTCCTTGGTCGCTGCGCACCAACCAGTGGCGCGCCGCCTACCAGACCGCGGGCATCAGCGATCCGTCGCGGACCATGCTCGAACGGATCGCGCATTATGAACAGGGGCGCCTCTACATGGCCGACGTGCTCGCCGTGTTGAACCAGACGCCGTCCCGCGAGGAAAAGAGCCGAATCGTCCGCCTCACCTCCTCGGCCTCGGCGCGCTTGGTGCGGTTGAGAATCCGGCCGGAGAGCGACCTCGGAGACCTGATGCTCTACTGGGCCGGCCGCGGCCGCCGCAAGGATCTGCGCCCGATCTTCGAGGCGATCAAAGCTATGCCCGGCGGCGGCACGATCGACATCTGCCACCTGCTGCCCGCTTTCGCCCGGCAGCGGATCTTCACCTATCCCCACCCCGCCCAGGCCGCCGATGGCGTCCGCCGCGACTGCCACTGGACTAGCCTCAACTTCTTCTCGGTCGTCCCCGACGACCGCTTCGGCAACCCCGACGCCGTCCAGCAGCACATCCTGCAGCACTACTACCCCGTCGGCGACTCGCCGCTCTTCGGCGATGTCGTCTTCTTCAGCCGACCCGACGGCTCCGTGGTCCACTCGGCTGTGTATCTGGCCGCGAATTACGTCTTCACGAAAAACGGGGACTCACCGCGACAACCGTGGACCATCATGGACTTGCAGGATCTGCGCGAGCTCTATTCGATCCTCGCGCCGGATGGCCTCCTCGTGCAGTTCTGGCGCAACCGCGAGTACGAGAACTGACCGGGCGGCTTGCGCCGCGCGCCCGCGCGCCCGATGCTGAACGCGAACACGACGCGGAGCCACCTCGGTCATGGACACACTCTGGGCACCTTGGCGGATGGACTACATCCGATCGCCCGGCGATCGCGACGGCTGCTTTCTGTGCCGCGCGCTCGCAGAGGGCGCGGACGATCGTCAGCATCTCGTGGTGCAGCGCGGTGCGCGCGGTGGCGTGCTCCTCAACCGCTATCCCTACAACAACGGCCACCTGCTCATCGCGCCGAACCGCCACGTCGCTGAACCGCGCGACCTCGACGCCGAGGAGCGGCTCGAGCTGATGAATCTGCTGGATCGCGCCATCGCGCTGCTGCGCCGCGCGATGCGCCCCGACGGCTTCAACGCCGGCCTCAACCTTGGGCGCGTTGCGGGAGCCGGCCTCGAGTCGCACCTGCACCTGCACCTGGTGCCGCGATGGAATGGCGACACGAACTTCATGCCCGTCACCGCGGCGACGAAGGTCATTCCGCAGGCGCTGGACGATCTGTGGTCCGAGCTGCGCGGGCTCGCCGCCGGGGAGGCGCCCGCGCCATGAAAATCCTCGTCACCGGCACGGCCGGCTTCATTGGGTACCACGTCGCCCAAGACCTGCTGCGCGAAGGCCACGAGGTGGTCGGTGTGGACAACTTCAACGACTACTACTCCGTTCAACTGAAGCAGGACCGCCACCGCCGGCTTCAGGCGCATCCGGCCTACGTGGGCGTCGAGCTCGACCTGGCCGACTCGGAGCGCACCGCGGCGCTGTTCCGCGAGGTTCGACCCCGCCGCGTCTGCCACCTCGCCGCGCAGGCGGGCGTCCGCTACTCGCTGGTCAACCCCCACGCCTACGAGCGCTCGAACCTCGCCGCGTTCGTGAATGTGCTCGAGGGATGCCGACACAACGGCGTCGAGCGGCTCGTCTATGCCTCGAGCTCGAGCGTCTATGGCGGCAACACAAAGCTGCCCTTCGCCGAACGCGATCCGGTGGACCGCCCCGTCAGCCTCTACGCCGCCACGAAGAAGGCGAATGAGCTCATGGCCCACACCTACACGCACCTGTTTGGACTACCCACTGTCGGGCTGCGATTCTTCACCGTTTATGGCCCGTGGGGCCGCCCCGACATGGCGATGTGGATCTTCACCGAGCGCTTAATCCGTGGAGAACCGATTCCGGTGTTCAACCACGGTCGGATGCGCCGCGACTTCACCTACATTGACGATATTGTCGCGGGCGTCCGCGCCAGCCTCCTGGCCGATGGACTGGAGCCGTACGAGATTTTGAACCTTGGCCACCACCGGCCGGAGGAGCTGCTCGACATGATCGCGCTGCTCGCCCGCACGCTGGGTGTCGAGCCCAGGATGGAGTTGCTGCCGATGCAACCCGGTGATGTGCCCGCGACCTACGCGGACATCGAGCGCGCGCGCGCGAAACTCGGATTCGAGCCGCGCACGCCGCTGAGCGAGGGCATTCCGAGGTTTGTCGCATGGTTCCGCGACTACCACGGCGTGTGAGCGGCCGGTCCAACGGAGGTGGACAGCGATGAACTCGTTTGCGGAACTGGCGGCCCGCCGCATCAGTGTGCGTGGTTACCGCCCGGATCCGGTGCCAGCGGAGGTGCTCCGGCGCGTGCTGGAGACGGTCCGCATGGCGCCCTCGGCCGCCAACCGTCAGCCGTGGCGGATCCTGGTGGCGCGCTCCGAGGAGCGCCGGCGCGCGATCGCGCGAGCGTATCCGCGGGAGTGGCTGCTCACCGCGCCGCTCATCCTCGGCGTCGCGGTGCGGCCCGCTGAAGCCTGGGTCCGCGCGGAGGACGGCTGGAACGCCGCCGAGTGCGATGGCGCCATCCTGATGACGCATCTCATCCTCGCGGCCGCGGCCGAGGGGCTCGGTACCTGCTGGATCGCGGCGTTTTCACCCTCGAAGCTACGGGAGGCCTGGTCGCTGCCGGAGGACTGGGTGCCCTATGCGATCACCCCACTGGGCTATCCCGCCGACGCCGGCCGGCCGAAGCAGCGTAAGCCCCTTGACGAGATCTTGCTCGACGAGCCGACCTGAACGGCGCGGTCCGAAACAACCTGTCCAGGAACGCGCGCGCTTCGCGGTACACCCCTGGCGCCTCGCTCTCGCGCGGGCCGGCCACGTTGAGCCGCCGGATGCGGTGCTGAATGAGCCACCGGACCACTCGGCGCGCCAGGGTTGCCGCCCGCTCCGCCCGCACGTCCGCCGTGAACACGGGCCGGCCCAGCCGTCGAGCGGTGTCGAGCGTCAGACGCGTCCCGCCGGTGATCGTGCCGCGATGTACAATGAGCGTACCATCGCTGCTCTGCACGTTCGCGCGGGTGCGTGACGCGTATCCGCCACGGACGCATCGGAGCGGATAGTGACGCGGAATGACGCCGTCCTCCGCGCGGCGGCCGCGCGGGCACCAGCCACCACACGGAAGCTCCGCCGCTCGCGCCGCGTCGAGCGCCGCGCGGTCCACGCCCGTCTGTCCGCCGCTGCAAATCTCGATCGGCGCGCCACGCAGCTTGCCGATCACACCAGCGGCGTGCGGCCGGGCATCGCGACCGGCTCGACCGGCAGCGACCCCATCTCGTACTTCGGCGGACGCAGGTCGAGTTTCGACTGCTTGAGCACCCAGTCCCACTTCAGCGCCCGCCCGGTGTACGTGCTCATCCGCCCCATCACCGCGGTCAGCGTGGCCTCCGCGAGCCGCGCGCACTCGTTGATCGGGCGGTCCCCGCGGATCGCCTCAATCAGCGCACGGAACATTTCCGTGTCGCCGCTCGAGGGCGGCCCTTCGTACCTCCACGGCCGTTCGCCATCGATGCGGGCCATTCCGCGATTCACCTCCGCGCGGCCTTTCGTGCCGTGGATCAGGTTGCAGACGCGCGTGGTGATGTTCCGGATCTGCGTCGCCATCGCATACATCGGCAGGCCGTTCGGGTACTCGTAGCGGACCGCGAAATGGTCGTAGATGTTGCCCGTCTGCCGCACTTGCCGGCCGCCGATTCCCTGGCAGACCGCCGGCGTCGCGCCGGCGACCCAGTTCGCAACATCGAGGTTGTGCACGAGCTGCTCGACAAAGTGATCGCCCGACAGCCACGTGAAGTGCGGCCAACAGCGGATTTGAAACTCCATGTCGCTCCACTCGGGTTTCCGATCCTGGTAATGCCACAGTTCCATGTCGCCGATCCACAGCGCTTCCACCATCGTGAGCTCGCCGATCTGGCCATCGCGGATCCGTTGGATCAGTTCGAGGTACTGCGGCGCGTAGCGCTGCTGCGTCCCGACGACCACCGAGCGACGCTTGGCCTCGGCCGCCGCCGCCGTCTCAAGCAGCGAGCGCACACCCACCGGATCCACCGCGCCGGGCTTCTCCATGAAGACGTGCTTGCCCGCCGCGATCGCGGCCGCGGCATGCTCGGGCCGAAAGCCCGGCGGCGTGAGCAGCAGCACGAGGTCCACATCCGGACGCTCGATCACCGTGCGATAGGCGTCAAAGCCGAGCGCGATGTCGTTGTCCGTCACCTTGACGCGGTCCGGCACGTTCTTGCGCAGCCGCGCGAGGGCCGCGTCCACCTTGTCGCGGAAGAGATCGGCCATCGCGACGAGCTCCACGCCCGGCGCGCATTTGAGGCAGCACTCCGCATCGTACGTGCCCCGGTCACCCGCGCCGACAGTCGCGATGCGAACCGTGTCCGAGCCGGCCGCGAACACGCGCGGCACGGCGGCGAGCGTGGCGGCGGTGTGTCCGAGAAATGTTCGACGCTTGATCATGGTCAGCGAACCTCCTGCGCGTTCTCCGCCACAGTAGGCGCGGCTCGCGGCCACGCGCGTGTGGCTAACTACGCATTCTGTAGCCAACGCCGCCCGGGCGCAAGCCCCCCTCGACGGAGTCGCATCGAAATATTTGCGAATTGAATTGCCGCACTCCCTACTCACAACGTATTGCCCAGTAATCACGGACGTTGGGTCGCCTCGAAATTTGGTACATGTGTAGGGGGGTCGGATGCATTCCCCGCAACGCGATCGCGGCCGCACAAGCCTCGAGTGAAGCAAGGCGCGCGGGTCTGCTTTTGGGCTTGTGCCGCTCCCCGGTCTTCATTTGGGGACCGGTACGAGCGCACTCCTACCCGTACCCAGACCCCTCGTCTCACCTCTCAAAAATCCCCAGCGCCATCGGCTCTGCGACACCGCCCGATCACGTCGTCCTCGAACGCCGAGTGCGTGACTGAGTCGGCCTCGGTGCGGGACTGCCCGAGGATCTGCACATGCCGCGCCGCTGTCTCAATGATCGTGCGTGCCACGGCATACAGCTTGGACCTCATGGGTGCCGACACTTGCTTGGCGAGCGCCGCCCACTCGGCCGGCGAACCGGCGAGGTCGGACGGCGGCCCGGAGCGCTCGCGTGGGGATTCGGATCCCGTTGTCGTGTACGACGACCATATCGCGCCGACACCCCGCCGACCGGAGCACCCAGCGCAGGTCCTTCTGCCTCGAGAAATCGGCGGCGCCTTCTGACGGAGGCGACCGGCGCGGTGCGCGCGCCGAGCTCCTGTCGCCGCTGGTCGAACTTTACAGGGCTGTGTTCGACATCGCGCACCGATACCCACGGCGCTGCGCTATCCGTGGCAGTGTGCGGCGCGGCGGTCGGCGGCGGCGGTGCTGGCGCGACGGCCGCCCGAACCGCCCCACACCCCACGCTCAAAAGAGCTGCGCCGCGACCGTTTCGACATCGCCTGCGCGGGGATGAGTCCACGGAAACGAAGACCGTTGGGGCCGCTGCTCGCGCTCGGAGCTGTTCCGGGGCCAGCGTGGTGGGTTGGCCGGACGCAAACGCGGTTGGGGAGGGAGGTCTGCCGGACTATACTGCGCCGACCCAAATGACCGATCCGCTCGACACACCGCCCTCCGCGCCGTCACGGTCCCGCGTGCTCGCCATCGTGTGGGGATCGTTCGGTTTTGTCGCGCTCCGGTTTTTGCTTACACCGGTGAGGATCAAGCTACTGACGACCCTGCTGTCGCGTGAGGCTTACGGTGGGCTCATGTTGATCAGCTCGACTGTGGCGTTTGCCTCGCTCGCCCTGTCGCTCGGCGCCTTTGAGTTTTTGTTACGCCGGCTACCGGGGCGTCCGAAGTGCGAACAAGCCGACTTGTTCCGATCCGTGTTGGGGGGGCTGGGAGCGGTCGGCGCGGCCGCGGTCGTGGTCGGCGGCGCGTTGCTGCGGCGCTGGCCGCCGTCGAAGTTACCGGCCGATCTGGCGGCCCTCCCGTTTGCGCCTCCCCTTTTGCTGGCGGCGATGCTGGTGCTCCTGGGCTGCGTGTTCGCGCTGCTCGCCACCCATCGCTACGGGCGAGCGCGCTGGCTTCAGATCCTGGCTGCGGACCTCTGGTTCGTGCCAGTTGCCGCGATGGCCGCTCTCGGAAGCGTGCGGCTGCACAACGTCGTGCTCGGCTGGGTGGGGTGGGCGTGGGCGAGCGTCGCGGTGGGGCTCGTGTGGACTGCCCCGATCGGATGGCGGCGCGCGCGGGCCTCGGGCCAGTATCTGCGCGAGTGGCTCGCGTTCGGGCTGCCGCTGATGCCGATGGTGCTCGGCGACTGGCTTTTTCGCCTCATGGACCAGTATGTGTTGCTCGCCGTCCGCAATGTGCATGTGCTGGCCGCCTACGTGCTCGCCGTCAACATCGCGATGGTCGGCTATTTCGCCGGCACGGCGGCGCTGGATTTGCTCATTGCGGAGTTTCACCGCCGCCGCAACGCGCGGGGAGCCGTGGATGGCCCACCGCCGCAGGACGTTCGCGAGGTGGTGACCGCGATGGTCCGCGTCGCCCTAGCCGTCGGCATGGCCACCGCTGCGATGCTGCTGGGCGCTGGCCGATCGTTGGTGCGGTTGCTGAGCTCTGCGGAGTACGACGATGCGGCGGGTCTCCTGCGATGGACCGCCGCGATGCCGCTCGCGTTCATGCTTGTGCTCATCGCCGGGCGCCTCCGAGCTGCGCTCGGCCACACGCGCCAGGTGGGCGCGCTCACGCTCGGCGCCGCCGCGGTCGCGCTGGCGCTCAACCTCGCGTGGGCGCCGCGCTGGGGCGGCGCGGGAGCGGCCGTCGCGAACACCGTCGCGCTGGGCGCGCTGGCCACGGCGCTCGCGATGCCGCTGCGACCGCGGGACTGGATCATCGCCCGCGAGCTGCGCCCCGGCCGGCTCGCGCTGGCGGCATTCGTCATGGCGATTGGACTGGCGGCCGCGCCTCACGTCGCGCCCACCGCGGGGCCGGCGGTGCACGTGCTGGTGGCCGCCGCCGTGTGCGCCGCCGCGCTCGTCGCCACGGGTTCGATCCGCCGTGCGGACCTTGTGCTGCTTTCCGGATCGCCCCAAAATCCCGCCCATGAGTGAGCCCGTCCCCGCCGCCCTCCGTCCCGACGTGATCGCGGTCGTACTCGGCTATAACCATCCGGACGACACGATCGAGTGCCTCCGGAGCCTGGGCTCCTCGCGGCCGATCCGCCCCGCCCTGCACTATGTGGACAACGGCAGCGAGCCCGACGCCTGCCGCTGCGTGATGGAGGCCATCCCGTTCGCGCGCGTGCTGCGACTCGATCCGAATGTGGGTGTCGGCCGCGGCTTCAACGTGGGACTCCGCGACGCGCTTGCGCGCGGGGCGCGGTTCGTGCTGCTCGTGAACAACGACGTCGTCGCCGCGCCCGACATGGTCGCGCGGCTGCTCGAGGCGGTGGACGGAACACCGCGCGTGGGCATTGTCGTGCCAAAAATCTTTTACCACGCCGCGCCTCGCCGAGTCTGGTCGGCCGGCTCGCGCTACCGGCGCTGGCCGCCCGCGGTCGTCCTGCGCCGCACCCGCGATGACGACCACGGGCAGCTGGATTCCATCCGGGAACTCGAATTTGCAACCTTCTGCGTCGCGCTCGTTCGCTGCGAATTGCTCGACGAGGTCGGCCTGCTCGACACCGATTTTCATGTGTTTCAGGAAGACTACGACCTCTGCATCCGCGCCCGCGCGGCGGGTTGGTCGGTGCGATACGCGCCGGAGGCGCACGTGTGGCATAAGGTGTCGCTCTCGACGCAGACCGGCTCGCGCAATCCCGAGTTCTGGCGGTTGTACGGCCGCAGCGAGGCGCTCTTTGCGCGCAAGCACCCCGACTGGCCGTGGCTCACGGGGCCGGTGCACCGCGCCTACGTGGCGTTGCGGATTCTCGCGGAGCGAAAACCCTGGGGATTCCGTCCGTTTCTGAGGGGCTACGCGGAGGGAATTCGCGCTGAGCTGCATCCACCCCCACGCGCGAGCGATCCGCCGCAGGACACGCCGGCTATTCTGCGCGCGGAACCGGAGCCCGCCGGCCGGGAGATGCCCCCATGATCCCCCCTCGTGCCCTCGCCGGCGGTCTCCAATCCGCGCGGGCGGCCGCCCTCATCGCCGCGGTCGCGCCGCTGGTCTCAGCGGCTGCGCCGCTCGATCTCGGAGTGACCGTGCTCGATCTCGCCGCGGACGAACACCGGCAGGTGGTGGTGGATCGGGATCCAACACAGTATCTCGGCCACGTCAGCACGGTGCTGCTCGAGGACGGTCGCACGATCCTCGCGGTGTACCCGAAGGGGCATGGCAAAGGCGCCATCGTGCTCAAGCGCAGCGACGACGGCGGGCGGACGTGGAGCGACCGGCAGCCTGTGCCGGCCTCGTGGGCGACGAGCCTCGAGACGCCGACGATCCACCGCGTCGTGGACGCCGACGGCCGGCGCCGTCTCATCCTCTGGTCCGGGCGGTATCCCGCCCGGCTTGCCCGCAGCGAGGACGATGGCGCCACATGGAGCGAACTGGAGCCCGTCGGCGAATGGGGTGGAACGGTGGTGATGGGCTTCGTCGCGCCCCTTCGCAGCTCACCGGGGCGGTATCTCGCGATGTTCCACGACGCGGGCGCGTATGTCACCGCCCAGGGCCGCCGAACCGACACCTTTACGCTCTACACCACGTTCTCGGGCGACGGTGGCCTCACCTGGTCGGCGCCCCGGGCGATCTGGAGTGGCCAGGAGATTCATCTGTGCGAGCCCGGCGTGATCCGCTCACCCGATGGCCGACGGCTCGCGGTCCTGCTGCGCGAAAACCGACGGCTGCGCGGCAGCCACATCATATTTTCGGACGACGAAGGCGAGACCTGGTCCGAGCCCGTCGAAATGCCGCGTGCGCGCACTGGCGATCGCCACACGCTCCGCTACGCGCCCGACGGCCGCATCGTCTGCGTCTTCCGCGCCGCAACTCCCGAAGGCATGCGAGCCCGTTCGTTTACCGTGGACGAAGATGTGGACAAGTGCGGCCTGGGGAGTCCGTTCGAGGGCGATTGTGTCGCGTGGGTCGGCACGTGGAAGGACCTCGTAGAGAACAAGCCCGGGCAGTACTACGTGCGCCTGCTCGATAACCGACGCGGTTGGGACACAACCTACCCGGGCGTCGAGGTTTTGCCCGACGGCACCTTCGTCGTCACCACCTATGGCACATGGGACCGCGGCCAGCCGCCGTACATCCGCTCGATGCGCTTCCGGCTCGAGGAGCTCGACGCGCTCGCCGCCGGCCGCCCGTAGTGCCGCATCCACGCTGGTGGTGAACCTCTGCGTAGCGGGGACAACGATCACCGTGATGTCGCCATCGAGAAGCTGCTCACAATCTGGAACGTATCGCCCATGGTCGGGCTGAAGCCGAGGATCACCGAGAGCGTCAGTGTCGCGCCACTGCCCATCCGTACCTGGTCGTAGAGCGTGCCCGGCGCGGTGCTGTTGTGCTCGACCTCGACGGTCGCGCCGCTCTGACGCGTGACGTTCGCGGTGAACTGACCAGGGCTGGCGCCCAGGGCGAGCGTGCCATCCGAACGCACGGTGACGGCGCCGGCCACACTTCCGTAGACTTCCAGCCACCCCACCTCGGCAACGTATCACCGACCCACTTCGCCGCCGTGCCCCCGTTGCCGTCGGTGTTCCCGTTCCACGTGTTTGGGCCGAACCTAGAATAGAAACCATCAACGCCACCACCAGCAGATTCACGATCCAACCAGCCGACTGTGCCGCGGGGAAAGAGCGGCCAAGAAAGGTGCCGGCGAAGCAAAGCCATGCGAATATCGTTTTCCCCAACCACCCCGAACCATTTGCCCGTTTCTTCTCGTCGCTTCTCAAAAAACACGAATTCTTCGACCCTTCAGCCATCGCGGATGGCGTGCAGGCCGTCCCTCCAATTCCATCGCGGTCAAATGGGGACAGGCACCTGCCTTTTCCCTAAAACGCCGGGCTCGCCTTTGCCTGTCCCCATCCTCCTCTGTCCCCAACCCCGCACCATGCTCTGTCCCCAGCCTCGCAGCAGGCC
>CALLFZ010000034.1 GCA_938010045.1 uncultured bacterium
GCGGCGCCGCGGCCCCCGGGCCCATGTTGGATCGTCACAACAGCCCACCATCGCCACCCGAACAACGGAAAACAAACCATGACCCGCACATCCTCCCCCATCACGCTGTTCTCGCCTGCCGCCACGCTGCTGTGGGCGGCCCTCTCGCTGCCGCTGATGGCGGCAGAAGCCGAACCGGTCGGAACCGCCTCGCTGGATCTGGCCACCGCCTACATGTTCCGCGGCGTGACGGTGACCGACACGTTGGTCGCACAACCGGCGCTGAAGGCGCAGGTGTGGCCCGGACTCACGCTCGGCGCCTGGGGTAACATGGACCTGGACTCGGATGGTGGGCGCTACCGCACGCGGGAGTTGTCCGAGATTGATCTGACCGCGAGCTACGCCCTCCCCATCGAAGGCCCCTCGCTCACCGTCGGCTATATCGAATACCTGTACCCGCATGCGGACGTCGGTCCCGACCGCGAACTGTTCGTGTCGGCTGGGCTCGACGTGCCGCTGCAGCCCACCGTCACGGCCTACTGGGGCCTGGACGGCAGCGTTCACCGCGAGTTGTATGCGGAGGCGTCGACCTCGCATTCGTTCGAACTCGTCGGCGGACTCGCACTCGATCTATCCGCTCGGATCTCGGCTCGGCACTCCGATCACCGCGAATCCGGCCTCTCGCACGCAGTGCTCGAGGCGGCGCTCCGTTACGAGCTCGTGAAGCTCGGCATCGCATGGTTGCCGACGCTGAACGACGACGTGCTGCCGGATGCGGCCCACGTGCGCGAGGTTGTCGGAACGCTCTCGTTCAGTGTAGACTTTTAGCCCGAAGCGATCACGTCACGGGGAAGGCCGCGCGGCGTCGGCGCCCGCGGCCTTCCCCGTGCTGTAGCGCGGCGGACCCGCGCGGCAAGGGTTGAACATGGCGCGGTATGTGTTCGTGACCGGCGGTGTGGTGTCGAGCCTCGGCAAGGGGCTGACGTGCGCCGCGATCGGCCGGCTGCTCATCAGCCGCGGCGTCGAGATCCGGCTGCTCAAGGTGGACCCCTACCTGAACGTCGATCCCGGCACGATGAACCCCTACCAGCATGGCGAGGTGTTCGTGACCGAGGATGGCGGCGAGACCGACCTCGACCTCGGCCACTATGAACGGTTTACGGGCCGGCCGATGTCCCGCAAGAGCAACTTCACCTCGGGGCGGATCTACTGGGACGTCTTGCAGAAGGAGCGCCGCGGCGACTATCTCGGCGGCACCGTGCAGATGATCCCGCACATCACCGACGAGATCAAAGCGCGCATCCGGGCGCTCAACGAGCCCGGCGTCGAGATTGTGCTCTGTGAAATTGGAGGGACGGTCGGCGATATCGAGAGCCTCGTGTTTCTCGAGGCAATCCGACAGATCGGCCTCGAGGAGGGCCGCGAGGGCGCGCTCTACATTCATCTCACCTACGTGCCGTTCATCCGCGCCGCGGGCGAGATCAAGACGAAGCCGTCGCAGCACAGCGTGGCGCGGCTGCGCGAAATCGGCATTTCGCCCGATGTGCTGATCTGCCGTACCGAGGTGCCGCTCTCGAGCGAGGCGCGCCGCAAGCTAGGGCTGTTCTGCAACGTTCCCCCTCATGCCGTGATCGAGGAGCGCGATGTGGAGCATTCGATCTACGAGCTGCCGTTGGTGCTCGCGGATCAGGGCGTGGATGAGATCATCATGGTGCACTTTCGCATGGCCCGGCGCCCGGCCCGCCTCGACGACTGGCGCGATCTCGTCCATCGGATCACGCATCCGCGCGAACGCGTCCGCATCGCGGTGGTCGGCAAGTACGCGGAGCTGCAGGATGCGTATAAGTCCATCTTCGAGGCGATTCATCACGGCGGCCTTGCCCACTCGGCGGCGGTGGAGATCGAAAAGATCGCGGCCGAGGAGGTGGAGGACGGCCGCCACCGCGACCGTCTCGCCGAGATGGATGGCATCCTCGTCCCCGGCGGTTTTGGGGCGCGCGGCATCGAGGGCAAAATCGAAGCGATCCGCATCGCCCGCGAGGGGCGGATTCCCTTCCTCGGCATTTGCCTCGGGCTGCAGTGCGCGGTGATCGAGTTCGCGCGTCACGTCGCGGGACTCGATGGTGCGCATACCACTGAGATCCGCGCCGACACCCCCCACCCCGTGATTGCGCTCATGGAGGATCAAACCCGCGTCAGCGACAAGGGGGGCACGATGCGGCTCGGGCTTTGGCCCTGTGCGATCGCGCCCGACACCCGCGCGTACGCCGCCTATGGTTGCGCGCTGGTGCAGGAGCGCCACCGCCACCGCTACGAGGTCAACAACCGCTACCGCGACGCGCTCGCGGCCAAGGGCCTCGTGTTCAGCGGCACATCACCCGACGGCCGTCTCGTCGAAATGATCGAGCTGAGCGATCATCCGTGGTTCGTCGCGACACAGGCCCACCCGGAATTCGCCTCGCGACCGTTGCAACCGCATCCGCTCTTCGCGGCCTTCGTCGGCGCCGCCCTTCAGCGCCGTCGAGCCGCGCCCGCCATGGAGGTGCAATGAACCGTCCGGCCCTGATCGCCTTGGAAGACGGCCGAGTCTTCGAGGGACGCGCCTTCGCCGGCGACGGCGAGGTGTACGGCGAGATCGTCTTTAACACCTCGATGACCGGCTACCAGGAGATTTTGACCGACCCCTCGTACCACCAGCAGATCGTCACGCTGACGTACCCGCTGATCGGCAACTACGGCATTTCGCCAGAGGACATGGAGTCCGCCACGGTCCGGCCCTCCGCGTTGCTGATCGGCGAGTGCAGCCGCCGCGCAAGCAACTGGCGCGCACGTGCGACGCTGGCCGAGTTTCTCGAAACCGCCGGTGTGGTGGGCGTCCACGAGGTGGACACCCGCGCGATCACGCTGCACATTCGCTCCCGCGGCGCGATGCGCGCGGTGGTCTCCACGCGCGACCTCGATGCGGCGAGCCTCGTCGAGAAAGCCCGCGCCTGGCCCGGTTTTCTCGGCCGCGACATCGCCGCCGAGGTGTCCACCACCGTCCCCTACCGCTGGCCCAGCACCCATGCGACGGTCGCGGGCTTTAGCCGCGTCGCAACCGATGGCCGCGGCGCCTGGGACGCCGTCCTGCCCGCCGCGCGGGACGGCGCGCGGCGCCCGCGCGTCGCCGTGCTCGACTGCGGACTAAAGTTCAATCAGCTCCGCATCCTCGCGAGGCTGGGCTGCGACCTCGACGTCTGGCCCCTGCACACGCCGGCCGACCGAATCCTCGCCACGCGGCCAGACGGTCTCTTCATCTCGAATGGCCCGGGCGATCCGGCCGGCGTCGCGCCGGTGGTGTCCAACCTTCGGACGTTGCTGGCCGCACATCTTCCAACCTTTGGAATCTGTTTCGGCCATCAACTGCTCGGCCTCGCGTTCGGCGGCCGCACGTTCAAGCTCAAGTTTGGGCATCGCGGCGCGAATCAGCCCGTGCTCGACCGCCGCAGCGGTCGCGTGGAGATCACCTCGCAGAACCACGGTTTCGCGGTCGAGATTGAGTCGCTGCCGCCCGAGGTGGAGACCACCCACATCAACCTCAACGACGGTACCTCGGAGGGATTGCGGCACCGCGAGCGGCCGGTGTTCTCGGTCCAATACCACCCGGAGGCGGCGCCCGGCCCACATGATGCGGCGCCCCTCTTTGTTGAGTTCGTCCGCGAGCTGCGGACGCCGGAGGCGCGAGGATGAGCGCCGCGCACGAGTGGATCGCGGTGTTCGACTTCGGCTCGCAGTACACGCAGCTGATCGCGCGCCGCGTGCGAGAGCTTCACGTCTACTGCGAGATTCTGCGGCACGACACACTGATCGAGTCGCTGCGCGCGCGCCCGCCGATCGGTGTGATCCTCTCGGGCGGTCCGGCCAGCGTGCTCGCGCCCGACGCCCCCCACGGCGATCCCGCTCTCTGGCGCGCCGATCTGCCCGTGCTCGGCATCTGCTATGGCATGCAACTGATGGCCCGCGACCTCGGCGGACGCGTCGAACGCGGTGATCGGCGCGAATACGGGTTGGCGCGCATCGCGGTCGTGGATCCGGACACGCTGTTTGAGGGTATGGACCGGGAGCTCGACGTCTGGATGAGCCACGGCGACCGGGTCACGGAGCTGCCGCCGGGCTTTCGCGCGTTGGCGCGCAGTGAGAACTGCCCTGTCGCTGCCATGGCCGACGCCCAGGGCCGCCGGTTCGGGCTGCAGTTCCACCCCGAGGTCGTGCACACCCCGCGCGGCCTCGATCTCCTCCGGCGCTTCGTGCGCGACGTCTGCGGCGCCCGCGGCGACTGGCGCATGGCCGATTTTATTGAGGACAGCGTCCGATCGCTGCGCGAGCGCATCGGCGACGATCACGTCCTGTGCGCGCTCAGCGGCGGTGTCGACTCCTCGGTGACCGCCGCACTGCTCCACCGCGCCATCGGCCGCCGCCTGCACTGCGTCTACGTGGACACCGGCCTCATGCGCGACGGCGAGACCGAGCAGATCGAGGCCGAGTTCGGCCGGCATCTGGGAGTCGATCTGCGCATCGAGCGCGCGGGCGCCCGGTTCTTCTCGGCGCTCAAGGGCGTCGAGGATCCGGAACGCAAGCGCAAAATCATCGGCGCGACCTTCATCGAGGTGTTCCGCGATGTCGCGCGTTCGCTGGGCCCGGTTCGTTTCCTCGCGCAGGGGACCCTCTATCCTGACGTCGTCGAAAGCGTTTCGCCGTTCGGCGGACCCACCGCCACGATCAAGAGCCACCACAATGTGGGCGGGCTGCCCGCGGAGCTCGGGTTCGAGCTGGTCGAACCGCTGCGCGCGTTGTTCAAGGACGAGGTGCGCGAACTCGGTCGCCTTCTTGGCTTGCCGGATGCGCTCGTGGACCGCTGGCCGTTCCCGGGCCCCGGCCTCGCCGTGCGGATCATCGGCGAAGTCACGCCGGAGCGGGCGGACCTTCTGCGGCGGGCGGATGCGATCGTCGAGCGCGAAATCCGCCGCTGGCCCGGCGCCCGCGAGGTCTGGCAGGCGTTCGCCGTGCTGCTGCCGGTCCGCAGCGTCGGCGTGATGGGCGACGAGCGCACCTACGAGAACGTCGCCGCGGTGCGTGCCGTGCAAAGCCTCGATGGCATGACCGCCGACTGGGTGCGCCTGCCCGCCGAGGTGCTCGACCGCATCGCGCGCCGCATTGTGAACGAGGTCCGCGGCATTAACCGCGTCGTCTACGACATTACGTCGAAGCCCCCGGGCACGATCGAATGGGAGTGACATGCCCAAGCGCACCGACATCCGCAGTGTGATGATCATTGGATCCGGTCCGATCGTGATCGGACAGGCCTGCGAGTTCGACTATTCCGGTTCGCAGGCCTGCAAGGCCCTCCGCGAAGAGGGCTACCGCGTGATCCTCGTCAATTCGAACCCCGCGACGATCATGACCGATCCGGCCGTCGCGGATCGCACCTACATCGAGCCGATCACGCCGGAGTTTGTCGCCGAAATTTTGCGTCGCGAACGGCCCGACGCGCTGCTGCCCACGCTCGGCGGACAGACCGGCCTCAACACCGCGATGGAGCTCGCCCAACGCGGCGTGCTCGATGAGGTCGGCTGCGAACTCATCGGCGCCAATGCCGAGGTGATCCGGCGCGCCGAGGACCGCGAGGTGTTCAAAACCACGATGGAGGCCGCCGGGCTCGAGTGTCTGCGCAGCCGGATGGTCGGAAGCGTCGCGGAGGCCGAACGCGTCGCCGCCGAACTGGGCTATCCCGTGATCGCACGACCGAGCTTTACGCTCGGCGGCACCGGTGGCGGAACCGCGGTGGACCCGACCGCGCTGCGCCGCATCGTCGAGGCCGGCCTCGCCGCGAGCCTGAATCATACCGTCCTCATCGAGGAGAGCGTCTTCGGGTGGAAAGAGTTCGAGCTGGAGGTCATGCGCGACCGCAATGACAATGCGGTCATCGTCTGTTCCATCGAAAACCTCGACCCGATGGGCGTGCACACCGGCGACAGCATCACCGTCGCACCCGTGCAGACGCTGACGGATGCCGAGTACCAGGTCATGCGCGACGGCGCGATCAAAGTGCTGCGCGCCGTCGGCGTCGAAACGGGCGGATCCAATGTCCAGTTCGCGGTCCACCCTCACACGGGCCGTCAGGTCGTGATCGAGATGAACCCGCGCGTCTCGCGCAGCTCCGCGCTCGCGAGCAAGGCCACCGGCTTCCCCATCGCGAAGATCGCCGCAAAGCTCGCGGTCGGCTACACGCTCGATGAATTGCGCAACGACATTACGCGCCAGACCCCCGCCAGCTTCGAGCCGGCGCTCGACTACTGCGTCGTGAAGATCCCGCGCTTCGCGTTCGAGAAGTTCCACGGCGCGGAGGCGAGCCTCGGCATCAGCATGAAGTCCGTCGGCGAAACGATGGCGATCGGCGGCAACTTCCGCGAGGCCCTCCAGAAAGCGTTGCGCGGGCTCGAAATCGGCGTGCAGGGACTCGACCTCCGCGCCGAACAACGCGTGCCGGCCGACCGGCTCGAGACGGCCCTGCGGACCCTCGCGCCCGATCGCATCTTCGCGATCAAAGTCGCACTGAAGCGCGGCATGAGCGTCGACGAGATCGCCGCGATCACCCACATCGACCCGTGGTTCATTGACAATATCGCGCAGATCGTCGAGATCGAGCGCGACATCACCCGCGTGCCGGCCGGCACGCCGTTGGACGCAGACCTCCTCTGGCGGGCGAAGCGGTCGGGTTTCTCGGACCGGCAGATCGCCGAGCTGCGCCACGAAACAGAAACCGACGTTCGCCGACGGCGCCTCGAGCTGGGGGTCCGCCCCGTTTTCCGCCTTGTCGACACCTGCGCGGCGGAGTTCGAGGCCGTCACCCCGTACTTCTATTCCTCGTACTGTGGCACCGTGAACGAGTCGCGCCGCTCCGACCGCCCGCGGGTGATCGTGATCGGCGGCGGCCCCAACCGGATTGGCCAGGGGATCGAGTTTGACTACTGCTGCGTGCACGTTGTGCAAGAGCTGCGCGCGCTCGGCTACGAGACCGTCATGGTCAACAGCAATCCCGAAACGGTCTCCACCGACTACGACACGGCCGACCACCTGTTTTTCGAGCCGCTGACGTTCGAAGATGTGATGAACATCATCGAGGACCAGCAGCCGGTGGGCGTCGTCGTGCAGGTCGGCGGGCAGACCCCGCTGAACCTCGCCCGCCCCCTTCAGCGCGCGGGCGCGCCGATCTGGGGCACATCGCCCGACGACATCCACCGCGCCGAAGACCGCGAAGAGACCCGCCGGCTGCTCGACCGTCTGGGCCTGCGGCAGCCCGCGAGCGGCTCGGCGCTGAACGTCGACGAGGCCCTCGCCATCGCCGAGCGGATTGGCTACCCGGTGATGATCCGCCCCTCCTACGTGCTGGGCGGCCGCGCGATGATGGTCGCCTCGAACGCGATCGAGGCGCGCCCCTTCATCGAGGCCGCATTGGAAGCGAGCCCCGGCTTCCCTGTGCTCGTGGACCGCTACCTCGACCGCGCGATCGAGGTGGACGTTGATCTGCTCGCCGACGGCGAGACGGTGTACTTGGGCGGTATCATGGAGCACGTCGAGGAGGCGGGCATTCACTCGGGCGACAGCGCCTGCTGCATCCCGCCGCACTCGCTGCACCCCGCCACGCAGCGTCGGATCGAACACGCGTGTGAGCGCATGGCCCGCGCGCTGGGCGTCCGCGGGCTCATGAACGTGCAGCTGGCGGTGCGCGACAACGAAATCTACGTGCTCGAGATCAACCCGCGCGCCTCGCGCACCGTGCCGTACGTCAGCAAGGCCACGGGCGTTCCGCTCGCGCGCCTCGCGGCCCGCGTCATGGCCGGGCACCGCCTCGCCGACATGAACCTCAGCGCGCGCCCCACCCGCATCCCGATGTACGCGGTGAAAGAAGCCGTGCTGCCGTTCAACCGGTTCCCCGGCGTGGACCCGATTCTTGGCCCCGAGATGAAGTCCACCGGCGAGGTCATGGGCCGCGGCGAGACCTTTGAAGAGGCATACTGGAAGAGCCAAATCGCGGCCGGCACGCGTCTGCCCGAGCGCGGTCTGGTGTTCCTCAGCATCGCCGATCGCGACAAACACTGGGCGGGCGAAATCGGATGGGACCTGGCCGACATGGGCTATGAACTGGCCTGCACCGCGGGTACGGCCGCCGTGCTCGCCGAAGCGGGCGTGACGCCCTCGATCGTGCTGCGGAAGATTTCCGAGCGCGAGGGCCCCCACGTCCTGGATCTCATGGATGAAGGCCGCGTTGCGCTGATCATCAACACGCCGAGCGGTGCCCGCGCGCGGTTGGACGAAGTCGGGATCCGGGCCGAGGCGATTCGGCGCAGCATTCCGATGATCACCACGATCGCCGGCGCGCGGGCGACGGTACGGGCGCTGCGCGCGATGCGCGGCCGCCCGATCCGCGTGTCCGCTTTGCAGGACTCGTTTCCGGCGAGCTGATGACCGCGGCGAATTGCGCCCCGCCCGGTCCCCCACGCGCACCCGTCCCGTCCATCAGGCTTCCCGGCCTCACCGAGGCCGGGGAGACCAACGCGATCCCGTGGAGGAGGCGGGCGGTGTTGGCCGCATCGCGCTGTTGCTCACGCGATTGGTCGCCCGGTCGCCGGCCGTCTCGCGGACCACCCGGTAGAGAACCTCGTTCGACCGGGCCAGACCGAGGTCGCGCGCGATCCGCTCCACAAACCGGGGATCCGTCCGAAACCGCTCCTGTTTCTGGCGCAGCAGTTTCGTCAGTTCCTCCTCAATCGCGATTTGCCGCTCGAGATCCTCCTTGCGGCGCCGGTAATCCTGCATCGCTCGCCATTTGGGTACGATGCCAAGCGCGGCGACCGTCGCCAGCAGCCCGAACGACGCCACCACGGCGGCGCGATAGATGGCGGTCCAGATGTTCACGGCGTCCGGCCGGTCGTTTCGGGCTCCGCTCGGCCTATACACTCATTCAGACGTTCGATCACACGGTGGACATACCGCCGCTTGTCCACGTAGCGCAAGGGCATGAACGCGCCCTTGAAGCCCGCCACAATCACATTTCGGAACTGCCGCCCATCGAGCGGCACGCCCTCGACCAGCCGTTCAAGCTCGCGGGTCACGGTCGTGTGCGAGACGAGCCGGTTGTCGGTGCAGATCGTGACGGAGAGTCCGCGCTCAATCATCTGCCGCACCGGGTGCTCCGCGACCGACCGGATGGACGGCGTGGTCTGCAGGTTGCTCGTCAGGCAGACCTCGATCGTAATGCGCTGGCTTGCCATGTACTCGGCCAACTGCTCGACATAGCGCGCTGGATCGGCAATACCCGGACCGCGGACCATGTCGACCGCGAACAGGAACGTGCCGTGGCCAATGCGATTCGCATGGCAGTCGGTGATCGCCTGAAAGATGGATTCGGGCCCGTACGCCTCGCCGGCGTGCACGGTTTTCTTGAGGAAGTGGCGGTGGGCGTACTGATATGCTTCGCGGTGGTCCTGCGCGGGATACCCGGCCTCCTCGCCGGCGAGATCAAACCCGACGATCGGTAAACCGTCGCGGTCGCGAATTGCCACCGCGGTGCGCACAACCTCGAGCGACGCGATACCGAACACCTCCTTGCGCGGCGCAGCGCCGAGCAAGTCCAGCAGGGCCGCGAAGTAGGGCCCATAGTGTCGTGTGAACGCGCGCAGCGCACACACGATGATTCCATAGTGGAACGCGAGATCCTCGCCCGAGCGCACGGCCGCGCTCTCGTTGTGACGGCGCGCGGCGCGCTCCAGCCCCCGGTTCACGGCGGCGAGCACCTCGCGCATGTGCAGGCCGGAGTGGTAGTGCAACTGCGGCGCAAACCGCACTTCGATGTACCGCACGCCTTCGGCGATGTTGTCTTCGGCCAGCTCGAATGCGACCCGTTCCAGATGCTCCGGAGTCCGCAGCACCGCGGTCGTGTAGGCGAACCCGCGCAGATACTCGGCCAGGTTCTCGTACGAGTCCTTGAACACCAGCTCACAAAGCCCTTCCTCGGTCTCCGAGGGCAACTCCACCCTCGAGGCGCGCGCCAGCTCGATCAGCGTCGGGATCCGCACCGACCCGTCTAAATGAACATGTAGGTCGGTCTTCGGAATCCGCCGCAGCAGCTCGGCCGTCATCGGCACTCCACCGGTGTTGTTCACGCCGTTTGTCCTTTCCGTTCGGCCGCGCGTATGATAGCCCGTGGCCTAGTCAACTGGAACCGGCCCGATGATCCTCGTGCGACTGCGCGGGCGCGACGCCTGGCACAACCTCGCGGCCGAAGAGTGGCTGCTCGACCATGCGGCGGCGGCCCGCGTCCTTCTCGTCTATATCAACGATCCCGCGGTGGTGATCGGCCGCCATCAGAATCCGTGGTCCGAGTCCGATCCGGACGCCCTTGCGGCGGCGGGGGTGCGACTCGCCCGACGGACCTCCGGCGGCGGCGCGGTGTGGCATGACCCCGGCGTCCTGAACTACTCGTTTCTTCTCCCTCGCCGGGCCTACCGTCGCCTGGAGCTACTCGAGACGGTGCAACGAGCGCTCACGCGCCTGGGCGTCGACACGCGCGTCGTGCACAACACCTCCCTCTTTTCGGGCGACCACAAGGTGGCCGGTCATGCGTTCCGATTGCGCGGCGATGTGGCGCTGCACCACGGCACGCTCCTGATTTCGGCCGACCTCGATCGCCTCCGCGCGGCCCTCGTTCCGGCCTGCCGCGTGTGCTCTTCGTCGGCGATCTCCTCCATTCGCGCTCCGGTCACGAACCTCGCCACGCGGCGTTCGGACCTGACCGCCGAGGTCTGCATCGAAGCCCTAACCGCGGAGACCCAACGCATGTGGGGGCCGATCGCGCAAACCCTGGACGAGCGCGATCTCGACGCCGACGACGTCCGCGCGGGAGTCGAACGCCACCGGTCGTGGGCCTGGCGATTTGGCGAGACACCGCCGTTCACCGCCGAGTTCGATCTGCCGACGGCGACCGGCGGCTCCGCCCTCTGGCGGGTGGAAGTCCGCGAAGGTCGCGTCACCGCCCTCCGCTCCGATCCCCCCGGCGCCCCGCCGGATCACCTGGTGGGGATGCCGTTTGAGCCGTCGTTGCTGGCCGCGGCGCTCGCGTCCCTGGCCGCCGGCTCGCGCCCGGTCGGCTCAACAATCCAAAGTCCGAGATGAGCACACCTCGCATCTGTCTCCTGCCGCACTGCCGGCTGGGGGGTGCGGCCGCCGCCGCGCTGTACGCGGCCGAAGCGCCGCCGTGGGCGAACGCGCACATCTTGGGCATTCACGAGCTACCCTCGCATGCGGTGCGGCACGCGGACCCGGACGAACCCGCGGCGCTCGCGGGAACGCCCAGCCCGTTGATCCAATCCTTGGACGGCACCGGGACAGTCCACTGGGTTCCGCATCCGGATCAACGCCCGCACGACATCTGGCGCCCCGACTCCGATGGCCGCACGTGGTGCGATCTGCCGATCCCGTCAAACGGGGACATGCACGGATTCGGAACGCCGATCTACGTCAACCTCACCTACCCCTTCGCGAACGACCCGCCGCGCATGATGACCGACCCCCCATCCAGCGACTCGGCATTCGCGGAGCGGACTCCGGTGGGGTCCTACCGCCGCTCGTTCCGTCTCGAGCGAGACCCGGCCGGCCGCGAGGGCATGTTGACCGTGCGCTGTGCTCTCCCGAACGACACGTCATGGGCGCCGGCCGGCCACGTCGGCGCATGGGACCAGCTTCCCTTCGGCGGTGGGTGGTCGCCGCCGCCCGTGCGGTCCGGGGGCCGCCTTGAGGTGGAAACCGCACCCGCGACGTATCTCATGCGCGGCGCGGAGTTTGAGGTGCGGATCGGACGCGCGAGCGGCGTCATCGAGTCCTGGACTGTGCAGGGCTGGCCGATCCTGCGGGCGCCGCTGGTACCGAACGATTGGCGCGCCCCCACGGACAACGACCGCGGCAACCAGGTGCCCCAGTGGGCCAGCGTGTGGCGCGACGCCGCGGCGAAACGCACGGTCGAGCGCTGCGAGGTCGCGCGCCGCGCGGCCGACGGTGCCGAGATCGTGGCCCTCATCAAGTTGCCCGCCGGGGAAAGCCGTGCACGATACAGCTATCGGGTGAATGGCACTGGACAAATCGAGATCGAAACACGGTTCGAGCCGGCTGGCGCGAAACTGCCGCTGGTTCCGCGCGTCGGCCTCATGACGGAGCTGGCGCCCGACTGCACGAACGTCGCGTGGTACGGCCGGGGGCCACACGAGTGCTATTGGGACCGCAAAACCGGCGCGGCGGTGGGCCGATACCGCTCGACGGTCCGCGAGCTGATCTACAATGATCTCAAGCCTCAGGACAACGGCCATCGAACCGACGTCCGATGGCTGGAAATCACGGATCCCTCCGGTCGCGGTCTTCGGGTGATCGGGCTACCCCTGTTCGGGTTCAATGCATGGCCGTATCGGCAACGCGATCTTGAAGGGCCCATGCATCCGTGGCGGATACCGCGGCGCGAGCTCGTGACCTTGTGCCTCGACGCCGCGCAGATGGGGGTGGGCGGGGACGACTCGTGGGGCGCGCGCACGCATCCGGAGTACTGCATTCATCCGGGCCGGACGCTCGTGCATCGTCTCCGCATCGAACCGGTGAACCAATGAACACGATTCCCTCCCTCTCTCTGGCAATTGTGTGCGTGGCTCGTGCCATGTGCACCGACGTGCACGGCGCCGAACCCGCGGACCTCCCGCCTCACCCGCGGTTGTTGCTCGACGCGCGCGGCGTGGCCGCGCTGCGCGACAAAATCCACCAGCCCCCGTGGGCGGATCTCTGGCGGCAACGCCTTCGCGCGCTCGAGCGCGCGATCGCCGAGCCGTTGAGGCTGCCGCCCCGAGGCGGCAATTGGTACCACAACTATGTCTGCCCCGAACACGGCGTACGGTTGACCGAAGGCCCGCGCATTGGCGACTGGACCTGGGAACACCGATGCCGCATCGGACCGCACATGCTGCGGGGCGACCCCGCGGTGGCGGCGCGAGACTTCGACGGCTATTCGATCATGGCCATCCACAACGCGCTCGCCGCCGAGGCGCGCGACGCCGGCTTGGCCTGGGCCGTGACCGGTGATGAACGGTATGCGGAACGGGCGGCGGCAATCGTGCGGGCCTATGCGGCGGCCTACACGACGTATGCGCGCCACGACAATCAGGGACGGCCGGTCCGATCCCGTGGCGCCGGCGGCCGCGTCGGCTCGCAACCCCTGTCCGAGGCGACATGGCTCGTGCCGCTCCTGCAGGGCGCCGACTTTGTCTGGTCGCGGCTGAGCGAACCCGACCGGCATCGCTTTGAGAGCAACTTGGTGCGCGTCGCCATCGAGGAGACGATCCGCAACCCCGACTCGAACCCGTGTGTGCACAACATCCAGTGTCACCGAAACGCGGCCATCGGCTTGGCGGGTTTCCTGCTCGGCGACACGAACCTCGTTCACGAGGCGATCCACGGCCGCCACGGTTGGCACACAAATCTCGCCAACGGCGTGATGGCCGATGGCACATGGTTCGAGGGCGCGTGGGGCTACCATACCTATACGCTCAGCGCGCTCTGGCCGCTCGCCGAGGCGGCGCGGCACGCGGGCATTGACCTGTATGGTCCCCCGCTCCGCCGCATGTACGAAGCGCCGATGATGCTCGCCACACCCGACGGCCGACTGCCCGCGTTCAACGATTCCACCGAAACCTCGCTCGCGGCAATGAGCGACCTCTACGAGCTGGCGTTCGTTCGTTACGGCGATCCGGTCTTCACGTCCCCCCTTCGCGAGTCCGGCCGGCGCACCGGATCGCTCGCGCTATGGTATGGTGCGCCGAGTCTCCCGGACGCCGCTCTGGCGCGCGCGCCCTCCCGCTCCCGCAATCTGCCGGCCGCCGGCTACGCGATCCTGCAGCGCGGCGACGGCCCCGAGGCCACGTGGCTATGCCTCAAGTACGGACCTCACGGCGGCGGGCACGGCCACTTCGACAAAAATCATTTCGTGCTGCGCACCCGCCGCGTATGGCGGCTCGGCGACGTCGGCACCCACCTGTACGGGTCCGATCTGCACCGCGACTGGGATAAAACCTCGATTGCCCACAATACCCTGACCGTGGACGAAGCGTCTCAAGCCGCCGCCGCCGGCCGGTGCCTAGCGTTCGGCTCCGCAGAAGGCGTGGACTATGTCATGGCGGAGGCCGGGCCGATCTATCCTCATCTGCGATTCGTCCGGACCGTCGCGCTGCTCGAAACCAATGTCGTGCTGGTCTGCGACCGAGTGACCTCGGACCGCCCTCGCCAACTGGATATCGCCGTGCATCTCGGGGGTGTGTGGACCCACCTACCCGCCGGCCGACCTTGGCTGCCGCCCCCCGCACCCGGCTACCGCCGATTGCGCGACGCCATCATCCTGCCCCCCTCCAATCGAGTGACCCTTGCCGTGCGCGTTCCCGACGACGATTCGCCGACGCAGTTGGTGGCGGCCTCTCCCGATCCTGTGTCCGTCATCTGTGCCCACGGGGTCGGCGCATCCTCCGCCGATCAGGTACCGGTGGCCATCCTCCGTCGGACCGCTACGGATTGGTTTCTGGTCTGGTCACTGATTTGGAACGACAGCGCAGCTCCAGTCGGACTAGATCCGACCCTCGGGGACGATGGGCGAGAGCGTGTTCGGATCGTGCAGGGACGGCGGGTCCTTGACCTCATCCTCGATACCGCCCGCGGACGCGTCGCCATCACCGTGCCGCCTTGAGAACCTCGCCCGACCGGGTTGCCGCCTCGCGATTCGCTCCGTATAGTTGCCCACCGAAGGTCGGACGAGTCTCACGCAAGGAGCGACGCTGAACGAGGCCGAAATGCCAGAGATACAAATACCTGGCTACGAGATACTTGATGTCGTCGGCGACGGTGCGATGGGCATCGTGTACCGGGCCCGTCAACAGTCGCTGAACCGCCTCGTGGCCATCAAGGTGCTGCGGGAGGAACTCCGCTCCGATCCTGCCGCGATGGCGCAGTTTCGGCTCGAGGCCAACTCCGTCGCCACGCTCAAGCACCCGAACATCTTGCAAGTATACGAGGCCGGCGAGATCCATGGCATTCCATACTTCGTGATGGAGTACGTCGCGGCCTACAGTGTCGCGGACTGGCTCGCGCGTAAGGGCGTGCTCGCCGAACGAGATGTCCTCACCATCGCCGACACGGTCGCGCGCGCCCTCCAGTATGCATGGGAGAAAGTTGGCCTGATCCACTGCGATTTGAAGCCGGGCAACATCCTGGTGGATGACGACGGCTCGGTGAAGGTCGCCGACTTCTCCGGAATCAGCCGCACCAACGTCTCGGCCGAAGCAGATTTGTTGCGTGATGTGACCATCGGCACGCCAAACTACATGGCGCCCGAGCAGGTGCGGGGCGTGGCCGACATTGACTGTCGGGTGGACATCTACGCGCTGGGCGCCGTGATGTATCACCTCGTCACCGGTGTGCTTCCGTTCGAGCACTGCACCGACCAAGAGGCGATGCGGCAGCAGGTGGACGGCACCCTCACCGACCCCGCCGAAGTGAATCCAGCGGTTTCGGCGCACTTTTCGATGCTGGTCGAAAAAATGATGATCAAGGACCGCGACCAGCGCCCGGGCAACTGGGAAACCGTTTTGGCCGACATCGAGCGCGTTCAGGCCGGTCTGCCGCCGCTTCCGCCTCTGGCCTATCCCGGCTCGAGCACTATTCGCCGGACCGTTCAGCCTCAGGCGGCGGCGCCGGTGGTCCGGCCAAAATCCCCGCCCGTGTTCAGTCCCCCTGAGACCGCGCTGGCGCCCCTGCCGACGACTCTCCCCCAGCGGCGTCGTCCCGTTTTATGGGTGTTAATCGGCGTGGCGGCGCTGTTGCTCGTGGCGGACCTTTTCCTTTGGTTCTTCTGGTCCCAATCTCCACTGCATCGACCGCGACGCCGCACCGCGCCGGAGGCCCCCGCGCCGGTCGAACCGCTGTCCGCACCGCCCCCGGTCGTGGTGGAGCCCTCGACGACCTCGACGCCGCCGGTGGCAGTCGCTCCACCGCATCGGCCGCCACGGCCGCCGCGCCCCCCGCCCGCCGCGACCGCGGAGGTCGCGGCCGCCACGGGCGAGACTTCCGCCCCCCCCTCGACCGTTGAGACGTCCACGGCCACCACGGCGACAGTCGCGCAAGCCGCCACGCATCCCCCATGGGCGGAGTATCGTGAGTATCTGCGCCTGATGCAGGACGCGATGACGGAGTGCGCCCGTCGAAACTACGCCGGCGCGCTTGAACGGCTACGCGCCTGGCTCGGCGAACACCCCGTTCATGCGATGCGCGAGCAGATCGAACGCGAAACCGAACGCATCGCATCGGTCCAGAAGCTGTTTGACATTCTCACGAACAATTCGCGCGCCCTCTGGGGACGTCCGATCCGGTTCACCGCGGGCGTCACGGGCACCGTCCTGGCGGTGCGTGGCACCCGCGTGATCGTCTCCCGCCGCCTCGGCGAAGGTACGGCGGAGACCGATCACGACCTGCTGCGGTTTTCGCAACAGGATATCCTCGACCTCCTGCGCGCCGCCGACGAGGCCCACTTCCCCCTCCACGCCGCACGGTTTCTGCTCAGCGAACTTCAGTTCGCCGCGGTGGACATGCACATCGCGGCCGCGCAGCGGATCAGTCTGCCGACGGATGACCTTGCCGCATGGCTGGCCGATTGGCGGAGGATTGCCCTGAACATCCGGGCCGATCGCGCGGTCGACGACGTGAAAGCGAAAGTTGCGGCCGGAGAGTTTGACGCCGCCGCGGAATCTCTGTCGGCCGCCGTGCCGGCCTACCAGGGCACAGACGTGTTCGAGTGGGGCCGCGCCGCGGAGATTGCGGCGCTGGACGCCACGATCAACGCGCTATCGCGACCCACGCCGGAGCCCGCTCCGACAGAGCCCGCCACAACCGGAAAGGTCGCCCAGCCCGTGAAACCCGCCGAATCCGCTCCAACCGACACCGCCAGCGCCGCCGATATTGAGCAGCTCAATGTGGGCGAATTGGTCAGTCGTCTGCGCGAATTGGATGGTCGCGTAGTGCGCTTGCGTTTCCGCTACCGCGGCACCATCTCGGAAATCGGTCCCGGCATGTATGCGACGGATCTCGGTATGGATTCCGCCACGATTCGCGTCGAGTTTTCTCAGGAAGGCTATCGCTGGTTCCGGAATTCCGTGAGCACAGGATTCGCGCTCGACCAGCCGATCCGGGTCGCGTATGGCGTGGTGGACGCCCGCCGACAAACGATCCGGCTGCTGGGGCGCACCATGAAACGCCGCATCGGCGGTCCGGATGAATTCCTCTGGTAATCCGAACCCGGCCATCCCCGTCTCGCCGTCGTCCTCGGCCGCGCCCGAACACCTGCTGCTCATCGCCGGTCGCGGCCTCTATCCGCGGCTGCTGGCGGAATCCGCGCGGCGGCACGGCGTGCGACGCCTCTCGATCATCGCCTTCCCGGGGGAAACCGACCGCCAAGTGCGTCGTCTCGCCGACGACCTTCGGATGGTCCGCGTCGGCGCAATGACAGAGTTCCTCGAGGCGGTCCGGTCGACCGGCGCGCACGACGCTGTGCTGGCCGGGCAAATCTCACCGATCAGCCTCTTCCGCGCGCGCCCCGATGCGGCGATGATCAAGCTGCTGCGCTCCCTGCCGGCGCGCAATGCGCGCACCATCTTTGGCGCCGTCATCGCCCAACTCGCTGATCTCGGCATTCGCGTGCATCCGGCCTACCGGTTCATGGAGGACGCGATGCCCGCCGCCGGCCAACTCACCCGCCGCGCGCCCGATGACCGCGAACGCGCCGACATCGCGCTCGGGCGGCGCGTCGCGAAGGCCACGAGCGCCCTCGAAGTGGGCCAGACCGTGATCGTGAAGGAGGGTGTCGTCCTCGCCGTGGAGGCGTTCGAAGGCACCGACGCTGCGATCCGTCGCGGCGGCGCGCTCGGTGGGGCCGGAGCGGTCGTCGTGAAGACGGCCCGCACGGGCCACGATCTGCGCTACGACATTCCGGTGATCGGAGTCCGGACGATGCGCGTGATGCGCCGCGCGCGCGTGAGCGCGCTCGCGGTCGAAGCCGGCCGCACGATCCTGCTCGAACGCGATCGTTTGATCGAGGAGGCCAACCGCATGGACCTGGCATGGATTGCAGTTCCGTCCGACGACCCCCGCCCGGAGCCCGACCACGCATGAGCTCTCCGGTTCGGGTCGGCGTCGTGGGCGTGGGCAGCCTCGGCGAGCACCACGCTCGCATCTACGCCTCGCTGCCGGGCGCTGTTCTCGCCGCCGTGTATGACATCGACCGTGCCCGCGCGGCGGCCATCGCGCGCCGCCACGGCGTCCATCCGGCCGAGTCGCTGGAGGACTTCGCCGGCCGCGTCGAGGCGGCGAGCGTCGTGGTCCCGACCGACCGCCACCGCGAGGTCGCCATGGCGCTGCTCGAGCGCGGCCTCCACGTGCTGGTCGAGAAACCGATCGCGGCGACCACCGCCGAAGCCCAGGAGATGGTCGCACTCGCCGACGCGCGCGGCCGCATCCTGCAGGTCGGCCACGTGGAGCGGTTCAATCCCGTGCTGTCAGTCCTCGAGCGAGCGGGCGGCCGTCCCCGCTTCGTCGAAGCTCACCGGCTCGCCCCCTACCCACCCGGCCGGCCCGGCGCCCCGCCCCGTGGCACCGAGGTCAGCGTGATCCTCGACCTCATGATCCATGACCTCGAAATCCTGCTGCATCTGGTGCGCGCGCCGGTCGCCGAGATTCGCGCGGTCGGCGTGCCGGTGTTGAGCCCGACTGAGGACATCGCGAATGTCCGGTTATCCTTCGCGGACGGCACCATCGCGAACGTCACCGCCAGCCGCATCAGCCCCGAACGGATGCGCAAGATCCGCGTGTTCTACGAGCAGGCGTACGTCTCGCTCGACTATCTCAACCAGAGCGGCGAGATCTACCGGCTCGACCACGGCCGGATCGTGCGCGAGGCGGTGCCGATCGAGCGCGGCGAACCGCTGCGCAACGAGCTGGCGTCCTTCGTGGACTGCGTCGCCCGGCACGCGGAGCCGGTCGTGGACGGCCGGCAGGCCGCTCGCGCGTTGCAGCTCGCGATCGAGATCCACCGCCGGCTCACCGCCGGTCCCTCGTGAGCACGTCGCTGCTCATGGTCGCCGGCGAGCTCTCGGGCGATCTGCACGCCGCCGCGCTGCTGGCCGCCCTCCGCGAGCAGTACGGGGCGTTGGAGGCGTGGGGCGTGGGCGGTGATCGGATGGCCGCCCAAGGCGTGCGCCTGCTCGCCCACGTCCGCGACACCGCCATCATGGGATTCGTCGAGGTCGTTCGCCATCTCGGATTCTTCCTCCGCCTCCGCCGCACCGTGCTCGACGAAGTGCGTCGCCGCCGGCCGAACCTCGCCGTTCTCGTAGATTATCCTGGATTCAATCTACGGCTCGCCCGCGATCTGCACCGCCTCGGCGTCCGCGTCGTGTACTTCATCTGCCCCCAGGTATGGGCCTGGCATCGCTCGCGCATCCCGGCCATGGCTCGCTGCGTCGACCGCCTCATCGCCATCTTCCCGTTTGAGCCCGAGGTGTTTCGCGGCACAGGCCTGCGCGTGGATTTTGTGGGCCACCCGTTCGTTGACCAACTCGTGCCGCTGCTCGACGCGCCCCCACCGGTGGATCTTTGGCCCCCGGGGACACCGCGCGTGGCGTTGCTGCCCGGCAGCCGACGCCAAGAGATCCGTCGCATCCTGCCGCCCATGCTCGGGGCTGCCGAACTCGTTCGGCGATGCTGGCCAGATGCCGCAGTCCTCATCGCGGCAGCCGAGCCGGCGCTGCTCGACCTCCTCGGCCCGTCTGCCCAACCACACGGCGTGGCCATTGTCGCCGGACGCACGCGGGACATTCTTCGCTCGGCGGACGCCGCGTGGGTGGCGTCGGGCACCGCGACGGTCGAGGCCGCTCTCCTGCGCTGCCCGCAAGTGATCGTCTACCGAGCCCATCCTCTGAGCTACCAAATCGGCCGCCGGCTCGTCCGCGTGCCGTTCATCGGCATGGCCAACCTGATTGCTGGCGAACGCGTCTGCGCCGAACGGATCCAGCACGAGGCCACGCCGGACGCACTCGCGGCGGCGATTCATCCTCTGCTGGAGGACGGCCCCGTTCGTCGCGCGATGCTCGCGGGATACGACCGGATTCGCGAGCGACTCGGCCCACCCGGCGCCGTCGCGCGCGCCGCCGCCATCGTCGCGGAAGAGCTCTCCCCCCGCTCCCACTGAACACCGAGCGCCGATGGCGCTGTGGATTGCACCAGTGCCTGTCCCCAATCGAGCCCCAGTGCCTGTCCCCAATCGAGCCGCCAATCGACACGATCGCGGCTCCCAATGCGGACAGGCACCTGACCAGAAGTCATCGTAGAGCGACAGCGATCTGGTTGCGTCGTCTCCACCTATGCCGCTCCACAAACGAAGAAAGGAAAACCGGGGAAAACAGGGGACAGGTCGCCCGCAATCCCCTAATTCGGCATCACTCCCGCCGTGGTGGCTGTCGTTTGGGCTTGTGCGGCCGGGGATGTGTCGGCCACCAACTCGCCCAGAGAGGCGCCCGAGAGCGCCTGTCCCTAACGTCCTAACGTTTCAAACGTGCCTGTCCCTAGCGCCGCCCCAGCGGCCGTCCCCGGTGCCTGTGCCCAGGGAGGTCCCAGGTGCCTGCCCCCCGGGAAGCCCAGAAGGCGTTCAGCCGTCCCGCACCGCGCTCAGGACCTTTTCAGCCGGCAGGGTCTGGAAGAAGGCGACGGGCGGTGTCAAGGACGGGAGAGTCGTTGAGGCGATCCCCGCCCGAACCGAGAGGGGTGTAGTTGAAGTTCATGCGGGTCGTATCCGCCGCCCCCCCACCCGCGTCCCGGGACTGGGTGGTCGAAATATCCGTATTTCTGGGGAGAACGGCGAGACACACCGGCGCAGAACGCGGGGGCGATGGTGGCCCACGATGTTCGCCTCCCTTCGCCCGCATCGTGATGTCCAGCTGGTTCCCTGTCGCGCAATCGGTTCGAACAACGATCGTTCTGCTTGCGGCAACCCGCCGCCGCGCCTATCTTGTACCGATCTGAACGGGAGCAGCGATGAACCAACCCGACGACATGACCACGCCCGACGCGGCCGATTCGTTCGAGGAACGAGTGCGCCGTCTCATTGACGACCAGATCAGCCCGGCGCTGGCCAGCCATGGTGGCTTCGTCCGCCTTGTCGCCGTCGAAGGCCACGATGTACTGCTCGAGCTGGGCGGGGGGTGTCGCGGGTGCCCTGGTGCCCGCATGACCGTTCACCGCGGCATCGAGGCATTCCTCCGGGAACAGTTACCCGAACTCGGCCGAGTCATTGACGTGACCGACCACGGCCGCTGATTACGGCGATGTAGAAAACGCATCGCCGAGTCGGCGATCAAACCCCGGGCTGGGCGACGCCCGCTGGGACGGCGTCCGAATGGCCTCGCAGCGTTCCAAAAACTCGCTACATCCCATCGTCTCGACGCCCGCCGCCTCCGCGGACTGGCGCACTGCACGGTCCGAGGTGACCACCAGCAACCCCGCTGGCGTCATTGCGCGTCGCACTTCACGTTCGATCCAGAGGTCCGCGCTGAACGGCGCCCGCGCGAACACCACCTCCACCACTGTGGAGAGCGCCTCAACGTCCGCATCGCCGCGCCCGTCAAAGACGATGGTCACCCGATCCGCCAGCGCGCCCACCATTCGCTCGATCCGTCGGATCAGCCGCGCGCGCGCAGAATCCCCGCCGCGGCCGGCGGGCGGGCCTTCGATGTGGTGCAACAGGTTGTAACCGTCCACGAAGGCATGCCGCCATCGGCTCATGCGCGCCCCCCCCCGGCCGGCGTCGGCGTTTTCGGCTGGCCCACCATGATCGCCAGCACGTCCTCGAGCGTCAGGATGCCGGTGACCTGCCCCCGATCATCGGCCACCAGCATCAGCGGCTGCCGCGTCACACGCATCCGCGGCATCACATGATCGGCAATGGTGTGCTCGGCGACCATTTGCGGCCGGCGCATGTAGTGATCCACCGTACGCTGCTCGCTCTCGGCGTCGGCCAGCACATCGTAAATATTCACGACACCCTCGATCGCGCCCGTCACTGGATCGCGCACCGGGAACCGCGAGAGATCCGTCCGCCGGGCAATCTCGAGCAGTTCCGGGACGGGAAGCCCCTTCGGCACCACGGTCGCCTGCTCGATGGGCCGCATGATGTCCCGGCAACGAATGCCGCCGATGCGGATGACGCCCGTGATCATATTGGCCTCCACCGGGGAGAGAATACCGCTTTGACGGCCCTCGTGCGCCAGATGGACAAACTCCTCCCGGGTCAGCAAGGGAGCCGCGGCGGCGTCGCTCGCCGCCCGCCCGAGCAGCGGCCGGAGAAGCGCCGCGAGCACGACGCGGGCGGGCCACAGCACGATCGAGGCCGCGCGCAGTACGCCCGCCCACGGCAACACGCGGTGCGTCGGAAACGCCTGGAACCACGCCTTCGGCACATATTCGCCGAACACCAGTAGCACAAGGGTCACCGCCGCGCCCGCCATCGCCTCCGCCCAGGGCCAGCCCGTACGCAACGCCATGTGCGCCGCGACGACCGCCATCGTCACGTGGCACAAATTCGTTCCCACCAGCGTCGTGCCGAGCAGAACGTCCGGCCGCTCGAGCATCGCCTCGATCGCCGCCGCGCCCCGCACGCGATGTTGAACGAGATGGCGCAGGCGCAGCCGGTTGATCGCGACCACCCCGGTCTCGATGCCCGCGAAGAACGCGCTACCGACGAGCGCCAGCGCCAGCAGGATCAGGTCCGCCGCGATCACGTCGTCACCTCCGGCGGCCCGCCCGCCTCGGGCAGTTTTTCGATGTGCGCCAACGTCACGCGGCGCCGCTCGGCCTGCAACACCGTCACCCGTACCCCCTGCGCCTCCACCACCTCGTTGGCCTGCGGCAAGTGGCCCGCGTGGGCCGATACCCATCCGGCCAGCCGGTCCGCCCCATCCGCGCTGAGGTGGATGCCGAGCTTGCGGTTCAGGTCTTCGAGGCTCAGCGACGCGTCCACGAGCCAGCGGTTCGGCCCGGCCTCCTGAAACACCGGGCGCGGCCGGCTCATCTCCTGGTAGATCTCACCGGTGATCCGTTCGAGAATGTCGCCGCGCGTGATGAGGCCTGAGGTGCCGCCGAACTCGTCCACAACCACCGCCACTCGCCGTCCGCCGCTCTGAAAGTCCGCCAACAAGCGGTTCAACCGCAGGTTGGCCGGGACAAACCATGGCGGCAGCCGCGCCGCTTCGATCGAGTGAGTCGGATCGAGCAGGAACCGCCGCACGTCGAGCAGTCCCTCGATCTCATCCGGCGTACCCCGGTAGAGCAGCAAAAAGTGCCGGCGCGAGGCGCGAGCGATCGCGACCGGATCCTGCGACGGGTCGTCGAGATCAATCCCCTTCAGGTCCACGCGCGGCGTCATCGCATCGGCCGCGGTCATCGTTTCAAGGCTGATGATCGCCTTGATCAGCGAGAGCTCTTCCTCGTCGATCACCCCCTGCTGCTGGCTAATGTCCACGAGGCTCCGAAACTCCGCGCCGGTGAGGCCGGGACGATCCGGCCTCAGCCAAGGCTCGAACATCGCAGTGGCCCGCTCAAGCAGCGCACGCAACGGCGCCACCAGCCACATGGCCCGACGCAGCGGCGCGACGTAGGCGGGCACCAGCCGCGATCCGAAGGCCATCGCCGCCTGCTTGGGCCCGAATTCGCCGAACACCAGCAAGATCGCGGTCATCGCCGCGATGCTCATCACCTCGGCAGACTCCGGCCAGACGCGGCGCATCATGCGGTAGAACAGCGCGGAGGCGGCAATGTTCACGAGCACGTTCAGAATGAGCACCGAGGAGAGAAGACGGCGCGGCTCCGCGAGCAGGTCCCGCAGGTCCTTCTCGATGGCAGGACGCGCACGGATGATGCGGCGAACATGCAAGGGATCCAGCGAGAAGAAGAGCGTCTCCGCCGATGAGCAGAAGGCCGACACCGCCAGCAGAACCGCGAACAGCGCCAATTCGACCGCCCAGATCATGTGCGCGGCACCGCTCTTCGGCGGGCTGGTCGGCCGGCCCTCATCCTCGGCGGCGGGGCCTCGCGCGCGGCGGCGTTTCGTCAGCGGTCTCCGCGGCGATCCAGGCCACGAACGCTGGCGCACCGCGCGAGGGCTCGAAGGCCAGCACGCAGGGACATTCGTACGGGTGATCCCGACGCACCGCCGCCAGTAGGGCCGGCCATCGCCGGGCCGTCGTCTTCACGATGAGCGCCGCCTCGTCGGCATGCTCGATCCGGCCCTTCCACCGGTACACGGCCTCGATGCGCGGCACAATGTTCGCGCAGGCAACAAGCCGTTCGCTCACCCATCGTTCCGACAGCCGCCGCGCGGTCGCCGCGTCCGGCGTCGTAATGTAAACCCAGAGCGCCTTCATCGCGGAGGTATGATAACCCGGTCTGGCTCCGTTTGCCGATGTGCCGCGTTCAGCGCGCGCCGATCTCGCTCGATCGCGCATTGCGCCCGTCGAATCGCGCCGGCCAGAGCTCCGATGTCTCCTTGCCGCCGTCGGTCAATGGCCAGGTTGTTTGTTTCGCAGGGATCCGCGTCCAGATCATACAATTCCTCCGAGGCGATCGAACCCGGCTCGCCGGGCGTCTCGGTGCGGACGTATTTGAACGGCCACTCGCGCCACGTCCACGCCGCGCGCGCTCCGCCCCGTGGCGCCGGCAGTTCATGCAGGAAGCCGTCCCGCCAGTCCGGCGCCGGCGGCCACAGAGCCCGCCCGTGGGCCGGTTCGTCCGCGGGACATCCAGCCAACGACAACAGCGTTGGGGCCAGATCCACCGTTAAGGCCACCCGCCCATCGTCCCCGCCCGGCAAACCCGGCGCGGTGATCACGAGTGGCACGCGGATCACCAGCTCGTAGGGCAGACCGGCCCCGATGAGCCCGTGCTCTCCGGCCAGCCACCCGTGCAAACTCGTCACCACCACGCAGACCGGCCGTCCGCCGCGGCAGGACTCCCACGCGTGCCGCACACGGCCGATGCGCCGGTCCAGCGCAGCGAGCGCGTCCCGGTACGCCGCGGCGACTCTCGCCGCGCCCGACGCATTGGTCGCGCCGGCCGCCCGCGCGCGCTCGCGATGCGGCCCGTACGGCAAGTAGGCCGGCCGCCCGACCAATTCGTCATCCCAAAGCACGGGCGGCGGAGTCGGCGAGATGTGCGGCCGCGTCTTCATCTCGCGCATATCGGCCGCGGGACCGTGCCAGATCACCGTCAAAAACAATGGACGCCGGTCGTCCTCGATGACGGCCGCTACCTGTTGGGCGATCCACTCGTCCGGCTCCACGTTGACGTGGCCGGTCCGTCCGTCGAACCCACTCACGTCCGCACCACCGCCCACCGCCGAACCGAACGAGATCGCCGCGGCGTCGTAGCCCAGGCGAGACGGCGGGGCGCCAAGCCGCCATGCCCCCACATGGACCGTCCACCAACCGGCCGCCCGAAAGCGCTCGGGCAGCCGCGGAGCGTCCGGCAGGGGCACCGGAAACTCGCGGGCGGGCGAAGCGAGCGTTCCCGGATACAGACCGGTCAGCAACGCGGCCTGTGCAAAGGCTGGCGAGGCCGACACACTGAACGCATTCGTGAACCGTCGGCCGCTCGCCGCCAGCTCCTCGACGGCCCGCATCGCGGGCCGCGCGCCGCTGCCATAGCCCGGCGCCTCGGCGCGCCAACCCGTCGCCACGAGAACCACCACGTCCGGACGGCTCTCGCCCTTCGCGTGCCCGGCCAACGCGGCCATCACCGCCGCCGCGGCAATCGCCCCCACCCCCCTCACGGCTTGCTCGGCAGCACGCGCCATTCGAGAATGCCGCCCGAACACTCAGGTTGTAGATCCACCTCGAGACGGATCGCGGTGGTCTCCACGGGCTCAAACTCGACGCGGTTGAACCGGTCGCGTTCCACCGGTGGCTCCGCTGGTTGTTGTCCGCGCGGAGCACTCCAAGTCTCGCCCTCGCGCACCCGAACGCGCCAACCCGCCGGTACCCGGCAGTGCCCGCGCCCCGTGTCATCAAACCAGTACACCTCAACCCCGTTCACGCCGACGGCCACCGGCCAGGTGTACTGAACCCACTCCGTCGTGCCGCGATGGTCCCACCACGTCATCCGTGGCACACCGTGATCGTTCGACGACGCCGGCCGCACGCCATCGTTCATCGCCGCGGGCGAATCGGAGGGATGGTGAAACGAGGCGCTCGCCTCCGCCCGCCCCTCGAGCGTCGCGGCGGGATGTGGAATCGCGAGCTCCGGCGTCGTCGGAATCCAGACTCGCATCTCGTTCGCTCCACGGTGGCACCAGACGTTGTAGGGAATCGCCACCATTTCCACCGGCTCGTCTTGAACCCGGCCGACCTCCACGCCGCGGCGGGCGCGCGCCGGCGCCCGGATCACGACCACACCGCCGAGCAGGTCCGGCCGCTCCTCCGCCGTCAGCGGCGCATCGTCGGGCAGCCAAAGGTTCCGCACAACACGCTCCGGATGGTCGGCACCCTCGATGCAATACACGATCGGCCCCCGTTCGATCGCGACGCGGCCGAGATTGTTCGACACCGCGGGATGCGAAACCACCCTGCGCGGCGGCATGGGCAAATGCATCTCGATGCGGTCGCCGAGATTCCAAACCTTGGACAGCTTCACGTAGCCGCGGTCCAAGGCTTGGAGGCCGATCGGCTCGCCGTTGACGCTCAGCTTCGGCGACTCGGCGGGAAGTACGAGGTCCCGATACAGATCCCCCGGCACCGGCCGGCCGAGCGACCAACCCGGCACGCGCACCATCACATCGAACCTCGTCGGCCGCTCGGGCCGCATCTCAATCGTCACATCGCCCGCCCACGGATAGTGCGTCACTTGGCGCACTGCGACTCGTACACCCGCGACCTCCGCCGTGGCCAGGCCGGCCTCGAACAGATGGATGTACAGCCGCCCCTCGGCCACGGAATACATCCAGCCGCCGACTTGCGGGATGGCCCGCGCAACGTTCACGGGACAGCAAGAGCAGCCAAACCACGGCTGGCGCTCCGGCCGCCCGTGGTTGAACCCCCATCGGCCGTCCGACGCCAGCGGGTTCGGATAGAAAAACCGGTCGCCGGAGAGCGAAACGCCCGCGAGCACCGCGTTGTATAGGATTCGCTCGAGCACGTCCGCGTACTTCGCGTCCGCCTCGAGCTGGAGCATCGCCGAACTGAACAACACACCCGCGATCGCGGCGCAGGTTTCCGCATAGGCGGTATCGTTCGGCAACTCGTACGCCTCTCCGAACGCCTCGCCCGCATGCCGGGCGCCGAGCCCGCCGGTGATGTAGATCTTATGGCGCACCATGTCCTCCCACAGCGCCCGTACCGCCGCGCGCCAGGCCGCGTCGGGGGTGATGGCCGCATAGCGCGCCATCGCCGCCAACAGGTACAGCGCGCGAACGGCATGCCCAACGGCTTCGCGCTGCTCGAGCACCGGGCGGTGGTCCTGCGCGTACGGCCCGTACAGCCGGTGGGTCTCCGGCCGACCCCGAAGGTCCATGAGCCGGCGCGCCGTCTCGTGATAGCGACGTTCGCCGGTGGCAGCCGCCAGCCGCAGCAGCGCAAGCTCGATTTCTGGATGCCCGGCCGGTTCACCCCGATGCCCGTCCAGCCAGAGCGACGCGATCAAGTCGGCGCTGCGCCGCGCCACCCCCAGCAGGTTGGTCTTGCCCGTGGCGTGCCAGTGGGCCACGCCCGCCTCGATCAGATGCCCCATGTTGTAGAGCTCGTGGCTGTCCCGCAGGTTCGACCAACGCTCTGGACCGGCCATCTTCGGCAGCTTCTCCGGCGCCACGAGGCGTCGAATCGTGTAGAGATATCCATCCGGCTCCTGCGCGGCCGTGATCTTCGTGATGAGCTCGTCGAGGAATCGGTCCAGTTCCGGATCCGCGTGCAGCGCGAGCGAATAGGCCGCCCCTTCAATGACTTTGTAAACGTCCGAGTCATTAAAGCCGATCCCTGTGAACGGCCCCGGCTCGAGACCGCCCGCGCGTGCAAAATTCGCGATGCGGCCCGTGTCCTCGCACTTGCGAAAGCAATACGGAATGGTGGACACGCGGTTCGTTTCGATCCGCGCACGCCAGTATCCGTCGGCCCGGACATCGGCACACCACACCGGTTGGAGCTCGGCGGCGGCGGTGCCGGCCGAAGCCATCAGCGACACACACAGCAGGCGCATGCGGTGGTCCTCCAGGTGCATGGGGCCGATCTTAGGGTGCCACGAACGGCCGCGCAATGAGCGGGAGCCACGGCAGCTTCGCGCGCGCGCCGCTTGGATCAGCGCTTGCGCACCGGCCGCCTCGCGCGTAGTTCTCAAGCCATGCGCCGCGCCATCGAGTTTGCATCGGCCGTGTGTCGGGGCACCGTGATCATCCCGCGGGTTCGACTCGCCGCCGGCCCGGTCGGACGCGCGCTCGGCTTGCTCGGCCGCTCCGCTGTGCCGCCTGGCGAGGCGTTGCTGCTTCGCCCGTGCGGCGCGGTCCACACCTTCGGGATGCGGTTCCCGATCGATGTGGTGTTTCTCGACGCCCACGACCGCGTCGTGCGAATTGTCCGGGATCTTCCCCCAGGGCGCGTGGCGAGGGGCGGACGCGGCGCGAGGGCGGCGTTGGAACTGCCGGTCGGGTGGCTGGCGCCGGAGGCGCTCGCGCCGGGCGATCAGCTCACCTGGGTGCCGGAATCCGGAGGGGCTCGATCGCAAGGATCTCCCCCGCCCCAATCTTGAGGATGGTGCCCGTGTCGAGCTGCAGCTCGATCGAGCCGTCCGGAAACTTCCGCATCAACATTCCCTCGCGGACGATCTCGCCGCTCTCCAGCTTCATGCGCACCCGCGTGTCGGGCACATACCGTCTCGCCATTTTTTCGTGGAGGTCCACCACCGCGTTCGGACCCACGGTCACCGTCTTCGGCGTGTGGCTGTAGCCCGGTCGCGTGAGCCGGATCTGGTAGGTGCCCGGCGGCAGCAGATCTACCTCGAACGGCTCCGAGATCACGCCGGAGGGCGCAGGTTTCGTCTCGCCCTTTTCCTCGCCGTTCACGAACACCCTCGCGCCGGGCGGTTCGCTCACGATGACGATCTTGCCGCTATTTTTCTGCAGGCGGAACTCCTCGACCGCCATGGCCTGCGCGGCCAGGTTGACCGTTCGGGCCAAGGGCTCATACCCCGCCAGTTCGGCGCGCACGCGGTGCTCACCCGGAGGAAGGTCGGTGAGCTCCAGCGGTGCGTCGCCGCGGTACTGGTTGTTGACATAGATGCGCGCGCCCTTCGGCAACGACTCGATGCGCAGCGTCGTCGGGATCGCCTGCAGCACGCCCGCGACCTCGCGCGTCTCCTGCACGCGAACCTCGACTTTCTCGCTGAACGGCTTGTAGCCCGCCAGCAGGATTTCCACGACGTTCTCACCCGCGGGCACGTCGTCGATCTCGCACGGCGTACGGCCGCGCTCGACGCCATTGATCCGCACCGTCGCCCCTGGTGGCGTCGAGCGCACCGCGAGCCGGCCCGCGTTCCCGGGCAGCTCCGCGAACACCCGCTGGGGCACGCGGTCGCGGAAGTCCGCCTCGACCTCGCGCGGCAGCCGTCCCGGCGATTCGAATCGGAAGCGGTGTCGGCCGGGTGGTACGTCCACCAGGAACAACGGCGTGCGGCCGCGGAACACGCCGTCCATGTGCACCTCGGCGCCCGGGGGCTTCGATTCGACAAGAGCCAGTCCGAACGCCGGCTCCAGTTTCACCTCCACCGTGGCGCGCCCGCCCTCGAGGATCGCAGCGGTACGGTAGGCGGGCAGATAACCGGCCTTGTCCAGCTTGATCAGGTACGTGCCGGCCGGCAGCCGCGTCACGGTCGTGGGTGTCGGCTCCACCGCGCGGCCGTTGAGGGTCACCGCCGCGCCCTCCGGATCGCTCGTGATGCGGATTTGTCCATCGCCCCGCGGCGCGGCATCGCATCCCGCGAACGCGAGGATCGAAAGCACCGCCGCCACTCCGCCGATTCTGCGCATCCGCATCGTCCCCTTCATTTCCGCTGCAACCGCCGTTGAACGTCCACGAGCTTCTTATAAACCTTCTGGTACCGCTCGTCAGACCGATCCACCAACGATTCGAGCAGCACCTGGAGGTGAGCGTTGGCCTCGCGCCAGTCGTTGAGCTTGATCGCCCGGTCGGCGCGGAACATGTAATCGTCGTACTTCGCCTGGAGCTGCCGACGGGCCTCCTCGCGCAGCGCGATCGCCTCCTCGTAGAACGGCGGCTTCGGCTCCACTGACTCGACGAGACTTTCGGCCTCGGTCAACGACCGAATCGCGCGGGCCAGGTTGTCGTGCCGGACTTCGCGCTCGTCGAACAGCTTCTTGCCTGAGAGCCACGCGTTTCGGCCCAGCTCCACCAACTTTTCGGGTGGCAGCGCCAGCGCGTGCAGGCCCATTTCGTTCCGCACGAATTCCTCGATTTCGTCGCTGACTTTCTTGAACGCGTCCGGCGGAAGGCGGTTGAGCACCTTCACGCGATGCGCTCGCCGATTCACAATGATCGTCAGGTCGGACAGTACCCACACGTTGGGCGAAATACCGGAGTACTCATTCATCAGCTGGAAGAAGCCCGACTGCTCGATGGACGACGCGAGCAACTCGATCACCTTCGGATCCGTGGCCTTCTCGCGCCGGATGTGCTGGCCGGTTTGCAGATTGTCCACACGCACCGCGAGCTGTCCGCCCTCGAGGTCCACCGCGTAGCGAAAGATGTTCTCGGGACTGGCCTCAATTTTCTCGTAGTGCACTTCGAGCTGCGCGGGGCCGGTGCCGCCGCTCACGCGCGGGCGGGATCGTGGCGGGAATCGCCGCATCGAGAGGACTGCCACCGCCGCGACCAACACGACCAGCACCCCATAGACCAGCCACCGGCGCCGAGCCGCGGCTCGATCGGCGCTCGAGGCCGACGTCGCCGGCGCGAAATCGTCGTCCCGCGCCAACCCGAGGTCCACCTCGAGCGGTGCGGCCTCGCCGGCGGCCGCCGGGGGCTCGACGGAGGCCGGCGCCGGCGGAAACTCCCCGCGCACCGGGGTCTCGGAGGGCGAATCGCGCAGAACTTTCAACACCGTCTGCCCGATGGTCACCCGATCGCCCGTCGTGAGGCGTCCGTCCATGGACGGACGCCCATTGATGAGCGTTTCGTTCGTGCTCGCCAGGTCGGAGACGTGCAGCCGGCCGTCCTTGTAATAGAAGCGGCAGTGAAACCGCGACAGCGCCGGGTCGGTGAGCACGATGTCGTTGCCCGATGCCCGCCCGAGCCTCGCGCCCGACACCGGCACCCGGATTTCCATGCCCTTGTCGGGACCGGATTCGACCAGCAGGTTCGGTTCGTCGTTCACCGCACACTCCAAATGGCTCGAGTTCGTGGCCGCCCGCATGGCGGCGCTCGGGCTCATATTGCAAGAACCAACCGCTCTGGTAAAGTTCTATGAGGCGGGCAACGACGTTGACGTGGATTCACCCGCTCAGGAGATTCCGAGCATGCGCAGTTCGGCAGCCAGATGGTTCGGGATGGCGGTCGTCATGGCGGCGGTCACGGTCGGCCGCGCCGCCGAGGACTTGTTCGACCGCGCGCCGTGGTCCGGCAGCGCGCTGCTCGGCGGCATGCTGTTCGAGGGCGACGAGGAAGTCAAAAGCGGGCTCTCGATCGGGCTGCGCCTCGGCTATACGTTCAACCCGTGGTGGGAGGTCGAGGCCGGTCTCGACTGGGCCCCGGTGCTGCGCGCCCGAACGTTCACGAACAGCAACCGGTACCAGCTCAAGGACGACACGTTTGGCGTACGCCTCGGCGTGGACGGCCTCCTCCACCTGCGTAATCAGGCCGACCAGCGCATTGATCCCTATCTCTCTTTCGGTGCCGCGCTGATGATCTACGGCGAGGACATGGGCGAAACCGAGGACAACATCGACCCAATCATGATGGCCGGGGGCGGGCTCCAGTACCACTTCAACGACGAGTGGGCCGTCCGGTTCGACGCCAAACTGGCCGTCGCCGGCGCGGACACGGAGTTCAACTGGATCCTCGGCCTCGGCGTGAACTACCGCTTCGGCGCCGCGTTGCCTCCCGCGCCCGTGCTCTCCGGCGGTGATATCGACAGTGACGGCGACGGCTTGCTCGACCGCGAAGAGCCTGTGTACGGCACCGATCCCTATGATCCGGACACTGACAAGGACGGCCTCACCGACGGCCAGGAGGTTCGCCAGTTCCAAACCGATCCGCTCAACCCAGACACGGATCTCGACGGCCTAAAGGACGGCGCCGAGGTGCTCACCTACCGGACCGACCCGAAGAATCCGGACACCGACGGCGGCGGCGTCGCTGACGGCCACGAAGTGATCGAGGATAACACCGACCCCCTCAACCCGGCCGACGATTTGATGCTGTTCCGCCTCCACATCGAATTCGATTACGACAAGGCCGATCTGCGTCCAATCTACCACGCTCAGCTCGACAACATCATCAAAGTGCTGCAGCGCGATCCGGGCGCGACGGCACGCATCGAGGGCCACGCCGACCGTCGAAAGACCTCGCAGCGCGACTACAACATCCGACTCTCCGAGCGTCGCGCAAAGGCGGTGATGGACTACCTGATCCAGGCGGGCGGTATTTCGCCTTCGCGGCTCAGTTACCACGGGTATGGTTTCGATCGCCCGATCGCGCCAAACGATACGGAAGAGAACATGCAGAAGAACCGGCGCACGGACATTTACATCCGGCCGAGCGGCCAAGTGCCGCGCACGGCGGTTGAGCCCGATCCCTCCCGCGCCGAAACGGTCGTTGCCCCGCCGGATCTCCCGAAGCCCGGCGAGCGTCGTCCGGCCGGTGGCGACCGCCGCTGAGGCTCGCTGCGCCGCTCCGCCTCGCTTGGGACAATGGGGGGACATGCCGCACCCATCGCGGACACCCCACCGCGTCGGCGCCTGCGGATCCGTCGTTCGTAGCAGACGGGGTGTCCGCTGGATTGGAGTGCGAGTGCTCCGCCCGGTCCGCCCGATGCGGCGGGTCGCCGGGCGCGTCCGCCCTCATCGCGAAGGCGGGGGCGGGTCGAGTCGGATCCAGACGCGGTCCCGGAAAGAGCCCCGCCACCGCTTCCACTCCGCCAGCGTCCGGTCGAGCCATCGCTGGACCATCGGCACGTCGGTCGCGAGCAGCGCGCTGCCAGCCGCCAGAAACAGCACCCCCTGTAACACGGGTAGGAACAGTCCGAGGACCCCCAGCACCACCAGGCCCGAACCGACCGCCAGGCGCACCGGCTTCGGCCAGCGCCGAACTCGATTCAGGATCGTGTCCCGTCGCGGTTCACTCATGCCACACTCACCATTCAGCTTTCGTGACAGAACACCGGCCACAGGCTACACTGTCTTGATCGTGGCCAGCCGCAAAATCCAATCACGATGAAACCGGATGTGCGAGTCACGCTGAGGGCCCTCGTCCCAACCCCGCGGGGCGTGGGCGTGTTTCTGACCGATGGCCAAAAGGTCATCGTGCTGTTCGTCGACCACTTCGTGGCCTCGGCGATCGCGATGTTCGCGAACGACGTCGTCCCGCCCCGTCCCCTGCCCCACAACTTGATCGTCGCGATTCTGGCGGGACTCGGCGCGCGAGTCACAAAAGTCGTCATCAACGACCTGAAAGACGACACCTTCTATGCCCGACTCTACATCGTACAGGAGACCGAGCACGGTCGGAACCTCATTGAGGTCGATGCTCGTCCCAGCGATTCGATCGCTCTCGCCCTGCAGCAACGCTGCCCAATTTGGGTCGCCGCCAGCGTGTGGGAGAAAACCGAGGACGCGAGCTGGGCCCTGAAGCAAGCCGAGGAACAGGCGGCTGAACAGGGCGACGAGGATGAAGACGATTCCACACCGCCCTCACCGCCAACGGACGATCGAACTGTATGAAAATTCTTCTCACCGGAGGCGCGGGCTACATCGGCAGCGTCACCGCGGAAGCCCTCCTCGACGCCGGACATCAGGTGGTGGTGTTCGATAACCTCGAGCGGGGGCACCGTGAAGCGGTGGATCCGCGGGCACGGCTCATCATCGGTGATCTACGGCAGGCGAATCAAATTCTTGACGCGATGCGCGCAGTGCGGCCAGACGCGGTACTGCATTTTGCCGCGTTGGCATTGGTCGGCGAATCCATGGAGCAACCCGAACTGTACTTCCACAACAACGTGGCCGGAGGGCTGCACCTGATCGAGGCCATGCGACGCGTCGGCGTGCGCCGCATCGTGTTTTCCTCCACCTGCGCCACCTATGGCATCCCCGACCGCGTGCCGATGCCCGAAGACCTTCCCCAGCGCCCCGCAAATCCCTACGGGGAATCGAAGCTCATGCTGGAAACTATGCTGCGCTGGTACGCGGAGATCCACCAGTTCGAACCGGTGTTCCTCCGATATTTCAACGCCTGCGGCGCCACGGAGCGTCTGGGCGAGGATCACGATCCCGAAACTCACTTGATCCCCAACGTGTTGCGCGTTGCACTGGGACAGGCGCCCACCGTTCGAGTGTTTGGCGCCGACTACCCCACCCCCGACGGCACCTGCATCCGCGACTACATCCATGTCGTGGACCTCGCCGACGCCCACATCCGGGCGCTCGAGACACCGCACACCGGCGCCTTCAACCTTGGCAACGGGGGAGGATTCTCTGTCCGCGAGGTGATCGAAACCGCCCGCGAGGTCACGGGCCACCCGCTGCCCGTCGTGATTGCGCCCCGGCGGCCCGGTGATCCGCCGGCGCTGGTCGCCGACGCAACCCGCGCGCGCACGCTGTTGGGCTGGACGCCCCGCTATCCCGAGTTGCGCACGATCATGGAGCACGCCTGGGCCTGGCACCGCCGCCATCCCCGCGGCTATGCGGGCGGGGGCGCCCCGGCCGCCACCTCCGCCGCATCGTCCTGATGCCGGTGGGTGCGCGCCGTCTCGCCACAGGAGCGTTCGCGATGCTGGCCACCGTGTGGTGCACCGTGCCCGCTCTGCCAGCGCGTATGCCGGTTCCTTTTGACCTCGCCGGCCGCCTCAACCGTCGGACGACTCCGCCGTGAGCCGCGGGAGAGCTCACGGTGGAAATCTTAGCGACGTTCGCGTTGTTCGGCTTCGCGACCTTGCTTGTGGATCGTTGTCCGCCTCGCGGGATCAACCTTCCGCGCCGCGATGCGTGGATCGTACCGCCCCACCGCGCTGTCGCGCTCCGCGTGTTCCACCGCTGGATCGCCCGAGAGGCGCTGGCGATCACCGCGTGGTTCGGATGGTTGTGGGCCATCCTCGTGTGGGCTCAGCGGCCGATGCCGGTGCGCCGTTCCACCGGTGCGCGGCGGGCCGGGATCGATCTCTGGCTTGCGGTGCTGGCCGCCGAGATCGCCGGGCTGTGCCGGCATTTCGCGCGGCCGCCGCTCGCTGCGCCGTCCAGCGGCGGAGGCCACCGCGCTCGACGCTCAGCGAGCGCGGCCGTCCGGCCGGTGCCACGCGCGCAATTCGCAAGGGCGGGCATCGTAGCGAACGCGGCCGGTCTCCGAGATGCGTTCACCGCTGGCCGCGTCGTACACCGGCCCCTCCCCCGGAAGGCGCACCTCGACATTGCGCAGCGGCGCCCGGCCGGTGTGCACGACCGCCCACCACGTGCCGCCGACCGGCGCGCGAATCTCCCGCACCGTGACCTCCGGCGCGTCGCACACTCCCTCCAGCCGACGACTGGGCAGCGCCGGCAGCGCGAGAAACGCCGCGTGGAACCGCCGCGCCGCATCGGGGAACCCACGGTTGAACGACCGCCCGCTCAAATAGCCGATCATCGTCGGATCACCCCGCGCCATCGCTTCGACCTCGGCCAACATCGAGAAGTCACCCGCGAGTTCCATGTCGCCCGCGAAATAGCCCAGCGCGTCCGCGCCGGACTCGTCGAACAGCATGTGTTCGTTCAGCGCGTAATGGCGAACGATCGCCAGCCCCGTCACCGTACGAAACGCCTCGAAGGTTTCCGGCGATCGCACCGAGTACGACCGGTTCACCGCGTGCGTCATGAGCACCCCCTCGACCTCGCGATACGCCTCGGGATCGTTCGTCGGATTCGCATGATGAATCTCCCAGCCGCCCCAATTGAGCCCCGGCGCCCTAAGCGCGCGGAGGTACAGGCCCTCGCGCGCAACGTCGTCCGGCGTGAGCACCTGGATCGTGTCGCCCTTCGGCGTGCGGTGCTCCTCCCGACCGAGCAACGGGCGCCACAGCTCGGGCAGCTCGGTGACCAACCGCGGCGTCCAGTCCGGCCACGAGGGACCTGGTTCGGCGGCGCAACCGGTGAACAGCACGATCGCATGGTCCATGCCGCCGCCGCGCAGGTGATCTCGGATGTGCTCGAGAAAGGCGCGGCGACGCCCGAGCCACCACGCGATATACCGCCCGTACAGCTCACGGTCCTGCCGAAGCTGCGCGCGGGTGACAGGTTGCCCGCCGTTCGCCTCGCGGGCAAACCGCTCGCGCGTCGCGTCGCCAAACCCCACCGGCCATTGCGACCGCGGCCGCATCCATACGCCGGCGAACCGGGCCGTATCGCGCCACGCCAGCACCGTGAGGTCGAGCATCCGGCAAAAATCGTTCCACGTGTCCGGATCCGTGATGTCCACGTTGGCCTTCTCGATCCACGAAATCTGCGTGTAGGCGTCGTCGCGGCTGAGCGGCTTCGCGCGCCGCTGCAGCCCCAGCCCGCGCCGGCCGAGACTGCCCGCGTATTCGTAGTAGGGCAGCAGTTCGATGCCCTGCTCTGCCATCAGCGCAATGATCCGCCCCCAGAGGTCCCGCGTCCCCGCGTTGAAGAACACCCAATCGTTGCCGCCACCCGGTGTGGGATCCCAGTGCTGGCAGGCGCCAAACTCAAGCAGATCCTTCGTGTAGGTCGGCACGCCCAACACCGCCATGAGGTCCGCCTTCCAGCGGTACCAGTCGAGCCGTTCCCGGACTCCCCGCTCGCCCGCCTCGGCCGACTCGATCACGCCATCACCCATTTCCTCGCGCCAGAACACTCGACGCCGCGGCAGCTCCGCGGGCGGCCACCGAATGGCCAGCCGCAACCGCTCCGGGTCGGGCACCTCGAGCAGCCGCACCCGCCCAATCGCAATGCCCGCCGAGAGTGGATCGTTTCGCGCGTCAAACTGCGCGATCGCCACCTCAAAGCCGTCCGCCGGCACCGCGGGCCGCGGCGCGGGCCCGCGCGGCAGCCCGCCGGTGGGAAACCGATCGTGCAGCCGAAAGTACATCGTCCATGAGCCCCAGCGTTGCGCCAGCGGCACATCCAGCGACTCGGGTAGGCTATTCACATACTTCATGTGCAACGCATCCCCCACCGTCGCGCCAGTATGGAAGCCCCGCACACTCTCGTTGCCAGTGTTGATCACCCACATCGAGCGCGGCGCGTCCTCGGGATACTCAATCTGCAACACATAGGCCGCCCCCGCCTCGAGGCCGCAGTCGCGGCCAAGCCGAAACGTCACCCACGACGACGACTTCGAGTTCGGCGCAAGCACAAACGCGGCCCGCCCCAACAGCGACGTCATGATCCCGCTTCCTGCCGGCACGACCGTCCACGCATGTCGTGCGAGCGGCTTGAAAGGGTCGAGTTCGTCCACCACCGGCAGCGGACCGAACGGCGGGCCGGGATCCACCGGCGGACGCGATCGCCGCTCGGCCAGCGCCCGCGCCCGCACTGTCGCCCGTTCCTCCGCCTCGCGCCGTTCCCGCTCCCGCCGCTCCCGCACGGCAGCCCATTCATCGGACGTGTACTGGTAGATCGCGATCTCTCGCACATTCGCGCCCGGCGCCATTCGAACGAACCGCACATACCGCGCTTCGACATCCAACGGAACCGCCACCCACTGCCGGTACGCCCGACACCCATTGGTCGCCACCGGCATCCACGCGCCCGGCGCCCCAACTTCAATGATCAGATCCCCCATCCCCTCCGCATCGAACAACCACAGCTTGGAGAGCGGGCGCACTTGGCCAAGGTCAATCTCAACGGCCACCGGGAAGTTCGTCCGGCTGCCGCCCGGCACTGTCCAGCCCTGACGCGGCTCGTTCGCCGGCGGTCCAATGATCACATCCTGTTCGTCCACCCAGGCCGCCGCCGAGCCGAGCGCCGGATCCGCGCGAACCATCTCGGGCGTCAACGTCACTCGACGCTCCTCGGCCACGGCCGCCGCCACCACCGCCACGACCAGCCCGCACATCCATCGGACAAATCTGCTGCGTTCCATGTTTTCGCGATGCTCCGACTAACGTCTCGCGGATATCGAGTGCCGCTTGTACGCGATGTCGCCTCGCTCGGCAACGTTTGCGCTCAAGGTCCAGCATAGGGCGCGGATGCCGCAGGCGTGCCCCGGCGAGCCCCCAAAACCGGCTGCACCTCAATCCAAAGCCGCGGTTGCGCCGACGCTCGACCGCCGCATGGCCCATACAAACACAGTCTCTACGAGAGTCGGCGGCCACCCCTGCCGGGGGGGGAAGGCTGCCCTCGATTGTGCGGTCGGCCGCAGTCCGGTATGCTCCCCCCTCAACGATCACTGGCCGGGCGTCCCTCCGCCGGCCGCGAAGGACATCACCATGCGGAAACAGCCGTTCATCGTGATCGGCGAGAAGATTCACTGCAGTCGGACCGTACGCACCGCCGGGCCGCGCGTTCGCGCCCTAGGCGCCAACCGCTTCGTCATCCTCTACGAGCGAAACGGCGAGCAACGAGAACTGCCCGTTCCCCCGGTGATCTCCACGGGTCGCGAGTGGGCCGCCGGCCGCGTCCGCCCCTGCACCGTGGCCATCCACCAGGCGCTCCATGGACACGGCGAAGAGGCCAACCTCGGCGCTGACTTTCTTCAGGCGTTAGCCGAAGAGCAAAACTGCCACGGCGCCGCCTATCTCGACATCAATGTTGACGAGTTCTCCACCGATCCCGACCAGCAAATCGTTGCCATGCGATGGACAGTCGGCCTAGTGCAGGACGCCAGCGAACGCCCGATCAGCGTGGACTCCTCCCACCCAGCGGTGCTTCGCGCGGGACTCGAAGTCTGCGACCGATCCCGTGGCCGGCCGATCCTCAACTGTGTCTCCCTCGAACGTCCCGCCACATTTGATCTCGCCGCGGAGTTGGATGCCTGTGCGGTTGTCTCCGCAGCCGGGCTCGACGCGCTCCCTGACGACGCCGCCAGCCGCGTCGCCAACCTTGCCCAGGCCGTCGATCGCCTTCGTTCCATGGGTCGCCCCGACGAGACCCTTTTTCTCGATCCGCTCGTGATGCCCGTAGCCACCGACGGCCGCCACGGCCCCGCCGTTCTCGAGGCGATCCGGCAGGCCCGCCAACAGTTCGGCAGTGCAATTCACATCACGGTGGGCGTCAGCAATGTTTCCTTTGGACTGCCCGCCCGCCGTGTTGTGAACGAGGTCTTCGCATGGCTCGCGCGCGACGCGGGCGCCGACAGCGCGATCGGCGATCCTGCGCAAATCCGTGCCGACCTCCTCGATCGCTTGGACCCCGCGTCGGAGCCCGTCCGTCTTGCGCGCGCGTTGCTCTTGAACGAGGACGAGTTCGGGATGGTCTTCCTCGCCGCGGCGCAGAGCGGCCGCCTCTGACCCGCCCCACTCGAGCTGATGGCGCTGCGAATTGTTTAGAGGGGGCAGACGAGGGTCTGGAAGCACTTGTGCCTGTCCCTAATCGAATCGCGTGCGGCTCCAAATGGGGACAGGCGCCCGAAAAGAAGTCGCAACAAATTGGAAATGAGATTTTTGCGTTGTCTGTGCATGTGCCTGTCCCCAATTTAGTAACCAAGATCAGGCACCGAAGACCGGCCGGCGCCCCATGGGGACAGGCACCTAGCAACCCCTAGCAACCCTCTTCGATTTCCTTCCTACGCCACTGCGCCCAAAGAGGTGCCTGTCCCCATCGCGGTTCTATGGCGGCTGACGCAAGGCGACAATCGCCCAGTGCCCGGCCGACAATACGTGCCTGTCCCCAGCAGCCCGCAAGGTGCCTGTCCCCAAAGAGTCCCCAACGAGCGCCCAGCTGCCTGTCCCCAGGGAGGCCCCCACCCCGCAGAACACGCTCAGCCGCTGCACGTTTAGGAACTTGTCGGCCCGCGGGTCGGAATGTAGCGTCGGCCGGTTTCAAGGTCGGGAGGGCCGTCCAGGCGATCCGCCCCGAAGGAAGTGTGAGGGGTGGAGTCGGAGCTCATGCGCGCGGTATTCACCGCGCTCTCGAACCGCGTTGAACCCTCAACGGACAACACATTCGTGTTGTTGCGCAGCGGCGAGAACCACCGGCGATTGGCGCCGAAACGTTGGAGCCAACGATATTCGCCCCGCTCCGCCGACGCCCGTATTGGCCACTCATTCCCCACTGGCGGCTCCCCATCGCGTCATCGGCTCCCCGCTTGCGGCCGCCCCCCTCTACCGCTACGATGTAATGGAGGGAGTCGTGCAAGGAGATGTGCATGAAGATCCACGTCCGCGTCTTGGCCATCACCGCATGGGCGTTCGCCGTGTCGGCCGCTTCCCCCGACCGTTTTCCCTTCGTAATCCCCGGCGATGACACCGCGCGCAACGCAACGGACTTTTCCCATCTGGTACCCCGTCCCGCAGGAGCCGACGGATTTGTCGCAATCCGTGACGGACGTTTCTGCGTCGGCAACCAGCGGTTGCGCCTCTGGGGAATGAACGTGTGTTTCGCGGCCAATGCGCCCGAGAAATCCATGTCGCCAGTCATCGCCGCCCGCCTCGCCAAGCTCGGCATGAATGCTGTGCGCTTCCATCACCATGACTCGCCGCCGCCACGCGGCCTGCTCCGGCCTCCTGAGCACGGCGTCCGACGGCTCGACCCCGAGATGCTCGATCGTCAGGACTTCTTTCTCGACCAGCTCCATCGCCACGGCATCTATGCCAACCTGAATCTCCACGTTGGCCGCTCATTCACCGAGGCCGAAGGTTTCGAGAACGCAAAGGACCTTCCCTACGAATGCCGCTACGCGAAGTATGTGCTGTACTTTGAGCCCAGAATGCGCCGTCTTCTGAAGGAGTTCATCCGCGAGTATCTCGGACACGTCAACCCCTACCGAGGGGTGCGGCGCGCGGAGGATCCAGGCATCGCTGTGATTGAAATCACGAACGAAAACAGCTTCAGCGAACGCGGACCGGCCCTTGCCCAACAGCTGCCCGATCCCTATCGCTCCGAGTTTCGCCGCCAATTCAATGAATGGTTGATCAGAAAATACGCGACCACCGACGCCCTTCGGCGCTCGTGGCTCGAAGGCTACGAGCCGCCCGGCGACGTGCTCGTTCGACTCGACGGCTCGGCCACGACGCTAGAGCCCTGGACGCTCAACACACCACGCTGGTCGCCGGCCACGGTGCGCTTCGCCGTGCCCGGACCCGAGGGCCGCCCCGCAGTGCGCATCGAGATCCCATCCGCTGCGCCATCCGGTGCGCACCACGAACTGATCTGCTCGCGCCTGTCCGTCGTCAGTGGCCGCACCTACTCCGTCACGTTCCGCGTGCGCGCCGACCGGCCACGCCAGCTCTACGTGGACCTCTCGCGCCACGGTCCGAGCAATTGGAGCGCCGTGGGCTGGGCGGAACGGTTGGAGATCGGGCCGGAATGGAAGGTTGTCCGCCGGCAGTTCCGCGCCACCGACACGCTCGTGGACCGCGCGCGCCTGTGCTTCAAGTTTGGCGACTCGGATGTGGACTTCGAGATCGCCGACCTCGAGCTGCGTTCGGGCGGCCTGCCCGACCCTCTGCCCGCCTCGCAGTCTCTCGAGAATCGCACCATCGAAGTGCCGGAGAGCGGGCTATCCCCACGCGCCTGGGCGGACGCCCGTGAATTCATGGCCGATGTCGAGCGCGAGTTCATCCGAGACGTCACCGCCTTCATTCGGCAGGACTGCGGCGCGAAGATGCCCGTGACCGCCTCACAGATCACGTATCACGGCGCACGCATCGTCGCCGATACGTGCGAGTTCGCCGACATCCACGCCTACTGGCAACACCCTCGCTTTCCCCGCCGCCCTTGGGACCTCGACGACTGGACGATCGCAAACACGCCGATGGAGGAGGCGCTCGGCCGCGATGTCCTGTTCGAACGCGCCACCTGGCGCCTCCTGGATCGCCCGTTCACGATGTCCGAGTGGAATATCCCTGCCCCCAACGACTACGCCGCGTCGGTCGTGCCCTTCGCCGCGGTCGCCGCCGCGTTGCAGGATTGGGATGGCGTGTTTTTCTTCCAATACTCGAGCGATGCCGACGACTGGTCCCGCGACCGCATCGCAAACTTCTTTTCCTTCAACGGGCATCCCGCCAAACTCGCGCTCCTCGGCGCCTTTGCCCATCTGTATATCCGCGGCGACCTCGCCCCCTTGTCACAGGTCGCGGCCGGCACCTGCGCCGACCGCCTCCCGCCCATTCTCGGCTTCACCCACCGGATCGGCATCGACCCCGCCCGCACCGAGCCGATGAAGGTCTCACTGCCCGACGGACGCCGTCTGATCACGCCCGGCGGCCATGTGGTGTGGGACGCGACGAGCCCCGCCCGCGCTCACCTCACCGTGAACACACCCGCCACACGCGCCGTTTGGGGCCGCGTCGCCGGCCGACGCTTCGAGCTCGGTGGATGGTCCCTTGAGCTCGGCGATATCGAGCGCGACTACGCCGTCGTCGTGCTCACCTCGATGGACGGCCGCCCCCTCGAGACGTCGCAGCGGATGCTGCTGGTTGCGGTCGGTTCGGCCGAAAATCACAACATGAAATGGAACGAGTCGCGGACCAGCATCGGACGACATTGGGGGCACGGTCCGACCCTCGTCAACGGGATCCCGGCCCGCGTCTCACTGGGCGGACCTTCTGTGAGCGTCCGCGCGCTCGACGGCCGCGGTGAACCCGCCAACGAGGTCGCCGTGCGCGCCAGCGAGGACCGATCGGAATTCACGATCGGGCCCTCCCATCGTACACTGTGGTATGAGATCCGGCGCCCGTGATGCGTGGCGCGACAATTTCGTTGCGGCAAACGAATCGCGTTCCGACATTTTTGTCGCACTGCACGGTCCTGAGCGGCGCGCCGTTGGACTGTCCAACCTTCTGTGTTTGAGCGCCGAGAGGCGGCGGTGGGACGTATGGCATGAGATGGCATGAGATGTGCTGAGATCCCCAGCGTTGCGGCGGATCATCGCAACGAGATAGAAAGGGATGAATGAAAACAACGAACAGTCGTGTACGAGCGGTACGTGAAATCGCGAGTGCGCCATGGCCGATGCCTCGGCTGCCCGCCGGGGAGGCTCCGGAGGAGATCTACGGGTCGCTCGTGTTCAACATGGCGGAAATGGAACGGCGTCTTCCGAAGGCCGTCGTGCGGGCGTTGCGCGAGACCATTCGCGCCGGCCGTCCGCTGGACCCGACGGTCGCCGACGTCGTCGCGCAAGCGATGAAGACGTGGGCGATGGAAAAGGGCGCGACCCACTACGCGCACGTATTCTACCCGCTAACCGGCCAGACGGCCGAAAAGCACGACAGCTTTCTCTCGCCCGCCGAGGACGGCCGCGCGATCGCGGAGTTCTCGGGCCGCCAGTTGATCCAGGGCGAGCCCGATGCCTCATCGTTCCCCTCCGGCGGCTTGCGCGCGACGTTCGAGGCGCGCGGCTATACCGCGTGGGACGTTACAAGCCCCGCGTACATCCTTGAAAACCCCAACGGCAACACGCTCTGCATCCCGACTGCGTTTTGCTCGTGGACCGGCGATGCGCTGGACAAGAAGACACCACTGCTGCGTTCGATGCAGGCGCTGAACCAGCAGGCGCGCCGCGTGCTGCAGATCTTCGGCGAGCCGGATCCTGAGTACGTCGTCGCCACCGCCGGTGCGGAGCAGGAGTACTTTCTGATCGACCGCCGGCTCTATCTGTTGCGGCCGGATCTACTGATCGCGGGCCGTACGCTATTCGGCGCACGGCCCCCGAAGGGGCAGGAGTTTGAAGACCAGTACTTCGGCGCGATTCCGGAACGCGTGCTCGCATACATGTTCGATGTCGAGCGCCGCCTCTACAAGCTCGGCATTCCCGTGAAGACCCGCCACAACGAGGTCGCGCCCAGCCAGTATGAGATTGCACCGGTGTACGAGAACGCAAACGTCGCGGCGGACCATCAACAGATCGTGATGCAGACGCTGCGCGCCACCGCGCCCGCCTACGGCCTGGCGTGCCTGCTCCACGAGAAACCCTTCGCCGGCATCAACGGCTCGGGCAAACACCTCAACTGGTCGCTCGCCTGCGGCCGGCGCAACCTGCTCGACCCCGGCGAAACGCCGCATGAAAATGCCCGGTTCCTCGTGTTCTGCGCCGCGGTCGTCCGGGCGGTCCACAAACACGCGGACCTGCTCCGCGCCTCGGTCGCGCACGCGGGCAACGACCACCGACTCGGCGCGAACGAGGCGCCGCCGGCCATCATTTCGGTGTTCCTCGGCGATATGCTCACCGATATCTTCCAACAGATCGAGCGCGGCCGGCTCAACGGCGTCGCCAAACCCGGCGAGCTTCGCATCGGCGTGGACACACTGCCGCCGCTGCCCAAAGACGCCGGCGACCGCAACCGCACGAGCCCCTTCGCGTTCACCGGCAATAAGTTCGAGTTCCGCGCCGTCGGATCGTCGCAGTCCATCTCCGGCCCGCTCGTCGTGCTGAACACGATCGTGGCCGAGTCGCTCGACTACATCGCCACCGAGCTCGAAGTCCGTACCGCCGGCAACCCCTCCAAGCTCAACGCGGCCGTCCACGAGCTAATCCGCGATATCATGCGCGAGCACGGTGCCGTCGTGTTCAACGGCGATAACTACTCCGCCGAGTGGCACGCCGAGGCGGAGCGGCGCGGGTTGCCGAACCGCCGCAATACGGTCGACTCGCTCGCCTCCATTCGGCGCAACACCGAGGCCGAGCAGCTCTTCGCTCGGTACGGCGTGTTGTCCCCGCGCGAATTCGAGTCGCGCAATGAAATCTACCTCGAGCGGTACGTGAAAGAGATCCGCACCGAGGCGTTGCTCTGCCACCGGATCGCGTCGAGCACCCTGCTCCCCGCCGCGCACCGCCATCAGGGTGAGCTGGCCACCACGATCATTTCGCTGAGCAACGCCGGCGTCCCGAACCCGCACAGCGAGTACCTCCTCCGCCTCACGGGTCATGTGCGCGAATTTGAAACGCGAATCGCCACCCTCGATGCGGCCATCGCGGGCGCCGCGAATGCCCCGCACGATCCGCTCGAGCTGGCGCGCTACTACCGCGACACGGTCGTGCCCGCGATGGCCGAGGTGCGCCAGACCGCGGACGCACTCGAACCGATCGTCGCCGACGACCTGTGGCCGCTGCCCACCTACTCGGAGCTGCTGTTCGTCCGCTGACTCTGGAGAGCCGGGTCCGCGGCGCGCGCCGCGGACCCGCTATCCCGATGGCGACCCTCCGCATCGCCCTGGCTCAGATCAATCCGACGGTCGGCGCTCTGGCCCAGAACGCCGCACGAATCCTGGATGCCGCCTGGACCGCGGATCGCGGCGGTGCCGAGCTGCTCGCCGTACCCGAGCTCGCGCTGTGCGGCTACCCGCCGGATGACCTCGTTTTGCGTCGCGCGTTTCTCGAGGAATGCGTTCGCACGATGCGACGACTCGCCCGCGCGCTGCCGGCCGACCAGATCGTTCTCGTTGGCGCTCCGCAGCCGACGCGGGGCCGGCCGCGGAACGCCGCATGGGTTCTCGCCGCTGGGCGCATCGCCGCCGTCTACACGAAAATGCTCCTGGCCACCGGAGGTGTGTTCGACGAGGAGCGCGTCTTCGCGCCCGGCGAGCGTCCGCTGGTGCTTCGCATCGGTTCCACGCGGGTCGGGCTACACATCTGCGAGGACTCGTGGCACCCGTCCGCCCCGCCCTGCGCCCTCCTTCGCCACGCGGTGGATCTGGTCGTGAATATCTCCGCCTCGCCATTTCAGCAAGGGAAATTTGAGCTCCGCCGCCGCGTCATCGCGGACGCCGCGGCGGTCGTCGGCGCCCCCTTCGCCTACGTGAACCTCGTGGGCGGCCAAGACGAACTCGTCTTTGATGGTTCGAGCTTCGTCACCGATGCACGCGGCCGACTCCTGGCTCTCGCCCGTTCGTTCGAGGAGGATCTTCTGTGGCTCGATCTGCCCGTCGCGCCCCACCCGCCGCTCGAGTCGCGCGAGGTGACGCACTGGACGGCGCCGTCTCGCTCCCACCGACGGGGCCGCCCCCTTGCTGTGCCGCGTGCGCGTCGACCCACCGGCCCCGCCGAAATTTGGGCGGCGCTTCGGCTCGCGCTCCGCGATTACGTACGTAAAAATGGCGCCACTGACGTCGTGCTCGGGTTGAGCGGCGGTGTGGATTCGGCGCTCGTCGCGACACTCGCCGCCGACGCGTTGGGCCCCGAACGGGTGCACGCCCTCTCGATGCCTAGTGCGTTGAACTCCGCCGCAACCCGGCGCGACGCGCGCCGCGTCGCGGAGCGTCTTGGAATTGATTTCCGAGCGGTACCGATTGAATCGCTGCGACAAACCGCGCTGGCCGCACTCGCGCCGGCGGCATCGGATGTGGATCGCGGACTCGCCGCCGAGAATCTCCAGGCGCGCCTACGAGCAGTGATCTTGATGGCGATGTCGAACCGGTACGGCTGGCTGGTGCTCGCCACCGCCAATAAAAGCGAGATCGCGACCGGCTACTGCACCCTCTACGGCGACCTGGCCGGCGCTTTCGCTCCTCTCAAGGACGTGCCGAAGACCCTCGTGTATCGGCTTGCACGATGGCGGAACCGCATTGCCCGCGGCGCAGTGATTCCCGCATCGATCCTTCGCCGCGCCCCATCCGCCGAACTGCGGCCGAATCAGACCGACCAGGACTCGCTGCCGCCCTATTCGCTCGTCGACGAAATCGTCGAGCGCGTCGAAGAGCGCGACGAGCCGCCGGCTTCGCTCGTGTCGGCGGGCCTGCCCGCGGACGCCGTGCGCGAGGTGGTGCGCCGCATCGAAACGAGTGAGTTCAAGCGCCGGCAGGCCCCGCCGGGTCCGAAGATTACGCCGCGCGCCTTCGGTCGCGACCGACGCATGCCGATCACCTGCGCGTGGCGCGCACCTCTGCCGCGCCGCCCCGCCAACGTCCGAGGGCCGTCGCCATGAGCTCCCCCACGCCCCTCTCCCCCACCACCACACGCGAACTGCAGCTCCTGTTCGAGATTAGCCGCCGTCTCGATCAGAGCCTCGACCTGCGCGAGGTCGTGCAGCCCGTGCTCGTGGCGCTCGCCGACCATCTCGACATGAACTACGGCACACTCACGCTGTGGCACCGCGACACCCGCCAGATCCAGATCGAGGCCGCCCACGGTTTGACGCCCGCGCAGACTCGCCGAGGACGCTACCGCTTGGGCGAAGGCGTGACCGGCCGGGTGATCCAAACCGGCGAACCGATCGTCATTCCGCGCAAAAGCGAATCGCCTCTGCTGCTCGACCGTACCGGCCGAGGCAAGCGATCCGACACCTCGTTCATCTGTGTGCCCATCAAGATCGGCGCTGAGGTCGTCGGCGCGCTCAGCGTGGACGAGCCCGTCAAGCCCCTCACCGCTCTCCAGGCCGACGCGCGGCTGCTGGGCATCGTCGCTTCGATGATCGCCCAGGCCGTCCGCTTGCGCCGTGAGGCCGCCGAGGCCCAAGAGCAACTCGCCGAGGAAAACCGCCGACTGCGCGGCGAATTGCGCGAACGCTTTCGCGCCGAGGGCATCGTCGGCGCCTCGCACGAGATGCGCGAAGTCTATGAACAAATCGCTCAGGTCGCGCCCACCGACGCCACGGTGCTAATCCTCGGCGAAACCGGCACCGGGAAAGAGCTCGTCGCCCGCGCGATCCACTACGCCAGCAACCGCGCCGCAGCCCCCTTCGTGCGCGTGCACTGCGCGGCGCTGCCCGAGTCACTCGTCGAAAGCGAACTCTTCGGACACGTCCGCGGAGCGTTCACCGGCGCGGTTCGCGACCGCCAGGGCCGCTTCGAGGCCGCCCACGGCGGCACGCTGTTCCTCGACGAGATCGGCGACGTTGCTCCCGGCGTTCAGGTCAAATTGTTGCGGGTCCTCCAAGAGCAGGAGTTCGAACGGGTGGGCGACACGCGCCCCATCCGCGTCAACGTCCGACTGATCGCAGCGACTCACCGCGATCTCGCCACCATGGTCGCCAACGGGCGATTCCGCGAAGACCTCTACTACCGACTCAACGTCTTTCCGATCTACGTCCCACCGCTGCGCAACCGCCCGTCGGACATTCCGCTGCTCGCCAACCATTTCCTACGCCTCTACGGCGAGCGAGGCGGGCGCCGCGTCACCGCGATCAGCACCGAGGCGCTCCAACGGCTCCTCAGTCACACTTGGCCCGGCAACGTTCGCGAACTCGAGAACACGATCGAGCGCGCTGTGCTCGTCTGCGAGGGCGATACCATCGAACCGCGCCACCTGCCGCCCGTCCTGCAGGCTCTGCCGTCCATTCCGGAACCCGCGGGCGGCGGACTCGCCGCGCAGGTCGCCGCCCTCGAACGCCGCCTCATCCTCGATGCGCTCCGAACCACCGGCGGGCGCATCGCGCCCGCCGCGCGCCTCCTCGACACGACCCCGCGAATCCTCGCGTACAAAATGCGAAAGCTGAACATTCCGCCGCAGCCATCCGCGGCGCGTCCCACACCGGAGTCCCCCCATGCGTGAACCCTACCGCCCTCTGTCCACTGGCTGGCCGGACCTCGACGCGCGCCTCAAGGGCGTCCTGCCGGGCGACAACATCGTCTGGCACGTCGACTCGCTCGACGACTTCACGCGCCTCATCGCCCCCTTCCCCGCGACCGCTCAGGGCCGTCCCTTGATGTACTTTCGCTTCAGCCACCGTCCCCCCTTGCTGCCGCCCGAGTGCGGCGCCGAGCTCCGCGCCCTCGACCCCGCCGAGGGGTTCGCCCCGTTCGTCCGACGCGTCCACGACACGATCGACCAGGTCGGTCGCGGCGCCCTGTACGTCTTCGATCCGCTCAGCGATCTGGCGAGGACTTGGCAGTCCGATGCGCTGCTCGGCAACTTTTTCCGTCTCACCTGCCCGCACCTCTACGACCTCGAAACCGTTGCCTGCTTCGCGCTGGTGCGCGGCGCGCAGTCCGCGGATGCCGTCGAGCCCATCGTTCAGACCGCCCAAGTCGTCCTCGAGGTGTTGCGCCGCGGCGATCGCGTCTTCGTGCGTCCCCTCAAGACGCAATACCGCTACTCGCCCACCATCACGCTGCTGCACGAATGGAAAGACTCTGAGTTTGCGCCCGTCGCCGATAGCGGCGTCGTCGCCGAAGTGCTCGCCGATACAGGTGCCGGTGATCCACCCCGCACCCCACCGGCCGCCCCCCACGTGGCCGTCGCACCAACCCTGGAATCCGTCCTCGCCGGCGACGACCGCATCTTGGCGCTCGCGCGGCGATACATGACCTCCGACGACCTCGAGGCGGTACGACGCCGCATGATTGGCACCGGCCGCATTGGCGGCAAAGCCACCGGCATGTTGCTCGCCCGCGCGATCCTCCGCCGCGACCGCCCCGAGCTTGCCGCGCGTCTCGAACCGCACGACTCGTTTTTCGTCGGCTCCGATGTGTTCATCACCTTTCTCGTCCACAATGGGCTCTGGTGGATGCGCGACGTCGCCGACGACATCGACCGCCGCCTCGTCGAGGCCGCGCTCACCCGTCACCGCATCCTCAGCGGCACGTGGCCCGAACGCGCGCGGGATGGCTTCGAGCTCATTGTCGACTACTTCGGCCAGTGGCCGTTCATTGTTCGCTCGAGCTCGATCCTCGAAGACGGTTTCGGCAACGCCTTCGCCGGCAAATACGACAGCCTCTTCTGCGCGAACCAGGGCCCGCGCGAGCAGCGCATCGCGGATGTGCTCGCCGCGGTGCGCCACATCTACGCGAGCGCAATGAGCGAGCGCGCGCTGCGCTATCGCGCCTCCCGCGGTCTCCTCGACCGCGATGAGCAGATGGCCCTGCTCGTGATGCGCGTCTCCGGCACGCTCGCCGGCCGCCGCCTCTATCCGCCCGTCGCCGGCGTCGCCTTCTCCTTCAACCCCTACGCATGGCACCCCGACATCGATCCCCGCGCCGGTGTCGCGCGCATCGTGCTCGGCCTCGGTACCCGCGCCGTAGACCGCGTCGACGACGACTACACCCGCCTCGTCGCGCTCAACGCGCCGCATCGCCGACCGGAGGCCAACTTCGACGAGATCGCCCGCTTCGCGCAGCGCCGCGCCGACGTGGTGGACCTCGACGCCAACCGGGTCGTCAGCGTGCCCGTCGAGGTGCTCGCCGCCGATCCGCCGCCCGGCGTGCCGTTCGATCTCTTCTTCGATGGCCGCGACGAGGACGCTCCGGCCGTGCCCACGTTTAACCGTCTGCTCGCGCGCACGCGCCTGGCCGAGGATCTCCGCGATATGCTCGGCGCCCTCGAAGCCGCCTACGAAAGCCCGGTCGACATCGAGTTCACGGTCAATTGTCCGACGCCCCACACACCGCGCATCCACCTGCTGCAGTGTCGCCCGCTGCAGGTGCACGAAGGCGAGCGCGCCGCGCCCGAATGGCCAGCCGAGGAGGCCACCGAGTGGTTGGCCGTCGCGGCCGACGCGGTCGTGGGTCACAGCCGCGCGCTACCGCTGGACTGGATCGTGTACATCCCACCGCTCGGCTACGCCTCGCTCAGCCTTTCCGACCGACACGCCCTCGCCCGATGGCTCGGCGCGCTCGGCCGCCGCCTTCGCGAAACATCCCGGCGCAACGTCACGATCGCCCTGCTCGGGCCTGGCCGCTGGGGCACGACCAATCCCTTCCTCGGTATTCCGATGACCTTCGCCGAACTTCAACCCGCCTCCGCGGTGTTCGAGATCGTCGCGATGCACGAGCACCTGATCCCCGACGCCTCCCTCGGCACGCACTTCTTCAGCGACCTCGTCGAGTCCGACATGCTCTACGCCGCACTTCGCCCCGATCGCGCCCCGAACCATCTCGACGACGCCCGCCTCCGGGCGTTTCCAAACCTCGCGGGCGAGATCATGCCGGACGCAGGTCGCTGGGCGGAGGTCGTGCGCGTGCTCTCCGCGGAACGGCTGCCGTCGCCCTACCGCGGACTCCGGCTTCTCGCCGACGCGCCGCGACAACGCGCCGCTATCCTCCTCGAAACCGAAACCACCGGGGCCGGCGACCGCTGAGGCGGGCCGACCCGAGCCTTCGCGGCACCGAGCCCGGGCGCCCCGCCACCCTCCGCCGGCTGCTGCCAACGTCTCGTTCGCCGCTCGTTCCAAGGACCCCCGCCGGCCGGCCACCGACCCTCGGCTTCGCGCGAGGTCCCGCCGGCCTCAGGCCGTCACTCGGGCAACAAGGATCGTGAGGTCATCTTCGAGCGGCCGGCCGCCGGAAAACCGCCGCACACGCTCCTGCAACGCCTGCACCACCGCCGCTGCCACCGGGGGTTCGGTCCGCACCACCGTCTCCATGATCCGGTCGGCGCCAAACTCTTCGCCCTGATCGTTGCGTGCTTCGCTGAGACCATCCGTGAACCCCACCAGCACGTCGCCCGGGTCGAGCGGCACGCAGACATCCTCGATCGCCTCGTCAAACATCGTCGGGTCGCCGATGCCGATCCCAAGCCCGGCCGACTCAATTCGCGTGAGCCCTCGGGTGGGCGGACGAAACAGCACCGGCGATTCGTGCCCCGCCCGCGCGACGGTCACGCGCCGCGCCGCCAGATCGAGAATCATGTAGAGCGCAGTCACGAACATTTCGCCTTCGAGATCCGGCGCCATGACCCGGTTCACGGCGCGGAGCACCGCGGCCGGGCTCGGACACCCCGGCGCCGCGGCGCGCGTCACGCTACGACAAACCGACATCCATAATGCGCCCGCGACTCCCTTGCCCGAGACATCGGCCACCATCAGCCCGATGCGATGGGTATCGACCTCGATGGCATCGTAATAGTCGCCGCCGACCTGGCGGGCTGGCACATTCACGGCCGCGAACTCCGCGCCGGGCGGACTCGGCAGACGGCGCGGCAGCAAGGTGGCCTGGATGCGGCGCGCCAGCGCCAGGTCGTGGTCGAGCCGCCGCTTCTCGTCGAGCTCGTCGCGCAGCAACGCATAGTGCAACGAGACCGAGGCCTGATCGGCGAGCGCCTGCAGCAGGTTTACGTCGCTCGGCGTGAAGGACCGCCGATCCGAGCGATTCACCGCCACGAGCACGCCCATCACTCGATTTCGAAATCGCATCGGCACCGCCGCGAGCGTCCGCACGCGCAGCGCCGCCACGTTATGCCGTGGCACCTGCGGTTCGCGTTCGGCGTCGTGGATGAGCCGCGCCGCGCCGCGCAGGGCCGCATCGCCCACAATCCCCTCGCCCGCGCGCACCACCTCCGCCCGCACCGCCGCTTCCAACGCCGCGGCGGGGCCGGCGCCCGCATCGCCGAGGGGCTCGTCCCACGAGCGCCCGAGCGGCGGAAAAAGGCCCGAAACCGCTCGCGCGCGCAGCGTCACGCCATCGGGCTCGAATAAGTAAATGGCGCCGGACAGCGCGCCGCTCGTCCGCAGTGCGTAGAACAGCACACGCTCGAGCAGCGCGTCGGTTCCCTCCTCATCCGTCTCCGAAAACACCTCCGCGACGTCGTGCACGAAGCCCATCATGACCTCGCGCTCGCGACGCAAGTCGTCCGCCTCTCTTCGGCACCGCCGATACCGCCGCCAGAGTGCCGCGCCCAGCGCGGCCGACACCGTCGCGGCCCCCGCCGCCACCGCGGCGAGCATGCCGGCCCCCAGCTCATCGCCCACGGCCATCTCAGCCCCCCACCGCTCCGCGATCCGCCCCGCCCGACCGCTCGCGCAAAAACTCGATCACATCGCGAAACCGGTCTCGGTTCTCCTCCGAAATCGAGGCTAGCGTCTCGTGCGCCTCCAGCAGTGTCTCTCGAGACCCACTCACCGGCGCCGCGCCCAGCATCTCGCCCGCGACCGTCGTCCCACACGGTGGCTGCGCAGCAACCTCCAGCAAACGGTCGATGCCCAGCGTCCGAAACAATCGCTGAACCCGCTCCCCCGGCGATACCGCCAGCATCCGCCCCCCGGCCCGCCGCAGGCGCATCGCAAACCCCGCGATCAGCCCAAGAACGGTGCTGTCCATCGAGTCGCACTCGCCGAGATCGAGCACCGCTTCGCGCACACCGGTCTGCTCCGCTTGCTGGATGAACTCTCGCAACGGAGGCCCAATCGAAAGCGTTCCCCGGCCCGATACGCGGATCCACGCCCGCTCCGTGTCGAGCGACACCATCACCCGCCCCGCTGCCTGCGCGCCCTCAGCCATAACGCACAGCGACTCTACCGGCGCCCGCCGGAGCGGTCAAACTCGTGCCCCGAGGCGACGCTCGGAATCCGGCACGATCGCGACGGTCGCCGTTCGCGTGCCAGCCCTCGGCGCGCGGAGTGCCCGCGCAACCTCGCTCCGCTCGCACCGCTCGTGCCTCCGCGGGTTGGCCGCGCACGCGATTGGCGCGCAAGCGGCCCGCAGATCACTTCACATTCTCCCCGCCCCCCACGGCCTCGAGTACAACTCCGTTCGCTGTCGCGGTGGTCGCCATCACCGCCCGATTCCGCGGCCGCGCATGAAACACGATGACGAGTCGCCCATCGTCCCGACGCAAGTCCTGGCCCCAGTCGAAGATGTCGCGCCTCGGGTCCACGACGAAAAGGCCGACGCGCGACGACGACACGGTTATCACCTGCCATTGGAAGTTCTGTTCTTTCGTGAGCCCTTGCAGTGGAATGGAACGCATGGTCAACTCGTCGTTGGCGATCCCGCGGCTCACACGCCTGCCACTCGGGGGCTTGAGCTGATCGTCGGAACCCGGATGTTGATGCGCTCCCGCGCGAGCCGGATCGGGTCGCGCATGTGGGCCAGACGCCGTGAGATGAACAGCGTGAACCCGCGTCTCTCCGAGCCGCCGCTGCGGTGCGTAGACGTACACGCGGCCCTGGTCCTAACCCTGTGGTGGGCGATCAACTGGCGGCGGCTCGTGCGCGCGCCACGGATGGCGGCCCACCGCCCCGGCTGAAACTGCGCCTCGGGATCGGCGAGCGCTCGCCGTCGCATCCCAAATGTGCACGCGTGGTACGCCTCACCCGCTTCTCGTCAACGGTTCCACGGATCATCCTCCTCTCTGCCCTCTTCCCGATCCGACCGACAAATCCGCCAGCGCCGATCGTTGCCCCTTGTTCGGGTTCGTACCCCATCAAAATTCTCGTCGGCCGCAATTCGGGTGGCCCGCCACATCTCCGAAGCCACAGGGCACCCGCGAACGCGATGAGCCAACCGATCTGGATGCTGGAAGATCAGCGACAGCGGCCCGCTGGAACAACGGTGGTTGTCCGAGGGGTCCCCATGATGGAGCGCCGAGCGGAGAGGCCCGCGGCCGCCCACCCACACGCCGCGGGCCCCCGTCAAACTGTGCCCGACTCACTCGACCGCGAGCGCGTCCACCTCGAGCTCGAACAACAAATCGTCGCGGCAAATATCGGCCTGCACAATCACGATCGGAAGATCCGACACGCCGGCGCGCGCACACCAGCGGTCCCACGCGCCTGCGTCCGCTGTGCGCTTGAAGTAGCCAATCGCGCGGTTCACGTCCGACCATCGGTAGCCCGACTGGTCCATGATCGCCTCGACCACGCGCATTGTGAGGTCCACCTGTGCGTCCACGTCGCCTACGTGCGCGGTTTCGCCGTTCGGATGGATGCTCGCCGTGCCGGAGACATACAGCCGCCGGTAGCCCGGCAGGCGCACCTCGACGGCTCGGCTGAACGAGCTGCCATAGGCTGGCGCCGGGCACTGCAGCGGCGAGGCGAGACTCCGGATCGACACATCGCGCCGCTTGGGGCGGATCGCCAGCGCCTCGCCGACCAGGGCCGCGCCGTACGGGTTTGCCGTACCCACGCCGGTGCTCGCCGGCACCAGCCGGTCGTACACGCCGCGTTCCGCAAAAAAGGCGTTGCGAACCCGGTTCAGCTCGTCGTACCACTCGAGGATGCGGTCACAGTACAGCCAGGTGCGCGCAATGTCGTAGAAGTTCATCCCGGCAGGCGCGAGGGCCTCCTCCATGCGCTCGAAGACCGATCGCGCCTGCGCGCCGCGCGACGCACGCCGGTCGGCCGGCAGCAGCCCCGCGAGAATCGCATAGCGCGCGTCATCGTCCTCGAGCACGGTCCCGACGCGCCGCCCCTCGAACACGATGGGCTCGGCCGGTCCGGCCACCGCATAGAACTGCGCCGCGACGGGCGCGTGGCCGGCGCACGCCGAACCGTCAATCCACGTCAGCGGCCAGTCCACCTCTCCGCAGTGATGGCGCATCAGCTCCAATGTCGACCGCTCGAGCGCGCACGGACCGAAGAGGTCCATCGCGCACACGGTCGCCCCGGTCGCCGCGAGGAACTCGCCGATCTCCTTCACCAGCGGCTCGGGCCCGCCGTTGCCGCCGGGTGCATCGGTCGCGAAAAACCGAGGGACACCGCCGGCCGAAAGCCGCACGACATGAAGACGGGCCTGACGATAGGAGTCAATCACCGGACGGATCAAAGACGTGGTCATGAGTCCGCTCATGACCACCGAACGAAAACACACCGGAAATATTGTTGCGGGATTACAGAGACAACAAATACGCGACAAGGTCCTCGATTTCGGCCGGCGTAAGCCGCGAAGTCTCGCCGTGCTGATCGTTGGGATTGAACGTCGTGAGCACCTCGCGCAGGGTCGCCGCGCGGCCATCGTCGAGATACGGCGCCGTGCGCCACACTTCGCGCAGCGTCGGCGTGTCGAGCGGTTTGCCGGCGTCGGGGCCGACGCCGGTCCCGACATCGTAGCTCTTCAGCGACGTGTACAGCGGCGGCGGATGGCATTCGAGGCAGCCCGCTCTACGGAAGACCGCCTCGCCCCGTTGCGCTGACGCGCTCAGCGCGCCGCCGGGGCCCAGATGCGGGCTCGGCACCGGCGCAAGCGACTTCAGATACTCGTCCATCGCCTGCGCCTCCTCCTCCGGCCGAACCGCGAACTGAATGAACCGGATGCCCGAACGCACCGCGATCTCCGCCGTCGCGCGCACACCACTGAGCATCGCCGGCGGGGTCTGATGCGCGAACAGCATGCTCTTCGTCTGTTTGGGATTGCCCATGCCGTCGTTGAGCAGATCCCAATTCAGACCATCCACCCGGCCGTCGGGATGGCAGCTCGCGCAGCTCTGCCATTCTTGAAAACAGAGCGCCGCGTCGTGGAACAGCAACTCGCCGCGCCGCACAATGGACATCGGCGCCTCGGGCCCGAGCCGCAGCAGCGCGGCGCGCCGGGGCAAAGCGACCAACGGCACCGCCGCCAGCGCGTCGGTGAAGTAGAGCGTCGCCCACGCCCGATCGCCCGCGATCGCCACGCCGCGCGGCGAATTGCCCGGCAACCGCACCCGCTCGCGAATGTCCACCAGGAAAGCAAGATCGTTCGGGACCTGCTCCACGCTCCGGCTCACGGGCGTCACGGCCTCGCCCCGCGCGACTCGGTCAAGGCGCTCGTGCAACGCGGCGCGGTCCATCACGCTGAGCTCATGCGTGCCGGAGTGAGCGACCACAAGCCAACGGCCGTCGCCCGAGACGGCCACGCCCCATGGGTTCGCTGCGCCGCGGTCAATTTCGTCGAGCAAGACCGTGTTCACGAGCCGCCCTGCGGCCACGTCAATCACGCTGAGCGCGGCGGTCATCATCCAGCCGCGATCCAGTTGCGTGGTGGGAAGCGTGAATCGGCCAAGGATCGAGGTCACATACGCAAACCGACCGTCGGGTGAAATCGCCACATCGCGTCCGACCGTGCAGCCATTGGGCAATTGGATGGAGGCGAGCGGCTTCAGCCCCGCGGCCTCGAATATCGTTACCTCCAGCGCGACAACCTCGGCCGTCGCCGGCACGGCGGGCAGATGGTTGACCACGACGAGGCGCGCCCCGTCGGGCGTCAGCGCGCAGGCGATCGGCTCGCGCGACGCGGCCGCCTGCTCCGTTTCGACGCCGTCTGAAGTGCGGATCGCGCGCACACGCCCCGCGAACCGGTCGCACACGTAGAGCCGACCGCCGTCGCGCGACAGCGCCAGCGCCGCCGGCGAGTGACCCACGCGCCACTCGTGCAGCACGCGGCCATCTGAAGATTGGACCACCCAGACGCGGCCCGTTCCGACGCCGCCGGCCACGTAGAGGCGCGAGCCATCCGCGGAGACCGCCAGCGCCGCCGGCATATCGGAGAGCGGCCACGTTGCGCGCACCGCGCCCGCCACCAGATCCACCCATATCACACAGCGCCCCGTGGCACCCGCCACCCACGCGTTAGTACCGTCGGGTCCGACCGCGACCGCCACCGGCGAGAGCGGCTCGGCTGCCGACGCCCGGAAAAGCACTACCGCAACGAAGCAGGGCGTGATTCCGCGTGCTGTCCACATACCCACGGCTCCTTGGAACTCGCCAACCGCGAGTGCGCACCGAGCCTAATCGGCACGGTTGAGCGATTCAATCCGATTGCCTAGGATCAGGCCAATCTTCGCACGGAGACCGCCCGATGAGCCTGCTCCACGTCCTCCACGACGTTTCCTGCACCCCACCCCAACTCTCGCGCCGCTCCGTCCTCGCCATGGCGTGGATCGCGCTCGCGCGACCCTCCGCTGCGGCCGAGGAGCCGGTCATCGTCCGGCCGAAGGAAATTTCCGATCTCCTCGCGAATCCGCATCTGGGCTGGCAGACCTTTGGCCGGACCGCCCGCAACGACACATCGCTGCCGCCGTGGATCCCGTCCACCGTGATGTATACGCGCTGGGGCTGGGACAAACTCGAGCCCGAACGCGGCCGTCTGAACACGGACTTGCTTGACCACACACTGGCCGAATGCCGAGCCGCCGGCCAGACGCTGGCGTTCCGGGTCATGTGCTGTTCCACAAACCCAAAAGCGCCGTACCATCCCGCCTGGCTCGAATCGGCCGGCGGCCGGGTGATCGTGGCCGACTATCACGGTGTCGAGCCGCTCCCAATCCCGGACTTCGATGACAAAACAACCTTGTCGCTGCATCTCGATTGCATCCGGCGCCTCGGCGAACGCTACGACGGACATCCCGACATCGACCACGTGGACCTCGGGTCGATTGGATGGTGGGGCGAATGGCACCTCTACGGATCGAAGCGCGCGAAGCTCCCATCGCTCGACCACCGCCGACGCGTGGTCGACGCCTACTTCGCCGCGTTCCGTCGCACCCCGCTGCTGATGCTCGTCGGCGGCAACGAATGCCTCGCCGAGGCGGTGCAGCGGGGCGCGGGCTGGCGCGCCGACTGCCTCGGCGACATGGGCGGCTTTTCGAAGTCCTGGTTCCACATGCGGCACGGCTATCCGGTTTGGCTCGCCAAGGCCCGCGCGCTCGATGCGTGGCGCCGGGCGCCGGTGGCGTGGGAGACGTGCTGGGACATCCGCCGGTGGGTCGCCGAGGGTTGGTCTCTCCGCTACATCTTCAACTACGCCCTCGCCTGCCACGGCTCGTTCCTCAACAATAAATCCGCCCCGCTCCCGAATCGCGACGACGTGCGCCTCGAGATCGAACGGTTTCTGCGTCGGCTTGGGTACCGGTTCGTGCTGCGAGAGCTGCGTCATCCACCTCGCGTGCGGGCGGGCGATGTGCTTCGCGTCGACACCGTGTGGCAAAACGTCGGTTCGGCTCCCTGTTATCGGCCCTACCGCACGGCATGGCGACTGACCACCCCGGGCGGACCGGCGGTCGTGCGGGTAGGCGGCGCAACGGTGAGTCGGTGGATGCCCGGCGACGTCCCCATCTTTGACGCGGCGTTTCTCGAGTCTCCGCCCGATCTGCCGCCGGGGCCGCGGGTCACCGAAGCGGAGGCGCTGCGCCTCCCCGCCGATCTGGCGCCCGGTACCTATGTGCTGGCGCTGGCGATCGTTCCGCCCGATTCGACGCGGCCCGCGATTCGCCTCGCCATCGATGGCCGCGCCGAAGATGGATGGTATCCGCTCAGTCGGATCCAGATCGTTCGCTGAGCCGGCTCGGAGCAACGGTGGCCACTCAGACGGGCGGAGCTTGCGCCGCGATCAGAAGGAAGTGTCCGCGCCCGGGCACCCACCCCTCGAGCCGCCGACTCAACGACGCCGGCAGCGGCATCAGGCCAATCGTCCGCACCTCGACCTTCACGAAACCCACACGCTCAAACAGCTCGCGCGCCTGCCGATAGCCCAGCACGCGCACATGCCCCGAGATGCCGCTGAAGGCCGGATCGTCCGGCGGCACCGAGGTCAGATCAATCGCGATCTCCTCGCCGGCGTGCAGTCCGAGCGGATTGCCAAGATACCAACCACACGTCTGCTGGAGGGAGAAGGGTGTGAAGCCGAGCATCATCGCCGCGAGATTGAGCCAACTGGTCAGATTCTCGCTCGTCACCACCGCCCATCCGCCCGGCGTCAGCACCCGGCGCATCTCTTCGACAAACAACCGCGTGTTGTGCAGGTGTTCGATGACCTGCGCCGAGTGCACGACGTCGAAGGTTCCATCCGGCACCGGCCACCGGCCATTCAAATCGAAGTCGAACACCTCAATGCCCGCCGCGCGCGCCTGCGCGGCCAGCTCCGGATGCCGCTCGACCCCGCACCAGCGATCCGGTCGTTCGCGCAGGTAGTGGAACAATCGCCGGCCGTCACCACAGCCGACGTCGAGCAGACGCCGCGGGCGGAGTGCCGCGACACGTTCGCCCGCCCAGTCGTAGGAGCGGTCGCCGCTCTCGTGATAGGCCCGGAACACCATCCGTTGTGCCCACCGGATCATCTCGTTCTCCCGCCGCCGTGCTGGCACCACGCGCAGAGTGTCCGGCGCGCCCCGCTCTGCGTCAATCTTGTGTGCTCACACCCGTCTCTGGGCCGCCGCCGCCGCGTACCCGACCCGACGGCGGCCCGGCGCCACAGGCCCGGCTCCGTTCGCCGCGCGCCGCGAACGCGGGGCCGCCCGGGTTCGTTCCGCCACGACGACGATCCCCGTTTGAGACGACCAACGAGCCACCGAATTCCACTCGTGCGTGCGCTCGTCCGAGGCCACCCGTCGTGGCCCGCGGTTCGTCCAAGGCTTGGATTCGCCAACGCGGCGGCCGTCCAACGCTTGGACCAGCGGTGACCTCCCAGCAACCGAGATCACGACCGCTGCCCTCGATGGGGTCATCGCCATGCACAGGCCACACGCGGATGTCCATACTCGAGCAGATTCTCCAATGCAGTGGAGATCCGTCACCCAGGCCGCGATACACCGCAGTCGCGACGTCGCGCCAACGGATGGTGATCGTCGTGCTAACGGTGGGTGCGTCGGAGAACTTCGACACAGCCCAAGCGCCCGCACGTTACGTGTCGAGCAAGGCGCTCACGCGGCTGGCCGTTGCGCCCGAACCGCATCGAGAGCGGCGGCCTTTCGCACGGCGTGCTCGTGCCGATGCTCGTCCCGATCGAAGTGCGCGGCATCGAGGCCGCCGGCCTTCTGCGGATCAACACGGGCGTGGGCTCGGAGCAGATCGCCGCGCTGCCGAAGACCGCCGCGATCGCGATCATCGGCTCGGCGGTGCACATCAGGCGTTGGGATCTCGCCGGCACTACGCTCCGGTTCGCCGGCCGCCGAGCCGCACAGATGCAGTGGCATATCGAACCGCCCGGCGCCCCGGGCCCGGCGCATGCGATCGCAGATAACGTCACCTCGCAACGGCATGTGCCTACGCCGGGAACGTGTCGGGCGCTCCGACGCCGCGCGGGAACGCGACGCGTGGGCGGCGATGGTCCTGAATCGGATCGAGCCGATCGCCTCCGCCGCGCCCGCCGGCGCCGCGGAGTGGGCCGATGTCCTTCACGGCACGCACCTTGGTGGCACGCTGCGGCCACGTCTCCACATGCTCGACCCGCAGCTCCGCGAGCAAGCCGCTGCGGCGGCGTGGCAGATGGTGCGGTCCCACTGGGACCGCTCCTCGCAAAGCACGTCGCCACATCACCGACGGGATTCCGTGCGGGCAACGGCACGCCGCCGCGAAACAAGGCTGTGAAGCGCTCCTGCGAACGGCCGCCGGCACCGGCCCTCGAGACGGTGCTTCCGGCGTTCCCGGCTCAGGCCACCGGCGGCGGCTGCGGTGCGCCGCCGTCCCGCTCCTCGCCCACCGTCCAGCGCGCATCCAGCGCCACCAGGCCCAAAGCGCCGGTCCGGTTGCGCACCGCAAACGGATACCAGTCCTCCCGCCGGTGAAACTGCCGCGCGTGATCCCACGAGTGGAACGACAACGAAAGTAGATAATGCCCCTCCATCAGCCGCAGCGGATCGAACGTTAGCCGCACCTCGCCCTCGCCCTCGATCGCCGGAATCTCGACGCCCGCGATCTGCGTGTTGCTCCCGTGCAGATACAGGCCGTTCGCGGTCTTGATCGAATAGCCGAACACCGGTCGCTCGATGCGGCGCGGAGCCCGCCATCGAATACGCACGGTCATCGGCCGGCCCGTCTCGAACACAGCCGCTTCGACTCCGCGCTCGTCCTCGAGCCGCACCTCGGCCATCTCGGCCTCGCGCGTGCCAAACTCCTGGGTGTAGACCGGCCCTCCCTCGCCCATATACTCGCGGATGTAGCGAAGAATCGTCGGCGCCGGCTCGCCCTGCGCGACGATGCGCCCGCCGTGGAGCAGCCACACCTCGTCGCAAAACTCCTCGACCGTCTGCAGCGCGTGCGAGACGAACAGCAGCGTGCGCCCTTCCCGCTGGAGCCGGCGGATGCGATCGAGACATTTCAACTGAAACGCAACGTCGCCGACCGCCAGCACCTCGTCCACGAGCAGGATGTCGGGCTCGGCCTCGGCGGCCACGGCGAACGCGAGCCGCACATACATGCCGCTCGAATAGTGCCGCACCGGCTCGCCGATGAACCGGTCGAGCCCCGAGAACTCGATGATGCGATCGGTGCGCCGTCGCAATTCGTCGCGCGGAATGCCCAGCACCGCGCCGTTGAGCTGGATGTTCTCAAGCCCGGTGAGGTCCGGATGAAAGCCAGCGCCCAGCTCGAGCAGTGAGCAGATCCGACCGCGCGCGACCACGCGGCCGGTCGTCGGCGTGATCGTGCCCGCGACCAGCCCGAGCAGCGAACTCTTGCCCGCGCCGTTGGGACCGATCACGCCGATGGTGCGCCCGCGCGGCACCGCAAAGGTCGCGTCGCGCAGCGCCCAGAACTCGGCGGGCGCGTGGCCGCGAACCGCATCGCGGACGCGCCCGAACAGAGTCGGCGGCCCGATGCCACGCACGCGATAGCGCTTGCCGAGCCCCTCTGCCTCGATCGCCGGAATCGTTGAACCGTTACCGCTCACAACTCCCCTAGAGCAGGTCCGCAAAATGCCGCTGGGCACGCCGGAACACGAGCACCCCGACCCCGAGGATCACCGCGGGCCACGCGAGCGAGGCCGCGGAGGCCCAGCTCCACGGATACGCCGCGCCCTTCAGCAGACACGCCCGCGCCGCCGTGAACAGCGACATCAACGGATTCAACCAGAGCCACGGCGCCCAACCGGGCCGCGCCTGCACAACGGCGGAGGCGAACTCCAGGTCGTACATCACTGGGCTCACAAAAAACCAGGCGCTCAGAAGCACGCCGACCAAGTGCTGCGTATCGCGCAAGTGCACATGAGCGGCGGAGAGGATCAGGGCCAAACCCAGGTTCAGCGCTGTGAGCCCCGCCACGACCAGCGGCCAGGCCAGCCAACCGCGCAGGCTCCACTCCGCGCCGCCCAACGCCGCCAGCAGCACGGTCTGAACCACAACGCTGACCAGATATTGCACCAGGTGCGCCGCCACCGCCGAAGCGGGCAGTAGCATCCGTGGAAACAAGACCTTTTTCACGAGGTTCGCGTTCGACGTGACCGCGAGCATGCCGCCCTGCACGCACTGCGCGGTGTATTGCCATGCGAACACCCCCACCAGCACCCGCTCGATGGCCACGCGCTGCCCCGCGAGGATCCGAAGGAACACCGTGTAGATGCCAGCCATGAACAGCGGGACGAGCACCGCCCAGACAAACCCGACCACGGACCCCTTGTAGCGCCCCTTGAGCTCGCGGGCGACGAGCGCGCGAAACATGTCCCAACCCGCCCCCGTCCGCCAGGGCGACGGCGACACGCGCGCGCCACGCGGATCGTTCACCAGTACGGCACCCAGATCCACACTCATGGCCGCGCCGCCTCCTCGCGCCGCGCCGGCGACTCGAGCGTGAGCACTGCGCGCGCGCGCGTGGAGCCCGCGTCGAGCGCCTGCAGGCGCAGCGCCGATACGCGCCACGGTGGCCGGCTCGTCGCACACGCCTGCAGAAACGCCGACACGGCGTCCAGCGGAACGTCCGCCATGGCCAGGTCCACTTGTGTAATCCTCCAGTGCGCGTCGAGCGCGACCTCACGAGTGGCCGAGAGCACGGGCGGCGGCAAACCCGGAGCCGCGCCCGCAAACAAATCGAGCGGCGACCGTCCCGTCGGCGACGCGGCACAGGCCGAGTCCAACGCCCGTAGGTGCGGAGTATACCGTCGTGCGCTCTCCGCGATGCGGTCGAGTTCACGCAGATCCGCTCGAAGCGCTTCGCCGCGGGAGCGGCGCTCGGGCACCACCGCGAGCTCGAGCCAGAGCACACTGAGCACCGAAGCGATCGCCACGCCGCCGGCCGCCGCCGGCAACACCACCTCGCGGACCCAAGGCTTCACCGCCGGGTTCCCTCGACAACGAAGGGGGTGCGACCGTCCGGCCGTGCCGGTCCCGCCTCGGTCTTCGCCTCGTAGCCGAGCATCCGAAGAAACTCCTCCGGCCGACGCGCGGCATCGCGGTCCGGCGCGCTGCCCTCGAGCCGCACCGCCCGATCGGATAGCTCCACGACCTCCAGATGGATCTGCGCCGGCCCGGCGAGACGAAGCAAACCGGCGAGCGACGCGGTCTGTGGAGGCTGAAACAGGCGGTCCAGCGGCGCCAGCGCCGCCAACTGCCGTTCCACCGATTCCCGAGCCATCCGGACTTCAAGCCCACGCTGTACACGACCCAGTCCACCCACTTCGCGCGCGCGGCGCTCCAACTGCGCTGCCCAATCGCGCTCGCGCTGCGCGAGGGTCGAAATCCGGCGGGCCTCGACCCCCAGAAGCATAACCGAAGCCGCGATCAGCCCACCGGCAGCCAGGACCGCGACCCGATCCCGTGCCCGGCGAACGTCGGCCGGCAGTTCATCCTGCGTCAGCAGATTGGTCTGCCGCAGTTTCCCCTCCACAGCGCGCAGGGCAAGCGTCCGCGCGAGCGCAGTCTCCGGTTCCCTCGAAATCAACACGCGGCCAGCCAGTCCCAGACCCCGCCGCTCCGCCATCGTTTGCGACCACAGGGCGACCCTCTCCGCAGGACGGCCCATCCAGATCCAGCATTCACGCTCAACGCATCGTCCGGCCGTCGCGGTTCGGAACATCAAATCCGCACGGTTCCATGCGTCCGCATCATGGGCCTCCGCAGGGGGTTCACGAACGGTGACCGCCCCCTCCAGCCCCGTGTCTCCCCCAACCGCGCAGACCCATCGCTCCAGGGTCGCGTGCACCACCATCCGCATTTCGCCCGGCGCCGGCTCCCCGAATTCGCGGCACGCCGAGTCCCACGCCGCGATCGCCTCCACGTCCAGGGCCGTCGGCGCCACCCCCATCGCCGCCAGCTCCGCGAGACGCCGATCCAGAGCCTCCCGCCGAATCACCGCCGCGAGCGCCTCCGTGCCATCGCCCACCCGACGCCACTCGGACAACACGACCGCGCAATCCTCGATCCGGAACGGCAATTGCACGTCCAGCAGCGAGACCAACACCTTTCGCGCCCGAGCCGGTCCCATCTTCGGAGCGACCATTCGCCGAACGATCGTCTCCGCGGCCGGCGCCGCGGCCGTCACGGCACGCCGCACGGGTGACACTCGCGACATGGCGGCGCCAATCCCCGCGAAGTCCGCGCCGCCAGCGGTCGCATCCGCGTCCACCGCGCCGACCGTTTCGCTCACGACACGGCCCCAGCGGCGTTCCGCGCGGACCGCCACCCACCCCGATGCGTCCGCGTCGATCCCAAAACTGATGGTCGAACACATCGAACTTCTGCCGCGCGCATATATCCCGCCGACGGCCCCCTGTCGAGCCGCGGCCGCGGACCGCCGGTGTAGCCATCCGGGGTCATGGCCGAAACGGTGAACCGGCCGCGCCCATCGCGGCCAGTCCAAGATCGCCCACATCCGGCGCCCAACGAACTGTCGCCGCTCCTTGAACATCTGCGGCAAATCGGCTAAACGCCCAAATTGATGGCTCGTTCACCGCCGTGTCGCCGCTGGCTTCGCGTCTCGCCGGCCCGATGGGCCTCGTCGCCGCTCGCCGCGGTGCTCGCGCTGATGATGCGGCGAGCCGAAGCGCAGACGCTGGCGGCAATACCCGACCCCTCCGACGTGCCGGACCGAGTCGTGTGGGCCGATTTTCTCGCGCGCCACGATCTCGTCTGGGAACGGTTGCCCACCCAGTGGCACGACGGCGCGTTCACGGGCAATGGGCGGATGGGCGCGATGATGTACGCCCACACCAACCGATGGCTATGCGCGGACCTCGGGCATTCCGAAGTGACCGACCGCGGCAATCGGATCGCGATCGGTACCTTCGCGCTGCGAACGGCCGGTTCACCCTTGGGCGGTTCGATGCGGTTGAATCTATGGAACGCCGACGTCACCGCCACGCAGATCACCGATCGCGGCCGGATCGTCTGGCGCGCATTCACCTCCGCCACCCACCCCGTTCATGCCATCGCGTGGCAGACCGACGGCGCCGAATCGGTCGATCCCATTTTCCTTCATGCACCCGCGGTGGACGCGCGCAAGGTCCACCGCGGCGAGCCCCTCGGGCCCGACGACCTCAATCCCCCACCGCAGCACAACGAGGAGGGGCCGGTGAGAACCCTCCGACAGCCGTTGCGGCACGGCGGTGGCTATGCGCTCGCATGGATCGTTTGCCCGCGCGAACACGGTGGCGAACTGTTTTGGTCCCTCATTCCCCGCCCTGACCCCGCCGCCGCCGCAATCAACGTCGCGCGCGCCACCGCCGCCGGATGGTCGGCGCTCGAACGCGAACACCGCGCCTGGTGGCACGACTGGTGGCCGCGCCACTTCCTCTCCATTCCGGACACGCGCCTCGAAAGCTTCTATTGGATCCAGATCTACAAACTCGGTTCCGCCGCGCGTCCCGATGGGCCGGCCATTGATCTGATGGGCCCCTGGTTTCGCTCAACCCCCTGGCCCCGCTTTTGGTGGAACCTGAACATCCAGCTCACCTACTGGCCAGTCTATGCCGCCAACCGGCTCGACGTCGGGGAATCGCTCCTCCGGATGCTCGACCGGGGCCAGTCCAACCTCATCGCGAACGTGCCCGAAGCGTTTCGCCACGACTCCGCCGCCATCGGCCGCACGTCGGATCACGACTGCCGCGGACCCGCGGGGGCCGAGTTCGGCAACCTCACCTGGGCCCTGCACAACGTGTGGCTTCACTACCGCCACGCCGGCGACGAGGCACTGCTCCGCGACCGGCTATACCCCTGGCTGCGGCGTGCCGCCGCCTGGATGATCCATCAGCTCCACCCCGGCGAGGACGGGCGTCTTCATTTTCCAGAGGATGTTTCGCCGGAATACCCGGACCGGGCTCCGGACACGCACTACAATCTCGCGCTGCTGCGCTGGGCGTTGTCCACACTCATCGCCGCCCACGAGCGGCTCGGCCTCGACGACCCCGCCGCGCCGCGTTGGCGCGAGACGCTCGCACGCCTAGCCCCGCTGCCAGTGGACGATCGAACCGGCTTCATGATCGGCGCCGGCGTGCCGCTCGCGAAGTCTCACCGCCACTTCTCGCACCTGCTGGCCTTCTACCCGCTGCATCTCTACGACCCCGAACACCCCGCCCACCGTCCTCTTCTTGAACGCTCGCTCGATCACTGGATCGGGCTCAAAGGCGCGCACCAGGGCTATTCTCTGACGGGCGCCGCGGCGATGTCTGCCTGGCTCGGCCGCGCAGACGATGCCGCTTCATGGCTCGACCGTTTTCTTGAGCGCTATGTGAAGCCCAACACGATGTATCTCGAAGCCGGGCCGGTGATCGAAACGCCGCTGTCCGCGGCCGCCTCCGTGCACGAACTGCTACTCCAATCCTGGTGCATGGAACCGTTCGGCGTTCGTCTGCGCGTGTTCCCGACCGTGCCATCCGCTTGGGCCGACGTCGTGATCCGCGATCTGCGCGCGGAAGGCGCATTTCTCGTTTCTGCGCGCCGTCGCGGAGGCGTCACGCGCTGGATTCGGGTGCACTCCCTGGCCGGCGCCCCCTGCCGGATCCGCACCGGCTGGACCGGTCCCGTCGAGGCGCGCGGGCCCCGCTCGTTCGCGGTCACCCGTGCGACCGATGAACACGGCCGACCAATCACCGTGGTGGATCTGCGCGCGGGGGAACGAGTCCTGCTCTTCCCATCGGCTGAACCGCCCACCGCCGCTGACCTGGCCATCGAACCGGTCGCGCCGGACGACGACCGCCTCAATTGGTTTGGCTCGCCCAAGGCGCCATGGGTGCGCGCGGACGCTCGCGGCCGCCTGCGGCTGAACGCCGCATCGGCCGCCCTCGAGGGACCGCGGCTGCTCCTCGAGCATAAATCCCCCGCCGGCAACATCGGCGGCTGGACCCATCCCGAAGCCTGCATCACCTGGCGCGCCCGGGTTCCGCGCGCCGGTTCGTGGAGCGCGCGACTCCGCGCCGCCGGACCAGCCGCGTCGCTCCGACTCGTGATCCGCCGCGCGGAGTCCGCCCGGGACGGCGAGGAGCCGATCGTCGTCGGGATCGCCTCCCCCGCGACCGGCGCCTACGATCGCTTCGACGAGGGGCCCCCGGCGCGATTCTCTTTGCCCGAAGCCGGAGCATGGACCTTTCGGCTTGAGACGGCCGGTGCCCGAGCTCCGGGCGTGAACATCGAACATGTGGAGCTGTCTCCGGATGAGTAAACGGTCCGCCATGCTCGCCGTTCTGGCGGCGGTGGTCAGCGCGTTCGCGGCCTCCGACTCTCGTTCTCTCGCTTTCGCTTCCGCACCGTCTCCCCGCGGCGTGCGTGATGCGATCGCCGATCTCATCGCCGAATTTGGGCCGGCTTACCCTCGGGGCGGTGAGTGGCTGCAACGTGCGGATGCCCTTCTCACACGGTGGGAGGCCACAACGAACGATTCGGACCGCGCCGCGCTCGCCGCAGAGGTCGCCGCCCTGCAGCGCGAGGCGCTCACCGCCCATCCGTTGCTCCGCGGTCTGCGTATCCTCGCGTTACGGCGCGCCGTGGCCTCCAACCGCGAACTCCGTGGCGCCGCCCTTGGCCTGCCGCAAAACTGGCAGGGCAATTGCGCGCTGCCCCGCCCCGGTCCTGCCACAGAGATCGTCATGCTCAATCTCGAACGGCCGGACGCGCCTCCCGAACGCATCTGGGCCCCCGAATCCCCCGCGATGATCGCGGACTTGGACCTTCACTTCGACGGTCGCCGCCTTCTCTATTCGGCCCCACTGGGTCCCTCCCGATCCTGGCAGATCTTCGAACTCAATCTCGACTCCCGCCAGGTCCGCCAGGTCACGACCGGCTTCCCCCCTTCTTGCGATCAATACGATCCCTGCTACCTCCCCGACGATGACATCCTATTTGCCTCCACCGCCTGCATCGCCGGTGTTCCGTGCGTTGGCGGATCCACGCGCGTCGCCAACCTGTTTCGATGCCGCCCCGATGGTTCAGCCGTGCGCCAGCTCTGCTTCGATCAGGAACACAATTGGTGCCCGACCCTTCTCGAGGATGGCCGTGTCCTGTATACCCGCTGGGAGTACACCGACACGCCCCATTACTTCACGCGCCTTCTCTTCACCATGAATCCGGATGGCACCCGTCAGCGCGCCCTCTACGGCAGCAACTCGTACTGGCCCAACTCCGTCTTTTATGCCCGTCCGATTCCCGGCCAGCCGGGCCGACTCGTCGCCATCGTTTCCGGTCATCATGGCGTTGCCCGCATGGGCGAACTCGTCCTGTTCGACATGACTCGCGGCGATCGCGACGCCGAGGGTGCCGTGCAGCGGATTCCGGGCCGCGGCGATCCCGTTCGCCCTCTCACCGCCGATCAACTCGTTGACCATTCCTGGCCCAAGTTCGTTCATCCGTTTCCCCTTGCCGATCCCGAAACCGGTGCCGGCGCCGGCAAGTACTTCTTGACCGCGATGAAGCCCTCCCCCGACCGCCCTTGGGGACTTTGGCTGGTGGATGTATTCGACAACCTCGTGCCGTTGCGCGAAGAGGACAACGTCGCGTGGTTCGAACCCGTTCCCTGGCGCCCCTCCCGTCGCCCGCCCATCATTCCGCCCGCCGTCCACCCCGACCGTGACGATGCGCTCGTGCTGATTCACGACGTGTACCTCGGCGAACCGATGCGCGGGGTACCGCGGGGCACGGTTCGCGCGCTCCGCGTGTTCGCCTACCACTACGCGTTTCCCGGCACGGGCGGACATCTCGACATCGGCATCGACGGCCCCTGGGACGCCCGCCGCATCCTGGGGACCGTCCCCGTCGAGCCCGACGGCTCCGCATTCTTCCGCGTTCCCGCCAACACGCCCATCGCGCTGCAGCCCCTCGATGCAGAGGGACGGGCCGTCCAGATCATGCGCTCGTGGTTCACCGCAATGCCCGGCGAACACGTCTCCTGCTTCGGCTGTCACGAACGCAACGCGGAACTGGCTCCGACTACCCCCCGCGCCGCCTTCCTTCGCACCCCCTCGGCCATCGAGCCGTGGCATGGTCCTCCGCGCCCGTTCTCGTTCCGACGCGAAGTGCAGCCCGTGCTCGACCGCCGCTGCGTCGGCTGCCACAACGGCTCCGCCCCCGACCGTCCCGATGTCCGGCTCCACGGCTCTGCTCGCTTCCGAAACTTCACGCCCTCCTACGTCGCACTTCACCCCTACGTCAACCGCCCCGGTCCGGAGAGCGATTACCGCCCTCGCCCCCCGATGGACCACCACGCCGACACGAGCGAACTCGTCCGCCTCCTGCGCAAAGGACACCACGGCGTGAGCCTGGATCCCGAGGAGTGGGACCGCCTCGTCACTTGGATTGATCTCAACGTGCCCGACCACGGCACATGGACCGAGCAAACCGGACGCCCGCGCACCCAGTGGGCCGACCTGCGGCTGCAACTGCGCACAGAGCACGCCGGCCGTCCGGAGGACTGGGAGCTCTATCCGAACGAACCCGCACCGTCGCCCGCCTTCGAACCGCCACCACCCCGCGCGCGCTCCACCACTCGCCGCTTGGAATCGGCCACCGCTCCCCCCTCCGAATCAACCCCACTCGCCGTCCGCCGCATCGAAGTGGCCCCCGGGCTCGCCCTCGAGATGGTTCGGCTCCCCGCCGGTACCGCCCTCATCGGATCCGACGAGGGCGCGGACGACGAATCCCCCGCCCATCGGGTCGAGATCCGCCAATCCTTCTGGATCTCGCGCCACGAAATCCCCAATGCGCTCGTTCGCCTCCACGACCCCACCCACGATTCGGGCTCGATCAGCCTGTTCAACAAAGACCACTCCGCTCCCGGCCTCCCGGCCGATCAACCGCAACAGCCCGCCATCCGCATCTCGTGGCATGCTGCGCGCGCCGTGTGCCGCTGGCTATCCGAGCGTACCGGCGGCACGTTCGACCTGCCCACCGAGGCGCAGTGGGAGTATGCCGCGCGGGCAGGCCGCACTTCCCCCATGTGGTATGGCACTCTCGCGGACGATTTCTCCGAGTTCGACAACCTCGCCGACGTCTCGCTTCTGAAGTTGCTCATCCGGGACTCCCCGCCGTGGCTGCCCCACATCCCGACGGCCAACGACCGAGCCACTGGCCCTGCGCCGGTGGGCCGCTACCGCCCGAACCCGTGGGGACTCCACGACATGCACGGCAACGTCGCCGAATGGACCCGCTCCCTCTACCGTCCGTATCCCTACTCGGACACCGACGGCAGAAACGATCCCGACGCCGCCGGCCCCCGTGTGGTTCGTGGTGGTTCGTGGCGCGATCGGCCGCGGTGGGGCGCCGCCCACGTCCGGATTCCCCTTCAGCCATGGGGACGCTACGCCACCGTCGGCTTCCGTGTTGTCGCCGAGGAATTGCCGCCCGCCAGCGACTTCACCTCGGCCGATTGAGCCGCCCCGCCCCGGCCCCGCCCCCAAGGATCCACCCTCTTCCCGACGGGGGTGCATGGCCCGCTCGAACGTTGCCCAGCTCTTCACCTGTGGCCCATCCGCTCACCCCCCCGATGCTCGCCGCGCTGGCCGCCGATTCGTCGGACCATGACCGCGTGGCCATCCTTAACCCTCCCCATCCGAGACGTCGGCCACGCTTGTGAAAACCATTCTGCGGCGGATCGGTTGCGGTGCGGCCGGCCAACGTGCTAATGTCGACGTGCATGATGGAACATTACGTGGGAGTTGTGCTTGTCACTTGAGACCTCCACGGCTGCGGGCGCATGGCCCATCGGGGACAGCGCTGCGCAATCCCCGGCCAGGCGGCCTGACGACGCAACAAGCCCCCAAATGGCCCGACGGTGTCGTTGCGCCTCCTGCCGCCTCAGCGTTCACGTGGTGGCTTCCCCCGCGCCGATGGTCTGCCCCTTCTGCCAGTCCCAACTGCAAGTCGAGAACGTTCCCGCGCGCCCATGGACGCCCGAGCCGGAGGGTGTCGTCGGCGCGAAGAGCGTGCACGAGGGCTACCACCAGCTCGGTCGCGGCTGGACCCTCGTTCTGGGCGTCGTCGGCATCGTGCTGCTCGCGATCGCGATCTACGTCAAGCTCAAAAATCTCGAATACTACTGGTACCAACCGTGGGTGAACCTCTACAGCCTAACGGTCGGCGCGTTCATCCTCTCACGGTTCGTCATCGCCGCCTTCTATGTCGCCCCTCCGGACGTCGGATTCCAGCCCACCGCAGCTGTCATCATCGCGGGCCGCAACGAGGGGGATTCGATCGGAAAGACGATCGGCCGCATTTACGCGGAAGGCTATCCCCATGACCGGCTCGAGGTCATCGCGATCAACGACGGCTCCAGCGACAACACGCTCGACGAAATGCTCGCCGCCCAAGGTCGCCATCCCTCGCTCGTCGTGGTGGATTTTGAGGAAAACAAGGGAAAACGCCACGGGATGGCGATCGGTGCGCTTCTCGCCCGCGCCGAGTTTCTGATCTATGTCGACTCCGACAGCTTCCTGCTCCCCGGCTCGATTCACAAGATTCTGCAGGGATTGGCCGATCCCACCGTCGCGGCCGTCGCGGGGCACACCGATGTCGAAAACGTGAACGTCAACGCGCTGACGAAGATGCAGGATGTGCGCTACTTCGTCTCCTACCGCGTCATGAAGGCCGCCGAAAGCGTGTTCGGCGCCGTGAGCTGTTGCCCCGGCTGCTTCTCCGCATACCGCAAATCGTGCGTCTTGAATGTGCTCGACCGCTGGCTCTACCAGAAGTTCCTCGGCCGCTACTGCACCTACGGCGACGATCGAAGTCTCACGAACTACCTGCTGCGCGATTACCGGATCCTCTATGACGACGAGGCGCTGGCCACCACGATCGTGCCGGAGAAATGGAACAAATACATTCGCCAACAGGCGCGCTGGAAGCGGTCGTGGATCCGCGAAATGTTCTTTGCGGGCCGCTGGATGTGGCGCAAACATCCGATCGCCGCAGTGTCGTGGTACGCGATGACCATCCTGCCGCTCATTGCGCCCCTCGTCATGTTCCATGCGCTCATCATCGGCCCGATCGTGTACGGGCGGCCCGCCGGCTTTTATGTGATCGGCGTGTTGCTCGTCACGCTGCTCTGGTCGTTTTACTACCTCGAGAAGACCGGTCGGCCACATTGGTGGGCGGGCTTTTTGTTCACCATCACCTATGTGTTGTTCTTTAGTTGGCAGGGCTACTACGCGCTGCTGACGGTCCGGCAGACGCACTGGGGGACCCGATGAACACACGTGAGTCGCCTTCGGCGGCAGCGGGACCGGAACCGCCGGCACCCACCGCCTCGCTGTACGACCGGCGCCCGACTCCGCCGGTGAAAGTGACCTACACGACCTCCTGGCTGCACTTTCTCGCGGCGCTGTGTCTCCTCATCGCATGGTGGGTGCCAATCAAAATCGTGATGGAACGCGTGCTGTGGCCGCGCGCGCGCCCCAGCGGCCCGCGCGACTCGCTGGCGTTCGTCGCGATCGCCTACGAAGGGGTGTCGACCAAGGACGGAGACGTTCCGCCCGAGCGGTTCCGCGAGCACATCGAGGCGCTGAAGGCGGCGGGCTACCATCCAATCCGCCTTGCGGACGTCGACGCGCTGTTTCGCGAAGGACGCCCGCTGCCCCGGCGCGCCGTCCTCGTGACCTTTGACCACTCGCGCAAGACGTCGTACTTCGCCACGCACACGACCCTGCGCCGGACCGGCTGGAACGCCGTGATGTTCCTCTGGACCAAGCCCATCATCGAGCGCGATCCCGCCGCCCTACTCTGGCCCTATCTGCGCAGCATGGTCCGTTCGGGCATCTGGGAGATCGGCGCGGAAAGCCACGATGCCCTGCGCCGCATCGTGAGCAGCCCGCGCGGCCTCACCGGAAATTTCATGACGTCGCCCCAGTGGAAGGCGGACGAACAGCGATACGAGTCTCTCGAGGAGTTTCACGAACGACTCGAGCGCGACCACGCGATCTGCCGCAAGCTCATCGAACAGAATCTCGGGATCGTGCCGCTGGCCTACGCGTATCCCTTTGGCGACTTCGGCCAATACCAGCACCGCGCGATCGCCACCCGCCCGATCAATCTCGGACTCGTCGGCCGACATTACCGGCTTGGATTCATCGTCGGCAACCTCGCGCTGAACACGCGGTTTAGCGACCCGCGCCGGCTCAACCGGTTGCTGGTGCGGCCGGAGTGGACCGGCCAGGATCTCGTTCACCGCCTCGACATGGCCTGGCCGAATGAGTCGCCCACGCTCGAAAAAGACGGCCGCCCCGTCGCGTCGGCCTGGGTGGTCGACTGGGGCGAAATGTCGCAGGACAAGGACGGTTCGCTCCTCCTCTACGCGGCGACGAACGCCACCGGAGCGAAAATGTGGCTCGCCGGCAGCGATCTGAACAGCAATTTTTACGCGCGGGTGCGATTCCGCCTCGAGCGCGGCCAGCTCGGGATCTATCTGCGCGCCTCGCCGGATAGCGAAAGTTACGTCTACGTCGGCCTGGATCCCGCCGGCGAAGTCTACCTGCGCCAGCTTGCCCAGGGCCGCGAGCGGGTCGCGATCGGAGAGGATGTCGAGGACACCGGCGTCTGGTTGCGCCAAAAATTCGTCGGTAGCGAGCGATTCACGCTGGCCTCGTCCCGCGTGATCCTGAATCCGCAAACCGATCACACGCTGGAGCTCTATCTGCGTGACCGGTTGCTCTTCGCGCGACTCGACGGGCGCGAGGTGTTCCAAAGCCGCGGCATGCTGCGCGGCGAAGTTCGTCCCGGTATGGTCGGAATCAGCGTCTGGGCGCCGCAGCGGGGCGTGGCGCGCGCCCGCCTGCGCGGCGTCGAGGTGCGCGAGCAGACTCCGATGGCGGCCTCATTCGCCGCCGGCCGCGCCGAACCGTTTGCGTTCCGATGGGTCCATCAACAGGCCTACCGCCTCACCGATCTCTGCCCGCTCTGGGGCGACCGGGCCACCGGGACCTCCGATGGCACGATGGCCGCGGCCGACATCGATGTGTACCGCCTCGCCGCGCGCGTGAATCACCTGCGGTTCATGCCCCAGATTGTGCTGCCGGATGAGAAGACCCTTCGGCGCGCAACGCCCACACTCATCGCTGAGCGGGCCGTCAGCAACCGGTTCGACGGGCTCTGCGTGAATCTGACCGCCGCGCGCGACGCCGGGTTGCCCTCGGTCGCCAGCTGGCTTCGCCAGTGCGGCGCGGTCCTGGCCACCAACGGTCTCCGCCTCCTAGTGCGGCTTCCCCCCACGCTCGAAACGCGTCCGCAAATCACCTCCCTGCTCGCGATGGTGCCGCACGCCCAAATCGCCGTCGCGGCCGGTTCCCCACTCGCCACCGGCCAGGTCGCCGAAGGCATCGCCGCCGTCAAGGTCGAGGAGGTGCCCGCGCCCGCGAGCGACGAGGAAATGCCGCTCTTTTTCATGATCCCCGGCGGAGCTGAGCGAGGTATGATCGAGACCGACGAAACCCGGGCCGCAAGGCTCCAGCAGGAGGGTCTCGCCGCCTACCTCGACGGCCAGTACGATCGCGCCGCTCAGTTGTGGCAAGAATGGAGCACGATCGAGCCCGAGAACCCGAAGGTGTACATGCTCATCGGTGATGCGCTGTCCCGAAAGGGCGACCTGCGAGGCGCCGTAGAGTACTATGACCGTAGCCTCGACCTCGACCCTGGGCAGGTCACCCTGGCCATCCGCCGGGCCGGTGTGCTCGTCGCGATGGGCGAATCCGAGCGCGCCATGCAGTCGCTAAACCTCTACGCCCGGCTGTTCCCCGGCAACCCCGATGTGCTGCTCGCGCAAGCCCGATGGCTCGTGGACAACCGCCGTACCGACGAAGCGCTCACCGCCGCCCGCAAGCTCCTGAAGGTCCAGCCGGACCACATCGAAGCGCTCGCGATGATCGCCCGTCATACGCGGGACGAGGCCGAGTACCGGGATTCGATCACCCGACTCGCCGCGGCCGGCTTGCGCCCCGACAACCATCTCTCGTTCGCCCAATCGGCATGGAAGTATGAACTGCCTGCCCTGCCCGCTGCCACGCCGTTGCTCGCCACGCTTCGTTCCATTGCGGCGCAAACCCGCGATCCTCGAGTTGCCGAACTCTGCGCGCGAATGCTGCCCTCCGACGCCCCGGTCGTCGAAACGATGGCCGAGGGACGGCTCTCCGACCGCTGGTGGATCGAAGGCGGCGACACATCTCCGCGCGCCGGCGGCGGCGTCCGACTCGTCGCCGGCGAGGCCTACTCCGAGACGTCGGCCCGATTGCTCGGTTCGCTTCAGGCGCGGGATGCCAGCATCGAAGCCACCGTGGGCGCCGTCCGGGGCAGCTTCTGGCTCTACGCGCGCCGGACCGAGCGACACCTCGTCCGGTTTGGGTTCAGCGAAGGTCGGCTCCATCTCCAAGTGTGGCGCGAGGGCCGCCTCGTCCAGGAAATGAAGCGCGAGGGGTTGCCGCCCAGCGAAACGATCCGGCTGCGCCTCGAGGTCAATGGCCGAGGCGCCATCGGATTCGTCAACGGGGAGCCCGCGTTCCCGACGCGTCTGGTCATTCCCTCCGATGTGCGCGCCGGCTGGGTCGGCCTTGCCATCCACTCCCCTGCCCGCGGGCAGGGCGCCGCCGACCTCATCTCCCTTCGGGCCGGCTTCCTGCGGCCTCGACTCGCCGCCCTCGCGCCCACCTCGGGCCCCGATGACACCGACCAGCAACTGGCCGCCGTCCGCGGAGATATCCCGTATCTGACCGCCCTCTGCCCCGCCTGGTTCACCATTGAGGCCGACGGCCGGTGGAGCGGCCCCGCCACCCCCGATCCGTCCACATATCAGATCTTCGCCCGGTACCACCGCGTCTGGCTGCTGCCGATGGTGGAATGCCGCAACATCGCCGGCGCGACCGCGGCCGAACTCGAACCGCGCGCCCGCGATCTCAAGGCAGACGGCATGACGCTCCTCTTCCACACCTGGCCGGGCAACGACTGGTGCATGGCGCTGGCCGATCGCCTCGCAACGAGTCCGCTCACAATCGTCGTCTTGAGCATGACCTCCACGGGCCAATCCGCCCGCGTCGCCATCATCAGCGGCGGCACCGTCGACTTCGGTGGGGAACAAGAGAGCACCCTGCGGGTGGTCCGCCGCGCAGCGCTGACCCCCGCCGACCTCACCAGCTTCGAGGGTTTTCTCATCGGTTACTGAAATGCCGGTTCAAACGATGTTCCCCACCGACCACGCCCCTTTCCCCACCACCTCGCGTCCACGCGTCCTGGTCATCACCGGCTACGGCTTTAACTGCGAGGCAGAGTCCATCGCCGCATGGCGCATGGCGGGTGCCGAGCCGATCCCCGTCCATTTCGCCGACCTTCTTGCCGATCCGGACGTTCTCGGCACCGTTCGCGCCCTCATGTTCATCGGCGGCTTTTCTTTCGGCGACCACATGGGATCCGGTCACGTGATCGCCTCACGGCTCCGTCACCGTCTCCGTCCTGCCCTGAACGGCTACCTCGCCGCGGGAGGCCTCGTGCTCGGCATTTGCAACGGATTCCAAATTCTTGTTCGTCTTGGTCTATTGCCCGGCCTCGATGGACAGTACTTCCGCCCCCTCGTGAGCCTCGCGACGAACGACGTCGGCACCTTCCGCAACCTTTGGGTGCGCGTGCGATTCGAACACGATAGCCCGTGTGTGTTCACCCGCGGTCTTCCCCCGATGGACCTTCCGGTTCGCCACGGGGAAGGCAAACTCGTCGTCCCCAACCGCCGAATACTGGACCGCATCGAACATCAGCGCCTCGCCGTCTGCCGCTATGTGGATTCACTCACCGGCGAGCCGGCGCGCCACTATCCCGCCAACCCGAACGGTTCAGTCAACGCGATTGCGGGCCTCTGCGACCCCACCGGCCGCGTCTTCGGCATGATGCCCCACCCCGAGGCCTATCTGTACCCCGACCAGCATCCGGGGGCCGACCGGCAGCGACTGGACGGCGGCCTCCCTCCGGAGGGGCTGGGTCTGGCCATCTTCCGCAACGCTGTCCGTCACCTGCGCACCACCGCGCCCGACGTGGCCGCGCCCGCCTAGCCCACCCGGTCCATCGTGAAACGGTCGCCACCATGAAAATCATCGCCCATCGAGGCGCCTCGCGGGCCGCGCCCGAGAACACCCTCGCCGCCATCCGCGCCGCCACCGTCGAAGGGGCGGACGGTGTGGAGCTTGATGTCCGTCTTACGCGCGACGCGGAACCTGTGCTCCACCACGACCCCGACCTGCTCCGCACCACGGGCGATCCCCGCCCCGTCGCGCATTGCTTGCTCACTGACCTCGCCGCGCTCGACGCGGGCAGGTGGTTCGGCCCCGACTACGCCGGCGAACGGATCCCCACCCTCGGCGAGGCTCTCGCCGCCGCCGCCAGCTTTCAGCTCGTCAACCTCGACCTCAAGCGCGACCCCGGAACGTCCGGGGAGCTCGCCGAGCGCGTGCTGGCAGTCATCGCCGCCTCCCCGGCCCGCCAGCTCTGCCGCATCTCCGCGGCCGATTCGCTCACTCTCGCCCACTGCCGCGAACGAGCACCGCAAATCCCGCTGGGCCGACTCATCCTATCACCCAACACGCCCTGGCAACCCGACGGATTGTCGTTTCTCAGTGTGCGGGAGGACCTCATCGACGAAACCCTCATGCGCCAGGCCGCCGAGCGCGGCCTCGACGTGTGGGCATGGACGGTCAATGACCCCGACCGGGCTCGCCGGCTCGCGCATGCCGGCGTTGCCGTGATCATCACGGACGTTCCGGCCCTTGTGCGCGCCGGTCTCGGCTCCTCCGCCGAACCGCACAGCTGAGCGAGGGCTCGGCGGCGCGGGATCTCATTCGGTCGGCGGCGCCAGCTGCGGATACCACAACTCCCCCGGCGGCACGCGGGGTCGCTCCCCATTCGGGGGCCGGCACGATTGCACGGCCATCCGCAAACGCGCCGACAGTTCCGCCACGGTGGCCGCATAGACCGGATTCTCGGCCAAGTTCGCCAGCTCGCGTGGATCCTGCTCGTGATCGTACAGCTCGCGCCCCTCCCGCCCCTCGTCCCACTCCGTGTACCGCCAACGGTCGGTGCGAATCGAATAACCGAAGAAGGTCGCATTGGTCATTCCGCTGCGATCGGCTGTCCGCACACGCCGCGAACGCGTCACTTGCGTCAACGCCCAACCGCGGCCTCGCTGCGAGGGATCGCGCAGCATCGGCACCAGGCTCTGCCCCTGAAGGTTCGTCGGCGCGCGCACGCCGCACAGCTCGGCCAAGGTCGGATACAGGTCCACCAGGCCAACCGGCGCCCGCACCACTCCCCCCGGCACAGTAACGCCCGGCGCCACGATGATCAGCGGCACCCGTGCGCTCTCTTCAAACAAGCTCATCTTCTGCCATAACCCGTGCTCTCCCATGTGGTAGCCATGGTCGCTGGTGAATACGATCACGGTGTTGGTCGCCAGCCCCCGCCGGTCAAGCTCGTCCAGCACCCGACCGACCTGCGCATCCATAAACGTGATGCTCGCCAGATACGCCTGCCGGCACTGACGACGCAGTTCGTCCGTCAACTGATCCTGTTCACGCTTTCGGCTCATCAAGGCGGCGGCCGGAAGATCGCGCTGATCCTCCTCTACGCCCTCCACGATGGGCATCGAATGGCTCGGATACAGATCGAAATAATGCCGTGGCGCGACGAACGGCGTGTGTGGCCGGTAAAACCCGACGGCCAGAAAGAACGGCCGCTGCGGCTCCCGTGCCGCTCGCTCAAGTACCCAGGCCGCCTCGGTCGCGAGAATCCCGTCGGTGTGCAACAGGTCGCCTCGCGGCGACGCGTACCAGCTCAGTGTGCCGCCGAACTGTCCCGGCACCAGAGAAAAGATGTCCGGCTCCTCGAGCAGGCGGTCCACACCCGCCGGGTTGAACTGGACCTCCCAGGAGGCCGGATCGTCATGCCCGCTGGTCCCAATCGAGCCCGGCACGCCATAGTGATAGAGCTTGCCAATCCGCACGGCCCACCCTCCGGCCAAGCGGAACGCCTGCGGCAGGCTCACGTGGTTCGGAATCGTCTGCCGGAACACCTCCCCGTTGCGCAGGATGCCCGTCGTATCCGGATACAACCCCGTCAAAAATGAATTGCGGCTCGGCCCGCACAGCGGGAACTGACAGTACGCTCGCTCGAACCTCACCCCGCGCTCAGCGAGTCGGTCGATGTTCGGCGACCTCACCATCGGGTCGCCATAGCAGCCGAGCATGTTGTTCAGGTCGTCGGCGATGAGCCACAGCACGTTCATGCGCGGCGGTTGCGCCGCAACGCTCGCCATCGCGGACACGACCGCCGCTCCCACGCCCACCAGACCACGTACTCGGCTCATCACCGCTCTCCCGTTGCGGTCCCCGCCCGCCGTACCCGGATCGGCCAATCCTCCGACTCGGTCCGCGCCTCCTTCAAATACGCCGCGATCCGTGCCACGATCTCCGGATGCGCCGCCGCCACGTCCTTCGTCTCCCCAAGGTCATTCGACAAATCATAGAGCTGGATCGGCCCGTCGAGCCCCCCCTCCCGAATCCCCTTCCATCGCCCCTCCCACAACGCCGCCTGCGAGAACCCGCGCTCGTGAAACTCCCAATACAGCCATTCATGCCGCCGTTGCGCCGCCTCGTCCCCACGCAGCGTCGGCGCAAAACTGACTGAATCCAGTCCCGATGGCGGCTCGACGCCCGCCAACTCGCACACCGTGGCAAACCAGTCGCCCAAATACGCCACATGATCCGTCAAGCGCCCGGGTCGGATCACGCCGGGCCACCATGCGATCGCCGGTACCCGGATGCCGCCCTCGGTGAGACTTCGCTTCATTCCCCGCAGCGGACCGCTCGGCCGAAAGCGATCGGGGTTGTGCCGACTCTCATTGTGCGGCCCATTGTCGCTCGAAAAGAACACGAGAGTCCGCTCGGACAGACCGAGATCCCCCAGCCGGTCGAGCAGCCGCCCGACGTGCGCGTCCAACCGCGTAATCATCGCCGCATGCCCCTGGTCCTGCGGTGGCCAGTCCATCTCGGCGTACGGTCCGTAGTCCGGCACGTGCGCGCCGTCCCCCAGCACCCTCGCACGCTCGTTGTTCGCGTGCGGCGTCACCAGCGACCAGAAGAGGAAAAAGGGACGATCGCGGTTCCGCTCGACAAAGGCCAGACATTCCTCCGCAAATCGGTCGTCCGCATAGACCACGGCGTTCGTCGCGTAGCCGCCGCCCGCGTCCCCCACCGGCACCACCTCGTTCGGCCACGGTTCGCGCTGCTCATTCCGCCACACGAAATCGGGAAAGTGATTGTGCGCATGAACCTGGCTCAGATAACCATAGAATTCGTCAAACCCCTGACGACGCGGCAGTCCGCACTCCGCCGGTCCAACATCTCCGAGCCCCCACTTGCCGACGAGCGCGGTCCGATAACCCGCACGTTGCAGCACCTTGGCCACTGTCACGTCCTCCACCCGCAGCGCTTGGCTCAACGGCTGGTCCTTGTTCGCGTTTCCGCGCACCCGCGTCCGCCCGTGATGCTGGCCGGTCATCAGCACGCTGCGCGACGGCGCGCACACAGTCGCGCCCGCGTAAAACTGCGCGAAGCGCAACCCCTCCGCCGCCATCCGGTCGAGCCGCGGTGTGCGGATCAGCGCTTGACCGTAACACCCAAGCTCGCCGTACCCGAGGTCGTCTGCAAGAATGAAGACGAAGTTCGGACGCCCCGCCATCGCCGCGGCCGCGGCCAGCATGAACAACACTCCCGATATCGCACGAATCATCGTTGGCACCTCCTTGGCACCGGCCCATTCTGACACAGCGCGATCGGCCGGTCGAGTCGCCGTTGCCCCTGCCCCTATCGGCACACCGCGCCGCCGTTCTCCCTCGTCCAAGGTTTGGACACCACCATCTCCATCCCATCCAATGGCGGGAAACTCTTCACCCCAGATGCGTCCGAGTGCTGGAATCTGCGCTCGAAACGCAGGGGCGCGCGGCGACGGTGCCGAAGGGCCGAACTGCGCGTTCACCGCATCGAACCTCGCCGCCCTTCTCGGCAAAGCTCGATCGGTTCAACGCGATGAGACGGCGGTCGTCCGGTCGCCCGCACCATCCGCACACGACCGACACACAGCCGGTGCGCCCGTTCGTTGCGCCGCGGGACGCCCGCAGATCCGACTCCAAGCCGCCTCCCTACCGAACCACCGGCCGGGCCCGCTTCGATGGCAGCCGCACGGTTGAACTGAACTCACGTTTCTGCCAACATATCGTGCCGTGCGTGCCTCGCTCGGCCAGCGTGCAATCATCTCAGAGGCGTGCGGCGGCGTTTGCTCCTGCTGCGGAGCGGCGCAGTCCGTCTCGGAGGGTTCCTCGGGCGGCGGGTGGCCCTTTGTCGCGATGGCCGCTCTGGCGTTTCTAGTGCCTCTGGGCCTTAGCGCCGTCGCGGCGTGGATCGTCGGGTCTCATCCTGCGCGCCAGCTCGCCGCCGTGATCGCGGCTCTCGTGATCGGCGCCGCCGTGGTTCGGCCCCTCGTCCGGCGCCTCGCTCGCCATCTTCCCGCTGGAGACAGCCCCCGATGAGTGTCCCTGCCGTCCACGCCGCCCCGCGAACGTTCCCGCGCGGCGTGCATCCGCCAGAAGAAAAACACTGGAGTCGCGATCGCAAGATTGAGGTTCTCCGCGCGCCCCCGCTCGTGCAGATCGCGCTTCACCAGCACACCGGCGCGCCGTGCACCGCGGTGGTGCAACCGCGTCAAACCGTCGCCGCCGGCGACATCGTGGGCAATTCAGATGCCCTGATCTCCGCGCCCGTCCACACACCCGTGGCGGGGACGGTCCAGCGGGAAACGGTGGCCACCTTGCCGAACGGACGTCACGTGCGTGTCGTGCCCGTCCAATCCGCGCCGGACCAGCCCTCTCCGGAGGCGTTGTGGAACGACCTCTTCGGCGGCGAGTGGCCGACCGATTCAATTTCGGCGATGGATCCCTCCGAGATCGTCCGCGCGGTGCGCGCCGCCGGCATCGTCGGCCAAGGTGGCGCTGCGTTTCCCACTCACGTCAAGCTGGCACGAAATCCGAAGAAACCCGTTGACACGATCCTCGTGAACGGCTGCGAGTGTGAGCCCTATCTAACGGCGGATGAGCGGCTTATGATCGAGGCGCCGCGGCCCATCGTCGTGGGCGCGCTGATCGCCGCTCGGGCGGCCGGGGCCTCCCGCGTCGTCGTCGCCGTGGAGCGCAATAAACCGGAGGCCCTCGCGGCGATCCGGTCGGTAGCGGACAGCCGTGGCGTCGAGGTCCTCGCACTCGAAACAAAGTATCCGATGGGGGGCGAGAAACAGACGGTCCGCGCGGCGCTCGGTCGCACAATTCCGACCGGCGGACTCCCGTTGGATGTTGGTGTTGTTGTGATCAACGTCTCGACCGCGGCGGCGATCGCTCGAGCCGTGCTGCGCGGGCGGCCGCTGACGCACCGTGTGGTAAGCGTCACGGGACCGGGCATTGCGGAGCCGAAGAACCTGTTGGTCCCGATCGGCGCGATGTACGCGGACCTGATCGCCGCTTGCGGAGGTCTGAAGCCCGAGGCGGCGCGCGTGATCGCTGGGGGCCCCATGATGGGGTTCTCGCTCGGCAGCTTTCAGTCGCCGGTGACCAAGGGCACCAGTGGCATCGTCGTGCTTGCGGGTGAATCTGCGCGTCCGCCCGAGACTCCGTGCGTACGGTGTGGGCGCTGCGTGGACGTATGCCCGTTGAACCTCGTGCCGACACGGCTGGCGCTGGCCGCACGCCACAAGGACTGGCCCATGGCCCAACGATTTCACATCACTGCGTGCATGGAGTGCGGTTGCTGCGCCTATGTGTGCCCCGCCTCCATTCCGTTGGTGCAACTGATCCGCACCGGTAAGGTCCAGATGCAGAAGGAGGTCGCGCCGTGACGTCGTCTGCGTCCGCTCCGCCGACGGGCGGCACCACCGCCACGGCGGCGGCACGCCCGCGCGAGCCGCGCCTGACCGTGGCCCCCGGCCCGCACATTGCCGATCGCTCGCTCACCACGCAGCGCATGATGGCCGACGTGTTGCTTGCGCTGCTGCCGCTCGTGGCGGTCGCGATCGCACAGTTCCGCCAATACGCGCTATTCCAAATCGCCGTCGCCACGAGCGCGGCGGTGATCGCCGAATGGGTGTTCGCGCGCATGCGCGGCCGTCCAGCCACGCTCTGGGATGGCTCCGCCGCCGTGACCGGCCTCATCCTGGCGCTCTCGTTACCGGCTACCGCGCCCTGGTACTCGGGCGCGGTCGGCGCCATCGTCGCCATCGGGGTCGGCAAAGCCATGTTCGGCGGCCTGGGCCAGAACTTGTTCAACCCCGCGATGGTCGGCCGCGCGTTTGCGATGATCGCGTTTCCCGCCGCGCTCGGGGCCACGGCGTACGTGAACCCCACGCTGGGGCTCGACGCCCTCAGCGGCGCCACCCCGCTCACCGCGCTCAAAATGAGCGGCAACGTCACCCCCGTGCTGCCGCTCGTCCTCGGGATGACCAACGGCGCCATCGGAGAAACCAGCGCGCTGGCCTCCATCCTCGGCGGTCTCTACCTGTGTGCGCGCCGAACCGCCTCCTGGGAGATCCCGGCCGGCTCGATCGCCGCCCTGCTGATCGCCACGGGCCTGCCCGCGCTCGTGCGCGGTGTCTCGGGATGGTCGCCCCTCCATGACCTGTGCGCGGGCGCCTTTCTTTACGGCGCGTTTTTCATCGCGACCGATCCAGTCACCTCCCCGCTCACACCCAACGGCAAATGGATCTTCGGCATCGGCTACGGCCTGCTCGTGCTCATGATCCGCCGCCTCAGCGGCTACCCGGAGGGCGTGATGTTCGCGGTGCTGATCATGAATGCGCTCGTGCCGCTGATCAATCGAGCGACCATTCCCGTCCCCGTCGGCGGCCCGGTTCCCTCACCCAAGTGACGTCATGCCCATGAACACCCATCGGCTGGCGGATGCGTGGCTCGTGCTGGTGCTCGCGATGGCCTTCGGCGCGTCGCTCGCTGCCGTTCACGCCGCGCTGAAGCCCCGTATCGACGCCAACAAACTCAACGACACCATGAGCCAAGTGCCCATGCTCGTCCCGGGCGCCACGCGGGGAGAGCGACTCGTCGTGGCCGACGCTCCGCTCTACCGCGCGGTCGACGCCGCCGGTATGCTCGTTGGCTGGGTGGTGCCCGCCAGCGGGCAGGGCTTCGCCGATCGCATCGAAGTACTCGTCGGGCTTGATGCCCGTGCCCACCGCCTCACCGGCCTCTACGTGCTGGACCAAAAGGAGACGCCGGGCCTCGGCGACAACGTGACCCGCGAGGGCTGGCGCACACAGTTCGTCGGAAAGCCCACCGACCCGCCGTTGCAGGTGCGGAAGGGCACGGCGCAGGCCCCACACGAGATTGAAGCCGTCACGGGCGCCACCATTTCCTCCGAAAGCGTCACCGCCATCGTCAACGCCGCCGTCCGGAGGCTGAGGGAACAGCTCGCCGCCGGCACGCTGCGCTAGGGATCGCCCCCATGGACCGCCATCTCCCCACGCCCGCCGAACGATTCATCCGCGGCATCCTGCCGGAGAATCCGGTCCTCCGGCAGGTCCTCGGCATCTGCCCCACCCTCGCCGTGACCAATACAATGGAAGGCGCGATCACCATGGCCGGCGCCGTGTTGTTCGTCCTCACCTGTGCCAACGTGCTGGTGAGCCTCCTGCGACCATTGCTCAAACCCCACCTGCGGATTCTGGTCTTCACGCTCACCATCGCCACGTTCGTGACGATCGCCGACCGCTTTCTCGCGGCCTACATGTACGACATGAGCAAGCAGCTCGGCCCGTACATCCCCTTGATCATCGTCAACTGCATCATCATCGCGCGCTGCGAAGTGTGCGGCTCGAAGCAATCGGTGCCGGCGGCGTTCCTCGACGCCGTGGGGCAATCCCTCGGGTTCGCGCTCGCGCTGGGCGCCATCGCCACCGTGCGTGAGGTGCTCGGCTTCGGAACATGGTTCGGACGCTGGCTGGGTATTCGCCTTTTACCGGCCACGCTCTCGGATCGTGTATGGGCGCCGTGGACCGTCATGATCCTTCCCCCCGGCGCATTCCTCACACTCGCCCTGCTCCTCGGCGCTGTGAACTGGGCCGGCGCGCGCCTCCAGAAAGCGGAGGTCTCCCGATGAACTATCTGGCTACGGTGTTGATGCTGGCCATCGCGACCGCTCTGATCAACAACATGGTGTTCCACTTCTTCGTGGGATGCTGTCCGTTCATCGGAGTCTCGCGGAAGCTCGACATGGCCTTCGGGATGGGCGCAGCCGTGACGTTCGTCGTCAGCATCGCGGCGCTGCTCAGCTGGACGTTTACCTACTTCATCCTCGCCCCGGGCGCGCCCCTCACAACCTGGCTCTGGCGACTGCTCCGCCCCGGCTCCACCGCGGTGGTGGACCTCAGCATCCTCAACTACCTCGTCTACATTTTCGTGATCGCGTGGGCGGTGCAGCTCGTCGAAATGTACGTGCGCAAGTTCTTTCCCGCCCTGTACAAAGCCTTCGGCGTCTTCCTCCCGCTCATCACCACGAACTGCGTAATTCTGTTCACCTGCCTCGAGATCATGAAGCACGTCGGCCCGGTTCCCGGTTCGGTACCGGACCCGTGGGGACTGGACAAAGCCCTCATCTACGCGTTGTTTGCGGGTATCGGCTTCCTGCTGGCCATTGTGATCATGGCCGGTCTGCGCGAGGAGCTGGAACACTGTGATGTGCCGGCATCGTTGCGCGGTCCCGGCATTACGCTGGTCATCGCCGGCATCCTCGCCCTCGCCTTCCTCGGGTTCACCGGCATGGACTCCAGTCTCGCCCGCCGCCTCGTACCGACGGCCGCGCCGGCAGCAGCACCCAGCGCCGCCTCCGCCGAGCGGCCGTCGTGAGGCCCTCGGTCCCGCATCGCGCCCAGTTCATCCCACGCCTCCGAGCAGTTCGGCCGTGTTTCTTGTCGCCCAAGGCTCTCGGTGGTAGGTTGACGCGCAATGCGGTTTGCGGTCTTCTTCGATTTCGATGGCGTCATCGCGGACAGCGAACCTGTCCACTACCGGGCATTTCAGCGCGTGCTCGAGCCGATCGGCGCCGGATTCAGTTGGGCCGAATATCAGGCGGATTATATCGGCTACGACGACCGGGACGTCCTGCGGCTTGCCTCGGCGCGCGCCGGTCGTCCGATCCCGGATCGCGAGCTCCTCGGCTGGGTTGCCGAAAAAGCCGCCGCGTTCGAGCAGCTCGTCCGAGCATCGCCGCCGCCGATCTATCCCGGCGTTCGATCCCTATTGGATTCGCTGCGGCCGAGCGCCATCACCGCACTGTGCACCGGTGCCATACCCTCGGACTTGCGCGCGATTCTGGATGGCAGTGGACTGTTGAACTGTTTTGATGTCATCGTTACCGCCGCGGACGTCCGCGCCGGCAAGCCCGATCCTGAGGGATATCGGCTGGCACGGCGTCGGGCTTCGGACGTGGCCGGCGAGCCGTCGCTCGCCGGTGTCGCGATCGAGGACACCCCCGCGGGAATCCGCGCGGCGCGCAGCGCCGGGCTCCCGGTGCTCGCCGTTGCCACGACCCATCCTCCCGCTGCGTTGAGCGCTGCCGACCGCGTCGTGCGCTCACTCGCGGACATCGCTGTCCCCGACTTGCGAGAACTGGCCCGGCCGTGAAACGACCGCTCGCCCACCTTCTCGTCGGGCTGCTTTGGGGCTCGGCATCAGCGATGGACCCCCTCGTCGTGGGCGGCTTCCGCATCGACCCGCTGGACGAGCAGGACGAACCCTCATTGGTGCCTCCGCCACTGAAAATCTACATCGGCGACGACGTCTCGAGGTATGTCCACCGCCTCCTGCAATCCCCGCCGCCCACGCCCCCGCAACTCACGCAGGCGCACCATCATTACCAACGGGCGATCGAGTACGTCCGACAAAACGAGATCGGCAAGGCAATGCTCGAGCTGCGCGACGGATTGACCTACACCCCCGACGATCCCCGTCTCCTCTCGCTGGCCGGAACCCTGTCCACGCAATCCGGCCAGCTCGAGGATGCCGCCAGCTACGTCCGGCGCTGGCTCGAGGTCGAGCCCGAGAATCTCAATGCCGCCACCATTTACATCGGACTGCTCATCCGTCTCTCCCGGATCGCCGAAGCCGAAACGATGATGACTCGCTACGAACCGTTGGCCCGTAGCCTAATGGCGTTCCGGTTTCATCGTCTCTGCCTGGATCTCATTGCGGACCGCACGGTCACCCCGGATCCCGCCTGGCAGCGGCTTTCGTTCGAAGAGATCGTGCAGTTGGTCCATTGGCTCTACGAGGACCGCCTCGCGCTCGCGCGTGCGCTCGGTGCCCAAGCCCATGCCCGCTTGTGCGAGTTGACCCTCGGCCCTCGCGCGGCCGCAGACCTGCCGCGCCTCCACGGCGCCCTGGTGCGGCTGGTGCGCGCCCGCGAAGCCGGCCAGACCGCGGAGGCGCTCGCGGCCGCCCGGCAGCTGGCGGACGCCGGACTCAGCAGCTACGGTGTCCGCGCCCTGCACGCCGAACTCCTCGAACGTTCCGGCGCCCGGGCCGAGGCGCTGGCCTTGTGGCGGCAGATCACCGCCGACACACCCGATCTTCCGCAGGCGTGGGTCAGCGCGGCCCAAATTTTTCTCCGCAACGGCCGCACCGATGAAGCGCTCGCGGCGATCCAACGCGCGAAAGAACTAGCCCCCCGCGAACCGGCGGTCAATTTCTTGCTGGCCAGCGCACTCGCGCTCTCGGGACGAACCGCCGACGCGCATCCGCTCTATGTCGAACTCGTCAGCCGACGGCCCCGCGAGTTCCAACGATGGCTCGAATCCGATCCGGTCTTTGAAGCCGCCCTCGATCGCATGCCGAACAAGGGCGCGATCATGCGACGGCTCGAAATCCCGCCCGAGCTCGAGTAATCCGCAGTATGGCCCCATGACCGAACTCTGGTTGGAAGGACTGAACGCCGCGCAGCTGCGCGCGGCCACCCATCGGGCCGGTCCACTGCTCATCGTCGCGGGCGCCGGAACCGGCAAAACCCGAACGCTCGCCGCGCGCGTCGCCCACTTGGTCGCTTCGAATGTGCCGCCGGATCGCATCCTGTTGCTGACCTTTACGCGTCGCGCCGCCGCCGAACTGCTCGCGCGGGCGGCCCTCGCCATCGGGCGCGCCGATCTGTCCAGTGCCGTGTGGGGCGGCACATTTCACGCTGTCGCGCACCGGCTCCTACGCATCTATGCCACCGCCGCCGGCCTGCCGGCCGAGTTCACCGTTCTCGACCCCTCCGACGCGGCCGATCTCCTCGACGTCGTACGGCATCGCCTCGGCCTCGACACGAACCGTGCCCGGTTTCCGCGCAAGACCGTCTGTTGGGCGATCTACACGCGATGCGTCAACTCCAACCTCCCCCTCGAGCAGGTGCTCGCCGCCGATCATCCCTGGTGCGCCGACCGGGCCGACGACCTACGCCGTCTCTTCGCAGCCTACGTGGACGAAAAACACCGTCGCCATCTTGTGGACTTCGACGACCTTCTGCTGTACTGGCTCGAACTGGCCCGCAGCGATGAAGTCGGGCCCCATCTGCGGCGGCGCTTCGATCACATTCTCGTGGATGAATTCCAGGACACGAACCCAACGCAGCTAGGCATCCTCGAGGCAATGTGCGGGTCCAGCCGGAACCTGACCGTCGTCGGCGATGACGCTCAAAGCATGTATCGTTTCCGCGGCGCGGTGCCGGACCACATGGTGCGATTTCCGGAGATCTTCCCCGAGACCACGATCGTTCGCCTCGAATTGAACTATCGTTCCGTGCAGCCGATTCTCGACACAGCGAACCGCATCCTCGCGGAGCGGCCCGCCGGAACGGGCTACGATCGTGAGCTTCGCGCCCACCGCCCCGGCGGCGCACGCCCCCGGCTGGTTCCCTGCCGCACGGAGTCCGCCGAAGCCGCGTTTGTCGCGAACACCGTCCTCGAGCACGCCGAAAGCGGCATCCCCTTACAGCGCATGGCGGTGCTCATGCGCGCGGCGGATCACTCCGCCGACCTTGAGATCGAGCTCGCGCATCGACGCATTCCGTTCCGCAAATATGGCGGGCTCCGATTCCTCGAGATCGCGCACGTGAAGGATGTGCTCGCGATCTTGCGGCTGGTGCAAAATCCGCGGGCGGAAATCGCAGCCTTCCGCGTGTTTCAACTGCTGCCCGGCGTCGGTCCCGCTACCGCCGCCTCCTGGTGGGCGGCCTGGTGTGCCGCCGGACATTCGCCCACCGGCCTACGGTTGGCGCGCGCTCCCGAGTCGGCCCGCGGGGAACTCGCGGCCCTTGCGGATCTCCTCGACGAACTGCGGCGCGCCTCGCCGACCCCCGCCCTCGCGGTCGCCCGCACCCGGGAGTTCTACCGCCCCCTGTGCGAACGAATTCACGATCGCGCCGACGCCCGCGCGCGCGATCTCGAGAACCTGGAACGCATCGCCGCCGGATACGACAATCTCTCCGACTTCCTCGCCGACCTCGTGCTCGATCCCCCGGCCGCCAGCGGCGATTTCGCCGGGGCACCCGTCCGCAACGACGACTGGCTCGTCCTCACCACCATCCATTCCGCGAAGGGGGGAGAATGGGATGTTGTGTTCCTGATTCATGCGGCCGACGGTTGCCTGCCCTCCGACCTGGCCACCGGTTCGCCCGACGACATCGAAGAGGAGCGCCGACTTCTCTATGTTGCGGTCACCCGCGCGCGCAACTTTCTCTATGTCAGCTGGCCTCTGCGCGTTCGCGTGCGGGCCCCGACCCCCGACGCGCGCAGCGTGCTCGCGCCCGCCTCGCGATTCCTCTCCTTGCCGGTTCGCGAGACCATGGTGGAGACGCCCTACCCGCCCCTCCGCGGCGTCGCGCGCGACGAACACGGGCTGCTGCCCGTGGCCGGGCTCCACGACCGACTGCGGCAGCGATGGACCCGGCCGAGCGCCTAGCCCGCCGTCACCCAAAGCTCGCGCGTGCGCGGACCATCGAACTCACAGAGAAAGACCCCCTGCCACGTGCCGAGCCGCAAACGCCCCTCCTCCACCGGCACTCGCACAGATGACCCCATCAACGACGCTTTCACATGGGCCGCCGCATTCCCCTCGCCATGCGCCCAATCCCCGTCCCACGGAACTAACCGGTCGAGCGCCGTGATCACATCGCGCACGACATCCGGGTCGGCGTTCTCGTTGATCGTAATGCCGGCCGTCGTGTGTGGCACAAACACCGTCAGGACGCCCTCGCGCAAACCGAGTTCCCGAACCGCCGCCTGAACCAGATCCGTCACCGGAACGAATTCCGTCCGACGCCCTGTCCGGACCGAATAGCGCTTCATCGTCCGCCCGGTCCCCCTCCATCGGCCTTCGGCTTCAAATGCTCGATCACACCGAGCAGATCGTCTCCATGCGTCGCGACCGAAACCGACTCCGCGACGTGCGCAATGCGCCCATCCGGCGCGATGACAAACGTTCGCCGGACTGCAAACAAACCCATCGGCGCGAGCACCCCATACGCCTTCGCCATCGTCTTGTCCGCGTCAGAAATCAGCTCATATGGCAGTTGATGCGCCGCCTTGAACTTTTTCTGTGTCTCGAGGTCGTCGAGGCTCACCCCATACACCACGACGCCTCGCGCCGCCAGTTTTTCATAGGCGTCGCGAACCGAGCACACCTCCTTTGTGCAGCCCGGCGTGAACGACTTCGGGTAGAACATCAGCACCACCCACTTGCCCCGCAGATCCTCCAACTTGACCGGTCCGCCCGTCGACGAAGCTACAAACGACGGAGCCGCGTCCCCCGGCCCAAGCCCGAAGGCCGCCGACCCCATCCCCAGCACCACCGCCGCGACACCGAACCATTTCATCGAACACCTCCATCGGAATTAACCTACGACCTTTCGAAGCCGGCGCAAGCCGGGCCCTCAACACCGGCGCACGGCTTGAGGCGCACTCGCCCGCCGCCTACGATGGCGCCATGGACCGCACCGCGGAATCTTCACCCGAACTCGACATCTCCGTCGTTGTGCCCGTCTACAACGAGCGCGAAAACATCGAGCCGCTCTGCCGCGCGCTGCACGAGGTGTTGGCGGACCTCGGCCGTCCCTACGAGATCATTCTCGTGGACGACGGCAGCACCGATGGCTCTTGGCCAGAACTCCGCCGGATGGCCGCGGAACTGCCCCGCCTGCGCTGCCTACGTCTGCGCCGCAATTTCGGGCAGACCGCCGCGATGAGCGCGGGCATTGACGCCTCCCGTGGCCGGATCATCGTCACGCTCGATGCCGACCTCCAGAACGAGCCGGCCGACATCCCGACCCTGCTGGCCGCCATGAGCCCAGACGTGGATGTCGTCAGCGGCTGGCGCCGCGATCGAAAAGATCCCTTCTGGACGCGTCGGGTCCCCTCGATGATCGCGAACAGCCTCATCAGCCGGATCACCGGCGTGCCCTTGCACGACTACGGCTGCACACTGAAAGCCTACCGGGCCGAAGTTCTGCGGGCTGTTCGGCTCTACGGCGAAATGCACCGGTTCATCCCGGCGCTGGCCAGTTGGGTGGGCGCCCGGGTGGTCGAAGTGCCCGTTCGTCACCACCCGCGTCGCTTCGGGCGCTCGAAGTACGGCTTGTCCCGCACGCTACGCGTCGTGCTGGATCTCATCACCGTCAAGTATTTGCTGCGCTACAGCCATCGCCCCATGCAAATGTTCGGCCGGCTCGGCCTGCTGCTGGGGATCCCCGGCCTCCTGTTGATCGCGGGCATGTCGCTGGCGCATCTGTCCTACCTCGCCTTCGGCACAACCCTCGGCGCGGAACTCATCAAACGGCCCTTCTGGCTGTTCACCGCCGGTGGTCTTGTGCTCACCGGCATTGAGTTCATCGCGATCGGCCTCCTCGCGGAGGTGTTGAACCGCACCTACCACGAATCGCAAGATCGGCCGATTTACGCCATTCGCGAAACCGTCGAGTCCGCGGGATGAACGCCGAGGCCGCGGGGGACGCCGCCGCCGGGCTCTCGCCCTGGCCCCATGCGCTCGGATCCTCCGCTGTCACGCTCGCGATGCAGATCCTCTTCGTGATTGCCGTGACCGCTGCCGCGGCGGCTGTCGCGCTGCTCCTCATCCGCCGCCCTCGCACCGAGGATCTGGTCGCCCGTCCCTGGACCGACCGCGACTTGGCGCGGCTCACCACCATTCTGCTTGCGCTGGCAGTGGTCAGCGCGCTGGCCGTTCCCCGCGCGGAGGCGTGGGGAACAGAATGGTGGTCCCCCAACGAATGGCGCGCTATCATGATGTCGGTCCAAAGCCTCGCCTTTCACTGGCCGATCCTCGCGTTCGCCGCCTCCCGCATGCGCCGAGAGCAGATCCGGTCGAGCGAAGCGTTTGGAATGCGGGCTCGCGCGCTTCCCGCGGATGTGCTGCTCGCGTTCGGCCTCTACCTCGCCGGCCTCCCCCTCGTCGCGGCGGCCGCATGGGGATCGCGAGCGATTCTCCGCTGGGCGGGACGCGAACCGATCGTTCAACCGATGCTCGAAGCCGTCCTCGACGCCAACGCCGGCATCGCCCGCGCGTACCTGCTGTTCCTCGCGGTGGTCGCCGCTCCGGTGGCCGAAGAAATCCTCTTCCGAGGCATTGCCTTGCCCGTCCTCACCCGCCGCCTGGGGCCGTGGGCGGCCCTCGGCGCGACCTCACTGGTCTTTTCAGCGATCCACTTCGACCTCACGGCCGCGCCGCCATTGTTCGTGCTCGGCCTCGCGTTCGGTCTCGCCTACCTCTACACCGGTTCGCTGACCGTCCCGATCGCGATGCACGCCTTCGTCAATGCCGTCTCACTGGCCGTGGCCGGCTGGCTCGCGCGTTGAGGGCTAGCCCCCTCACCATGTTGCACCGATGCCCAGCGACACGAACACACCATCCCCACGGATTTCCTGGTGGATCACCCACCGCTCGCCGGGCTGCGCGTCCTCATCGCCCTCACCATACACGAGGTTCTTCGAATCTCCCTCCACCTCGAACGCCCACCACCTCACCGACGCCATCAGATGCCACCGTGGCGACAGCTGATACCGCACCGCGAGTTCCACGCCGCCGCCGACGCCCCCCGCATCCGCTTCCGCGAGGATTCCCCGCCCCAGATGATCGTCGCGGTCACGCACCCGCGCCACGGGCGACAGAAACGCCCGTCCCTCGATACGAACTGTCGGCTGGCTCAACCCCAGCACCACCTCTGCGAACGGCAGATCCGTGGTGACGTCATACGTCACCGCCACCCCCTCCCACGTGTCGGGCGGCACGTCCGGAATGGCCGGATACGTCTGCACACCGTCGCGCGCCTCCCATGCATGGGAGTCCCTCGCCCAGCCCGCTCCAACCGCGGCCGACCACTCCTGCCCGCCGGGCCGTGGGCGCCGCCAGAACCACCACCGCACCCCACCCTCAAGGCTCCACGCCGAGTAGATCGCGTCACTCTCTGAGTAAATCGCCAGCACAGGGTTCTCCTCCGGGTACTCCCAATCCGAATCGCGGATTGTGCCCGCGTCCTCGGTGAGTGTATGGCCTCCGCGCATCCAGAGTTCCCACGCCCGCCCCACCTGCGCGCGAAGCCACCCCTCGGCGCGGATCGCGCGGGTCGGAAACTCGAGCCGGCTGATCGGAAACGGCAACGACTCCGTCTTGCCACCCGCGCGAACCCACCGGCCGATGGCATACTGCACTTCCCCCTCGCCGTAGGCAGGCCCGAGCCCTGCCTCCCACCGAAAACCGCCCACCTCGGCCCTTGCTGCGGCCACCAGAATGGTCAACGCTGCCGCCACACCGCCCATTCCATGGTATCGCTGCACGTCGCCTCCTCCTTCCTTCCGTGCCGGGGCCGTGTCCAATCCTTGGACGCTCCTCCGGCCGGTCCGTCCAATCCTTGGACGCCTCAACGAGCGCCTCAGCCACCCGCGCCCTTGAACGACGCCACGGCCGCGACGGCAAGAACCACGATCAGCATCGCACTGAGCCATCCGATCATCCGCCGAACGCACCGCGCGCCGCCCGCGGCGACCATACCATACTTCACGACCGTGTTCGCCGCCGCCGCGGTCAGCACCGCCGGCGCAAGCCAGGGATCGGCGGCCCGCCGAGCACTCTCCGCCAGCGACAGTGTGATCGCGTCCACATCCGTCACTCCAGCCAACGCCGCCGCCGCCAGCAGCCCCACGCCGGGCAGCGCCCCGCGCACCAACCGCACCAGGGCCGCGATACCGACGAACATCGCCGCAAACTTCATCGCCGCGCCCAGACTGAACGGGTTCTTCAGCGGCACCTCACCGGCCGCGCGGACCACTGCCCGCCGCCCGGCGAACACGCCGGCCAACGCACACACCCCGAGCGAAAGCCCCAGCCCGGGCCACAACGCGGCGAACAACGGCGGCGCCGTAATCAACAGAATCGCCCCAATCCGCCCGAACATCACCGCCCACGCCCATGCAATGCCGGCCGCCGCAGCCGACGCGATCGTCTCGTCCCCCGCCCGGCTCTGCCTCGCCAGCGACATCGTCACCGCCGTGGACGACACCAGCCCGCCAAAGACACCCGTGGTCAACACGCCCCGCGCCGGCCCAAGCCAGCGCGTCGCGATGTAGCCCACCATCGAGAGCGCCGAAATCAGCACCACCAACCACCACGCCCGGTAGGGATTCAGAACCTGCCACGGGTCCACGGTGCGGTTCGGCAGCAGCGGAAGAACCACGAAGGTCGCGATCAACAGTTTCAGCCCCGCGTACAGATCGCTGCGATCCAGCCGTCCCACCATCTCGTGAAGCGGGGTCCGGTACGCCATCACCGCCGAATTGAGAATCGCGAGTGCCACGGCCAGCAGAGGCGGCTCCTGCATCGCCAGCCCGCCGAGCAGAAAGGCGCTGATCAGCGCCGCCGAGGTCGTCAGCCCCGCATGGTCGGGATGCGCGCGCGCCTGCGCTGTCATTGCGCCGCCCACCAGCACGGCCACCGCGAGCAGACCCGCCGCAAACAGCCACGACCACCCAGTCGTTTGGGCCAGACACATCGCCACCGCGCCGGACTCCGCCACCAACACGAACGTGCGGATCCCCCCGATCCCGTAGCCCTTCTCCGCGATGCGCTTCTCGCGCTCGATCCCGAGCAGCGCGCCGATGAAGATCGCGACGACAAACCCGCGGATCATCTCCACCGACATGCCGCTCTCCATCCGCATCCGCCCCTCCGCGCTGCGCGAACGCTCACTCCTGCAAGCCCAGCTGGTTGAGCTTGGGCCGGATCACAAACCGGCAGTACGGCGCGTCCCGGTTCCGCCGATAGTACTCCTGGTGATCCGCCTCCGCCGGATAGAACGGACCGGCCGGCTCGATGGTCGTCACAATCGGACGATCCAACCGCCCCGAGGCCTGCATGGCCGCCTTCGACGCCTCGGCCACCGCGCGCTGCCGCTCGTCATGCACGAAAATCGCAGACCGGTACTGCGGGCCAACGTCGTTGCCCTGCCGGTTCAACTGCGTCGGGTCATGGGCGCGCCAAAACACCTCCAGCAACTGCTCGTAGCTCACCTGCGTCGGATCGAACTCGATCCGCACGGCCTCCGCATGTCCCGTTCGACCGGTGCACACCTCGCGGTACGTCGGATTCGTGGTCGTGCCGCCGGTGTAGCCCGATACCACGCGCCGCACGCCCGGCGTTTGCCGAAAGATTTCTTCGATGCACCAGAAACACCCACCCGCCAGTGTCGCCACCTCGACCCGGCCGGTGGTTGCCGCTCCGCTTGTGCTCATGGACGGACTCCGCTCTGACGCCACCGCGATGCCCGCCGCCGCCAGCCACACCCCGATCCACCGCCGCGCGCTCATGTCTCCACCCTACGGCCCGCCCGCCCGGTTGCAAGCCAATTTCCTTGTCTTGCCCACCCACGCGTGATACTGTAACCGGCGGCTCGATGAAGGAGGCTCCTTCGATGCAACGATGGTGCGTGGCTGTGTTCGCATCGGTGGGGTTGGCCGCCCTCGCCACCCCGGCCGCCGATCTGCGCCCCAATGTGGTCTTGATCATTTCCGACGACCACGGTTGGCCGGACTACGGCTTCATGGGCCACCCGCATGTCCGCACGCCGAACCTCGATCGTCTTGCCGCCTCCGGTCTGACCTTCACGCGAGGTTACGTGACCACCGCGCTGTGTTCGCCCTCGCTGGCCACGCTGCTCACCGGCCTCTATCCCCATCAGCACGGCATCACGGGAAATGACCTGTATGCCCCCCCCGATCGGCCGGGAGCCAGTGGCGCGCGTGGCAACCGCCAACCACTCATCGAGCGTCTTCTCGCGAACCCGTTCCTTCTCCCCCGCGCCCTCTCCGCCGCCGGTTACCGCACCCTCCAGACCGGCAAGCTGTGGAACGTTGGGTACGATGAGGTGGGATTCACCGACGGAATGACCCAACGCGGAGGGCGGCACGGCGGCGAGGGGCTGTCCATTGGACGAGAGGGTCTCGAACCGATCCAACGATTCATCGAATCCGCGCGCGCGGAGAAGCGACCGTTCTTCGTCTGGTATGCGCCATTTCTGCCCCATACGCCGCACAACCCTCCGGACCGACTGCTGCAGCGGTACACCGGCCGCGGTCTGCCGCCGGCCGCAGAGAAGTACTACGCGATGGTGGAATGGCTCGACGAAACGTGCGGCGAACTCGATGCGATCTTGACAACGAACGGAGTCTTCGAGAACACGTTGGTGATCTACCTCGCCGACAATGGCTGGGCCGCCGAACGCGGCGACGACAGCCTCGTTGCGAAACGTTCACCCTACGACCTTGGCGTCCGCACGCCTGTGCTCGTGCGCTGGCCCGGCCGCGTGACGCCGCGCCGCGATGAGGACACCTTGGTCTCGATTCTCGACATCGTGCCGACGATCGCGCGTGCCTGTGGCCTTGAGACGCCCGCGGATCTGCCTGGCCTCAATCTGCTGGATCCGACGGCGCTGGCTCGACGGTCGGCCGTCTACCTCGAAAACTACGGCCACGATATCGTGGACATCGCCCGTCCGGAACGCAGTCTGCTGAGCCGTGGCCTCGTCAGTGGCGATTGGAAACTGTTGGTGGCGGCGCCCGGCGCCCATGCCGTGCCCGTGGGCTTTCCCCGCGGCAAAATCACCCAGCGCGAACCCGTGGAGCTCTACCGCATCCGCACCGACCCACACGAAACGGAAAACCTTGCCGCGCGCGAACCCGAACGGGTGCGCGAACTGCGCGCGCTCCTCGACGCGTGGTGGACTCCACCGGCGCCCTGACGTTCCCCGCCTCCCCGCGCGGGAGCACATCGAATCGTCGAGACGTCCTTCATGCGGCGGCACGCGGCTCCTGTTCGATCGTCGAAGTTCATTCCCTTCCCGATATGAGAATCGCACGACGAAACGCGCAACTGATTTTCCGATCCGGCATAGGCGCGGCCTACGGCTCGGTGCCCGCGCATGCCCCCCTCGGGAGATCCATCGGATGCATTGCAGGGCGGCGCCATCGCTTTCACAATCGCGCGCCATGAAACCTCTCCGCCGAATTCGAATTGTCCTCGCCCGGCCGATCTATGGCGGCAATATCGGTTCGGTCTGCCGGGCGATGAAGAATTTCGGCCTGCGTGACCTCGTGATCGCCGGCGGCGGTCCACGCGAGGACCTTGCATCGCTCAGGCCCATGGCCGCCCATGCGGGCGACATCTGGAACCGCCACCGCGACGCGCCCACGCTCGCCGAGGCCGTGAGCGACTGCGGGCTCGTCGTCGGCACCACGGGTCGCGGAGGGCTGTATCGCGCCCACGCGGTCACACCGCGCGACGCCGCGCCCCGTATCCTCACCGCCGCCGCGGACCGGCGCGTTGCGCTGGTCTTCGGCCCCGAGGACGACGGTCTCACCAATGAGGATCTCGCGCTCTGCCCGCTCCTCATCCGGATTCCGAACTCGCCGGCCTATCCCTCGATGAACCTCGCCATGGCCGTTACCGTCTGCGCGTACGAACTCTTCCTTCAAAGCGGACAGTTTGAACCGCCCGCCGAGCGCACCCCCGAGGCGACGATGGTCGCGAAGCAGCGCCTCTTCGAACTGTGGCGGCAGATGCTTCTCGAGATCGGTTTTATGCCGCCGCACAAAGCCGACCACATGATGCTCGGATTCCTGCGGGCGTTCAGTCGCGGCCCATTGTCCGACGCTGACGTGCGTCTATTGATGGGCGTGTGCCGGCAGGCGCGCTGGGTCGCTGCGCAGTACCGCCGTTATCGAGCACTGGCCGACGACGGCGCCCGCGCCGCCGAGCCCAGGCCGATCGGCGTCGCGCGCCCGCCACCGGACCCGCCGCACGAAAAGCGGTAGCGACCCGACCCGACCCGAGCAGCCGCGCGCCCGTTGGGCCACGGCACCGCCTCGCCGTCCATTCGCACGCCGGCGGCGGTGGCCGGCGCCGGCAGGACCACCGTCGCCATCGTTCCCACGGGCACCCCCACCTCGAGATCGAATGCGCCATCCCTGCACCGCCACTCGATGTCGATGCGGCCGCGTGGCGAATCGTGCCACGCTCGAACCCGGCCGAGCCCGACGACTGGCTCCGGAGCGATGACGAACTGTCGGAACGCCACCTGCGCCGGATCCGTGGCCAGCCCGACCGTCGAGACAGCCCCGGCCAACCGCAGTCCGGCGAGGTACTGCATCATCCATGCCGCGACGTCACCGAACATCACGTGATTGCGCGAGGCACCCTCGCCCCAGTCCTCCCAAAACGTCGTAGCGCCCCGTCGAATCCACGCGCCGAAAGAGGGCGGCGCCTCGCGCGTTGCGAGCGCGAAGGCCAGATCCGTGCGCCCTGCCTCGCTCAGGGAGCGAAAGACATATTTGGAACCGAGAATGCCGAAATCCGGGGCGCGGTCCGCCCGCTCGACCGCCTCGACCAGACCCGCGGCGGCCATCGCGCGAACCTCCACGGGCACCAGTCCCAGGTACAACGCGCACGACTGCGCGGTCTGGCTCGCGATGGAGTACCGCCCCTCGCCAGTGTGGAAAGCCTCGTGGAAGGCGCGCGCAATGCGATCGGCGAGCGCGTCGTAGCGGCGAGCGTCGTCGGGCCGTCCCAGCACCTCCGCTGCGCGCGCGACGATCCGCGCGTCCACATAGTAGTAGCCGGTGGACGTTACCTCGACGGGCGTCTTCGACTTCACCGGAATCCAGTCGCCAAGGCCGATCCGCACGATGCCGTTTGATGCGCACGTCCCCAGGTAATCCACGTAGCGGCGCATCCCGTCATAGGCCTCAGCGAGGCAACCGCGATCGGCGCGATAGACGTACATCAGCCACGGGATGATGCACAACGCGCTGTCCCATGCGGGGCCATTCCCCCACTGATACCCCCACCCGCTGCTCGGTACGATGCCCGGCAGGCGGCCGTCCGGCTGCTGCTCGTCGAGCAGGTCGTGCACCCACTTCGCATAGGCGGGAAGGTTGTCGAACGCATACATCGCGAACTCCGCCGCAAGGTGTGCGTCGCCCGTCCAACCGTTCTTTTCTCGGTGCGGACAATCCGTCGGATAGCCGTTCACGAAGTTTCCGCGGTACGACCATCGGACGGCCTCGAACATCCGGTTGAGCAGTTCCACGTCGCACTCGAAGCCGCCCGCCTCGCGGAAATCCGTGTGCACCACGCAGGCACGCACATCCTCGGGCCGCGGCGCCACGGCCAGCCCATCGATCTCAACATACTGGAAGCCGTGATACACGAACCGCGGTTCGAATGTCTCCGACGGACGCCCGCGCGCGACGATCCGGTCGGTCTGGAACCGACCGCCGCGCAGAAACCGGAACGAACCCGAATGCTTGAAGAAACAGTCGATTGGACTCTGCTCCACGCGGCCATCGGCCCGGAGACGTTCCCCGTACCGCACCGTCACCACCGTGCCCGACGGTTGCTCGCGCATCGTGAGACGGACCCATCCCGCGAGATTTTGCGGAAACTCGGCCACCCAAACACCCGGCGCCGGCGAACGCAGGCCCGACGGCACAAATTCGCGCGTGATGCGCGAAGGGGGCAGCATCGCGGCGCGCAGCTGGCCCGCCGGCGGCACCACCTCCACCGCCGTCAACGGGCTCCGTTCCAGCTCCGGTGCATCCGACCGCCGCACGCCCACCACTTCCCCCTCGCGAATGCAGTCATAGGCGACCGCGGGTTCCGCATGCCGCCACGACCCGTCCGTCACAAACCGGTCCCGCGTACCGTCGTCGTACTCAACCTCCAGCTGTGCGATCACCCTCGGCGCGGCGCGCCACGGCGCGTTGTCGAAGTTCCACACGGCGACCGTCCGCAGGTCGTACCAACCGTGCCCGAGGTCAATTCGCCAGCGCGCCTCACCTGGAGCGAGCAGACCGGTGAGGTCGTGCGTCGAGTACAGCACGCGCCGGTCAAACCGCGTCGGCGGCGGATCGAGCACGCGGTCCCCCACCCTCGTCCCGTTGATATACGTCTCATAGAAGCCGGGGGCGGCGATGAACAGCGTCGCTTCGCGAACGGGCCGCCGGATCGTGATCTCGGTTTCGAAGGCCGGAGCCAATCGTTCGTCCCTGCGATCGAGCTCGCCCCAGGGCCCCCCGTCGGGGTCGGCCAGCACCACCGCCGGACGCCATCCCTCGGCTGGCGGATCGTCCGTTCCGACCGCCCAACCCTTCGGCCCATCACCCACACGTACCCACCAGCGCTCGTCCGAAATGACTTCGTGACCGTCGGGCAGATGCAGCGCCATCAACAACCCGCAGGTGCCGGTTGTCGCATTGGGCACCTCGACCGCAAGAACGTTGCGGCCGGCATGAACGTGTCCGCTCACATCCACGCGTCGCACCCACCGCGGTCGGTTCAGGTGCCCCCACGTGCGCGTCACAAGCTGGCCGTTCAGAAACACCTGATACGAGTCGTCGGCGGTGATCTCGATCCACGCCATGCCGTTCGTCGCCGATGGCTCTGCCTCAAACATCCGCAGAAATCGCCGCACGCCGCTTGCCGCCTGTTCCGTCGCGTCGAGCGGATCCGCACCGATCCATCGCGCACCGCCGAGATCCGCCGGAGGGCAGGTCGCGGGGTTCGGCCCGATCCACTTCGCCGTCCAGTCGTCCGGCCGCATGACCCCCATGACCCAGCGCGCCGGCTCGCTCCAAGGTGATGCCGCGTTCGGCATGCTGCGCTCCCATACTCGCACCTTCCAGTAACAACGCTGCCCCGTTCCCAACGGCCGCCCCCCATACGGAATCCACAATGTCTCCGCGCTCTCCACGCGGCCGCTGTCCCAGAGATCGCCCTCGTCGCGCGCAAGCGCCTCGGCTGATGAGGCCACCAGCACCTGCCAGGCGACTTGCTCGAGATTCCGAGCCTCCGCCGAGGCGGCGCGCAGCTTCCACGATAACCTCGGCGCGGGCGCGTCAATCCCAATTGGGTTGACCAACCCCTCCACCGTGAGGTCATACGGCGCAGCGAGCGGTCCCGGGCCGCCCGACGCTCCGCCGCCTGCCGCCATCGCCACGGCCGCCACCATCCGCACCACCGCTCGAGCCGTCGCCCTCATCGTACTGCCCTCACAATCTCGCTCGCACGAACAACCGCCGCATCCGGCGACGCCTCAAACCCCAGCCGACCTCGATGGCCGCGCCGCTTGGGCCCGCACCTCGCGGATGGTTTCGCGAAAACGACGCCACACCCGATCCCGTGCCGCGGCCGCGCGCCGACGCGAACCGACCGGATCCGCCAACATCTGCACCACGGCCTCGGGATACCGCTGGCGATCGCTGGGGTTGTCGACATCGAAGAGCCACTCGCCCAGTCCGATGTCGCGCCACATCCACCCCTTGCTCGTTTGCTCCTCAAACCGACCGACAATCGCCGGGACGCCCCGTCCGATGCACAAAATCGGCGAATGCATCTCGAGGCCGAACAGCCCCGCGCACCGCTCGTACACCGAAACCGCTTCGTCCGTGCGCCAGAATCGGTCGCGCCAAACCACCTTGCGCCGGACGTCCTCGGGCAGCCGTTCGACGATCATCTCCCGCCCCAGCTCGATCTGCGTCATGTCCTCGGGGCACACAAGCACGCGCATTCCAAGCTCGCGCACAATGCGGCACACCGCTTCTCTCAGCGGCGCGTGGTCCGCCTCCGCCATCTCACAGTTCCGCCGCTCGCGCACCTCGTCGTACCGCGCGCCCGGCCGAATCGTCCAATACGGCGTATACCGATACCGAGGAATACAGCAAGCGAACTCGCCCGCACGCAGGCCGTGCTGCGACAGGAACCGACCCGCCGCCGTCTCGTTTCGGACATCCGTCGCGAAGGCCGCATCGGGCGCCCACCCGGTCCGCGCCGGCGCCACGCCCTCCCGCAGTGCCCGTTCGAGCGAGACGGAATCGCGGAAGTACGCGAAGTCCGCCCGCGCCAGCAAACGCTGCACCGCCGGTTCCGCTCCGGAGTACGTAATGCCATAGATGCCAAACGGACGGCCGAACCACTCGACCCACTCCGCCACATCGCGATACGCCACGAACGACGGCCCTGATCCATGAATCAACAGGTCGGCGCGTTGGGCCAGGGTCTGCACCTCGGGATCGTTGAGCTGGCCTCGCGCCACAGGAACCGCCGGAAACCGCGCCCGCAGCATCTCCACGACCTCATCGGACATGCCCCGCGATGCCCAGACCGCCACCTCCGCATCCGGCCACTCGTGTTCCAGCACGGCCAGCAGCCCCGGCGTATGAGCAATGTCGCCGATGTTCACATCCTGCCAGCCGGACCGCACAAGAATTCGGAAGGGTCGGCCGGCCGGGAGATGGCGGCAGGCCGATGTCATCGCCGCCGCAAGACACCCCCACAGGATTTTCCGGCGCGGCACCCCGCACCAGTGGTGCACAGCCGGGGAACCGTGGGCCGGAGGAGTCGCAACGTCGCGGATGGTGATCATATGCACCGCCGTCTCCTACGGGCCTCGGCCGCACGATGGCGGAAGGGGTGGGATTCGAACCCACGGGGCACGGTTAAGCGCCCTCTCGATTTCGAGTCGAGTGCCTTAAACCACTCAGCCACCCTTCCGGGCCGCGCTCAAGAGCATAGCCGACCACCCCGCCCGCGCAACCCCGTCGAATTCGAGCCGCTCACGCTGTGCCGGAAGTCCGGCGGACCGCATCGGCCATGAGAACACATCGGCCATCCCCCACGCGTTCCTCCGACCGTCTCGATGTTCCTCGGTCCGTGCAACCCAAACCCAACGGATCTGTTCCTCCCCGCGACCCCATAGTCCGGCCTGGGAGCCTCGTGGTGATCTCTACGCCGTCCGCCGACGCCGCGCTCGACGCTCGACATCCAGCTCCGCGAGGCGGACCGAAGCGAACCGTCGAGGAGGTTGGAAACTACGAGTCAGACTCTGGATGCCCGGCCGGCTCCGCGCGCGGCAACCCGCCGGCCATGCGTGGGCATGACCGGACGCGGGTCGCGACGACGCTGCCATCGTCCCGGCCCCGATTCCGACATCGCCAAAAATCACAAGAAGTGCCATGCCCACAGCCCGTGGTTAGCCTACAGCGGTTGGCCGCTCGCGCCGCGCAGCGGCGTCCGTTTCGGTTGCGATCACGACCAGTCACGCCGAGGCGTTCCCGCGTGCGGCCGAGCTGTTCTTCGCACCGCATGCACTCCACGGGGCGGACGTGCACGCCCGAGAAAACGACACGGACTCAACACGCGCGGCCCCAAACGACCGGTGGAAGCACCGACGGTGCCCGCGGTAAAGTGGCGGGCTGCCCGCGTTCGGCTGTGCCGCCCAGCGCTCCGTGTCGCGCTGCCGATTCCGCGGAGGGAACCGGCTCCCCTCAATTGAACGGCGGCGGCGACAACCGCGAAGCGCGAGAACGTGGACCATGCGCAAGGGGCCGTTCGCGCAACTGTCGGCCACGCCGCAGGGCACGGCGTTGTTCCCGATCACCACCGGGTACGCCGCCCAGCGGCCGGCGGACCGGCCGAACGTCGTCCCCGTCACGCACATCAACCGCGAACCGCTCTTCAGACTCCTCATCGCCGACGGCATCGGCACCCAACGCGAGTCCCGTCCACGCCGGCGGATTGCCGCGCTCCGCTCGCGGCTGTCTCGTTCAGGTGGCGTTCATCGTTCCGGTGGTCGCGACCATCGTCGGGAGAGCCTGCAGGCGAGACGCATCCCAGGGGCACCGCGGCCTTCGGCAACGAAACAACGTGTACACCTTACCCCGATCTGCCAAGAAGGCTCGAATACTCGCGCTTGACGTCGCACCAGCCGCCACCTAAAGAGCCCATGTGCACGAACGCCATCCGACGACTCGCGCCCTCGCCGCTTCTCTGGCGCTGTTGTCGTCATGTTGCCTCGCCGAACCGCGTCCCTTCGCCGACCCGCAGCTCGAGCAAGACCAGCTCGCCCGCTCCGTCAAAGCCGATGCCCCACCGCGCCGCCTGCGTCGTCTCCTGATCTTTGACCTCAACGTCGGTTACGGCGGGCACGCCTCGATTCGCACCGCGAACGAGGCGATCACCCACCTTGGGCAAACCACCCGCGCCTACGAAACCGAGATCCACCGCGATCCGGCGGTCTTCGCACGGGAGACGCTCGCCCGATTCGACGCCGTGTGTCTGAACAACACCGTGGGCAATCTGTTCACGAACTCCGAGCTGCGCTGTTCGCTGGCCGAATTCGTCGCCGCCGGCGGCGGGCTCATCGGCGTGCACGGAACATCGGTCGCGTTCACCCACTGGCCCGGCGCGCGGGAAGACTGGCCCGAGTTTGCTCTCATGCTCGGCGCGCGCGGCGCGTCCCACCGTGCGCCAGACGAGCGTCTCGTGCTGCGGGTCGAAGAACCCGACCACCCGCTCGTCGCGGCCTTCCCGTCGCCCAGCTTCGAACATGTTGACGAGTTCTTCCGCTTCGGTCCGCCATGGTCGCGTGCTCGTTGCCGCGTTCTTCTCTCTGTGGATCTCTCCGCGAGTGCGCGCCTCCCCGGCAACGAGACCCTGCCCGCATTTCGGTCGCACGGCGACTACGCGATCGCCTGGATCCGGCGCCATGGCCGCGGGCGGATCTTATATACGGCGCTCGGCCACCATCCGCAGCTGTTCGCCGATCCCGTCTGGCTGCGGTTTCTGCTCGCTGGTATCCAGTATGCGTTGGGCGATCGGCCCGCGCCCGATCTGCCGACCGCTCGTTGTTCGCCCGCCCGTGCCGCGCAGTACGCCCTCGGCTGGCACCTTGCGCTCGCGTCGGATCAACCTGAGCAGGTCTCTGTTCGTCGCCTCTGTCAGGCCGCTGCCGCCCTCTCGCTGGGCGGCGTCGCCGTGTCCATCGGACAGCCGCTCGACGACGACGGCGCCGTCCGAGTCTCTCCCCATCTACCGCCCGAACACCTGGCCGCCATTCGCATCGCCGTGGCCGAAGCCGGACTGCGCCCGATCGCGCTCTTCTCGGACGGTATTGCCGCACACTCCGCCATCGATCTCGCTCGCCGTTTGGGCGCCACGGTGGTCATCTCCGACTCGGCGTCCGCCTCATCGGTTTCACCACCTCTCTCTGCTCCGGCCGAACGCGACCCCATCTACGCACTCCGGCTTCGTTGGCCCACGCACGTGCGGGGCGGTTCCCTCGGCGACACCGTGGCACTCGAGATTCGCCAGCCACTCGGCGCGGATCCACCGCGCCGTTCCGGCGAGGCCGTCGCCGCGCTCTGCCTGCCGGCCGACGAACTGGCCCCATCTGCACGTTTCGAGGGTCCGCCGCCGTGGTGGGGGCCGTTGCTCGCCTCGTACGTCCATACCGCGGGCGACGATATGCCGCTCATCGTCGCAGGAACCATCACAGCCGACGGTGGCGTGTCTGCGTCCGCCCGGCAAGTGATCTCTTGGCTCGATCACATCGCAATGGATCTGGCCGGCACGGCCGCCCGTTCGCCCGAATGAACTACGGCTCGACTCCTCTTTCCCGCCGGCGGTTTCTGCACCTCGTTACCGCTCTGCCTCCGGCCTTTGCCGCTTCCGTCCGCGAAGGCACCGCTGCGCTCGCGCCACCCTCCGAACGCATCCAGGTGGCCCTCATCGGATGCGGAATGATGGGCAGCGGCCACCTGAACTACTTGCTTGGGCGAGGTGACGTTCAGATCGTCGCCGTCTGCGACCCCGACCGTACTCGCCGCGACATCGCGCTTCGCACCGCTCATTCCGCGACCTCCGGCACCGGACGCGGCTGCCTCGCGCGAAACGACTATCGCGATGTGCTGGCCCGCAACGACGTCGACGCCGTCGTCATCGTCACGCCCGATCACTGGCACTCGATCATCGCGGCAGACGCCGCCCGCGCGGGCAAAGATGTCTATTGCGAAAAACCGGTCTCGCTCACGCTCGCGCAAGGGCGCCGCCTCGCCGACATCGTTCGGGCATACGGAATTGTTTTCCAGACCGGTACCCAGTACCGCTCGGGACGGGCGATCCGGCGCGTCTGTCAGTTGGTTCGTTCCGGTGGCCTCGGCCGCGTGCGGCAGGTGTTCACGCTCTGGGGCCGCATCCACGGACTTCCCTATCCTCACAATCCGTCGTTGCCCCCCGAGCCCGTGCCGGAGGGCCTTGACTGGAACTTGTGGGTCGGCCCCGCCCCCGGGCGACCCTACAACTCCGCCTACCACCGAAACCCGCCGCCCGGGGTCGTACCGTGGTGTTTCTGCGAGGATTTCGGCGTCGGCGCCGTCACCGCCCACCATTCGCACAGCGCCGATGTGATCCAGTATGCTCTCGGTGTCGAACGCAGCGGCCCGATCGAAATCCTCCACCCCGAGGACAGCGACGTACCCACCCTGACCTGCCGCTACGCCGACGGCACATCTCTGCACATGGTCGAACGTTGGGAGGACGTCTCCCGACTGTACGGCGCGGTGCCCGCCGACGCCGCGCTCGCCGGCAACTTCGGCGGCGTGTTCGTCGGCGACCGGGGCTGGCTCACGTCGATGTCCGGCGCCCCTATTCGCGGCGGGCCGCCCGACCTACTTCACGAACTCGGCTTGGAATCGCTCGATCCCTCCGGCTTTCACCGGCACTACGACGACTGGCTCGATGCCGTGCGCTCCCGCGGCCCTACGAGTACAGACGCCGAACTCGGCCACCGCGCCGCCGCGCTCGGCCATCTCATCATCGCCGCCTTTCGCCTGGGACGTTCACTTCGGTGGGACCCTGCCGCCGAAGAGTTCCGGGACGATGACGAAGCCAACCGCCTGCGCGACGTTGCGCTGCGCCCGCCGTGGACCCTCTAATGCACCACGCCGTCCAACGTCGCTCCTCCGTGGTTCGCCGCCGCGTGGCCGCCGGCATCGTCATCCTTGGAGCGTGCGCCAGGGCGGACATCGCCGTCGGCGTGGAAGCGCTGGCTCTTCTTCCCCATCAGACCCTCGGCCAAACGTTCATCGCCACGGGCATGCTCCGAGCCATCCGCGTCGTACTGCCCACCTGGCAAAGCTCCAACGCCGCCGCCACGCTGTCGCTCTGGAGCTCCACCGACCGGGTCGAGCGCCTCGTGAGCCGACGCCTCTCCAACATCGCCGACAACGCGGAAATCCGATTGGCTCTTCGCCGTCCCGCTCCGCCCGGCTCGTATCTCTGGGAGCTCAGCGAACCGGGCGCGGAGGGCCACGTGGGTGTCTACGCCGATCCCGTCACCACGCCCCGCGCCGGTTGGGCGGTCACGATCGGGACCGGCGTCAATCCCACCCTCCAGTTCCGCTTTCGAACCGAAGAGACACCCCTCCCCGCCGTCCTCATCGCACGGCTAGGGGAAACGACGAACGTGTTCGATAGGATCGAAAGCGCCCGCTCGCTCGCGCTCTGCGCCGACGCCGACCATCTCGAGGCGCTCGCCCCGCTGCTCGTGGACGACGAGCGCTCTCACGCGGCACGGATCGTATTCGAGGCCATCCCGGATGCCCGCGCCAACGCTCGACTTCGAACCGCGCTACCCCACGCCACCGGCCCGAGCCGCGTAGGCATCCTGCACTCGCTCGGGCGCCGCCGCGACGCCGATGCGGTCTCGTGGATCGCGCCGCTTCTCGACGATGCGGACCTGGCGGTGGCCTCGGCCGCGGCATGGGCCCTCGGCCGCATCGGCACCGCGGAGGCCGCACAGGCCCTCGAAGACGCATGGCGGCGAAGCGCGCCATCCTTCGACCCCGCGCGTCGCCATGCCCTCGCCGATGCTCTCGTCGACGCCGCACGCGCTCTCGAACATCACGACCCCGCTCTCGGCCGTCGGTTGTTCGAGTGTCTCGCCGAAGCGACGCTGGCTACACCCGCAGCCTCCGCGGCATGGCTCGGCCTCTGCCGCCTCGACGCCGACGCGGCCGTGCGACGGCTCGCCCACTGGGTCGCAGCCGGCCCCGACACCCACCGGCGCCTCGCCCTCTGGGCACTTCAACATGACCTGCCCGGCTCCAACGTGACCGCCGCCGCCATCGCTCAACTCGCCGCCCTGCCGAACGAGGCGGCGGCCGCGTGGGCCGCCGCGCTCGCGCGCCGCGCAGACCCAACCGCATGGCGGCCGTTCTTCGCCGCGCTAACCAATGCCTCGCCAGAGATCCACCGCGCCGTGATCTCTGCCCTGCTGGACTGGCCGCCGAACGATTCGGTCGCCGCGTATCTCATCGATCGGCTCACCGACACCGATGCGAGTGGCGCCGACGAAGCGGCCGGCCGCCTCGAACGCCTCGAATGGAGCGTGGTGGATCGCATGCTCGCTGAACGACTCCAGTCATCCGGCGCCGTTGCCTCCGCCAACTACCTTCTCCGCGTGGCCGCCCGACGAAGATCCCGAGAGGCCACCGCCGCCGTCTGGACCGCGGCCCGTTCGCATCCCGATCCGGCGCTCCGCGCCCTGTGCGCCCGCGCCCTCGGCGAGATCGCCGACCCCACCGCGGCCAATGACCTCGCCGATCTCCTGGCCGCCGCCGGCAATGACGAATCCATGCTGACGGCCCTCACCCACGCATGGCGGACGGCGTTGAACCGCTGGCCGGATCGTGACGCCGCCCTCCGCACCTTGCGCGGCCGATGGGCCGCCCTCGCGCCCGCCGCACGCATCGCCGTGCTGCGCACGGCGTCATCCGACGGCGGTGCCGAAGCAGCCGATCTGGCCTTCTTCGCACTCGAGGACCCGTCGGGCGCCGTACGGGCTGAGGCGGTCCGCCGGTTGTCCGAATGGCCCTCGCCCCTCGTGCTTCCGCGACTCGTCGAGCTGGCGGGCAACATCAGCCATACCGAGGCGCGTTCGCTCTTGCTTCAAGGCGCCCTGCGGCTGGCGGCCTCAACGAACATTCCGCCCGATCAGCGCAGCAGGTACCTCGTCCAACTCGATCCCTTGCTGGCTTCCCCCGCCGAACGTCGCGCATGGCTCGCGGCCGCCACGGTGCCCGACCACGCCCTGCTCGAGCGGGTGCGCCCGATGTTGAACGATCCCGAACTCCGCGCCGAGGCCGCGCGATCCGCGCTGAGCATGGCCGAGGCTCTCCTCGACCCGGCCGGCCCACCCGATGCCGCCGCGATCGACACGCTGCGTTCGCTGGCCGACCAGACCGATCTCGCCGACGTCACGCAACGTGCCCGAGCGCGCCTGGAGCGCTACAGGAAACCCGCACAATGATCCTCGCCGATCTTCGTGTCCAAGGATGGGACCTCACCCCGCTCGTCGTCTCCAAGCTTTGGACCCACCGCCGCCGCCCCTCGCGCCCGCGATCACGCCGGTACGTGCTGGTTCGCGGGCTGGCCGCGTGGCTGTCGCTGCGGACGCTCGGTGACGCGGTCGCGGTCGAGCGCAAGCTGATTGCTCACGGCTGGGACCTGCTCGCCGTCCGTCCGGCCGACGTCGCGGCCCACCTCGACGAATGGGCCAAGCTGCCCGTCGCCGGCGTCTCGCTGCGCGTCAGCGCACGCACACCCGACGATCACGAGATCAGCGGAACGACGATATTCACCGATCCACCGTGGCAGATCGAATGGTTCACGAACGAGATCGCGGCGGTGCGCGCCTGCGCGGCCCGCACGCTGCGCTCGAACTTGCTGATCGCCTACTGGTCCGCCCCGACGCGGCTGGCGTGGACCGACGATGCCGCGTGGGCGCGCGTGGCCCACAACCATGCGGTCCTCGCTCGCATCGCGCGCGAGGGCGCCGCCGCAGGCCTCATGATCGACCCGGAGGACTACACCTCGGCCCGGCAGTTTACGCGTCGGCCCGCCGATCCACCGTGGGCGGAGGTGCAGGCCCTCGCTCGTCGCCGGGGTCGCCAACTCATGGCCGCGATGGGCGCCGAATTCCCGGACCTCCTGCTGCTCAGTTTCTGGCTGTTGAGCTTCAATCACGACGCGCTGAGCGCCTCAGATCCGCTCGCCGCGACGCACGAGGACGGCGACCTTTGGCCGGCGTTCGTGAACGGATTGCTCGATGCCTTGCCACCCGGAGCGCGCCTCGTGGACGGTGACGAGCACGCCTACCGCTATCAGGCGGCGCGCGCGGATTTCCTGCGCGCCGCCGGGCGCACTCGTACGAGGGCGCGCGAGCTCGTGGCGCCCGAACACCGCGCCACCTATGCCGCGCGCGTGTGGGTCGGCTTCGGCCTGTACCTCGATATGTATGTCAATCCCCCCGACTCCCCGTGGTACTTCGGTGAGCTCCACGGCTCCCGCTCCCGCCATCTCCTCGCCAATCTTACCGCCGCCACCGAAGCCGCCGACCAGCTCGTTTGGGTCTACGGCGAGCGGCGGGACTGGATCCGCTGGCGCATGCCCGAACGCGAGACGAATGCCACCTGGAGCGCGTCACTCCCCGGCTTCCACGACATCCTTGCCATGGCCTGCGATCGCGCCGCCTGGGCCCACGCCTACATGGAACGGCTGCGCGCAGCCGGCACGCCAACCAACCTGCTCGCGAACGGCCGGTGTTCGCCGCCGGACCGCACCGCGGCGAACACGTTGGCCGGCGACGATCCTCTCCCGAACGGTTGGTGGCGCTGGCGGCAAGACCACCGCCGGCCCGGACTCCTGCGCGCCGATCCCGACGTCGGGCGCGAGGCGGCCGGCTCGCTGTGGGCCCAAGGGGTCGAAGAAGGATGCTTCGGCACCTCTCTCCCTGTGACGCCTCACACGCCGCTGGTGGTCGAGGCGTTCGCGCGGGGAGCGCCGGCGCATGTGCGGATCGGTTGGAAACGCGCCGGCGCCTGGAACTGGTCGCTGCCGCTGCCGAAACTCTGGTTTTTCGGCGCCGACCGCGACGGTTGGCGACGCGCCTGCGATCTGATCGAGGTGCCCGAGGGCGCCGACGAGTTGGTGCTGATGCTCAGCGTCCGCCAAGCCGAAACGGACTCCGTCTGGTTCGACGACATCTCGGTCACACCGCTCCCCGCCTGGTAACCGCCGCGCACTTGTGCCAACAACAGTTGCCGCGGCGATTCGCTCCCGGTTCCTTCGCGACGAACACGAGGACTGCACTCACCCGCAGATTCGTGCGTGCGGGATCGCCGCTCGGGTTTGCGGCAGGTCAACACGTCGGGTAGAACAGGTGTGTGCGGGTCTATGTCAAACTCTGCGGCCTCTGCCGCCCCTCGGACATCACCGCGGCCAACGAGGCCGCTCCGGATGCGGTCGGCTTCGTGTTCTGGCCGCGCTCCGTGCGTTTTGTTCGGCCCGAGGATGTTGCACAGTGGGTCGGGGATCTGCGCCCGGACCTTGAGCGCGTCGGCGTTTTCGTGAATGCGTCGGCGGATGAAATTCGGCGCGCCGTGGCGACAGCGGGCTTGACGATCGTCCAGTTGCACGGCAACGAATCCTCGACGTTCGCCGCCGCGCTCGGTGTGCGCGTTTGGAAGGCGTTCCCTGTCGCAACGGCCTCGCCCGAAGAGGCCGCGGACTGGCCGGTGGAAGCGATCGTGCTCGACAACGGCACAACGGATCAGCCCGGCGGCACCGGCCGGGCGGCCGACTGGGCTCGGGCGGCTGCGTTCGCGCGCGCGTTCGCGGGCCGGATGGTGCTCGCGGGTGGACTCACGCCGGACAATGTCGCCGAGGCCGTCCGCGCCGTGTCGCCCTGGGGCGTCGACGCCAGCTCGGGTGTCGAGTCGGAACCGGGCCGCAAGGATCCCGCTCGGATGAAGGAGTTCGTCCAGCGATGCCGCGCGATCTGACCGGTCCTGACGCCCGCGGATGGTTTGGCCCGTACGGCGGCCGGCACGTGCCGGAAACGCTGATGGCCCCGCTCGAAGAGCTCGAGCGCGAGTTCCGCCGGGCCTGGCGCGATCCGGCGTTCCGCCGCGAGTTCGAGTCGCAGTTACGAGACTACGTCGGCCGGCCGACGCCGCTCGATTTCGCCGAGCGATTCTCACAGCGGGTCGGCGCGCGCGTGTACCTGAAGCGCGAAGACCTCTGCCACACCGGCGCCCACAAGATCAACAACGCGCTCGGCCAAGTGCTGCTCGCCCGACGGATGGGCAAGCGCCGTGTGATCGCGGAAACCGGCGCCGGTCAGCACGGCGTCGCGACCGCGACAATGGCGGCGCGCTTTGGCCTTGAGTGCGTCGTCTACATGGGCCGCGTGGACATGGAGCGGCAGGCGCTGAATGTCGTGCGGATGCGCATGCTCGGCGCCCGTGTTGTGCCGGTCACCGCGGGCCAGCAAACGCTCAAGGAGGCCATCAGCGAAGCAATGCGCGACTGGGTCACGAACGTGCGCACCACGCACTACGTGCTCGGCACCGTGTTCGGCGCCCACCCATACCCGATGATGGTCCGCGAATTTCAAAGCGTGATCGGCCGCGAAGCGCGCCGCCAGATCCTCGCCGCCGAGAAACGCCTGCCAACCTTGCTGGTCGCCTGCGTGGGCGGCGGAAGCAATGCGATGGGACTGTTCGCGCCGTTCCTCCGCGACCGCGGCGTGGCCATGGTCGGAGTCGAGGCCGGCGGCCGTGGCATCCGCCCTGGCCAGCACGCCGCCCGTTTCGCGGCCGGTCGGCCAGGCGTGTTGCAGGGGGCGCGCACGCTCGTGCTTCAGGACCGTCACGGCCAAATTCTCCCCACTCACTCGGTCAGCGCCGGTCTCGACTATGCCGCCGTCGGCCCCGAACACGTGCTCCTGCACGAGCTCGGACGCGCCCGCTACACGTGGGTCAGCGATTCGACCGCGATCCGCGGCTTCGAGACGCTCGCGAGGCTCGAGGGCATCTTGCCCGCGCTCGAATCCGCCCATGCGATCGGCTGGCTGCTCACGCGTCGCGCGAAGCTCCGCCGATCCGACGTGGTCATCGTCAATTTGTCCGGCCGGGGCGATAAAGACGTCCAACAGCTCGCCGAACGCCGGCTCAGCGGGATCGCAGGGGGTTGAGGCGATGGGCATCCGCAGTATGACCGGATTCGGCCGCGGCATCGCTCGACGCGACGGTCTGCGCATCGAGGTCGAGGCGAGTTCCGTGAATCGCCGGCAGCTCGACGTGCAGATCCACTTGCCCAAGGAGCTGCAGTCGCTCGAATCCCGCGCGCAGGCCGAGATTGGCCGCAGCATTCTGCGCGGCCGCGTCACCGTGAGTGTGAAGGTGTTCACCACCAACGGCACGGGGCCCCGCATCCGCGTCCGCACCGAAGCCGCGCGCGCCTACATCGAGGCATGGCGGCGACTCGCGCGCAGTCTGCGGCTGCCCGACCGGATCGACCCCTGCGTGCTCGCCGCGATTCCCGACCTATGGATGGTTGAGCATCCAGAGCAGAACGCAGAACAACTATGGCCGACGCTCCAACGCGCGCTCCGTGGCGCGTTGCGCAATCTGTGTGCGATGCGCGCGGCGGAGGGGGCGGCGCTCGCGCGCGACCTGCGGGTCCGTCTGGCCTCGCTCACTCAACGCCTTCGCGCGATTCAACGCGCCGCCCCGCTCGCGGCCGAACGGCATCGAGCCCGGTTGCACCGCTGTGTCGAGGAGTTGCGCTGCGCCCCCCATGTGAGCCGCGACCAGCTTCTGCGCGACATCATTGCGGCCGTCGAGCGCATCGACATCAGCGAGGAGCTGACCCGCCTCACGAGCCACCTCGAACAGGCCCGCACGAAGCTTCGCCAGGCCGGGCCGATCGGCCGCAGCCTCGATTTCCTCGTTCAGGAAATGCTTCGCGAGGCGCATACGATCTCCGCCAAATGCTGCGACGGCCATATCGCGGAGGAAATCGTGGAGTTCAAATCGGAGCTCGAACGCATCCGCGAACAGATCCAAAATATCGAATGACACCCCTCCACGCCGTTCCTCGGTTGCCGTGAGCGAACCGCCGCCCTCTCTGTTGATCGTCGTCTCGGCCCCCTCCGGCGCCGGCAAAAGCACAATTTGCCGTCGGCTCCTCGCTGCGCACCCAACGATGAGGTACTCCGTCTCGTGTACCACCCGTCCCCCCCGCGCCGGCGAGGTGGACGGACGCGATTATCACTTCCTCACACCCGAACAATTCGAAGAACTGGTCGCCCGACGTGCCTTCCTCGAACACGCGACGGTCCACGGCCACCGCTACGGCACCCTGCGCGCACCGGTCGCCGAGGCGCTCAACGCCGGGTGGGATGTGCTGATGGACATTGACGTCCAGGGCGCGGCCAGCGTGCGACGAGCGTCGCTCGAGGCTCCCCCGGCCGATCCGATCCGCCGCGCGTTCCTCGACATCTTCATTCGACCGCCCTCGCTGCACGAGCTTCGTCGACGGCTGGAGCATCGCGGCACCGATTCGCCAGAGGTGATCGAACGCCGGCTCGCAAACGCCCAGGTTGAACTCGCCCGCGAAGGCGAATACCGCCACGTCGTCGTCAACGATGACCTCGACCGCGCCGTGGCCGAGATCGAGCGAATTCTCGACCTCGAGCGTTCCCGTCGTGCCTGACTCCGCATGGCAGCTGACGCAGACCGACTGGCGCCGTGTGCCCGGCCGACAGCACGTGCCTGTTCCCCACAGCTGTCTTGCCACGCGCTCGGGAACGTCTCGGCCAGCCGCGTCGGAACGAAGCGCCGGAGAGGTTCAAGGTCCGGAGAGTCGTCGAGGCGATCCTCAACGAAGAGCGAGAGGGTGCCGTCGAGGCTGATGCGGGTTTTTTACACCGCAACCCCGACCCGCGTCCGGGGGGTCAACCGTCGCAACAATCGTGTTGTCTGTGGTACGCATGGGCCGCTCGTTTCTCAATAGTGCATCCGGCGTCTACCGTTTCCGGTTTGCCGTCACGCCGACAACATGCGTGAATCAACGGGATTCGTGAACAGCGACCGTCAGCCCAAGCTACCGAGCCGCCCAACGCAGGTGAACATTTCGGAGGCCCTCTCTCGTCGTTCCGCGATACGGCGCCTCGCCACGCTCGCGGGTTCGCCATGGATCGTCGCCGCCCGCGCCGTCGGGCGCGACGGCGCGGTCGCGCCCTCGGAGCGCATACGGATGGGCGCGATCGGCATCGGCCGTCGGGGCCGTGACGTGTTGCGCTGGTTCCTGCAACAGCCGGACGTTCAGGTCCTCGCCGTGTGCGACGTCCAGGAGGCCCGTCGAAGCGCCGCGAAAGCCATGGTGGATCGACACCACGGCACGAGCGACTGCGCGACGTACCGCGACATCCGCGAACTTCTGGCGCGGCCAGATCTCGATGCCGTCGTGATCGCACTTGGCGACCGGTGGCATGCGCTGGCCGCCGTCTGGGCGATGCGCGCGGGCAAGGATGTGTACTGCGAGAAGCCATCGTCCATGACCGTCGCGGAAGGACGCGCGGTCGTGGAGACGGCGCGGCGGTTCGCTCGCGTCTACCAAACCGGCACTCAGCGCCTGAGCGAGCCCAATCATGTGCTGGTGTACGAGCTCGCCCGCACGGGTCGGCTCGGGCGACTCCATACGGTCTACGCTCACATCACCCCAGGACCGACCATCCTGGACGTGCGCTGGGCGCCTCCCGAGCCCGAGCCGCCACCGGACCAGATCGACTGGGACGCGTGGCTGGGACCTGCGCCATGGAGGCCCTACAACTCATCCTATGTTGCAGGGAACTGGCACGGTGACGCCGACTTCCACACCGGTGCGATCGGCGAATGGGGCGCCCACACCATCGCGCAGTGCTTGGCAGCCATGGAGCCCGTACCGCCGGCTCCCGTCACCATCGAACCCGCAAAAGGGCCATCGGGCAACGGAACTCGCCTGAAGTTCGCGAATGGCGTCACGATGATCCTCGAGTCGGCCGGACATTGGCGGGGCTCCTGCGGCGAATGGATCGAAGGCGATGAGGGCGCCGCAGGTGCCGCGGATGGCTACGCCGCGGCGGATGTGTCGCACCCGACATTGCTGCGCGAATCCCGACGATGTCTCGCCGCCTACCAAGAACGGACCGGACGGGCGCTCGACCATGTGCGCAACTTTCTCGACTGTGTTCGCAGCCGCGAGCCACCCGTCGCCCATGCGAAGGTCATGCACCGCTCCATGTCCCTCGTGCACGCGGCGAACATCGCGGTCCGTCTCCAACGCCCGCTGGTGTGGGATCCCTCCGCCGAGCGATTCGCCGACGCGCCGGACGCGAACCGGTATCTGGCCCGCGCCGCTCGCGCGCCGTGGCTGTTCGGATGATGCACCCGACCCTCCTCCCTCGTCTCGCGCTGGCCATCCTCTGGGCCGGGCTCGGCAACGCTCAAACGCCGTCCGGTCCAAGCGAAGCCGAGTGTCTCGCCGTGCTCGCGGCCACCAATGCTCCACTAGCGTCAATCGCAGCGGCGTTGCGATCGCTCTCGACGAGGTCGACCGAAGCGAGCATCCCAGTGCTACAAGCGTACCTCGCCTCGCCGGCGTGGTCGGACCTCGCGCGCGGCGCATTGGAGACGCTCGATCATCCAGCCGCAAGCGCTGCACTCCGACAGGCCGCCGAGGCCGCGTCGGGCTCGACGCTCGCCGGTCTCCTCGACAGTCTCGGGCGCCGACGCGACCCCGACTCCGTACCGCTCGCGACGCGACATCTCAAGACTCCGGACGCCGTCGTCGCCGCCGCGGCGGCCCGTACGCTCGGGCGCATCGCCAATGAGCCGGCGATCGAGGCCCTCGTGAGCGTCGCCTCAGATCACCCCCGACCGTTGCCGCCGTACCTCGTGGAGGCGCTATGTGTGGCCGCCGACGAATCTCTGCGCCAGAGGCATTCCCCGCAGTTCGCCGCCCGTGCCCTTGCTCCGCTCGATCTCGGATCACTACCGCCCCACGGTCTGGCGTCGGTCCTGCGGGTTCGTGCGGCGGTCCCGAGCGAAGCGGCGGTCCTCGATGCCGTCCGCGATGTGGCGCACCCGGCCGCGTCGCTGATTGCGGCCCACTTGGTTTCGCACGGTGATGTGTCGGCACCGACCCACCTCGTCCCCGAGACCGTGGCTTCCCTCTCGGAGCCCCTTCGTTCCGCCCTTCTCATCGTGGCTCCCAGTCCCTCCAACTCCGTTCACGAGCTTTTCCTCGATCTCACTCAACACGCGCCTCCGGATCTGCGCGAGCTGGCGATCGCGATCGCGGTGCGACGCGGATGGCCACCAATCCTTGCGGTTCTTTGGGAACAGGCACGCGACTCCGCCTCGCGCGCCTCCGCCGAGGCATGCCGCCGCCTCGCCGCTTTCCCGAATGATGCGGCGGATGATTTTCTGATTCGTCAGCTCCGGTCCGCCCCCACCGCCGCGGATCTCATCCTTGCAGCGGATCTGCTCGGGCGGCGCGCCTGGGCCCCCGCCGCGGACGCCATGCTCGAGCTCACCGCGCACTCCGATTCGGCCGTACGGATCGCCGCATGGTCGGCCCTGCGTGATATGGTCGACGCCCGTGGTCTGGGCGCGATCCTTCAACGGTGGACCGATCTGGCAGAGCCCCATGAGGTAGCCGCGGCGGAAAAGACGCTGTACGCCGCCGTCACGCGGCGCGCCCCGGATACAGCTCCATGGATCGTCGCGCAGTTGTCCAATGCGATGCCGACCGTCGCCACGGCAGCCCGGCCGCCTCTTCTCCGCGCATTGCAGCGCATCGGCGGGCCGGCCGCCGTCCGCATCGTCGCCGACGCCGCCGCCTCGGCCGACCCGGCCATTCGCGATCTCGCCGCCCGGATCCTCATCGAATGGCCCGACCGCGAGGCGCTCCCCTGGATTGAGGACATGGCCCGCCGCGGAGAGCCGGCGGCGCTGCGGCCGTTGGCGGTGCGCGCGGTGTTGCGCTGGACCTCCGAGCTCGAGCTGGCGCCGGACATCCGCGCGAACCGACTGCTCGCGTGGGAAACGATGATGGCTTCGGAGGACGACCACCGCGCGCTGCTCGCCGCCCTCGGCCAGACACCCTCGGTCCTTGCGATACGTCGCCTGCGCGATGTTCTTGCCCATCCGAATCTCGTCAACGAGGCGGCGAGCGCGCTTCTGAAGATCGCCGACGCGGCCTCTCAGCTCCCGGCCGACGAACTCCGCTTGGCCCTCGAACAAGCCCGGGCCGCCCCGCTCGCCGAGACGCTACGTGGGCAGATCGAACGGCAGCTCGCGAACCTGCCGGCCCCACCGGAGAAAGCCCGCGGCGCCCACGAGCGGTACCGCGCGCGCTCCCCCGCCATGGTCCCGGCGCCCCCTCCCCCCCCCGCTCAGCGTTCGGAGGTGGCAGATCCGTAGATTGCGGACCATTCGTTGGTAAACCGCACATTGCGGAAGGCGCGGATCGCCTCCTGGAATTCGGTGGCGGCCACCGTCACGTCGGCGCGGTAATTCTCGAAGAACGTGACTTCGCGTAGCGGTTCTGAGCCGCCCGTCATCACGGCTTCGTGCCGGGTCGCAATCCAGACCCCTGATGGCGTGCGAACCCACCGGTCGTAGGTCCAGACCGCCAGCGGCGAGATTCCACCCTCCGAACGCACCACCTCGATACGAACCGGTCGACCCGCCTCATCCATCACAATCGAGCCAGGCGGCTGGCCGTCAACGACCACCCGCCGCCATCCGTTCGAAATCGGTGCCTCCTCGCGTTCGGGCGCATCCACCCACCGCAGCAGCAGATCCATCGGCGAACCTGGCACGACGGATAGCGGCCGCCGCATGTCCTCGTCCAGCTCTGCCACCGGTCGCGAAAACCCGAATGGGTCCCCCTCGACATGGCTGAAGAAATTCGTACCGTCCGAGACCACCCGCCGGCGCACTGGTGAGAAATTCTCCGAATACAGCCGTTCCGGCCGCGCCCACACCACGCGGCTCAAACGGCGGACCGTCCCATGAGGACCCGCCACCTCCCGGCGCACGTCGCACCGCACCGACGCGATCGGCTCATAGGCGGCGACGAGATTCGAGACGGCCGGGCCAGCTCTCACCACCGCGGCAGGCAGGACGAACGCGACCGCGACCGCACCCCACGCGCTGCGGCCGGCGCTCACGGTGCCACCCCGATGTCTTCGGGATCATGCCCGAGTGCCCGCCAAATTTCCCGCGCCGTCGCGGTCCCCAACGCGCGACGGCCCTCCTCTGTGAAATGAACGTTCACGGGCTGCTGCCACCGATGGAGCGACGGAGCGGCGAGGGTGGCCAGATCATTCACCGCGATGCCCAGCGATGTCAACGCCGCCAGCGCCTCCGCGTTGTACCGCGCACTGTCGGCCGGATCGCGATACGGCCGCGTGCCGTCGGGGTAGGGTGTGGTCGTCGCGAAGATCACGCGCGCGCCGGTCGCAACGAGCCGCCGCCCGATCGCTTCGATATTGGCCCGGTATTCAGGCAGGTCCACTTGACGCCGCCCCTCCCCCCGTGCCATCGCAGGGCGTCCTTCGGCGGTCACATGCTTCAGATCATGCAGTCCGAAGTTGAAGTGAATCACGTCCCAGCGGTCCGTACCCAGCCACGCGTCAAGGTTGGCGAGTCCGTGTCGGGTGTGCATGGCGTTGCCGGGATTGTGCACGACCACCGCCCGGTTCGTCAGCAACGCGCGCACATGTGGCGTGTACCCGATCGAAATCGAATCGCCGATGATCAGCACGCGGGGCAACGAATTTGTGGTGCCGACCGCCGCCGGACCGGCCGCCAGCCCCGCGAGCAACACGCCGGTCATCAACTCTGCTCGGTTCCAACTTTTCATTCGGGCACATCCTCCATCCAGGCCCGGACCCGAGTCATGCGGCTGGCGGGTGCGGGATGGTTGGTGATCACGACCGTCTGCCCCGCGCCGACGATCCGGTCCCGTCCCGGCATGGGCGTCCAGACTCCGGCGGTGAGCGACGTCGTCGCCTCGACCGCGTAATACCGCCGGCGACCCTGATAGCCGGGGCCGTCCGCTTCGCGCGCCTCGAACGAGAGCAGGTCGGTGCGATTCGAGAACGGTTCGAGGACGAGCTCGGCGAGGGCATTGCTCGCGCCCGATCCGTCGAGATACTGCAGGATGTCCGGGCGGCCGTTTCCGTCCCGGTCGGCCAGTGGGTGAGGCGGCCCCAGGCTTCCGAACCACACCAGTTCCCATTCGTCCGGAATGCCGTTGCCATTCGCGTCGCCATTCGACCGCGGGCCAGCGGGCGTTCCTTGAGGCACTCCCGCCCGCCAGTGCGCCGGATCGTTGCCGTACCAGCCGGGATATATCTTTTCAATCGAGCGCCCCTCGAGCCGGCCCGCGGGCGGCCACGGCCACACATCGTCATACTCCACCTCGTCCACCAGAATGTACGGCACAACCCCGTCCGGCTGCGGATAGCCGGGTTTGCGCAACCTCACCGCGTCCCCGGCGTTGTCGAGCACGTTCGTAAACGGACCGAACACCTGGATGTGGGCCGGAATGCCGTTCGAGATGCGGAACATGGCCGGATCCCCGCCCACCACGAGCGCGTACTGCCCGCCGGTCAGCACCGTGTTCGCGGGAAACGTATAGGAGATGCCGCCCGTCAGCCGCCATCGGTTGGTCGGAGCCGTCCACTCATACATCCGCACCACCCCGTTCGTCACCGGAAGCAACTCGATGTACTCCATCCCGCCCGCAGCGGGCGCGTACAAAATCTCCGTCACGGTCACAGGGCCAACCTTGGGCGCCGCATTCGCGGCGCCGGGCGTCGCGGCGCCCATGGCCGGGTACTTCACGACGCCATCCGAACGCACATGCCGTCCGAACGTCACCTCCCGGTCCGACGCGCCGAACACGACGCTCTGCCGCCACGACGTCGCCACGCCGTTGGTCACCGCAGTCAGATGAATGGCCTCGCCCAGCTCGCTCAGCGCAAACGGCACCACGCACCCGGGCGAATCGCTCGCATTGAACTCCCTCTCCGTGAGCACAACATAACCACCAGGCTCGACCACGGTGCCGGCCGGAATGACATATTTCTGCAACTGCGCGAGATCGTCGCTCAGCCACCATCCGCCGATGTCCACGGCCACCGAGCCGGGATTGTGCAACTCGATCCAGTCCTGCGTGGTGTCGCTGTGCGCGAGCCATTCGTTGATCACGACGCGATCCGGCGGCCAGTCGGGCTCGGGCCGTCCCGGGGTCCCCTGCCAGACCCACGAGGCAGCCCAGTTCTGCCGCCGGCCCCATTCGTCGTGCGGCGCAGCGAGGTTCGCCATGACCAGCGTCGCGCCGCCTCCATCCGTCTGTGGCCACCCAGCGTCGTTGTAATCGAACTCAAGAATGGTCTCGTTGTTCGGGTCCTCCAGTTTCAGCTCCTCGCCGCTGTCATCCAGGTAGCCATCAAACGGACCGAACACGACGATGCCGTTCGTGTCATACCGCAGGGCAAAGGCGGTGGGATTGCGAGCGACCACCACCCGTCCCCCCGCGGCCAACCACACATCGCTCGTCCAGCCCCACTGGATGCCCGCTGTGAACCGAACTCCGTTCAGGTTCAGCGGCGCATCGCCCAGATTCGCGAGTTCGATCCACTCGAACTCCCGATCATCGCTCCAGGTCGACCCGGCCGGCGGATCGGTCGGGTGATACATGATCTCCGTCACGCGCACATATCGTTGCCACGCGCTCGGCGAAGCCGGATAGTTCGTGACGCTGATCAACCGGCCCCGATCATCCCACAGCTCCACCGGCTCGCCCCACGACGACAGATGTCCCGAGAACGGCCCCGTAACAAACGCCATCTCGTTCGACTTCGGAGAGACCGCCCGCGTGCGAAACGCGCCCACGTCCGCGCATACGAACAGGTTTGACCCCGGCAGCAAAATCGTGCCGCCCGGAAAGACAAAGCGCACCGCGTTGCGGATGGACCAACCGGAGAGATCCACCGGCCACGAGTTCGTGTTCACGAGCTCGATGAATTCCTCGTCCTGATTGCCCGAGGCCGGCGAGAACTCGATCCGCCGAATCGCCATGGGCGACACATCGGGCGGCGACATCGGGATCAGACCGCCATGGGTCACCGTCTGGGTTTCGAGGTACCACCGCCGGCCGGGCAGAAACCGGCTGAGAATCTCCTCGCCGGCCTCGCGCGCGGTCTGCCACGGATCCCACGAGCCCCACTGCACATAATCCAGATCGGCGTCGGACATGGCGACGTCGGGCGGATCCAGCTGATCCAGCCACCCGCGAACCCGCTCCTCAAACCAGCCATTCGTCGTGCCGGGTGGGCCCAGGAACCGGTCCATCGCCGTGCGCATCCGCGCGGCGACCATCGCGCGAAATGCCGGCGTGTCGAGCAACGCCCGGTACAGCCGGTTGCCGCTGGTGCTCAGATAGGTCTCGTTCGTGTAGATGTTCGGATCGAAATAACCGTACGTCGAGGTCCAGCGGCGTCCGAGGCACAAGTCCACGTCCCACGGCAGCAGCCTCCACAGCAACGACCCGTCCGAATCGCGGTACACGTAATAGTTCTTGTGCCCGTGGTCGATGTCATTGATGACCGCGCGCGAAGCAAAGTAGTTCACCGCCCGCGGGATGTCCACGTTGTCGAAGACCCAGCGCGACCGCTCGCTGAGCGGACGGCTGGGATTGAGCGCGTCGATCAATGACTGCAGATCGGTGTTGGGTTCCCATTCGCGGGTCTTCTTTTCGACATACGCGTACGACGACGTCAGCGCCTGATACATCTTGTAGAGTGCGCCACGTCCATCGAATCCGAGGCGCTCCAGAAACCGCTCATCTGCGTCCTCGATGAGGTCATAGGTGGAAAAGAAGACGCCGTTCGTGTGCACGCGGACAGGGAACGAGAAATGCGCCGGCATGCCGAAGGCGGCGAACCACTCCGCCGCAATCGCGTTACGCACCTTCGCCTTGTCGGCCCAGTTCGAAAGCAGATCAATGTCCTTGACGCGGCGGGGGCCGCCGTAGTCGAAGCGATGGTCATTCGGGAAATCGAGGTTCAGGCTCTTTTTCGGAAACGTGCCGCTGGAGGTGCTCTGGCCGTGAAGATCGAAGTGCACGTTATCGTAAAACTCATCCCGATGCCAGACGCATCCGTAGGTTCCGACCTCGTTATAGGCCGCAGACATGTTGGGCAGAAACAGGTGCACCACGGGCAGGCGGCTGGTGATGGTGAGGTCTTCGATGATCGTGCCGTAATACCGCGACGTCTCCCACGGGTCGTCGTTCGGCGGCATGAACGTGGTCCCTCCGGCCGTATCCCTCGCCTCGTAGCGCCAGCGAATCATCTGGCCGGGCCCGGCGAGCTGGCCAGCCGGAATCGTGCCGGTGAACACGCCGTCGCCGGCGACCTGATCCGGCGCGACGCCGTCATCTCTCATCAGGATCGCCGTTTCGCTCCCGTACATGATCGCGGAATACACACGAACATCCTGCACATCCGCCGTCACTTTCCGCACCGCGGCGGTGACGACGAGACTCTGCCCGGACGGCACCGGCCGGCCCGAACGGTACACGCTTTCAATCACAGGCCCTCGAACCTGGCTCTGCGGCACATTCGGCGCACCCGGCGTCGGCGGATAGAAATAGGCCCAGTTCGTACTCGTCACCTGATAGGTCTCCGCGGTCGCCACTAAGCCAGGGCGAATCAGAAGGTCGGGGTTGTTCGTGGCCCGGTTGTAGCCATGGATCGCCAACACGTTCGTGCCCGGCCGCAAGAGCGACCACGGCTTGCGGATGCCGACCCGCGAAACGGCATGTCCATCGTTCTCCGCCGTCGCCGTCGCGTTCCAAGCCGGCGGCAGGTAGGCGAGAGAAAGGTTGGTCACCCAGATCGCGCGCCCATTGAGCCAGGCCATATAGCCATCGTCGAACTGCATCTCGAGCGTCAAACTCTGTATCGTCCGCGGCTGCTCAACGACGAACGGAATGCGAATCTGAACCGACGTACGGCTCTTGAACATCTCGTTCGAGACCGCCGTACCGATGACGTTCGAATAGTTCGCTCCGAAACCGATCCCCGTGTGGCCGGTCGCCCAAGCGCTGTCGTCGTACCACTCAAACGGCCATTCCGATGGCGGAACCGCATTCGGCACCAGATATCGGCACGGGGCCGCCGTGCGGGCAATCAACGTAATGGAGGTGGACGACGGAAGCAGTCCATACGAGACATCCGTTGCCTGCGCCGGAAACGGGTTGAGCGACTGGACGATCACACCGTTGGAGTTCACGAGCGCGAGGAATTCGCCATCCCTCTTGAGCTCGAAATTCGTGTGGAGCTCTTGGCCGGCCGTCGCGCGGTTCCGACCCGATGCAAAGACCACCCAGTATTCGCCCGGCGCGATATTGGTTGAGGGAAACATCCACTTCGCGAGATTGGCGGCGTTATCCGTGAGGCGCCAGCCAGCGAGGTTCACAGTCTGGGTGCCGATGTTGGCGATCTCGATCCAGTCCGAAGAATCTCCAAATGCGTCACGTATCACTTTTGAATTCGAGGCGGAAAACTCGGTGATGCGGATGGAGGCGACAGCCGGGAGGACAGCCAGTGCCCACATCCAACTGCCCGCCATTTGGCCGAACCTACTCACTCGCATCACACTAATCGCCGATGACTCGCTCTGCAACGGGTAGTCGACCGCAGCGTGCCCGTCTCAAGTCGGCCGCGGTTCCAGTGAAACCAAGAAGCATCCGCTGTCACCGCCTTACCGCGCTGGAGCCGAAGCGCGAACCTGCAACCGCACCGGCGCCTTCGGTATTCCGGCCACCGTCCCGGGCGCCATCCCGTGCGACTCACAGGCGTCCGGTGGGCGTATGCGCCATCCGTGCCGGATCGCAACCACCAGCGCCGCGACGCGCCGCCAACCACCCCCCCATCCCGTTGACAGTGGGGCGGCCTCCGGTCATCCTGTGAGCTGGAGCGAGACATCGAATCATGAACGTGGCGTGCGTGATCATGGGCGGGGGCGCCGGAACGCGACTTCAGCCACTCACCCGCGACCGCGCAAAACCAGCCGTCCCGATCGGCGGCAAGTACCGCCTCGTGGACATCCCGATCAGTAACTGCTTGAACAGCCGGCTTCGGCGCATCTACCTGCTGACGCAGTACAACAGCGTATCGCTCCACGAGCATGTCGCGAACACCTATCAGTTCGATCAGTTCCATCGCGGGTTCGTGCGTATCATCGCGGCCCAGCAAACCCCGGATTCGGAATCGTGGTACGAGGGCACGGCCGACGCTGTCCGTAAGTCGTTCCGCTATTTCATGGACGAGTCGCCCGACCTGATCCTCATCCTGTCTGGCGACCAGCTCTACCGCATGGATTTTCAGAAGGTCATCGAGCAGCACGTTGCGAACCGCGCCGACGTCACCATCGCGACCAAGCCGGTTCCGCGCTCTGAGGCCGGCTCGCTCGGCATCATGCAGGTCGGCGAGCACAACCGCATCCTCCGGTTCGTCGAGAAACCCGGCGACACCCCGTTGCTCGATGAGCTCCGCGCGCCGATGTACAGCGAGGAACGCTACCTGGCGAGCATGGGCATCTACATCTTCAACCGTCCGGTTCTCCAAGAACTGCTCGCCGATCCCAACCGCACGGACTTCGGCAAACACATCATTCCCGCCGCGATCGAGCGCTACAACGTCCATAGCTTCATTTTTGAGGGTTACTGGCGCGACATTGGAACCATCGGCGCCTTCTGGGAGGCCAACCTGGACCTGACCGAGCCACGCCCTCCCTTCTCCTTTTATGAGCCCCGTGCACCGATCTACACGCACATGCGGTTTCTCCCCTCGTCGAAGATCAACTGTTGCGACCTGAACCGCACCCTGCTCGCCGAGGGTTGCATCATCAGCGGCCACCGCATCCTCCACTCGATCATCGGAGTTCGGGCGGTGATCGGAGAGGGCACCGTGATCGAACATTCCGTGATCATGGGCGCCGATTACTACGAGCATGAGCGCGAGCCCGTCCCGCCCGGTCCCCGGCTCGGCATCGGCCGCGACTGCTTCATCCGCAACGCGATCGTGGACAAGAATGCCCGCATCGGCGACGGCGCCTACATCTCGCCGGATGGCAAACCCGATGGGACGGTCACGCCGCAATTCACGGTCCGAGATGGAGTGATCGTCATCCCCAAGAACACCGTGATCCCACCCGGCGCGCGGCTGTGACCGACCGCATCCTCATTCGTGACCTCGCGCTGCGCTGCGTGATTGGTGTCTATCCCGAGGAGCGACGCGCGCCGCAGGACGTGATCATCAACATCGCGCTCGACACCGACACCCGGCCCGCCGCGCGCAGCGATTCGATCGAGGACGCTGTGGACTATAAATCGCTGAAAAAAGCGATCGTGGCTCTCGTCGAGCACAGCTCGTTTCAACTTGTCGAAACGCTCGCTGACCGGATCGCGGCGGCCTGCGCGGCGCACCCCGGGGTCCGACGCGCCACCGTGACCGTCGACAAACCCGGTGCGCTCCGCTTCGCGCGCAGCGTCGCGGTCGAGGTCGTGCGGGAGGGCCGCCGTCGCGCCGCTCGCCGCCGCGCCCGCCCCGACTGAACGGTCATCCTCGCCTACTCCAACATCCGATCGTAAAACTCGACGATTCGGTTGGCGCGGTCACTCTCCATCCACGCCATCGACTCGCGCGGATGACGGTTCAGGGCGCCGGAGATCGCATGCGGAATGCTGTAGCCCCACGGGATCTTCTCGCGTAGCGGGAACAGGTACCGCTCCACGCACTCGAGGACGGGCCGCACCCGAAATTTCGGGTTTTTCAGAAACATGAGCAGCAGTTCGGTCGGACAATTCCCTGCGCCCCGGCCGAGACCGTGAATCGTCACATCCAGCCGGTTCGCGCCCGCGATCAACGCCTCGATCGTGTTCGCATAGGCAAGCATCATGTTGTTGTGGGCATGGATCCCCACCTGCCGGTCCGGCCCGGCGTAGCGCAGGAACAAGCGGACGTAGTCGCGGATCTGTTCGGAATAGAGCGCGCCGAAGCTGTCCACCACATAGAGCACATGAACCGAGGTCTTCTCCACAACCTCCGCCAACGCGGTCCGCAGTTCCGACTCGGGCACCGTCGAGAGCGCCATCAGGTTCAGCGTCGTCTCATATCCCTTGTCGGCCGCATCCTTGAGCATATCGATCGCGATCGGAATCTGATGGATGTAGCAGGCGACGCGGATGCAGTCGAACACGCTCTTGTCCTTCGGCAGAATGTCACGCTTGTAGTCCGTGCGGCCGGCATCGGCCATCGCGCTAAGCTTCAACGGCGGCGGCTCATCCCCAATAATCCGGCGCACATCGTCCTCGTCACAAAACCGCCAGGGGCCATACTCGTCCCGCGAATAGAGCGCCTTGTCGGCTTTGTAGCCGAACTCCATGTAGTCAACGCCGGCCGCGCAGTTCGCCCGATAGACCGCCCGGGCGAATTCATCGTCGAACCGGTGGTTGTTCATCAGTCCGCCGTCGCGCAAGGTGCAATCGAGCACCTTGATCGAGGGCCGATAGGTGACCCACGAATCGCGATGCATGCCGTGGCGCGTTTCTGAGGGCATGAATGGATCTCCAAACGCCGGCGCCGCCAGTTTACGGCAGCGGCCGGATTCTCAGGTTGCGGTACCAAATCGTGCTGTTCGGGTCGTGGCCCTGCAGCGCGATCGTGCCGGCCGAGAGACGGCGCCCCGCCATATTCGCCGGCGGCGTCCAGGTTTCGGGCTCGGTCCAGTCCGTCGTTACGCGGCCGTTGATCGAAATCCTGATCCGCCGGCCCTCGACGAGGACCGCATACTCGAACCATTCGCCGTCACCGACCGGAGAGGTGTTCATCACATCGGCCACCGCGTAAAGACCGCCAGTCTTCTTCGGGTCCTTGTGCGTGTTGTTCACCTGGCACTCGTACCCTTTCTCGGGCCAGCCGCGCTCCTGGAACGCCGTGTGGATGTAAATGCCCGAGTTCGCACCCGGCTCCGTCTTCACCTCACAGCGGAACTCAAAGTTCGTGAACGAGGCCGTCCCGTCGGGCCCGACGTAAAACAGGTGCGCACGGCCGCCGGAGACCCGCAGGGCGCCGTCGACCACCGCAAACACGTTCGACGTCTCCTCGTTCGACCGCCAGCCGTTCAGCGTCCGGCCGTCGAACATCGAAATCCATCCCTCCGCGGCTCCGGCCACCGCCGCCATCGCCAGCCCAACCGTCAGAATCACTCGGCTCATGCGGTCTGTGTACTCCAGACGGCCGGCGTTGTCCAATCGCTCGGCCCCCGTCCGGCTTGACCGCGCGCCGCCGCGCCGTATCGTGGGCGCCCGACGCCGACGGAGTCCATCCATGAACAAACCTGAGCCGACCGCAATTTCGCCCACTCGCGCCGTGGACTACGCGGAGTGGTACCAAGAGGTCGTCCGCGCCGCGGAGCTAGCGGAAACCAGCCCCGTGCGCGGGTGCATGGTGATCCGCCCCTGGGGCTACGCGATCTGGGAGAACATCCGCGCGCGACTCGATGAACGCTTCAAGGCCACCGGCCACGTCAACGCCTACTTCCCACTCTTGATCCCGCTGAGCTTCCTGCAACAAGAGGCCGAGCACGTCGAGGGCTTCGCGAAGGAGTGCGCGGTCGTCACCCACCATCGCCTCGAAGTCGGGCCCGACGGGCGGCTGGTGCCCGCCGCGCCGCTGGAGGAGCCGCTCGTCGTGCGCCCCACCTCGGAGACGATCATCGGCGCGATGTTCGCCAAATGGGTCGAAAGCTGGCGCGATCTCCCCATCAAAATCAACCAGTGGGCCAACGTCGTGCGATGGGAGCTGCGCACCCGCCTCTTTCTCCGCACCGCCGAGTTTCTCTGGCAAGAGGGTCACACCGCGCACGAAACGCGCGAGGAGGCCTGGGCCGAAACGCTCACGATTCTCGACCTCTATCGAGAGTTCGCTGAATCCGTGCTCGCGATGCCCGTCCTCACCGGCGAAAAGACCCCCAACGAACGCTTCCCCGGAGCCGAGCACACATTCTGCATCGAGGCGATGATGCAGGACCGCAAGGCGCTGCAGGCCGGCACCAGCCACTTCCTCGGCCAGAAGTTCGCCCGCGCCTCGGAGATCATGTTCACCGCGCGCGACCGCACTCGCCAGTACGCGTGGACCACCTCGTGGGGTGTCTCGACCCGACTCATCGGAGGGCTCGTGATGACCCACGGCGACGACAATGGCATGGTCGTGCCGCCCCGCGTCGCGCCCGCCCACGTCGCGATCCTACCGATCGTCCGCCGCGACGACGATCGCGCCACGGTTCTGCCGTGGTGCGAACGCCTCGCCGCCGAGCTCCGCGAACAGCGCTACGACGGCCGTCCGGTCGAGGTCATCGTGGACACCCGCGACGACAACGCCGGCGAGCGCGGCTGGGCCTGGATCAAACGCGGTATCCCGATCCGCGCCGAGGTCGGCCCGCGCGACATCGCGAAGGACTCCGTCTTCGTCGGCCGTCGCGACCGCGCCCCGCGCGACCGCGCCAGCGTCCCCCGCGCCGAGTTCGTCGCGACCATCGCCACAACGCTCGACGACATCCAGCGCGGCCTTCTCGAACGCGCCCGCGCCTTCCGCGACGCTCACACCCGTCCGATCGACGGCTGGGACGAGTTTCGCGCCTTCTTCACCCCCGCGAACCCGGAGAAACCCGAACTCCACGGCGGATTCGCCCTCGCTCACTGGTGTGGTTCCCCCAACTGCGAGCGCGCAATCAACGAGGAACTTACCGTCACGATCCGCTGCCTTCCCACCGGCTACGGCCAGGGCGCGCCCGGCCTCTGCATCAAGTGCGGGTCGGCGAGCCGCGACCGCGTCGTTTTCGCGAAGGCCTACTGAAATGTCCAACCGTTGGATAGCCCGACGAGCTCGACGTCCAAGGATTGGACATAGGGTTGTTCTTCTCGCCGCGGGAATGACGGCCGCCTCCTCCGCCGTCGCCCCCGATGACGATGCGCTGATGGCCCGCGCCCGCGAGGCGCTCCGCCGCGCCACAACGTACCTATCCGACATTTCGACCGAAGGAGGCTGGCTCTGGAGCTATTCCCTTGACCTCCGCGACCGCCGCGGCGAGCGACCTGCCCAGCCCACCGAGGTGTGGGTCCAGCCGCCCGGCACGCCCACCGTCGGCGAAACGCTGCTCGAAGCGTGGCGGGTCACCGGCGACCGGCTCCATCTGGAGGCCGCAGAACGTGCCGGCGAAGCGCTCGCGCGGGGTCAGCTGGCCAGCGGCGGATGGGACTATTCGATCGACTTCGCGCCGGAAGCCTCGGCGAAGGTGTACCGCCGCTCCGACATCGGCCGGCTCGCACCCTCCGACGCCACGCGGCGGTTCAACCGCTCCACGCTCGACGATGACACCACCACCGCCGCGCTCCGATTCCTCCTCGAGCTCACCCTTGAGCCCGTCGTCGTCTCGCCGGCGCGCCGCGCCGAGATTCGCAGCGCGTTCGAGCACGGCCGCCGCGCGCTGCTTGCCGCCCAGTATCCGAACGGTGCGTGGCCGCAACGGTTCGAAGGGCCGGCGCCCAGCACCAACACGGCGCCGATTCGGCCGGCCCGATTTCCTGAATCGGTCGGCCAACACCCCGGCAACCGCTACTACGGCTACTACACGCTCAACGATCATGTTCATGCGAATGCGATGCGCACGCTGCTCGCGATCTGGCGCGCAACGGGCGATGCGGAATGCCTCGCCGCCGCGCGACGCGCCGGCGAGTTTTTGATCCTGGCCCAGCTCCCGGCCCCCCAGCCCGTGTGGGCCCAGCAGTACAACCTCGAGATGGAGCCCGCCTGGGCGCGCGCGTTCGAGCCGCCCGCCGTGTGCACCGCCGAAAGCGTCGGAGCCATCCGCGCGCTGATGCGGCTCCACGAGGCCACCGGCGACGACCATTTCCTTGCACCGATTCCCGCCGCAATCGCATGGTTCGAGCGTTCGGCGATCAGTTCAAACCGCTGGGCCCGGTTCTACGAGCTGCGAACCAACCGTCCGATCTACGGAGATCGTGACGGCCGCATCCATTACACGCTGGCGGAGCTCAGCGAAGAGCGGCGCACGGGCTACGGATGGGAGGGCGACTTCGGCATCTCCGCACTGCTCAAGGAGTGGCGAGCATTCGGCGCACAGCCAGACGCGGCGCGCCTCAACCGCCCCCCATCGCCACGCCCGGATCCCCGCGCGCGCGCCGCCGCGCTCGCAGCGGTTCAGTCGCAAGATGATCATGGCCGCTGGCTCGTCAACGGTCGCGTTGAGACGCAGGAGTTCTGCCGACGCATGCGCGATATTGGCCGATGGCTCATCGCCGTGGCGCCGCGCCATTCCCCGGCCCCCGCTTCGCGCGAGGTTTCTTCGCCACGCCCATGACCTCCAGCGCATCGCACGCCGCAACCCGCACGGCAACGTCTCCGCAGTCCGGATATCGGTGCCCCCACATTTTGCGCTGGAGCCAACCCAGAGGATGTTCACCCTCTGATCATGGTGGGACGTGAGGTTGTCCTTAGATTAATCGTGGAGCGACCTCTCTACAGGCGACGCCTTTTCGAATTCCGCCTTCGCCTTCACCGCCACGGCCACCGCATGGCAGCTCAATCGACGCAGTTCGATCCGGTGAAGTCGCTCCCCCTCAGAGTGGTGGCTGGCGCGCAGACGGCGGTCCTCGACGCCCGAGCGCCGCGTGCGGTGCCGGCCGCCGCTACCCTACCGGGCCCGAATCGCCGGCGCCTTCGCATAAATACCCTTCGCGTTCGGGCAAGACTCCTTCGCGGGCAAAAATCGGCCAGCGCCGATTCACGAAACCGAATCCGGTCCAAGAAGGTTACCATCACTGAACACGCCTCGCCCCATCACCTGATCGGTTGGCGAACGCGATCTGAACTTGCGCCGCCCGATCCGCTCGCACACCGTCTTGCTTGTACTCAACGTTGGGTCATCGAACAGATCCTCACGAGCGCCGGCGCACTCTCGGTGGGGCGGGAGGGCTTCTGGTACGATTCTATTGGGGAGAAGCCGATTGCGCTGCGGATTGTTTTCACGGGTGAGGCGAGGGGGCGGGATCCGGGTGGAAATGCACTTGTGCCTGTCCCCAATCGCGGCCGTCATCGAGCCGGCCCTGGTAGCTAAAGGCCGTGCCTTGGGCGGCCACTGGGTCATGGTTTGAACAGGCGGTAGAACTTGCTCGGCAGCGCGGCCGGAACGGTGACGGGATTGGTGCTGCCGCTGGGCGAATTGGTCCAACTGCCCGCCGACAGACTGAGGCGCTCCTGCAAGACCCAGTTCGTGCCGGTGGCGGGCGTCCAGGAGATCGTGGCCAGACCCGGACCGGCCGGAGTGATGGTGAGCGTGGGCGCGCCGGGCGTTTGCACGGCGATGGGCAAGGCCCAAAACCCGCCGGTGAGGGTGAAGGGCCCGCCACTCATCACCCCGGCATCGGGCTGGCCAATCGTGCCGCTGACCCCATACTCGGCGCCGGTGCTGGTGCCCCCGCCGCCGTCAATGGTGTGCCAGGGGATGCTGACGCTCTGGGCGTGGGCACCCCAGCACAGCGCACCGATCGGCAAGGCAAGCGCAACGAGCCTCCGGAAGGTTTTGTACAGCGCCGGCCCTCGGATGCTTTGGAACGGCGGATTCATCGGCTCGCGTGGGAAAAGTGGCGAAGAACCGCCGCACTCCACGACGCTCCGCGCATTTCGCAGCCAGATTTCGGCTTTTGGAGTTTTCATCGGTTGTTCCGGTTGAGCGGTTGGCTGAGGAGTTGTTCGAGTTTTTCGATCCGGGCTTTGAGGGCGGCGTTTTCGGCGCGCAGCTCCTGCACCGCGGCAGCGGTGTAGATGGTCAGGGGATAGGTGTCCACCTGCAGAATCTCCGAGCCGTCGGGCAGTTTCTCGCCGCTGGATTTCACGTGCTCGGGGAAGACTTCGCGGAATTCCTGGGCCACCACATTGAGGTAACGGCGGTCGGCCACCCCGGGGTGCGCCGCCCGGTAATCGTCCGTGTAGCGGAAGCTCACGAGCCGGACTTTGGCCAGCGTGTCGAGCGCGCCGGTCACGGGCTGGATGTCCTCTTTGATGCGAGCGTCGGAGTTGGCGACCCAGGAGCCGGCGGTGGTCTTGGAGGCGTCACCCTCGACCTCGAGTTTGTTGGCCGTGGGGAGGCGGCCGATGCCCACGCGGCCGCTCTGGCTCAGGTTGGTGAAGACAAAGGTGCCGGCAGTGAGCTCCATGCGGTCGTCGGCGCCGGTTTCGCCGACGGCCACGTAGCCGCGACCGCTGGCATGGATGTCACCAAAGTGAACGAGCTTGCTCGTGCCGTCGGCGGAGGTGCTGCCGACCTGAATATCGCCACCGAGACCGCCGGAGATGTCGCGCACGTGCAGTGAGCGCAGGGGCGAGGTGACGCCGATGCCGAGGCGCTCGGTGAACAGGTTTGTGCCGGTAAAGGCCTGGCTGGCGTTGAGGCGAGCAAAATTGGTGCCAGTGGCCAGGGGCTGACCGTCAAGGGTGATGCCGGCGCCGCCGGTGACGAAGCGCACGCCGCCCGACGCGCGGACATTGAACTGGTTGGTGGTAGTGGAGGCGAAGTCTGCATCCGTGGAGTCGGCCCAGACGAACGCGCCGGAGTGGCTGGCCCGGGCGCGATGCCCGGCCGCCAGCGCGTGGTTGGTCGCCTCGTTCAGGCGGCCGCCCAGGATCGTGGCGTAAGCGCCATTGGCGGTATTCTGCTTGCCGCCGCCGATGAAAGCCGAATCGCTACCCGGATTGATCAGGTTGTCGCGTCCGCCTGCCACCGTCGCGGCGTAACTGTTGGCGAGGATGTGGTTGTCCAGGCCGCCACCGATGGTGCCCCACGTGTTGTTGGTTTGAATGAGATTGCCATCGCCACCGGCAATGGTGGCGCGGAAGGCGCCTTCGATGCGGTGGTTGGCCCCGCCGCCGATGACGGAGTCGCTGGCCGCCGCCGCGAGAATCTGATTGTTGCGCCCGCCGCCAATCGCCGCATAACTGGCGCCGGCGATGGAGTTGGTGAAGTCATTGGCGCCGCCGCCGGCGATGACCGAGCCGGAGGCCCCGCCGGGAATGACGTTGCCGGCAAAGCCACCAACGAGGTTGGGTGCGGAGTCGCCCGGCTGCACGCGCAGGGCGCGCTGGTTGTTGACCTTGAGTTCCAGCGCCTGGTTGTCGGCCGTGCCGAGGAACTGCGTGCCCGGGGTCGTGCCGGTGTTACCGGTGATTTTCCAGGCGTTGCCGAGCGCGGCAGCGGGGATGGTGCCGAGCGCGGCAGCGGGGATGGTGCCGCTGGTCAATTCACTGGCGTTGAGCGCGGTCAAGCCACTGCCGCTGCCGGCGAAGCCGCCCGCCGCCACCGTACCGGAGAAGCTCGGGCTGGCGGGCAGCGAACTGTTCGGGATCACGCCCGAGACGTTGCCGGCAAGCATGGCGTAGGGCGTGGGAGTAAGGGCCTGGCGCGGGGTGAGCGTCGTGAACGCCCCGCCGCCGTTGGTGCGCACGGCGATGTCGAGCCAGCGGTCCGCTCCGGTAAAGACGCCCGCGCCAAAGTCGAGCGTCACCGTGAACAGGCCGTTGCTGACGGCGGTGGCGGCGTTGGTCAATGGCCCGGCCACCACGCTTCCGCCGCTCGCGGTGCTGTAAATCGTAAATTGCAAATCGTAAAGCCCGTTGGCCGGATTGCCGCCGTCATCGAGCCAGCCCTGGTAGGTGAAAGCCGTGCCTTGGGCGGCCAGGTGGGTTGCGCCGGCCACCAAGCCGGCCAGCGCGAGGAGCAACGAGTTCAATTTGGTTTTCATGGTTTTCTTTCTTTGGTTTGCTCATGGTGTGCTACAGGGTGAGTGAATACGGATGGGTCATGGTTTGAACAGGCGGTAGAACTTGCTCGGCAACGCGGCCGGAACGGTGACGGGATTGGTGCTGCCGCTGGGCGAATTGGTCCAACTGCCCGCCGACAGACTGAGGCGCTCCTGCAAGACCCAGTTCGTGCCGGTGGCGGGCGTCCAGGAGATCGTGGCCAGACC